>NZ_LZJR01000093.1 GCF_001667925.1 Mycobacterium sp. E2479 | reverse complement strand
GTCGGCGCGAAAGCGCGGGCTCGCCGGCGTATCGCTCGGGCTCGATCCGACCCGGCGCTGAGGAGGCGCGATCCCACAGCTGGGGGGCTCGATTGCGTTCAGGTCGCGTCGGCGTCGAATGGCGTGTGACCGCCGGGCCGCTGTTCTGCCGCCGGCGGCTGCCCGTTCGCCCCGGCCGGGTCCGCCAGCGGAGTCTGCGACAGCGCCCCGTTGACCGGCTTGTCAAAGGCGTGGGTCAGGAAGGAGTCGTCGCCGTCGAGCAGGTGCTTGGTCAACGCCGCGCGCGGAGTCATCCCGCGTAGCTTCTGCAGTTCGCTGAGCGGGACGCGCAGATCGTCGAACTCCGGTCCGAGGTCCTCGCGCAGCTGATTGGTCACACCGCTGAGGTAGTCACGCGCCTGACGCAAGGCGTTCGACGTCCACCGGATGGCACCCGGCAGCCGCTCCGGCCCGAGGACCACCAGCCCGACCACGACGAGGACGAGCATGTGCTCCCAGCTCAGGCTGCCGAACATCAGCTGCCGTCAGGGTCTGGTTTCACGGTCAGCGTGACGTGCCGGCCGTCGCGGACGACCTCGACCGGCGAATCCTGGCCGATGGTCAATTGCCGGACGGCGACGACGAACTCGTCGGCGTCGGCCACCTTGCGGTTACCGACCTTGACGACGACGTCGTTCTCCAGGATTCCGCCCTTTTGCGCGGGGCTACCGGCCTTCACGTTGGCCACCTGGGCACCGGACGCGATCGCGTTGCTCACGGACCGGGTGCTGACCCCCAGCGTGGGGTGCACGATCTTGCCATCCTTGATCAGCGTCTCGGCGACCTGCTTGGCCTCGTTGATCGGGATGGCAAAGCCCAGCCCACTTGCGCTGTCGGACAACGACTTACCCGCGGTGTCGATGCCGATCACCTGGGACTCCATGTTGATCAGCGGACCACCGGAGTTTCCATGGTTGATCGACGCGTCGGTCTGCAGCGCGTCGATCACCGTATCGGTGTCCGAGCCCTCCCCCGACAGCGGCACCGGTCGGTGCAGCGCACTGATGATGCCGTGCGTCACGGTGCTGCGCAGGCCCAGCGGCGCACCCGCGGCCAGAACTTCGTCACCCACCCGCACCTTGTCGGAATCGCCGAGGCGCGCGACCGACAGATTGTCGACGTTGTCGACCTTCAGCACGGCCAGGTCGGTCTTGGGGTCGCGGCCCACCAGGTTTGCCGGCACCTCTTTGCCGTCGTTGAACACCACCGTCGTCTTGAACTGGCTCGGGTTGTTCGCCGCCTCGGAGATGACGTGGTTATTGGTGACGATGTAGCCGCGGCCGTCGATGACCACACCGGAGCCCTGCATGCCCTCTTGGTCGCTCTTGGACTCGATGGTCACGACGGCTCCGGCCGTCGCGGCCGCCACCTTTGCGAAGCGACCGGCCGGGGCTTCGCCGTTGCCGTTGGTCGACAGCGTCACCTTGGAGGTGGTGAAAGCCTCGGCGACCTCGGCGGTCTTGCGGCCGATCACACCGCCGAGCATGCCGATGACCAACGCGATCAACAGCAAGACCAGCAGCGCGAGGTAGGACACCTTGCCACCGAATAAGACGTCGCGCACGCCCAGTTTGCCGCCGTAGCCCAGCGCGGTCCCTGGTTGCGACGGTGCGACCGCCGGGGTGCCCAGCGCCGCAGCGGCGCCCGGGTCTCGCCAGGGATCGTCGAACTCGTCGGGCTCGACACCGTCTTTTTCGGCGGCCAGAGCGTTAGCGTCCACCGGGTGCCGCTGTAACGACTCGGGGCTGCCGTCGGGACGGTGGAATGCCTCCTGCAGGACGGGGTCGGCCACTCGGTCACTGGGCCGGAATTCAGCCTGGTCCCGATACTTCTGCGGACGGACCCGTTCGGCCACGAACGACCCACGCAGGCCCGCCGGACGACCGAACTCCCGACTCGATGCGGGGTCGACCGGCGGACGCGAGATGGGGCGCGGCGCCAAGCGGTTGCCGCTGTCTTTTGCTTGGTCGGAGGTCACGTCATCCCTTTTGGGTCCTGTAATTGAACGCTCGAGACAGGCCTTCACCGGGCGAAATACGCGGCACCGGCGTTGTCCGTGTCCACCCTAGTATCCACGGCGCGCCGTCGGTCGGCATGAACGCGCGTGTGAGGTGACCGATGCGTTGGCCGCCGATCGATCGGTGGGTATCGGTCGAAAGCGGCACCCTACCGGCGCTTGCGCCGAGGACGGCCGTCGCGGTCCGCGAAACCGTCCGATACCTGGGCGGAGGAGTCGTCGGGCGACTCATAGGGAATGTCAGCCAATATGCCCAGCAGCGTGCTGGGGATGCGGATAGGGCGCGAATCGCGTAGCGCCGCACGCGTCCGGCTCTGATCGTCGACCTCGGCCGCACACTGGGAGCACAACGAAAGGTGATGTGCGGCCCGCAAATGCGCGTTCATCCGCAGCTCGCCGTCGACGAAAGCCGCGATCGCTTCGACGGACAGGTGTTCGGTGGAACCGAACTGGCGCGGTGCGCCGACCGGCGCGTCGCTTTGGGAGGCGAACTGAGCGGGGAGCCAGGAGAACGCGCGACGGAACACATGTGCTCGATCGGCCATCACCAACTCCTCGCCATTCAAATTCTTATTGCCGCCTTATGTCGAATGTAGCGCGAGAGGGCACCCGATACCGAGGCCAAGGCCGCAAAACCGCTGAATAGCTGCCCGAATGTTAGGTGGCTGGTCGATTATTACGCCGATTTGACACGCAGCAAGTCGTGGTCCGGGTGCGCGGCCAGGTAGTCCCGCAAGGCCTGGCGTCCGCGGTGGATCCGGCTGCGCACGGTGCCCAGCTTGACGCCCAACGTGGCGCCGATTTCCTCGTAGGACAGACCCTCGATGTCGCAGAGCACGACGGCGGCACGAAACTCCGGTGGCAACGAATCCAACGCCGCCTGCAGGTCAGGCCCTAGACGGGAATCGTGGTAGATCTGCTCGGGGTCGGGTTCGTCGGCGGGCACGCGCTCGTAGTCCTCGGGCAGCGCCTCCATCCGGATGCGTGAGCGCCGGCGCACCATGTCGAGGAACAAATTCGTGGTGATGCGGTGCAACCACCCCTCGAACGTTCCCGGCTGATAGTTCTGCACCGACCGGAAAACCCGGATGAACGTCTCCTGGGTGAGGTCCTCGGCATCGTGCTGATTGCCGGAGAGCCGGTACGCCAGCCGGTACACCCGGTCGGCATGCTGGCGCACTAACTCGTCCCACGACGGCATGGCCGCCTTGTCTCCAGTCGCGTCGAAAACCGCGGTCCCCTGCAGCTCACCGGACGGCTCCACCCACTCGTTGGCGGGGAGCTCCTGGGCGTGGGACATGCTGGACGGGCTCAGAAATGTGGTGATGATCAAGTCCTCCGAGTCGGGCGCGCCAATCAGTGGCACTTCGTCATTTGCGGCAACAGGTAGTTCCCATTCGGTATTCCCGGTCGAACGCCCTCCGCGATGCATAGGGCTACCGTCGCGTACCGGAGTATGTGCGATATATGAACAATCTGAGCTGAACCTGAGAAACCGTATCGTTACCTGCGCTGTGCAGGAAATATCCATCGGGCCGTGACCTTAAACGCTCCGAGACCGTTGGGCGTGTCACCGCAAGCGGATTCAGGCGCGCCTGCCGAACGGCGCGGCGAAGTGGAATACGCTGCGGGCATGGACGGCACCGACGCAGAAGCCCCCGGCCAGGCAGCGCCCAGCCGGGCCGAATCGCTCTTCGCACACGCCGAAAGCTCGATATCGGAGGACGCGCTGTTGGCCGCCGCCCGCGAACGGGCCGTCGATATCGGCGCCGGTGCGGTGACACCGGCGGTCGGCGCGTTGCTGAGTCTGCTCACCAAGCTCAGCGGCGGTAAGGCCATCGCCGAGGTGGGCACCGGCGCGGGCGTCAGCGGGCTGTGGCTGTTGTCCGGCATGAGCGACGACGGCGTGCTGACGACGATCGACATCGAGCCCGAATACCTGCGCCTGGCCAAGCAGGCATTCACCGAAGCCGGCATCGGACCGTCGCGCACCCGGCTGATCGGTGGTCGCGCCCAAGAGGTGCTCACCCGGCTGGCCGACGAGTCCTACGACCTCGTGTTCATCGACGCCGACCCGATCGACCAGCCGGATTACGTCGTTCAGGGCGTGCGACTGCTGCGGCCGGGTGGCGTGATCGTGGTGCATCGCGCCGCGCTGGGCGGACGGGCCGGGGATCCCGCCGCGCGCGACCCCGAGGTGGTCGCGGTGCGGGAAGCCGCACGGTTGATCGCCGAGGATGAGCGCCTCACCCCCGCGCTGGTGCCGCTCGGCGACGGCATTCTGGCTGCCGTCCGCGACTGAATCGCGGCCGACCCCACTCTGTTACGTCCCACCCGTTGCCCCGTTGACCCCGCCTTTCGAGGGCGAACCAAACGTTGATGAATTCGTGACGCGCGTCATGCTTGACCGCGGGCTGAACGTATGTTTAGTGTACTGAACATGCGTTCAGCCGACTTGACGGCAGCCGCCCGGATCCGGGATGCGGCCATCGAACAATTCGGCGAGCACGGGTTCGGTGTCGGGCTTCGCGCCATCGCCGAAGCGGCCGGCGTCAGCGCCGCGCTGGTCATCCACCACTTCGGTTCCAAGGAGGGCCTGCGCAAGGCCTGTGAGGACTACATCGCCGAGACGATCCGCGGCACCAAGTCTGAAGCGCTGCAATCCAACGACCCGGCCACTTGGTTCGCCCAGATGGCCGAGATCGAGGAGTACGCGCCTTCGATGGCCTACCTGGTGCGCAGCATGCAGGCCGGAGGTGATCTGGCAAACATGCTGTGGCGCAGGATGATCGACAACGCCGAGGAATACATGGAAGAGGGCGTGCGCGCCGGGACGATCAAGCCCAGCCGCGACCCCGAGGCGCGGGCCAAATACCTGGCCATCACCGGCGGGGGCGGCTTCCTTCTCTACCTCCAAATGCATGAAACGCCGACGGATCTGCGTGCGGTGCTGCGCGACTACTCGCGCGACATGATTTTGCCCGCGCTCGAGATCTACACCGAGGGCCTGCTGACCAACCGGACCATGTACGACGCGTTCCTGGCCGCTGAAGATCAAGGAGAATCTGATGCAAACTGACAAATCCACCCGCTCAGCGCCAATCGAGATCCGCGGTCTGACCAAGAATTTCGGTGCGGTGCGGGCGTTGGACGGCCTGGACCTCACGGTGCAGGAAGGCGAGGTCCACGGGTTCCTCGGACCCAACGGCGCCGGGAAGTCGACGACCATCCGCATCCTGCTGGGCTTGGCGAGGGCCGACGGTGGCAGCGTGCGGCTGCTCGGTGGTGACCCATGGACTCAGGCCGTCGCGCTGCATCGCCAAATCGCCTACGTGCCGGGCGACGTGACGCTGTGGCCGTCGCTGACCGGGGGCGAGATCATCGACCTGCTGGCCCGCATGCGGGGTGGCATCGACAAGAAGCGCCGCGCCGAGCTGATCGAGCTCTTCGACCTGGACCCGCACAAGAAGGCCCGCACGTATTCCAAGGGCAACCGTCAGAAGGTTTCGCTGATTTCGGCATTCTCGTCGCACGCCAGGCTGCTGCTCCTAGATGAGCCGAGCAGCGGACTGGATCCACTGATGGAGAACGTGTTTCAGCAGTGTGTGGCGCAGGCCCGGGACCGGGGCGCGACGGTGTTGTTGTCCAGCCACATCCTGGCCGAAACGGAAGCTTTGTGCGAACGGGTGACGATCATCCGAGCCGGCAAGACCATCGAAAGCGGTTCGCTGAACTCCATGCGGCACCTGAGCCGTACCTCGATCAAGGCCGAAATGACCGGTGACCCAGGTGATCTCAGACGGATAAGAGGGGTTGAGGACGTCAGCGTCGAGGGCAACACGCTGCGTGCCCAGGTCGACAGCGAGAGCCTGGGCGAGCTTATCCGCGTGCTCGGCGATGCCGGAGTGCGCAGTCTGGTCAGCCAGCCGCCGACTCTCGAAGAGCTGTTTCTGCGCCACTACGACACATCGGACGGTGACGGTCAGCACGGGCGTGATGAAGCAAAGGTCTCACTGTGATGAGCACCGCCACACTGGACCGGCGATTCGCATCGGCATCGCCCGCGCCGCTCGCTAATTCGAGCTTCTCCGGAACGCTTTCCATGTTGCGGCTCTACATACGGCGCGACCGGGTCTCGATGCCGCTATGGGTGCTGTTGCTGTCGGTGCCATTGGCCACGGTGTACGTCGGCAGCATCGAGAAGATCTACCCCACCGCTTCCGCCCGCGCCGGTTTCCAGGCCTCCATCATGGCCAGCCCGGCACAACGCGCCCTCTACGGCCAGGTGTACGACGACAGCCTTGGCGCCGTGGGTATTTGGAAGGCCGGGATGTTTCACACGCTCATCGCGGTGGCCGTCATTCTCACGGTGATCCGGCACACTCGCGCCGACGAGGAGAACGGGCGGACCGAGTTGGTGGACTCGACCGCTATCGGCCGCTACGCCGCCCTGACCGCGGCGCTGCTGCTGTCGTTCGCAGCGTCGATCACCACCGGCGCGATCGGTGCTGCCGGCTTGTTGAGCACCGACGTCCCGGCCGCCGGGTCGCTGGCGTTCGGGGCCGCGCTGGCCTGCTCTGGCCTGGTGTTCACCGCCGTCGCCGGGGTTACCGCCCAACTGTCGCCGAGTGCCCGGTTCGCTCGCGGTGCCGCCTTCACCGTCCTGGGCGCCGCGTTCACCCTGCGCGCCGTGGGGGACGCGGGCGACGGCACGCTGTCGTGGCTGTCTCCGCTCGGGTGGTCGCTGCAGGTCAAACCGTATGCGGGCGATCGCTGGTGGGTGCTGCTGCTGCATCTGGCGACGACGGTCGCATTGACCGCCCTGGCGTATCGGCTGTTGGCCGGCCGCGACGTCGGTGCCGGGCTCATCGCGGAACGCCCCGGCCCCGCTGAGGCCGCACCGGCATTGGGCAACGCCTTTGGACTGACATGGCGGCTGGACCGTGCCGCGTTGCTGCTGTGGACCGTGGGCCTGTGCCTTTATGGCCTGCTCATCGGCAGCGTGGTGCACGGCATCAGCGACGAATTGGGCGACAGCGGCGGCGCGCGGGACATCGTGGCACGGATGGGCGGCACCAGCGCACTCGAGGAAGCCTTCATCGCTGTCGCGTTCGCCATGATGGGAATGGTGGGCGCCGCGTTCGCCGTCTCGCTGACGCTGCGGTTATACCAGGAAGAGTCGAGCCAGCGAGCCGAGACGGTGCTGGCCGGTGCGGTGTCGCGAACCCGCTGGCTGGCAAGCCATTTGGTGACGGCGTTGGCCGGATCCGCGGTGGCGATGCTGGCCAGCGGAGTGACGGCCGGTGTCGTTTACGGGATCGCGGCGGGTGATGTCGGCGCCAAACTGCCCATGGTCGTTGCTAGCGCTGCCGTCCAGGTGCCCGCCGTGTGGCTCCTGTCGGCCGTGACCGTGTGCGTCTTCGGCATTGCGCCGCGCCTGACACCGGTGGCCTGGGGTGTGCTGATCGGCTTCGTCTCGCTATACCTGATCGGGTCGTTGGCCGGGCTCTCGCAGTGGTTGCTCGACGCGGAGCCCTTCGCACACATCCCGCGGGTCGGCGCCGATTTCACCGTCGTACCACTGTTGTGTTTGTCAGCTATCGATGTGGGGCTGATGGTACTGGGGGCCATGGCTTTTCGTCGTCGCGATCTGCGTTGCTAGGAGGATGAATGAAGACCGGGATACGGCTAACGGCGACCTCCGTGTGGGGCATTCTCTCGTTGCTCTTGATCCTCCTCGTGCCGGCCGGCACGCTGCACTACTGGCAGGCGTGGCTCTTCGTCGCCGTGTTCACGGCGGTCACCATCGTGCCCGCCGCCTACCTGGCCCGGACCAATCCCGCGGCCCTACAACGCCGCATGCGTGCGGGCCCGCGGGCCGAACCCCGCAAGGCACAGAAGTTCATCATCACCGGCTCGTTTCTGAGTTTTTTCGCGACGATGGTCTTCAGCGCGCTCGATCATCGGTTCGGCTGGTCGTCGGTGCCTGCGCTGATGTCAGTGCTCGGCGAAGTGCTCGTGGCGACGGGTCTGGGCATCGCCATGTTGGTGATCGTGCAAAACGGCTATGCCGCCGCGACGGTCACGGTGGAAACGGGCCAGACAGTCGCCTCAGACGGACTCTATAAGTTCGTGCGCCACCCGATGTACGTCGGAAATGTGATCATGATGACCGGTATCCCCTTGGCGCTTGGCTCCTACTGGGGTTTGCTCTTCGTCGTCCCGGGCACCCTGGCGCTCGCGCTACGCATCGTCGATGAAGAAAAGCTGCTCGCCCGAGACCTATCCGGGTACCGGGAATACACCCAACGCGTGCGCTATCGGCTGGTGCCCTACATCTGGTAGCCACCGGATCAGCCGCTTAAGGTATTGGCGTGCGGCACAACCGGCCACCGGCCCAGGATCGCCCGTGGCGTCGCCCCGGCGCGCTGCGCTACGCGCTGAACAGGATTCGCGGCGTCGTCAAACCCCCGGTCACCGTCACCGATCCCCCCGCCGACCTGCAGTTCGAGCGTGACGTGGCCTTTGCCACGCGCGATGGAACGGTCCTGCGGCTCAACGTTTTTCGCCCCGAGGACGCGATGGGCGCACCCCGTCCGGTCATCTTGAGCATTCACCCGTACGGCAAGGACAACTTGCCGACCCGGCGCGGCAACAAGTCGACATTCTCGGCGCAGTACCGCATGATCCGTCAGCCACACCGCGTGACCTTCTCCGCCCTGACCGGTTGGGAGGCACCGGATCCGGCATGGTGGACCGCGCACGGCTTCGTCGTGGTCAACGCCGACTCTCGCGGCTGCGGCCATTCCGACGGCACCGGCAATCTGCTGTCCCGCCAAGAAGCCGAGGACACCTACGACCTGGTTCAGTGGATCGCCGAACAGCCGTGGAGCGACGGCAACGTCGTGATGCTCGGGGTGTCCTACCTGGCCATCAGCCAGTACGCCGTGGCCGCCCTGCAGCCGCCGGCGCTGCGGGCGATCTGTCCGTGGGAAGGCTTTACCGATGCGTACCGCGACCTGATGTTTCCGGGCGGCGTTCACGAGATCGGCTTCAGCCGATTGTGGTCGCGCCACCTCACTCGCGACACGCGGCAGAGCTACGACATCGCCCAAATGCAGGAAGACCACCCGCAGCGCGACGAGTTCTGGCGCTCCCTGGCACCCGACCTGTCGGCGATCAAGGTACCCATGCTGGTCTGCGGCAGCTTCTCGGACAACAACCTGCACAGCCGCGGTTCGATGCGGGCATTCGTGCATGGCGGCTCTGCCCACGCCCGGCTTTACACCCATCGCGATGGCAAGTGGAGCACCTTCTATTCCGAAGCCGCGCTTGCGGAGCAGCTGAAGTTCTTTCGCGAGGTGTTGGACGGCGCAACGGCGTCGCGCAGCGTGCGCCTGGAAGTACGCGAGGACCGCGTCACCGTCGCCGCGGTGCGCGAAGAGGCGGACTGGCCGCTGGCCCGCACGCATTGGCGCCCACTGTATCTAGGCGAAGACGGCACCCTGACGCCCGAGCGGCCCGCGGCCCCCGGGCACATCTCATTCAAAACACGTTGCGATGCAGCCTCTTTCACCTGGACCGTTCCCGAAGACATCGAGCTGACCGGGCCGATGGTGGCCCGGCTGTGGGTCAAGCTGAGCGGCTGCGACGACGCGAACTTGTTCGTCGGTGTGGAGAAGTGGCGTGATGGGCGGTTCGTCGGCTTCGAGGGGTCCTATGGTTACGGCCGCGACCGGGTGACCACCGGTTGGCAGCGAATTTCGCTGCGCGCCCTGGACCCCGAGCTGTCCCGGCCGGCCGAACCCGTCATCAAGGGCACCGATCCACGGCCACTTTCGCCCGGCGAGTCGGCCGCGCTGCAGGTGGAGCTGGGCCCGTCGGCGACGCTGTTCCGCGCCGGCGAACAGTTGCGGCTGGTGGTCGCCGGGCGATGGTTGTCTCCGAGAAACCCACTTACGGGCCAGTTTCCGGCGTGGTACGAAGGCTCGTCTCGTGGTCGCGTCACCTTGCTTTGGGGTCCGGAGCGCGAAGCCCACCTGCTGATCCCCGAGATTCCGGAGTAGACCGATGGCGCAACGTCTCAGCGGCCGCGTCGTCGACCGTTGCGCTAGATCCAGACGCCCTTACCCACGGCAACCACACCGCCTGCGCTGATCGCGAAGCGCTCCCGGTCCCTTTCCAGATCCACGCCCACCATCTCGCCGGGCCCGACAACGACGTTCTTGTCCAGGATCGCGTGGCGAACCACCGCACCGCGGCCGACCCGGGCGCCGGGCATGATCACGCTGCCCTCCACGATCGCGCCGTCGTCGACCACCACGTTCGACGACAGCACCGAATTGCGCACCGAGGCCGCCGAGATGATGCTGCCCGCACCCACGACCGACTCCTGCGCGGAACCACCGTTGACGAATTTGGCCGGTGCCAGGTTCTCCGACTCGCCGCGGATCGGCCAGCGTTTGTTGTACAGGTTGAACACCGGATGCACTGACACCAGGTCCATGTGCGCGTCGTAGAACGCGTCCAGCGTTCCCACGTCCCGCCAGTAGGCCCGGTCACGATCCGTGGCGCCGGGCACCTCGTTGTCGCTGAAGTCGTACACCGCGGCCATCCCGTCGTCGACCAGGCGCGGGATGATGTCACCGCCCATGTCGTGATCGGAATGGTCGTCGTCGGCGTCCGCGCGGATCGCGTCGATGAGCACCTTGGTGGTGAAGATGTAATTGCCCATCGACACGAAAGTCTGCTCGGGGTCGTCCGGGGTCCCCGGGGGATCCAGTGGCTTCTCGACGAACTCGCGGATCCGGCCCGACTCGTCGGAGTCGATGCAGCCGAACGCGGTGGCTTCGCTGCGCGGTACCCGGATGCCGGCCACCGTCGCGCCGGCGCCGCTGTCGATGTGGAACCGGACCATTTGCTCGGGGTCCATCCGGTACACGTGGTCGGCACCGAAAACAACGATGTAGTCGGGGTCTTCGTCGTAGATCAGATTGAGCGATTGGTAGATCGCATCGGCCGAGCCGGTGTACCAGCGGGGGCCCAGTCGCTGTTGCGCGGGCACCGGGGTGATGTACTCGCCGGCCAGGCCGGACAACCGCCAGCTCTGCGAGATGTGACGGTCGAGTGAATGCGACTTGTACTGAGTGAGAACACAGATGCGCAGATACCGAGCATTGACGAGGTTGGACAGGACGAAGTCGATCAGTCGGTAGGCGCCACCAAAGGGAACTGCGGGCTTGGCGCGGTCCGCCGTCAGCGGGTACAGCCGCTTGCCCTCACCGCCGGCCAGGACGATGCCCAGCACGTGTGGCGCTTCCCTCATGGTTCCAAACCTATCGGCCGTGGCGAAGGGCTGCCAGGGGCAAGGGGTGATTGGCGAGGTTCTGTGGGGCTGTCCGTCAAGGTATTTGGCTGCGCACGCCCGCGCAGACCACCCCCGGCGTGCCGCACCCGGCTCGCGGTGGGCTCCGTCGCCGAACTACCGTTCGGGTATGCGGGTGGCGATGATGACGCGCGAATACCCACCGGAGGTCTACGGCGGAGCGGGAGTCCATGTCACCGAACTCGTCGCCCAGCTGCGCCGGCTGTGTGCGGTTGACGTGCATTGCATGGGCGCACCCCGCCCGGGTGCCCGTGGAGTGCACGTGCACGAGCCCGACCCGCGGCTGCAGGGCGCCAACCAGGCGGTGTCGACCCTGTCGGCCGACTTGATGATGGCCGATGCCGCGTCAGGGGCCAGCGTGGTGCATTCACACACCTGGTACACCGGTATGGCCGGGCATCTGGCGGCGCTGCTCTACGGCATCCCGCACGTCTTGACTGCGCATTCGCTCGAGCCGCTGCGCCCATGGAAGGCCGAGCAACTCGGTGGGGGTTACCGGATCTCGAGTTGGGTCGAGCAGACCGCGGTGCTGTCCGCGGACGCCGTCATCGCGGTCAGCACCGCGATGCGCGAGGACGTCCTGCGCGTCTATCCCGCACTGGATCCCAGCGCCGTGCACGTCATCCGCAACGGTGTCGACACCGAGGTCTGGTACCCGGCCGGGCCGGTGCAAACCGGATCGATGCTGGCTGAACTCGGCGTCGATCCGGTCCGGCCCACAGTGGTGTTCGTGGGCAGGATCACGCGGCAGAAGGGACTGGCGCACCTGGTGGCGGCCGCCCACCGGTTCAGCCCGGAGGCGCAGGTGGTGTTGTGCGCCGGAGCTCCCGATACCCCGGAGATCGCCGACGAGATTCGCGACGCCGTGACCGCTCTCGCCGGCAGCCGCACCGGGGTCTTCTGGATCCAGGAGATGCTGCCCATCGCGGATCTGCGCGAAATCCTCTCGGCGGCATCGGTTTTCGTATGCCCGTCGGTTTACGAACCGTTAGGCATCGTAAATTTGGAGGCGATGGCTTGCGCGACGGCGGTGGTGGCATCCGATGTCGGCGGGATCCCGGAGGTGGTCGCCGACGGGGTCACCGGCACGCTGGTGCATTACGACCCCGACGACGCGCAGGGCTACCAGGCCGGATTGGCCGACGCGGTCAATGAGTTGATCGCCGACCCCGACAAAGCGCAGCGCTACGGCAAGGCAGGACGCCAGCGCTGCGTCGAAGAGTTCTCCTGGGCCCACGTCGCCGAGCAGACCCTGGAGATCTATCGGAAGGTGTGTGCGTAGCGCCGCCGCTATCCGTCCGGCGGCAGGCCCTAGGTGGAGCTCGTGACGCCCTTGAGTTCGTCACCGAGGGCGGCGGCTTCGTCGGGCGTCAGCTCGACGACAAGTCGACCGCCCCCCTCAAGTGGTACTCGCATCACGATGCCGCGCCCCTCCTTGGTTGCTTCCAGAGGACCGTCTCCGGTCCGGGGCTTCATCGCCGC
Source organism: Mycobacterium sp. E2479 (assembly GCF_001667925.1). Classification (GTDB taxonomy): domain Bacteria; phylum Actinomycetota; class Actinomycetes; order Mycobacteriales; family Mycobacteriaceae; genus Mycobacterium. Next base: position 174,374 of record NZ_LZJR01000093.1, on the reverse strand, counting down.
CATCGAGTGCTCCCTCCGGGTTCGAGCTGGCCCGCCCGTGCGGACCTGGTCGGCGCCGAGCATGCCCCGCCAGCGAACTTCAAGCCATGCCCGACATCGAACTGCCTAATCACCCCTCCATTGTTCCCTATCCAGGTCGCCACTTGAACAAAGACCCACATCTGTGCGCTCAGCGGGCCGTTGCCGGCACCCAGCAATCGCGAATGTGGTCGTCGACCATCCCGGTCGCCTGCATCAGTGCATAGGCGGTGGTCGGGCCGACGAAACGGAACCCGCGCCGCTTGAGTTCACGGGCCATGGCCTTCGATTCGTCAGTGGCCGAGGGGATTTCGGATGGGTCGGCCGGCCGTGACCGCGGCGACGGCGCAAAGGACCACAGCAGGTCGGCCAGGTCTTCCGGAGCCCCCAGTTCAGCGGCGGCGCGCGCGTTGGCGATCGTCGACTCGATCTTGGCGCGGTTGCGGACAATTCCCTGGTCCACCATCAGCCGCCGCACGTCGGCGTCGGTGTATTCAGCGACCGTGGTGATGTCGAAGCGGGCGAACGCGCGCCGAAAGTTCTCCCTTTTGCGCAGGATGATCAGCCACGACAGGCCACTTTGAAAGGCCTCCAGACTCATCCGCTCGAACAACGCAACCCCGTTGCGCACCGGCTGGCCCCATTCGCGGTCGTGGTAGTCGCGATAGAGCTCGAAATCGGGGCCGGGTCGCCCGGTCGCCCAACTGCAGCGAACCAGTTCGTCCTTGTTCACACTGAGTCCTGACGATCCTCGCCGTCGTCTGGTTCCTCGGATTGGCCCTCGGTCGCCGGCCCGGCTGGCGACGCGGGCACAGCGGCAAGCTGACCGCGCAGCGCCTCGAGCTCACGCGCGAGCCGATCCAACACCCAGTCCACCTCACTGGTCTTGTAACCGCGGAAGGTTTGGGTGAATTTGACGGCGTCGACGTCGGACCCGGTCACCCCGAACGCGGGAAGCATGGTGGCCGTCGTCCCGCGCGGCAGGGGCGGCAGTTGCTCGCCGCGACCGAACAACAGGCTGGCCGCGCCGAACAGGACGATCGCCACCAGCACCAGGACCACCAGGTACAGCAACACCAACGCCACGTGATCGATATTGCCCTATGCCACCGACACCGCGGCGGTCAGCGTGACCTCGGCCGGGCCTACCGGGGCCTGATGGCCTGCATCGGCGGCCGGTCCGCCAGCGACACCGCCGAGGTGCGCTGGGTGTAGCCCTGGAAGTCGGAGCCCCCGGGACCGTCGGCCACGAACTGCGTCAGCCCGACGCCGGAGTCGGGGATCCCACAGCGCGACAGCAGCGTCGCGATGACCTGCCGGCTCATCACGCCCAGCTCGGCCAGCGGCCGGTTGCGGTGCGCGCGGACACCCAGGTTGGCTTGGGCGATCGCGTCCAACCCCAGCCGGTCGAAGGTGTCCACCAGCAGCCCGATCTCCACGCCGTAGCCCGGGGCGAACGGAACCGACGTCAGCAGCTCTCGGGTCGCCGCGTATTCGCCGCCGAGCGGCTGCACCATACAGCCCAGTTCCGGCCGCAGAGCCGCAAGCAGCGGCCGGGCCACCAACTCGGTCACCCGCCCACCGCCGGTGGCACTCGTGTCGGCGGCCACGTCGCCGACGTCGGCGAGCTCGCTGCCCCGTAAAGGCCTCCGATAGAAGCTTTTGACCAGGTGAATGCGGTCATCGGTGAGCAGCGGAGCGACCAGCCACGGCACGAACATCGGATGCGGATCGATCAGGTCGGAGTCGACGAACACCACGATGTCGCCCCGGGTGGCGGCCAGCGACCGCCACAATGCTTCGCCCTTGCCGGGTCGTATGGGCACCTCGGGCAGCGCCTGTTCGCGGCTGACGACGCGGGCGCCCGCAGCGACGGCGCGGATCTCGGTCTCGTCGGTCGAACCGGAGTCCAGCACGATCAGCTCGTCGACCAGTCCATCGACCAGCGGTGAGATGCTCTCGATCACCGCCTCGATGGTTTCTTCCTCGTCGAGGGCGGGCAGCACCACCGAGATGGTTCGCCCGGCCTTCGCGGCCTCCAGCTCGCCGATGGTCCAGCTCGGCCGGCTCCAGCTGCGGTTGGCCAGCCAGATGTCACCGGGCCGGGCGGTGCGCATGCCGTTGTTGGCGAGATCGCCGGTGACCAGGTCAGATGTCGTCATGCCAGTCCCCTGACCGAGCGCGTCGGGGGGCGCGTTCCCTGAATGGAGGCCACCATTTCCAGCACCCGGCGGGTGGCCGCGACCTGGTGTACGCGAAACATCCGCGCGCCGGCGGCGGCCGCCAGCGCGGTGGCCGCCAACGTTCCCTCGAGCCGCTCGGTCAATTCCACACCCAGAGTCTCCCCGACGAAGTCCTTGTTACTCAAAGCCATGAGGACCGGCCACCCGGTATCGACAAGATCGCTCACGTGGCGCAACAGCAGCAGCCCGTGGAAGGTGTTCTTGCCGAAGTCGTGGGTGGGGTCGATCAGCACCCGGTCGCGGGCCACTCCGCACGCCACCGCCCGCTCGGCAGCCGCGGTGACCTGGGCGATGACGTCGCCGACCACGCCGCGGACGGTGATTCCGTAATTCACGCGGAAGGGACGCGTGCGCGGCAGCGCGTTGCCGGTGTGCGAACACACCAGGCCGGCCCCGAACTCGGCGGCCACCTCCGGCAGCGCCGGGTCGATGCCGCCCCAGGTGTCGTTGATCAAATCCGCGCCGGCCGCGCAGGCCACCTTGGCGACCTCGGAACGCCAGGTATCGGCGCTGATCAGCTGATCCGGATAGGCGTCGCGCAGCCATTCGATGAAGGGCACCAGCCGGGCGATTTCGGTGTCGGCATCGACCTCTTGACCGGGGCCCGCCTTGACACCGCCGACGTCGATGACATCGGCACCGTCGGCGACGGCCTGGTGCACGGCCGCCCTGGCAGCGTCGTCGCTGAAGGTCGCGCCCTTGTCGTAGAACGAGTCCGGGGTGCGGTTGATGATGGCCATGATCAGCGCACGATCGCCTGCGACCGGGCGGCCACACAGCGTGGAACGGCCGGCCGACGCCGGCGATGTCGAGTGCACACGTATATGGTGCCCGGTCGCCGCCGCCCGCGCGGCCCGGGGATCGAGTGCGCGATGTCGCGGCGTGCGGTCGCCATGAGCTCAGCGCGCACTCACCCCTTGGGCCGCTTGCCTTCGCCTATCTCGCCCGGGTACTCGTCGTAGTAGGGCACGTAGCCCTCATCGCGTCCGGCCAGCACATACAGCGGGTCCTCGACGTCGGAACCGTAGCCCTGCTCGCGCAACTCCACCTTGCGGCTCTTGAAGGTCGTGGTCTGCTCGATGGAATCCACCAGCCGCACGAACAGCGGCAGCGCATAGGCGGGCAGCTGGTCATACACGGCACGGGCCAGCGACTGCCCGTCGAACTCGGCGCCCCCGCGCAATTTGACCGCGGCCATCCCGGCGCGGCCGCCCGTGCGCGGAACCTCGACCCCGAAGACGGTGCAGTCCTCGACGGAGTCGTCGGACGCCAGCGCCGCCTCGACCTGCGTGGTGGCGACGTTCTCGCCCTTCCACCGGAAAGTGTCGCCGAGTCGGTCGACGAACGCGGCGTGGCCCATGCCCTGCGGGCTCATCACATCGCCGGTGTTGAACCAGCAGTCACCCTCACGAAAGGCGTTGCGCACCAACTTCTTCTCGCTGGACTCCTTATCGGTGTAGCCGTCGAAGGGCTGCAACCGGTTGACCGGGCTGAGCAACAAACCGGGCTCACCGGCCGGCACGCGACGGACCCGCCCGTCGTCGCCGCGCAGGGGGGCGCCGGTGTCGGGGTCGTACTCGACGTAGGCCAGCGGCATCGGGAACACACCGGTGGAACGGGGCACATTGAAGACGTTGATGAACGCCGCGTTGCCTTCGCTCGAGGCGTAGAACTCGCAGACACGGACGATGCCGAATCGCTGTGTGAATTCGTCCCAGATTTCCGGGCGCAGCCCGTTTCCGGCGATCACCCGCACCTGGTGTGCACGGTCGGTCGGCTTGGCCGGCTGGTTGAGCAGGTATCGGCACACCTCGCCGATGTAGATGAACGCGGTGCCGTCGTTGGCGATCACCTCGTCCCAGAACCTCGACGCCGAGAACGACTTGCCCAGCGCCAGCGTCGCCCCCGAGTTGATCACCGACGACAACGCCACCGTCAGCGCGTTGTTGTGGTACAGCGGCAGGCAACAGTAGAGGGTGTCGGAGCTCTTCAGCCGCAACCCGATGCCGCCGAACGCCGCCAGCGCCTTGAGCCATCGCAAATGTGTCATCACGCTGGCCTTGGGGAATCCCGTTGTGCCCGAGGTGAAAATGTAGAACGCGGTGTCCCTGGCGTGCACGGCCGCCGCCGAGGCGGGGTTGGTGGCCGACGCGCTGACCGCGAACCGCTCGAGATCCTCGACGGTCAACGTCTCGGTGCTGCCCGAGCCACCGCACTCGGCCACTGCGCTGACCAGATCGGTCTCGGCGATGAGCACCTTGGCGTCCAGCAGGCCGAGGCTGTGCGCGAGCACCTCGCCGCGCTGGTGGTAGTTGAGCATGCCGGCGACGGCGCCGCACTTGACCGCCGCCAGCATGGCCAACACGGTGTTGGGCGAGTTGCGCAGCATGATGGCCACGACATCGCCCTGCCCGACACCGCGCGCGGCCAGCACGGCGGCGTACCGATTGGCGGCCGCGTTGGCGTCGCGGTACGTCAGTTTCTGATCGCCCATGCGCAGGAAGATCCGGTCGCCGTAGCGGGCGGCCCGCTCCTGGAACACCGTGCCGATCGATTTCTTGGAGCCCGGCTGGGCCAGCAGCCCGGTCATCGCGCCCCGCACGATCACCGGCAGGTCGGCCAGCACGGCCGGCGCCCGAACTGCGATGTCGGTCAGTTTGACCGGCGTGCGCGCTCCTCCATCACGATCGGACACGTGATCCCCTCGATTCGTTTCCAAAGTCAAGCTCGGCGGACAGCCTAGTAGGGAGGCAAACCCGTCGGCGGCCTCAGCCGGGTGCGCACGCTTCCAGCGCCGCACCCACCTTGTCGACCAGCACCAACCGGTCCATCGCCAGTTGGGAGATGTAACCGTTATCCAGCAATCCGCACAACCACGTCCACAGCCCTTCGTAATGACCGAACGGATCCAGCAGCACGATGGGTTTGCCGTGCAGACCCAGGAAGGCCGTCGTCCATGCGTCAAGCAGCTCGTCGAGGGTGCCGAGGCCACCCGGCAGCACGACGAACGCATCGGAGCGCTCCTCCATGAGCTGCTTGCGCTCGTGCACGGTGTCGCTGACGATCAGCTCGTCGGCGTCCGCGTCGGCAACCTCACGGCGCATCAAGATCTTGGGGATGACGCCGACGGTCCGGCCGCCGCGGGCGCGCGCCGCGCTCGCCACCGCGCCCATCGCCGATACCCGGCCCCCACCCCACACCAACGTCCAGCCGCGCTCGGCGATCGCCTCACCGAGTTCCGCAGCGACTCCGAGCAATTCGGGGTGCTGCGGGCCGGACGCGCAATACACACACACCGACCATTCGCTTGGAGAATCGCGCTGGCCGGACATATCCGCCAAAGGTAGACCAACCGCACACCAGCCGTCATATCTGAGGCTTTCGCCGTCCGGCCGACTACGCACCATAAAATTCGGCGGTGCCGATTCGATGGAACGTCCCCCAACATGCGACGGCCTCAGAACGGTTGGATGCGGCACTGGCCGACGGGGCCCGGGGCGCGGTGGTGCTGGGTCCCGACGGCGTCGGCAAATCCACCCTGGCCCGGCTCGCCGCCGAGCGTTTCACCGATCAGCACCCGAACACGCTCGTCCGCTGGGTCACCGGCACCCCGACCGAACGCACGGTCCCGTTCGGGGCCTTCAGTCATCTGGTGCAGATCGCCGACATCGGCAAGCCGGCCGCGCTATTGCGCGCCGCCCGGGCGTCGCTGGGCGGTGACGACCTGCTGCTGATCGTCGACGACGCCCAACACTTGGACGTGTTGTCGGCGACGCTCGTCTACCAGTTGGCGCGCGATGGTGCGGGACGGCTCATCGTCACCGCCCGCGCCGAGGCCGCTCCCGAAGCGATCGCGGCGCTGTGGAACGACGGCCTGCTCACCCGGATCGACATCGAGCCGCCGGGCGGGGCGACCGTGCCGGCGGAGATTGACACGTTCCTCGCCGAGCTCCCTGAGACGGCTCGCTTGGTCCTGAAGTATCTGGCCGTCGCGGAGCCGCTTTCGGCCGCCGAGTTGACCGCGCTCGCCGGCGACGGCGCGGTGGCCGAGGCGGTGACGTGGGGAGCTGCGGAGACCCGGGCGCGCGGCGGGTCCTCCGACGACCCGGTCGTCTATACAGCCCACCCGCTGTTCGCCGAGCGGATGCGGGCCGCGCTCGACCTCGACGAGGCCCGGCAACGACGCAGCGAGCTCATCGAGCTGCTGTCGCAGCGTCGGTCCGAGCACCTCAGTGACCGGTTGCGACTGGTTTTGCTGGCGCTGGACAGTGACACTTCCCCGCGGGTGGCCGACGTCGTCGCCGCCGCCCGAGAGGCGCTGCGGCTGGGCGATTTGGCGCTGGGCGAACGGCTGGCCCGATCGGCGCTGCAGCGTTCCGGCGGGTTGGTTGCGCGGCTCGCGCTGGCGCATGCCCTGGCGTGGCAGGGCCGTGGCCGCGAGGCCGATTCGGTGCTGGCCGACGTCGACTCCACCGCGTTGACCGAGGCGGCGCTGATGGACTGGGCCCTGCTGCGGGCGGCGAACCAGTTCTGGATGCTGAGCGAACCGGAGCGCGCCACCGCGTTCCTGCGGACCGTGCGCAACCGGGTCACCGACGCCGGACCGCAGACCACCCTCGACGCGCTCAGCGCGACCTTCGCGATGAACGCCGGCAACGTCAGGCACGCCGTTAAGGTCTCCTCCGACGTCCTCGCGTCGCCGGCGGCCGATGACCAGGCGGTGGCATGGGCGGCCAGCGCGGCCGCATTGTGCGCGGCGCGCGAGGGTCGATTCGAGGACGTCGAGCCGCTGGCACAGCGCGCCCTGGCCGCCGAACATCCCGGGCTGTTGCGCTTCACCATCGGGCTGGGTCAGACCACCGCGCTGTTGATGGCCGGCCACCCTGACCAAGCCCGCCAGCTCGCTCAGCAGTTCACCGACTTCGCCGAATTGCAACAACCGGGTCGCGCAATCGGTGAGGTATTGTTGGCTCACGTGCTGATCGCTGGCGGCGAATTTGCCGCTGCCGCAGCAATATTGACCCCGGCGTCCGCCACCCTGGAGCGCACCGGTTATTCATGGGGGCCGCTGTCACTGACACTGCTGGCCACCGCGCTGGCCAAGCAGGGTGACACCGCCGCCGCAGCAAAGGCATTGAGCAGGGCCGAATCCCGGCACGGCACCAAGTCGGCCCTGTTCACACCGGAGCTCGGTGTGGCGCGGGCATGGCGGCTGGCCCTGGTGCGGGACGCGCATGGCGCGGTCGCCGCCGCGCGTGACGCCGCCCGGACGGCCGAACGCGGTGGGCAGCGGGGCGTGGCGGTGCGCGTCTGGCACGAAGCGGTGCGGCTGGGGGACGGCCGGGCGGTAGATCCTCTGGCTCGGCTCTGTGACGAGATCGATTGTGTTGTAGGCAGAATCGCATTAGCCCATGCCCGCGCGCTGGCTGCGGGCGATGACGCCGGTTTGCGGGCGGTGTCGGACGAGTTAACGTCGATCGGCATGCACGCGGCCGCCGCCGACGCCGCCGCGCAGGCACAGCGGTGCGGGGCCGGAAAGGCTTAGCCGCTCAGGTAGCCGCGCAGCACGTCCACCGCGGCGGTGACGTTTGCGACCGCGACCCGCTCGTCACGCTTGTGCGCCAGGTTGGGATCACCGGGCCCGAAGTTGACCGCCGGTATGCCCAGTGCGGCGAAGCGCGCCACGTCGGTCCAGCCGTACTTGGCCCGGACGTTTCCGCCCGCCGCTTCGATCAGCGCTTTGGCGGCGGGTTGGGACAGGCCGGGCAGCGCGCCGGCCGCCGCATCGGTCTGCTCGATGTGCACGTCGAGCCCGGCGAGCACGTCGTGCACGTGTTGCAGCGCGTCGGGGAGCGACCGGTCGGGGGCGAAACGGAAGTTGATCGTCACCGCGGCCGCGTCGGGAATGACGTTGCCCGCCACGCCGCCGTCGATGCGCACGGCCGACAGGCCTTCACGATAGACGCAGCCGTCGATGTCGACGCTGCGTGGCTCGTAGACGGCCAGCCGCTCCAGCACGGCGCCGAGCTTGTGAATCGCGTTGTCTCCCAACCAGGCTCGCGCCGAATGCGCACGGGTTCCGCTGGCGCTGACCACTACGCGCAGGGTGCCTTGGCAGCCTGCTTCGATGTAGCCGCCGGTGGGCTCGCCCAAGATCGCCACGTCGGCGGACAGCCAGTCCGGCAACTCGCGTTCGATGCGGCCCAATCCGTTTGCCGCGGCCTCGATTTCCTCACAGTCGTACATCACCAGTGTCAGATCGTGCACCGGGTCGGCCACCGTGGCGGCGAGATGGAGGAAGACCGCGTCCCCGGATTTCATATCCGCCGTGCCGCAGCCGTACAGGTCGCCGCCCTCGCGGCGGCTGGGCAGGTTTCCGGCCACGGGGACGGTGTCCAGGTGGCCCGCCAGCAGCACGCGCGACGGCCGCCGGTGGTGCGTGCGCGCCAGCACGGCGTTGCCGTTGCGGATGATCTCGAACCCGAAGGTTTGTGACCGCAGCGCGGCCTCGACCTCGTCGGCCAGCCGCGCCTCGTCCCGCGATTCGCTGGGGATGTCCACCAGCGCCGCGGTCAGCGCGATCGGATCCCCGCGTAAGTCCAACACGGTCTCAGGGTAGTGGCGATCGCAAGCGCGGCCCCGCCGGGCGCAGCGGGTCGCCACCATCAACCCCGAGGCGATCGCAAGCGCGGCCCCGCCGGGCGCAGCGCCGGCGCGGCTCAGACGAGGACCTGGGTGGGCATCACCTTGGGCTTGACGCCATAACGCGGCCCCATGCCGTAGCCGCCCCGGCCCGCCGAGGCGACCGCCGGCATGCCGGACGCCCAGGTGGTTTGCACGTCCTCGGCGGGCGCGGTCCACCCCGCACCCGCGATGGTCGCGGCGGGGACCCGCGGCGTGGCCGCCGACCACGTTGCGGGCGTCGACAATCCGCCGATTGGGGACGCCGAGCCCATGCTCGCCAGTACCGGTCCGGCCCCGACGCCCGCAGTGCTGACCGGTGCCGCTGCACTCACCAGGGCGCCGGAGCTGACCGCGCTTCCCAGGTCCGTGGACAGGCCGGCCGAAGCGGCCGTGTCGAGGGTGTGGTTGTACAAGATGTTGGACACGATGGTGTTGAACACGTTCCACGACACGACGTCGGTTCCGGCGTTGCCGATGTTGGACACCAGAGGGTCGCCAAGGATGCTGTCCAGGGCGCTCGCGCCCGGCGGGTCCGCCAGTGCGGCGGGTGCGGCCAACGTCTGCACAGCGTTGGGCACGTTGGAGACGACCCCGCGGAGCCCACTGGTCTGTGCGGCCGTGGCCGCAGTCTGCGCGCCCAGTCCACCCGGGTTATTGGTGGGCGCCGGAGATGTCAATGGACTCAGCCTTGCCGCGGCCGCCGACGACGCCGCGTAGCCGTACATGGCGGCGGCGTCTTGCGACCACATCTCGCCGTATTGCGCCTCGGTGGCCGCGATGGCCGGGGTGTTCTGTCCCAGGACGTTGGTCGCGACCAAAGCCGCGAGCTGGGCCCGGTTGGCCGCGACCAGCGGCGGCGGCACAGTCATCGCAAAGGCAGCCTCGTAGGCCGCCGCGGAGGCCATGGCTTGAGCGGCCGCCTGTTGCAGTTGTGCGGCGGTGGTGTGCATCCACATCACATACGGCGCGATGGCGGTGGCCATCGCCACCGACGACGGCCCCATCCAGTCCTCGCCGGTCAAATTCGCGATCGCCGCCTCGCTGGCTGCGGCGGTGGTACTCAGTTCGTCGGCCAAGCTGCTGAACGCCGCCGCCGCGGCCATCATCGGGCCCGCCCCCGCACCGGTGTACATGCGCAGGGAATTGACCTCTGGGGGCAGTGCTCCAAAGTCGAAAGTCATTGTCTTGCTCCTGTTCTCGCTGTGGGTCGGGGGTGCTAGACGCCCGGCTTGGGCATTACGGTGGGTTTGACGCCGTAGCGGGGTGCGCCGAGGCCGTAGCCGCCACGTCCGGTGGTCGCCATCGACGGCACGCCAGCCGGAATGGTGCCCACCGTCGCGGTCTGGGGCGCGGCGCTGGCGAACCCCGCACCAGTCAGCGTCGCCGGGGCCGGGGTCACCGCCGAGACTTCGGTTGCCGCCCAGCTTGGTGGTACCGACAACGCGCCGATCGAGGGTCCCCGACCCATGCTCGCCAGCAACGGCGCCCCGGCCGCGGCTGCGGGCGCCGCCGGGGCGGGGGCGCTCGCCGGGGTTGCCGACGTGAGACCACCGGTGAAATTAGGGATGCCGGCCGCGCCGGGGACCGGAGCGAATTGCCCCTCGCCCAAGGTGATGAAGTCCGAGGCCGCGGCGCCGACGTTCTGACCCCACTCGATGGAGGTGCCCAGGGCCGCGTCCCCGGCCGGCGGGTCGGCGGCAGCGGCGGCCGGGGCGGCGGCGGGCAACGCCGCGGCCCTCGTGGTGACCTGGTTCACGGCTTCCGTCGTGCCATAGGAGTCGGCGTTGCTGTCCAGGTTGTTCACCAAAGTTTGGTGAATCGCTTTTGCCTGCGCGCTGACCTGCTGGTACCAGGCGCCGTAGGCGGAGAACTGCGCGGCCTGCAGTGCGGACACCTCGTCGGCGGCCGCCGGAGCGATGCTCGTGGTGGGCGCCGCGGCGGCGGCATCCTGGGCGGCCATCGAGGCGCCGAGGCCTTCGAGTGTGCTCGCCGCGGCCAGCAGCGCCTCGGGCCGGGTGGTGACAAAGGACATGTTCTTCTCCTCGGGCAATCAGGCGGCCACGACGGCCGGCGACATAGGGACCTGCGGCAGGCCCGGAAGGATCCCGGAAGCTGCGTACCCAAATCGGCAAAATTCACGCCTGACCTGCTAGGACCGGGGAAGCCGAACGCTCACGGCCGTGGAACCACCCGGCGATGACGAGTTACCTTGCCCGCGTCGGTCTTTGAGTGCGGACCGGGCCCGGCTTTGCGGATGTCGATTCCGCACCTCCACAGGGCGGGCGGGAGCTGCGCGCAGCCCACGAAGTAACCTGTCCGCCGTGACTGGAGCTGCAGGAATCGGGCTGGCAACGCTGGCCGCCGACGGATCGGTCCTCGACACGTGGTTTCCCGCGCCGGAACTGACCGCACCGGGCACCAGCGCGACGTCGCGGCTGGCGCTGTCCGATGTTCCCCCGGAGCTGACCGCGCTGATCGGTCGCGACGACGACCGCGGCACCGAGACCGTCGCCGTGCGCACGGTCATCGGCTCGCTGGATGACGTGGCCGCCGACGCCTACGACGCCTACCTGCGATTGCATCTGCTCTCGCACCGGTTGGTGGCGCCGCACGGGCTGAACGCCGGCGGCTTGTTCGGGGTATTAACCAATGTGGTCTGGACTAACCGCGGACCGTGCGCCGTCGAGGGTTTCGAGGCAGTGCGAGCCCGGCTGCGGCGCCACGGATCGGTGACGATCTACGGCGTCGACAAGTTCCCGCGGATGGTCGATTACGTCCTGCCGACCGGAGTGCGCATCGCCGACGCCGACCGGGTGCGGCTCGGTGCCCACCTGGCGCCAGGCACGACGGTGATGCACGAGGGCTTCGTCAACTACAACGCCGGCACCCTGGGAGCGTCGATGGTGGAGGGACGCATCTCCGCCGGCGTGGTGGTGGACGACGGTTCCGACATCGGAGGCGGAGCCTCGATCATGGGGACGCTGTCCGGGGGTGGCACCGAGGTGATTTCGATCGGCAAGCGCTGCCTGCTCGGCGCCAACGCCGGCCTGGGTATCTCATTGGGCGACGACTGCGTCGTCGAAGCCGGCCTGTACCTCACCGCGGGCACCAAAGTCATTACGCCCGAAGGCAAAACGATCAAGGCGCTCGAGCTGTCCGGAGGCAACAACCTGTTGTTCCGCCGCAACTCGGTGAGCGGCGCGGTGGAAGTGGCGGCCCGCGGCGGCAAGGGCATTGCCCTCAACGAAGATCTGCACGCCAACTAAAGGACGCACCTATAAGTCGGCAGGCACCCGCTCGGCGGCCGGCGCGCCGCCCAGCGCGGTTCCCTTGGTTTCCGGCAGCCGCGAGACGCACACCAAGCTGGCGGTCACCAGGGTCGCCATCATGAGCCCGATGGCCCAGCTGCCGTAGGTCGCCAACAAGGTGCCCGCCAACAGCGGCGGCACGGCGGCGCCGAGGATGCCGGCCAGGTTCATCGCCACCGCTGCGCCGCTGTAGCGGTAACGGGTGGCGAACAGCTCGGGAACGAAAGCCCCCGTGGGGCCGTTGGCTGTCGCCGCGCAGGCGAACATGCCCAGGACGGCTACCGCGTACATGGCGGGGCTGCCGGTATCCATCAGCGGGATGACCACAAACGACCATGGCAGACACGCCGCCAGCCCGCTCAGCATCACCCGGCGACGCCCGACTCGATCCGACAGCCAGGCCCCGAACGAGACGAACACGATGCTCGTCAGCCCAGCCAGCGCACCGACGCCCCAGACGAAGCTGCGCGAATAGCCCAGGTGGGAGTGGGCGTACATGACGAGGAAGGTGTTGCCCAGGTAGACAAAGCCCATGCCGCCCAAAAAGCAGCCCGCGACGAGCACGATTTCGCGACGCTGCAGCCGCACCAGCTCCGCCAGGGGCGCTTTGGGCACTAGGTTGCGGGCCTTCTCCTCCACAAACAGCGGCGTCTCGTCGATGTTGAGCCGCACGTAGAGAGCGATGGCGATCAGCCCGCTGCTGATGAGGAAGGGCACCCGCCAGCCCCATTCCATGAACGCGGGGCTGCTTTCCCCCATGGTGAGACTGACCGCGAGGAACGTCAGGCTGGCCAGTACCCCCGCCGTACCGCCGCCCAGCGAGGTGAACATGCCGTACCAGCCGCGTTTGCCCGGAGGCGCGTATTCGGCGCTCAGCAACACCGACCCGGCCCATTCGCCGCCGACGGCGAAGCCTTGCAGCAAACGCAGGACCACAAGGATCAACGGTGCGGCGACCCCGATCGACGCCGTGTTGGGGACGAGGCCCACGCTGACGGTCGATGCGCCCATGATCAGCAGCGTGGCGACCAACGTCTTCTTGCGACCCAGCCGGTCGCCGAAGTATCCGAAGACGGCGGCGCCCAACGGGCGCGACAGGAACGCCGTCGCGAACGTTGCCATCGAGGCGATGGTGGCCACCGTCGGGCCCAGGTGGGGGAAGAACACCGTGGGAAACACCAGTGCGGCCGCAGTTCCATAGATCAGGAAGTCGTAGAACTCGATGGCCGAGCCCACGAGGCAGGCTGCCGCGATCCGTCGCATAGGGCTACGCCGGGCAGGGGCGGCGGTGCCCACGAATCGAGTCGGGTCACCCATTCTGGCCGCTCGCCGTCCGGTGAGATCGATGCACGGTTCCGACGGTAGGTGAAGCGTCGCGGGCACGCTCGGCCCCAAGCCTGACAAATTGCTGCGTGTCTGGGCGCCCGGCCGAACGGGCGTCACCCGTTGAGCGTCCGCTCAGCCGTCGGTCAGCAGTTGCTTCTTGAGGACCTTGCCCAAGGCGTTGCGCGGCAGCGCGTCGACGATACGCACCTCGCGCGGCCGCTTGTGCACCGAAAGCTCTTGGGCGACATAGTCGATCAGCTCATCGCCGTCGGCCGATCCGACGACGTACGCGACGATGCGCTGACCCAGGTCCGCATCGGGCAGCCCGATGACCGCCGCCTCTTGGACGCCGGGATGCCCGAGCAGCACCGTTTCGATCTCACCGGCCCCGATGCGGTAGCCGCCGGATTTGATCAGGTCGACCGACTCGCGTCCGACGATGCGGTGCATCCCGTCGGCGTCGATCACCGCTACGTCGCCGGTGCGGTACCAGCCGTCGGTGTCGAATGCCTCGGCGGTCGCTTCCGGCCGGTTCAGGTAGCCGTCGAACATCATCGGGCCGCGCACGTGCAGCTTCCCGACGGTCTCGCCGTCGTGTGGCACCACCGCGCCGTCGTCGTCCACCACCCGCGTCCGCACACCGGTGAGCGGCAGGCCCACCCACCCGGGGCGTCGCTCGCCGTCGGCGCGCGTGGACAACGTGATCAGCGATTCCGAGGCGCCGTAGCGTTCGATGGGCTGATGTCCGGTGAGTCCGGCCAGCCGCTCGAACACCGGAACCGGCAGCGGCGCGCTGCCGGAGACCAGTAACCGCGCGGGGCGCAGCGCCCGGGCGGCTTGTTCGTCGGCCCCCACCCGCGACCACACCGTGGGCACCCCGAAAAACAGCGTGCCGCCGTGCTCGGCCGCGGCCTGCGCGTAGCCCGCCGGTGTCGGCTTGCCGGTGTGAATGAAGCGATTTCCGATCCGCAGCGAGCCGAGCAGGCCCAGCACCAGACCGTGCACGTGAAAGAGCGGCAAGCCGTGCACCAAGACGTCGTCGGCCGTCCATTGCCAGGCTTCCGCCAGGGCGTCGAGGTCGGCCGCGATCGCTCGTCGGCTCAACACCACGCCTTTGGGCGGCCCCGTGGTACCCGAGGTGTAGATGATCATCGCGGTGGCGTCCGGCGACGGTTCGGCATAGCGGTGCCAGGAGCGGGCGTGCAGCCGCACCGGGATGTGCGGCAGGCCTTCCGGCTCGTCGGGCGCCGTCCCGAGCCAAGCCCGCACACCGGAGTCGGTGAGCATGTGACGCCGTTCGGCTGCGCCGACATCGGCGGGCACTGGGACAAACGGCACCCCGGCGATCAGGCACCCGGCGACTGCCAGCACCGTCGGGGCAGTCGGTGCGGCCAGGATGGCAACCCGGCCTGCGCCGCCCACCCGCTCGGCCACCGAGGTGCCGGCACCGACGAGGTCGCTGCGGCTGAACACGGTGCCGTCGATGCGCACCGCATCGGCGATATCGGTGGCGCTCAGCGCCACGGGATTCAGGGAGGCCAGCAGCACGTGAGCAGGCTACCCGGCCGCGGAGGCGGTCAGCCTCGCTCGTCCCAGATCTTCGTCAGGGTGGACAGGATCTCCTCGCCGCGGCCCAGCCCGCCGAGGTGGCTTTCGCCGGGGAGCACGATCAGCTCGCAGTCGGGCAATAAGGACACGACGTGCTTGCCGTGGGCGAATGGCACGATGTGGTCGCTGTCGCCGTGCCACCAGCGCACCGGGACCTTGACCTCGTCGAGTCGGAATCCCCAGTCCCGGGTGAACAGGATGATGTCGTTGAACGGGGCCGCCAATTGCTTGCGGCTGCCGTTGAGCAGGTCGTCGAGGAACATGGCCCCGAACTCCGGCCGGGTCAGCAGGCGCCGGTCGCCCTCCGGCGATATCGCGGCATACAAGAACAGCGCCGGATTCGCGACGGGACGAATCGCCCGGACTACCAGGCTCGCGCCGATGCGCAGCGGGTCACCGCCCAGCCGCAGCAGGGGTGCCACCCGCTTGCCCAAATTCATCAGGCCGCTGGTGATCCCCTCCTCGCCGAGAAACGGCGCGACGCCCCCCAGCACACCGACCGCTACCACCCGATCGGGCAGCACCGCGGCGGACGCGAGTGCGTAGGGGCCGCCGCCGGACAGGCCGATAACGGCCATATCGTCGATGCCCAGGATGTCCGCGATGGTCAGCAGATCGTCCCCGAACGCCCGGATGTTCTCGTAACGATGCGGCGTCGACGAGCCGATCCCGGGCCGGTCCAGGCCGATCAGCCGGATCTTGTGCTTTTCGGCGTACAGGCGGGCTTCGGTGGGAATCTGACGGCGGGCGCCGGGGGTGCCATGCAGCCAGAAGAACGCCCGGCCTTGCGGGTCACCGAATTCGGCGAACCCGATTTGGCGGTCCTCGCCGACAGCGACGTTTCCTTCTAGCTTGGGGCGGGCGATCTCGATGACCATGTCGAGCAGCTTGGCATGTCGTGTTCGGTTCACCAAAGGGCGGTCAGGTGTCGCGGGCTGCTCAGCGATGGACCGCGGGCGCCGCGCGGACCTATCTACGTCGGAGATCCGTGAAACAGCAGTGGGATTTGCGGGCACATCGGGCTCGCCGCGGGTTGCCTTAGGCGGGAACCCCGATCGCCATCTGTTCCATGTACTGATGGAGTCCACCGATGCCGCCGCCTTCGCGGCCCAGGCCGCTGAGCCTGAAGCCCCCGAACGGCGCGCCACCGGGACTGACGCCGTTGACCGCGACCTGGCCGGTGCGGATGCGGCGCGCCACGCCGACGGCGCGGTCCATATCCTCACCCCACACCGCACCGGAGAGCCCGTATTGCGAGTTGTTCGCGATCGCCACGGCCTCCTCGTCGTCTCGGTAGCGCAGCACGCTCAACACCGGACCGAACACCTCCTCCTGCGCGATGGTCGAATTCGGCTCCACGCCGGACAGAATCGTGGGTTCGACGTAGTAGCCGACGTCCAAACCCGCCGGCCGCCCGCCGCCGATCACCAGCTTCGCCCCATCGCGACGTGCGCCGGCGATGTGCGCCTCGACCCTGTCGCGTTGCGCCGCACTGATCAGCGGCCCCATCTGCACGTCCGGGTCGGTGGGATCGCCCACCTTGACCTCGCCGGCCAATGCGGCGAGCCGATCGACGACGTCGTCGTGCAGCGAATCAGGCAACAGCAGCCGGCTGTGCAGGATGCAGGCCTGTCCGGCGTGCAGCGAACAGGATTCGAACAGCATCTGCCGCAGCATTTCGTCGGTGATCTGCGCGTCGTCGAGGACAATGCTGGCCGACTTGCCGCCGAGCTCCAGCAGGATTCGTTTCATCGTGTCGCCGGCGGCGGACATGACTTGGCGGCCGACGACCGAGCTGCCGGTGAAGCTCACCATGTCGATGCGCGGGTCGGTGGTCAGCAGCCTGGCCGCCTCGACTCCCGAGGGTGTGACCACGTTGACCACACCGGGCGGAATGTCGGTGTACTCGTCGATGAGCCGCGCCAGCGCCAGCCCCGCCAGCGGTGTCAGCGGAGACGGCTTGAGCACGACTGTATTTCCTGCGGCCAGAGCATGATTCAGCTTCATCACGTTCAGGCAATGCGGAAAGTTCCACGGCGTCAGCACCGATACGACACCCAACGGCACATGCCGAAGCAAGGTGGTTCCGGCGCTGATTCCGGTGACCTCTTGGTCGACCAGCTGGGTGGCGAGCTGGGCGGCATGCATGGACATGAACCCGGCGGCGTCGATCTGCATCATGCGCTCGTTGGCGATACAGCCCCACTCCGCCTGCGACAGCGCGAAGAAGTCGTCGGCGTGCTTGCTCAAAGCCTCGCTCAGCTGATTGAGACACCCGGCGCGCTGCTCGGCGGACATCATGCCCCACGGTCCGCTGTCGAAGGCGCGCCGCGCGGCCGCGATCGCGTCGCCAACCTGCGCGACGCTCGCGTCGGGCGCGGTGGCGATGACGGCCTCGTTGGACGGCGAGAGGTCGTCGTAGCGGCCGTCCTGCGGCTCGACCCAGTTGCCGTCGATGTAGAGCTGATAGGTCTGGACAAGAGCGGGCGAATCGGCCATCTGCTTCCTCCGGTCATCTGATCACTTGGTGTACTCGCCTCAGCGGCCGCCGTCAATCATCATCCGAGCGAATTCCGCGCTATCCCATACTTTGCCGTCATATTGACAGCACGCGACGGTGCAGAGTACACACAACTCGCAGGACAGATGGCATCGATCTGTCGGATCAGGCGTGCTGCGAGAGGGGCTTTGCTACGTGACCGATTCAGAAACCGTCAGCGCCAAGGTGCGGGCCCTCGTCGGACATCCGACCGGCGGCACCGGAAAACCTTCGCTCGCACCGGACCCGGTGAACCAACCTATGATCCGGCACTGGGCGTACGCGATGGCCGACATGAATCCTGTCTATCTCGATCCGGAGTTCGCCGCCTCGTCGCGATTCGGCGGCATCGTGTCGCCGCCGGTGATGCTCCAGACCTGGACCATGCCGTCGCCGAAGCTGGAGGGGATCGGCGAGCGGGGTGGGGCTCCTGTCGAGATCCACAGCAACCCAACGGCCTTCCTCGACGAGGCCGGCTACACCAGCACGGTGGCGACAAACTCCGAGTTCGAGATCGAACGGTACCCGCGACTGGGCGACGTGATCAGCGCGACGACGGTCTACGAATCCGTCTCCGACGAGAAGAAGACGGCGCTGGGCACCGGCTTCTTCCTGACCTGGTTGACGACCTACACCGACCAGCACGGTGAAGTGCTGGGGCGGCAGCGATTTCGGGTGTTGCGCTTCAGGCCGGCAGGCTGATGGCGGCCCGGCTGGCCCCGGCGATCACGCCGGACACCGAATTCTTCTGGAATGGATTGCGGGAGAACAAACTCCTGATCCAACGCTGCGGCGGCTGCGGGCAGCTGCGTCACCCGCCGCGCCCGATGTGCCCGCACTGCCGATCGCTGCGGTGGGAGGCGATCGAGTCCTCCGGCCGCGGCACGGTTTACAGCTACGTGATGCCGCACGAGCCTAAGTTTCCGTTCTTCGAGTACCCCTATGTCGTCGTGCTGGTGGAACTAGAGGAAGGGGTGCGCCTGGTGTCCAACCTGACCGGCATCGAACCGTCCGACGTGACGCCCGGATTACCGGTACAGGTCTACTACCAGAGCTTTGATGATGGACTGGTGCTGCACCAGTTCCGGCCAGCAAGCTAGGCATGGCAATGGATCTCGATTTCACCCTACGTCCCGATCCGGCGCTGTCAGGCCTTTGCGCAACCTATCCGAAAGGACGAGTATGACGACAACCACCAGCCGCACCACCACCCTGCGCTGGCGGGACATCTCGGTCGGTGATGAGTTGACGCCGCTCGAAATCCCCATCACCACAACGATGATCGTGGCGGGCGCGATCGCCACCCGCGATTTCATGCCGGTGCACCACGACCGCGACTACGCCAAGCAGCAGGGCTCGCCCAACTTGTTCATGAACATCCTGACCACCAACGGCTACTGCGTTCGCTTCCTCACCGACTGGGCCGGCCCCGAGGCAATGGTGAAGAAACTGTCGATTCGCCTCGGCGTGCCATGCTTTCCGGACGACCCACTGCGGTTCACCGGCAGTGTCACCGGCAAGACCGAGGGATCCGACGGCGAGAACTTCGTCGAGGTCACCTTTTCCGGCACCAACAGCCTGGGTGACCACGTCTCCGGGACCGCGGTGCTGAGTCTGCTCGACGGACCGGGCGCGTGAGCCGGACGCTGCCGGGCGCCGCGGCCATCGTCGGGATCGGCCAGACGGAGTTTTCGAAGGAATCGGGGCGCAGCGAGCTGCAATTGGCGTGCGAGGCGGTCAGCGCCGCACTCGACGACGCCGGCCTGGCGCCCACTGACGTCGACGGCATGGTCACGTTCACGATGGATTCCAGCGACGAGATCGACATCGCCCGCAACGTGGGCATCGGCGACCTGAGCTTCTTCTCCCGCGTGCACCACGGCGGCGGCGCGGCCGCCGGCACCGTCGTACACGCGGCGATGGCCGTCGCTACCGGTGTCGCCGACGTCGTGGTGTGCTGGCGCGCGTTCAACGAGCGCTCCGGCTTCCGGTTCGGGGGCAGCGGTCGCAGCATGGCGGAAACACCGTTGTTCATGGCGCATTACGCTCCGTTCGGGTTGCTCACCCCTGCGGCGTGGGTTGCCATGCACGCCCAGCGCTACATGTCGACCTACGGCGTGACCAACGAGGACTTCGGCAGGATCGCGGTCGTCGACCGCACGCACGCGTCGGCCAACCCCGACGCGTGGTTCTACCAGCGCCCGATCACGCTGGAGGACCACCAGAATTCGCGCTGGATCATCGAACCTGTACTGCGCCTGCTGGATTGCTGCCAAGAGAGCGACGGCGGCGTGGCTCTCGTCGTCACCAGCGCCGAACGCGCCCGCGACCTGCGCCAGCCGCCGGCGATCATCACGGCGGCCGCCCAGGGCGCGGCGGACAACGGCGAGATGATGACCAGCTATTACCGCGACGAGATCACCGGTCTTCCGGAGATGGGTATGGTGGCCCGCCAGCTGTGGCGCGACTCGGGTCTCAAACCCCAAGACATCCAAACCGCCTTCATCTATGACCATTTCACTCCGTTCGTCTTCACCCAACTCGAGGAGCTCGGGTTCTGCGGGCGCGGGGAGGCCAAGGACTTCGCCACGATCGAGCGGTTGTCGCTGGGTGGAGAGTTCCCCATCAACACCAATGGCGGCCTGCTCGGCGAGGCCTACATCCATGGCATGAACGGCATCACCGAGGGGGTGCGACAGGTGCGCGGCACCTCCTACAACCAGGTCGACAACGTCGAGCACGTGCTGGTCACATCCGGAACCGGCGTGCCGACCAGTGGTCTGATTCTCGCGCCGGCCGGTTGAGGGGACCCGTGACACCGAGCTCGGCCCACAGCCAGATGACCGACACCCGCGAGCTGATCGTGGAGTCCGCGTTTGCGTGTTTCGGCAAGCAGGGATTGCAGAAGGCAACCATCGTCGACATCGCCAAGCACGCCGGGGTTTCCCGGAGCACCATCTACGAGTACTTTTCCGACAAGGCGTCCATCGTCGAGGCGTGCGCCGAACACGCCTCGCAGCAGTTCTATCGCGAGATGTCCAAGGCGATGGACCAAGGTGGCGGCACGCTCGAGGACAAGCTTTGTTCGGCAGCGATATTCGTCACGCGGGCGCGCCGGGCCATCTCTACGGAGAAGTATTTCGACGAGGATGCGATCAGCTTGCTGCTGACCAAGGACGCCGCGGTGCTGCTGCGCGAATGCGTCGAGTTCTTCGCCCCCTACCTGTCCGCGGCCAGACTCACGGGCGAGGTGCGCAAGGACCTCGACATCGAGGCCGGCGGTGAATGGTTTGCGCGCATCCTGTTCTCGCTTTTCAGCACGCCGTCCTCGACGCTGGACATGGATGATCCCGACGTGGTGGCGGAATTCGTTCGCGCCCATGTGGTGCGCGGCTTCGCCGGCGACCGTCCACGACCCCGTCGCGGTTAGCAACGCGTTCGGGGTGTGAATCCGGGGCGTCCTGTGTGAAACCTCGGCGGGAATTATCGGCGTGTCGCCGCCCGGTATTCACGTTCAAAGCCGACGATTCACACTCGGTGACCGCGCTTCGCCAGCGCACGCAGGAAGAACGCCACATTTGCCGGCCGCTCGGCCAGCCGCCGCATGAAGTAGCCGTACCACTGCGTGCCGAACGGGATGTACACCCGCAGCTGGTTGCCGGCCGCGGCGAGACGCCGCTGCTCGTCGTCGCGAATGCCATAGAGCATCTGATATTCGAAATCACCGCTACGGCGGCCCGATTCGCGCGCCATCGACGGCACCACGCTGATGATCTGCGGATCGTGAGTGGCCGCCATCGGGTAGCCGGACCCCGCCATCAGCACCCGAAGGCACGCCAGATAGGAGTCAGTGACCTCGGCGGGCGAGCGGTAAGCCAGCGAGCCAGGTTCGTCGTAGGCGCCCTTACACAGCCTGACCCGGGCGCCCGAGGCGGCAAATTCCTCGCAGTCATCCAGGGTACGCCGCAGGTACGCCTGCAAAACCAGTCCCAGCCAAGGGAATTCGGTCCGCAGGTCGCGCACGATGCGCAGCGTCGAATCGGTGGTGGTGTGGTTCTCGGCGTCGACGGTCACCCATACACCCGCCCGCTCGGCGGCGGCGCAGATCGACCAGGCGTTCTCCCGCGCGATCTTGTGCCCGTCGCGATTCAGGGACTGCCCCAGCGCCGAGAGCTTGACCGACACTTCCAGAGGCCGGACTGGGCCGGGTGCCGCACCGAGCCGGCCCAGCGCGTCGATCAAATCCAGGTAGATCCGCACGGCCGCCTCGGCGTCGTCGGGGCTCGCGACGTCCTCGCCCAGATAGTCGATGCTGACGAAACGGCCCGAATCACGCAGGGCGGCAGCACTATTCAGCACGGAATCGATCGTCTCGCCGGGAACGAACCGCCGCATCACTTTGCGGGTGACCGACAGCCGTTCGGCGGTGCGGCGCAAGCCTTCGCGGCGGCTCGCGGCCATGATCGCCGGGCGCAGGGTGGTGGCGAACAGTCCGGCCATCAGTCCGCGCCCATATGCGGATAGGTGTGCTCGGTCGCGGGGATGAAGGTCTCCTTGATGGTGCGAGCCGACGTCCAGCGCAACATGTTCAGCATCGATCCGGCTTTGTCGTTGGTGCCCGAACCACGCGACCCGCCGAACGGCTGGCGTCCGACGACAGCGCCGGTCGGCTTGTCGTTGATGTAGAAGTTGCCGGCCGCGAACCGCAGCCGGTGTTGAGCGGTGAGCACGGCATCGCGGTCGTCGGCGATGATCGCACCGGTCAGCGCGTACCGAGACCCGGCGTCGACGACACCGAGGATTCGCTCGTAATCGTCGTCGGGGTACACGTGCACCGACAGCAGCGGGCCGAAGTATTCCGTCGCAAACGACTCGTCGGCCGGATCGTCGGACAGTAAGACCGTAGGACGCACGAAATAGCCTTCGCTGTCATCGTATTCGCCACCGACGGCGATGGTGACGTGCGGCGCCCCCTTGGCCCGCTCTATGGCATCGACGTTCTTGATAAAGGCGCGCCGGTCGATCAGCGCTCCACCGAAATTGGTCAGATCGGTGACGTCGCCGTAGCGCAATGCCGCGGTCTTGCCCAGGAAGTCGTCACCCATGTGGCGCCACACCGACTGCGGGATGAAGGCCCGTGACGCTGCCGAGCACTTCTGGCCCTGGTAGTCGAACGCGCCGCGGATCAGCGCTGTGCACAACACGTCCGAGCGCGCCGAAGCATGTGCGACGACGAAGTCTTTACCACCGGTCTCACCGACCAGCCGCGGATAACTCTGGTAGCGACCGATATTGGCGCCCACCTGCTGCCACAGATGCTGGAAGGTAGCCGTCGACCCGGTGAAATGGATTCCCGCCAGCCGCGGATCGGTCAGCGCCACATCGGAAACGGCGAGGCCGTCGCCGGTCACCAGGTTGATCACCCCGGGCGGCAACCCCGCCGCCTCGAGCAATTGCATGGTCAGATAGGCCGACAACGTTTGGGTGATCGACGGCTTCCACACGACGGTGTTGCCCATCAGTGCCGGCGCGGTCGGCAGATTGCCGGCAATGGAGGTGAAGTTGAACGGCGTGATCGCATATACGAAGCCGTCCAGCGGGCGGTATTCGCTGCGGTTCCACTCCCCTGGCCCGCTGATCGGCTGCTGTGCCAGGATCTGCCGCGCAAACGCCACGTTGAATCGCCAGAAGTCGATCTGCTCGCAGGGCGAGTCGATCTCGGCCTGGTAGACCGACTTGGATTGACCGAGCATCGTCGCGGCGGCGATCTTCTCCCGCCACGGTCCGGCCAGCAGGTCGGCGGCCCGCAGGAACACCGCCGCCCGCTCGTCGAACGGCACCGCCGCCCACGCGCTTTTCGCGGCCATCGCCGCTTCGATCGCCGCCGTCGCGTCGGCGTGGCCGGCGTTGGTCAGGGTGCCCAGCTTCGCGGCGTGTCGATGCGGCTGGACGACGTCGATGCGCTCCCCGTCACCCATCCGGTGGGTACCACCGATGACATGCGGGAGCTCGATGGGCGGATCGTTGAGCGCGGCCAGTTCGGCGATAAGTCGGGCGCGCTCCGCAGAGTGCGGTGCGTAGTCGTGGACCGGCTCGTTGGCCGGGGTGGGGACCTGGGTTATCGCGTCCATCCTGCAAGGATCCACGTGGCGGGCTAGCAGAGAATTAGCTGATCAGACAAGGAAAGCGGCTGTCAGTAGTAAAATCGGACAACATGGCAGGTGTGGGTCTGGGACAGCTGCTACTCAGGCTGGACGCGACCCTAGTGAATTTGGTTGAAGCGCCCCGTGGTCTGGACCTGCCGGTGGCGTCGGTGGCGCTGATCGACTCCGACGACGTGCGACTCGGTCTGGCGGCCGCGGCGGGTGCCGCCGATGTGTTTTTTCTGTTGGGGGTCGTCGACGACGAGGCGCTTCGGTGGATGGACAAGCAGGCGCGTGAACGCGTGCCGGTAGCCATCTTCGTCAAAAGACCGTCGCATGCCTTGGTGGCCAAGGCGGTTGCGGTGGGCTCGGCCGTGGTGGCGGCCGACCCGCAGGCCCGCTGGGAGCGGCTCTATCAGTTGGTCAACCACGTTCTGGAGCACCACGGGGACCGCGTGGACGCGACGGATGACTCGGGCACCGACCTCTTCGGGTTGGCGCAGTCGCTCGCCGACCGCATTCATGGCATGGTCAGCATCGAAAACGCCCAATCGCACGTCCTGGCGTATTCGGCCTCCAACGACGAAGCGGACGAACTGCGCCGCCTCTCCATCCTGGGCAGGGCGGGTCCGCCCGAGCATCTCGAGTGGATCGGACAGTGGGGCATCTTCGACGCGTTACGGTCGGGAGGCGACGTCGTGCGCGTCGCTGAGCGGCCCGAGTTGGGGCTGCGCCCGCGACTGGCCGTCGGGGTCTACTTGCCCGCGGCCGACGCGCGGCGATCTGCGGTGTTCGCCGGAACCATCTGGGTACAACAAGGCTCGCAACCACTGGCCGACGACGCCGAGGAGATGATGCGAGGTGCCGCCGTGCTGGCTGCCCGCATCATGTCGCGGCTGGCGGCCCGGCCATCCACGCATGCCCGCCGGGTGCAGCAACTTCTCGGCCTTGCGGACTCGGAGACTCTTGCGCATGTCGACGTCGCTGCCATCGCCCGCGAACTCGGTGTTGCCGCCGACGGCGACGCGGCCCTGATCGGCTGGGACGCGGCGGACAATTCTCCCCGGCACGCTCGGCTCGCTGATGTCATCGCACTGAGCGCCAGCGCTTTTCGTCACGATGCCCAGGTCGCATCGTCCGGTGCGCGAACGTATGTGCTCTTTCCGCAGACGCACAACCGGGCGGTCACCTCGTGGGCGCGCGGCACCGTCGCCGCCATGCGCGCCGAACTCGGGGTGCCGCTTCGGGCCGCCATCGCCGCGCCGATCGCCGGCCTTGCCGGAGCCACCGCGGCGCGCATCGAGGTCGACCGCGTTTTGGACAGCGCTGAGCGACACCCGATTTCGTTCGGCCAGGTGACTTCGCTGGCCGAAGCGCGCACCACCGTGCTGCTCGACGAAATCGTGACACTGGTTGGCAGCGACGAGCGACTGATCGATCC
The DNA here is from genome assembly GCF_001667925.1 of Mycobacterium sp. E2479. Lineage (GTDB taxonomy): Bacteria > Actinomycetota > Actinomycetes > Mycobacteriales > Mycobacteriaceae > Mycobacterium. The sequence goes on along the minus strand of NZ_LZJR01000093.1, from coordinate 149,064 downwards.
TCGGATCGTGGGGCTGCGCAACGACGATCCCGCGCTGGCCGAAACGCTGCGGACCTACCTCGATACCTTCGGCGACATCGCCGCGGCCGCGCAAGGGTTACGAGTGCACCCGAATACGGTTCGCTATCGGGTGCGCCGGATCGAGAAGTTGTTGTCGACGTCGTTGGCCGATCCCGATGTGCGGCTGCTGTTTTCGCTGGGATTACGGGCGCTGAAGAGCAAGTGACGCCCGCGGACGACACTGCCTATTTGCTGTTCGCCGTCTGGGAATCCTCGAGAAAGTGACCCACCACATCGGAACCGGTGGAATGCATCTTGATGGACAGCTCGAGCAGCCTGTCCTTGACCTGCTTCGGGAGCAGTTCGATCGAGCGAGTGGTGGCCGAGTCGTATTTCGCTCCGGGAAAGCGCTGCAGCAGAACGTCTTTCTGCTCTTCGGTGGCGTAGATCTCGAGCAGCTTCATGCCGGCGAACGCCTCGATCGCCAGGTCCGCCATTCCGGCGTTGGCCAGCGCGTCCAGCCGTTCCTCGTTGATCCAGACGTTGACCTTGATCTTCTTCTCGCCCGTGCTCATGAGTTCTCCAATTGGTTCAGCGTAAAGACCGGCAGTCTGTCTCTCAGATAGTCCTCGGTGACGAAAGGAGAACCTTGGCCATACTTGGCGGCGCTGTCCATCACCACTTCGAACACCTCGTGCCGCATCACCTTTTGAGTCGGCTTGACCTCGTCGGTCAGGATGCTTCGAATCAGGCTGCCGCTGAAGCTTTGTGACTGTTCGTCATGGCCGCACAGCGCCGAGTTGGTGACCTCCTGGCACACCGGGCAGTACCAGTTTTCCCGCAGGAAAACCGGTTTGATCCCCAGTCCGCTCCGGTACTGCTTGAGGATGTTCTGCGAGTCGTACGGGTGGTAGAAGTCTCCCACGCCGGCGTGGTCCCGCCCGAACATGTGGTGCGAGCAGCCGAGGTTCGTCCGCAAGATCGCGTGGAAGATGGCCTCCCGGGGTCCCGCATAGCGCATGTCCCACAGCGTGAATGACACCAGGTGGACGTCCTCGCGGAAATACCCGCTGGCCCGTAATTCGTTCTGCGCCAAGAGTATTGCCTCGTCGATATAGTCTCCGACACGTTTTTGGCCGATGATGGCATTGACCAGCACACCCGTGTTCAAGTTGTCGACGGGCTGGTCCTCATTGGCCGCCAGCCACGCTTGCTTCATCAACGCCTCGTGGCCGGTGTGCGGAACGTTTCGGGTTTGATGGGCGACGGCACGCTTCCAGTTCTTTTTCGCCAGCGCATCCTTGTGTTGCCTGGGTGTCAGCCAGAAGCTTTTGAAGGGCTCGTTGAACACCGGTTCGTTGATCAACGTGATGTCGCCGCCGATGAATCGATCCGCGTAAGCCAACGTCTTCTTGACGCCCGGGTGCCGCGGATCGGTCGTCCCGTAGGTCTTTTCGGCCATCCGCTCCAAGTCGTATTCGTAGATCTCAAAGACCTCGAAGATCGCCATCGGCGCATCGAGATATTCGAGAACCACGCGCTCGCCCTCCTTCACCCCGAACTTCTCGACGTCTTCCGCCGAAAGATCGAAGACGATCGGGATGCTCCAGAGCGTGCCGTCGGGCAGCTGGAAGTCGTCCAGCGTGCCATCCACTTCCCGCCGGACCATGAACCCCGAGAGCGGGGTGAAAAACCCGTAGGACAGGCTGATCACCTCGTGCGCGGTGGCTTTCGAGATCGGGATGCGCGGCAGCCCATCGATCCGACTCGCCGCATTCTCCGTGGACACCCGTTCCACGATCGGCTTCCCGTTATGACCTTGGTAGCTCATTCAAATGACCTCGTTTTTCGATAAAGGGCGGGCACGGTGGACGGCTCCCGACGCCGTCGCCGGACCCCCGCTAAGCGTCTCGTCGGGTCGCGGCCCAGATGACACCCACCTGCTCGAGATGAGCGATCACCTGCTCGGCCAGTGTGTCCGCGTCCTTTTTGCCGCCGTCGAGCCGCAGCTCGGGCTGCGCCGGCGCCTCGTAGGGGTCGTCGATTCCGGTGAATCCCTTGATCTCGCCGGCCCGCGCTTTCTTGTAGAGCCCTTTCGGATCGCGCTGCTCACAGATCTCGATCGGGGTGTCGATAAAGATCTCCTGGAAATCACCCTCGTTCAGGGTGGCCCGAATAGCGTCACGATCGCGAACGTAAGGGCTGATGAAGGCCGTCAAGGCGATGACGCCCGATTCGCAGAACAGCTTCGCGACCGCGCCGATACGGCGGATGTTCTCCTCGCGATCCTGGGCGGAAAATCCCAGACCGAACCGCTTCGCGAACTCGGGTCCGTGGCGCTCTTCGAGCAGTTCCGGGCCGGCATTGAGTCCATAGCGGACGTTGTCTCCATCCAGCAGAAAGCTGCGTATGCCCCGCTCGTAGAGCTTCTGCTCCACGACGTTGGCCACCGTGCTCTTGCCGCTACCGCTCAAGCCGGTGAACCAGACGACGCAGCCTTTGTGTCCGTTGAGGCCCTCGCGCTCGGCGCGACTTATCTGATGTTCGTGCCAAGTGATGTTGTTGGCCATATCGAGCTCCTGTTCACATCGTTTCAGCCAGGCATGAACGCGTGCCCAGGTAGATGCAACCGACCGTCGTAGTGACAGACGCTGACGAAACCCTTACGGCCACTTATCATCCTTCGCATCACTGGTGGCCTATGCCGGCACCGCTTCCTCCCGACAGGGACCCGCGCCCGCTGAACACCGACGCCGAGCTTCGGCGCGGCACCCCGCCGTATCGGTCCTGGCCACACACCTTCCCCCATAGTGTTTATCAATCAATCAGGATTAGAACCAGTCCACAAGTAAAGATGGCCAACTTAGGTGGGTTTTTTCCGCGCGGCGGGATGTCCCGCGTCAAGCCCGTCTCCGGGTATCCCAGCAACTGCAATCACCGGGCGTTGGGGCAACATTCGCTTCGCTCAGCTGGCGGGTCAGGCCTTTCCCGCACGGCGCAGACCCTCGAGCGGGCGCGACGCTACGTGTCGCTGGTTTGCTCGGAGTCCTCGGCCTCGACGTCCTTCGCGGGATCCTCGATGATCTGATACGCCGGATCGAGCATGGATATGGCCTGGGTGCCGGTCTGGCGAGCCTTCCCGGTGATTCGCAGCACCTGACCGGGCTGGATATCGGCGCCGCCGTGGCCCGCGCGGAAGGTGACGGTCATTTCGCCGGTGCTGTCGCCGATGACGATTCGCCGGTGGGTCCGGCCCCGTGTGGTGACGTCTTCGACCTCGCTGACCCGCCCTTCGACGCTGGCGCGCTGTCCGGAGATCAGCCCCGCCACCATGATCACAGACCGCGGCCGCTCCGGGTGTTCGTAGGCGTCGACCTTTTCATCCTCGTCTTGGGACACCCATGCCTCGATCTTGTCGATTGCCTGCCCGATGCGCTGCTCGAAGGTGTCCGGGTAGGCCTCCCTGATCCGCGATTCGACGTCGTAGGGCACGATCGTCGCCGCGGCATCGGGGATGAGGCTGACCGCTCGCGAGATCTTATCGGCGGTGCGGTCGTGCAACAGCCGGCCCAGCAGGCGCGCGAAAGTCCGACGCGGCAGCAGCACCGTCACGTTGGTGCGCGCGTTCTCGTCACGCGCCTTGGCGACCAGCAGCTGGGCGGCCCGGCTGATCCGGCGGTCGGGGCAGTCCACGATCCGCAGCGGAGTGTCGAGTTCGAAATGGTCCCAACGCTTTCGCAGGAGTGCAGCGTGGGCTGGGTCGACCATGAAGTGCACGGCGATCAGCTCCTCGGCGCGCAATCCCCTGCCGTAGCGCAACGCCTCGATCACGGCCAGGTCGACGGAGTCGACTAACACGAACACCCGATGCCGCGCGTACTTCACCAGCTCCGGGCGGTCGGTGCGGAACGTCTCGAGAATCGCTGCCTCGGCGCGGTATTCGCGGTTGAGCCGGGTCAGCACGAACACCAACAGCGGGAAGACGACGACCACCAGCCAGGCGCCCTCGGTGAACTTCGCCACCGCGAAGATACCCACCACGATCGTCGACAGGATGGCCGCGGACAGGTTGATCGCCAACCGGTGTCGCCAGCCCGGTTCTCGATGCGTGAGGTGGTGTTTGGTCATGCCGTAGCCGGCCATCGAGAAGCCGGTGAACACGCCTATCGCGTAGAAGGGCACCAGCGCATTCACCGAGCCGCCGGTGGTCACCAGCAATGCGACCGAGAGAGCCGTCAGAGTGATGATCCCGTTCGAAAACACCAGGCGGTGGCCGCGTTTGGTGAGCTGCCTGGGCAGGAAGCGGTCTTCGGCGACGAAACTGGCCAGGGCCGGAAAGCCGTTGAAGCTGGTGTTCGCGCCGGTGAACAAGATGGCTGCCGTGGCGGCCTGCACCATTACGTAGAACACGTCGCCCGTGGTCCCGTTGCCGAACACGGCCCGCCCGATCTGCGACAAGACCGAGGGATATTCGGTCAGGTACGGAGTGGCGTGTGTTACGTGCGCCAGGTAGGCGACGCCGGCGAGCAGCAACCCCAGGATGGTGGCCATCGCGGTGAGTACGCGGCGCGCGTTGCGGCCCTGCGGTTTTCGGAAGTAGTCGACAGTGTTGGAGATGGCCTCGACCCCCGTCAGCGACGAACCGCCGTTGGCGAACGCGCGCAGCAGCACCAAGATCGTGGCGCCCAGCACCAGTCCGTTGCTCTGGTGCACCGGCACGGTCCCGGCCAGGTGGGCAGGATCGTAAACGGGCAGGTTACCGCCCACCGCGCGGACGACGCCCACCACGATGGTCAGGCCGACCATGACGATGAAGGAATAGGTCGCGACCGCGAACGGCAATCCCGCTTCCTTCAGGCCGCGCAGGTTCGCGTAGCAGATGACCAGCACCACACCGACGGTGAGTTCGAGGCTGTACGGGCCCAGCGCGGGAATCGCCGAGGCCACCGCGACGGTGCCGGCTGCCGACTGCACGGCGACGGTGACCACGTAGTCGATCAACAGCGCCGCAGCGGCGATCTGCGCCACCTTGGGCCCGAAATTGTCCCGCGCGACGATGTACGAGCCGCCGGCTCGGGTGTAGGCCATGACCACTTGCCGATAGGACGCGGCCACCAGCACCAGGATCAGCAGGATGACACCGGTGATGGGCAGCAAAAGCAGGAATGCGGCCAGCCCTGCATGGGGCAACAGTTCGATCAGGATCTGTTCGGGGCCATACGCGACAGAGGAGACTGCGTCGGGCGAAAGCGCGCCTAGTGCAACCGAATTCGACAACTTCTCGGATGCGATATCCTCGGTGATCAGCGGCTTGCCGAGGAACACCCGCTTGGCGATGTCCCCCAGGGAGAGCGGGATGCGCAGCTTGCCGGTCGAACTGGTCACGAACACCGTCCTTACCCGAGAACGTGAAACGCCTCCGATGCATTGTGCACGCTCGGGCGCCCGCGCGATGCGGGTCGGCTAGGCGAGCCGCTGCACCGCGGCGGCAATCCGCTCGTCGCTGGCGGTCAGCGCAATCCGCACGTGCTGCGCACCGCGCGGCCCGTAGAACTCACCCGGCGCCACCAAGATGCCGCGCCGCGCCAGCCAGGCGACGGTGTCCTGGCATCCCTCGCCGCGCGTGGCCCACAGATAGAGGCCCGCTTCGGAATGGTCGACGGCGAAGCCGGCCGAACGCAGCGCGGGCAGCAGGGCCGTGCGGCGGCGTTCATAGCGCTCCCGCTGCGCCAGCTCGTGGGCGTCGTCGTCCAGGGCGGCCACCATGGCCGCCTGCACCGGCGTAGGCACCATCATCCCGGCGTGCTTGCGCACGGCCAGCAGCTCGGCGACCAGCTCGGGGTCCCCGGCGACGATCCCGGCTCGATACCCGGCCAGCGACGAGCTCTTCGACAGGGAGTGGATCGCGATCAGGCCGGTATGGTCGCCGTCGCACACCGAGGGGTGCAGGATCGACAGCGGCCGGTCATCCCAGCCCAATCCCAGATAGCACTCGTCGGAGGCCACCAGGCAACCCCGGTCGCGGGCCCAGCCGACCACTTTGCGCAGGTGATCGACGCCCAGGACGCGTCCGGTCGGATTGCTCGGCGAGTTCAGGTAGTACAGCGACGGCGATTGCGGGCCCAACTGAGTCAGCGAATCGGCGCGAAGCACCCGCGCCCCGGCCAGCCGGGCCCCTACCTCGTAGGTGGGATACGCCAGCTCGGGCACCACGATCAGGTCCGCGGGTCCCAGGCCCAGCAGCGTCGGCAACCACGCGATCAGCTCCTTGCTGCCGATCACCGGGAGCACCGAAGCCTCGGTCAGTCCGGCGATGCCGAACCGGCGATCGAGCGCGGCAACCGCCGATTCGCGCAGCCGGGCGGTGCCGGCGGTGGCCGGATACCCCGAGGCCGAAGCGGCGGCGGCCAGGGCTTCCTGGATGACCGGGGCGACCGGGTCGACCGGGGTGCCGACTGACAGGTCGACGATCCCGTCCGGATGGGCACTGGCCTGCGCTTTCGCATCCGCCAGGGTGTCCCAGGGGAACTCCGGCAAGGACGCCGACACGGCCGGCCGGCGCTTTTTGAGCTGGTGGGGCACCGGGCCGCTCAGTCGCCTTCGCCCTGCGGTGGCAAGTCCTTGACCACTTGCGGGTCGTTCTCGGTCAAGCCCACCTTGGCCGCACCACCGGGCGACCCGAGCTCGGCGAAGAAGTCGGCGTTGATCTGCGTGTACTGGCTCCACTGGTCCGGCACATCGTCTTCGTAGTAGATCGCTTCGACGGGGCAGACCGGCTCGCACGCTCCGCAGTCGACGCACTCGTCGGGGTGGATGTAGAGCATTCGAGCGCCTTCATAGATGCAGTCGACCGGGCACTCCTCGATACAGGCTTTGTCCTTGATGTCGACACAGGGTTCGGCGATCGTGTACGTCACAGACGTCTCCTCCATGTACTCCGGCTCGAACGTGGGCTGCTGTTCAACTCGCACCGGCGCGTACGACCGCTTCCGGTGAAGCTTTCGGTTACTGATACTAGACGTCGCAGATACAGGTCAACCATTCGGCGCGCCTGTCGGTTTAGGAGATTTAAGACCATCAGTCTCGGACCCCGCGAGGCGGGGCCGTTTCGCCGAGGGCGAACGCCGTCAATCAACGGCTGACCTGCACAGAGTAACGGCCCAGCGGCGGACTTCGATAACCGTTGCGTCACAAGCACCCTCGCGGGACCTGGTAATCTCGGTCGAGAGCCGGCAACCGCTTGGCAGATGTCACCGCCGTAGCGGCGGTGCATTATTTGGGGAAGGGTTCAAACATGAGGCTGTCGTTGAGCAAATTGGGCGTTGCGGTTGGCAGCGCAGCGGTGGCGTTGAGCGCCGCGGCCGGGGTTGCATCCGCCGACCCGGTCACCGACACCACCTGCAACTACGGGCAGGTCATGGCCGCACTTAACGCGACCGACCCGGCCACTGCCGCGCAATTCAACCAATCGCCGGTCGCGCAGAGCTACCTGCACAAATTCCTCGCCGCGCCGCCGGCGAAGCGCGTGCAGATGGAGCAGGAGATCCAGGCCATGCCGCAAGCCGCGGCGTTCATGGGAACCATCCAGCAAGTCGCCCAGGTCTGTAACAACTACTAGGTCGACCCGCGCCGACTGTTCAGTAGCCGCTGAGCAGTCGGCGCACCCGTCCTAAGGTTTCCGCGCCGGCGCGGCTGCGAATGCGTGATGGATCGGCCGGCCTGCGGCCCCACAGCAGCAACACGCGCGTGGCGGCGTCGGTGTTCAGGGTGGGCGGGCCTTCCGGCTCGGCGAAACCGATGGTGACCTGATCCGCATCGGCGGCCAGGACCACGTCGTCGGTGCCGTCGGCTCGCAGGCGGGCCTCCACGCGCTCATCTCGGTTCAGCAGCTTGGCCCCCTTCGCCAACAACGGCCTGCCGACCGCGACGACGCTGTGGGTGGTCATCCATGGCTCGGCCAGCCGGGCCCGGGCGGCCGGCTCGTCTCCAGTGATGTCCCAGGCGTGCAGGACGAGCTCTTCGCGCATGTGCTCGGCGAACCAGGGCGCCTTCATGGTGCGTCCGGTCCAAGCGACATCGGTGTCGGGGGGCACTGCTTCGGCCGCCGCCGCGACGTCGTTGAGGTTCGCCATCCGGTCCCCCAGCGCGTCCCACAGGTCCGCGTCGTTCAAGGCCCGCAACGGCCCCTCGCGCTCCTCGAAACCGCGAGTGGCCACGGGCTGACCGCTCAGGTGGCCGCTGAGCACCCGCGCGAGTTCTTCGGCGTTTCCGGCCTGGTGGACGACGATGTCGCGCACAGTCCAGGCCTCACACCAGGTGCCTGCGTCGGGCCCGTGCTTGCGCGCCGCGTCCACGAACGGCGCCCATTCGCGAAATCGATCGTCGTCAATTCGTCGCTTCACGGCTTCGGGTATACCCACGGCCTGTGACAGAAAAGCGAACTACGCCGCCAGAGTCGTGTAGTCGGTGGTGCGCTGCCGCGCCGGGCGACCGATGCCGTCGGCGATCGCGATCAGCTCCGCCACCGTCTTGGCCGAGCCGTGTTCCGAACCGGCCATCCGGGAGATGGTCTCCTCCATCAGGGTGCCGCCCAGGTCGTTGGCGCCACCGTTGAGCATCACCTGCGTGCGCTCGACACCGAGCTTGACCCAGCTGGTTTGAATCTGGGAAATGCGGCCGTGCAACATGATTCGCGCCAGCGCATGCACTGCCCGGTTGTCGCGGTGGGTGGGCCCGGGACGCGACGCGCCGGCCAGATACAGCGGTGAGCTCTGGTGCACGAACGGCAACGGTACGAATTCGGTGAAACCGCCGGTGCGGTCCTGGATGTCACGCAACACATTGAGGTGACCGACCCAATGCCGCGGGTTGTCGACGTGGCCGTACATCATGGTCGACGACGACCGCAGCCCCACCTCGTGTGCGGTGCCGACGATTTCGATCCACAGCGACGTCGGCAACTTGCCCTTGGTCAGCACCCAGCGCACTTCGTCGTCCAAGATCTCTGCGGCGGTACCGGGGATGGTGTCCAGGCCCGCTTCGCGCAGGCTGATCAGCCACTCACGAATGCTCAACCCGCTCTTGGTCACCCCGTTGGCGATCTCCATCGGGGAGAACGCGTGCACGTGCATCGACGGCACCCGCGCTTTGACGGCGCGGACCAGATCGGCGTAGCCGGTCACCGGCAGCTCGGGGTCGATGCCGCCCTGCATGCATACCTCGGTGGCGCCCGCGACGTGCGCCTCCCATGCGCGATCGGCGACCTCGTCGGTGGACAGCGAGTACGCGTCCGCGTCCCCCTTGCGCTGCGCGAATGCACAGAACCGGCACCCGGTGTAGCAGATGTTGGTGAAGTTGATGTTGCGGTTCACCACAAACGTCACATCATCGCCGACAGCCTCGCGTCGCAACGTATCCGCAAGGGCGGCAACCGCTTCCAGGGCCGGACCGTCGGCGGTCGCCAGCGACAGATACTCGCCGTCGGAGCACCCGGCGGGGTCGCGCTCGGCGGAGCGCAGCGCGGCAAGCACGTCGGTGTCGATGCGTTCGGGAGCCCGTGCGGCCAGTTCGTGAACGTGTGCACGGATCGATTCCCAGTCGCCGAACGCGCTGTCGATGTCGCTGCGGGTTTCGGAGTTGCGGCCCTCGCTGTCGATCGCCGCGTTGAGGTCGACCCGGCCCGAGGAACCGACGTCGTCGGGCTCCTGCCACGGCATCCCCACCGGGTTGACGTCGCGAGCGAGGCCGGTCGCCGGATCGGCCAGCGCGGTCACGTGGCCCCGCACGCGCGGGTCGATCCAGGCCGAACCGGCCTGCACGTATTTGGGCTGTGCGGTCAGCCGCTGAACCAGTTCGTAACCGGCCGCGGCGGTGATCGCGGCCAGGTCGTCCAGGGCCGGCCACGGTCGCTCCGGGTTGACATGGTCGGGCGTCAGTGGTGAAACCCCGCCCCAGTCGTCGACTCCGGCGCCGATCAGCGCGAGGCACTCGTCGCGCGACACCAGGTTCGGCGGCGCCTGGATGCGCATCGCGGGGCCCAGCACCAAGCGCGCGACCGCCACCGTCGCCAGGTAGTCCTCTATGCCGGCGTCGGGCACGGCGGCCATCGCGGTGTGTTCCTTGGCCCGGAAGTTCTGCACGATCACTTCCTGCACATGCCCGAACTCTTTGTGCGACTTGCGGATCGCATGCAAGGTCTCGGCACGCTCGGCGAGGGTCTCGCCGATACCGACCAACAGGCCGGTAGTGAATGGGATCGACAATCGGCCCGCGTCGGTCAGCGCGCGCAGGCGGACGGCGGGATCCTTGTCCGGGCTGCCATAGTGCGCAAGCCCTTTCGTCTCGAATAGCCGACGCGATGTCGTCTCGAGCATCATGCCCATCGAGGGCGCCACCGGCTTGAGCCGCGCCATCTCCGACCAACTCATCACGCCCGGATTGAGGTGCGGCAACAGCCCCGCCTCTTCGAGCACCCGGATCGCCATCGCCCGTACGTAGGACAGGGTCGAGTCGTAGCCGCGCGCCTCTAGCCACTCGCGCGCTTCCGGCCAGCGATCCTCGGGACGATCACCGAGCGTGAAAAGTGCTTCCTTGCAACCGAGTTCGGCACCTTGACGGGCGAGGTCGAGAATTTCGTCGGGCTCGAGATACATGCCGGCCCCTCGGGCGCGCAACTTGCCCGGGACGGTGACGAAGGTGCAGTAATGACAGCTGTCCCGACACAGGTGGGTGATCGGGATAAAAACCTTGCGTGAGTAGGTGATCGGCAACCCGCCGCCCGGGCCGCGCCGCCCAGCCGACTCCAGACCCGCGTCGCGCACCCGCGCCGCGCTGGCGCACAGATCCGCGAGATCCGGCCCGCGCGCGGTCATCGCGACCGCCGCCTCGTCGACGTTGAGAGCCACGCCGTCCCGAGCCCGTCGCAATACCCGCCGCAGCGCCGAGGCGCTGACCTCAGCGGAGACGTTGGCCGGAACCACAGGGTTGGGCAGAGCGGTAGGCTCCTCGCCCGGAGTCAACAGCACCTTCGTGTAACTTCCCCACGATCGAATTTCATCCGTGCGTCCCAACATGTGAAATCGTGGCACCCGCTGGCGGGGCCGTCTGGGCAACAGTCAACAGTAGCCGCACGCCCGCGTGGGCACGCGGGCGACATCCCGGCCGAACGTCAGGAGCCCCGACCGCGCCGCCACAGCACAAACACGGGCGGCACAACGCCCAGGACCAGCAGCAATAGGGCCCCGTAGGCCATCAGGCCGTGGCCACCGAGGATGACGTCGTCGCCCGGGCCGCCCATGCTGAGCACGGCCACCGTCAGCAGCCACGTCCATAACGGCAGGGCCGCCAGGCGCGGTGAGCCGGTCCAGCGACCCGCGGCCCATACCAGTGCCGCGTTGACCAGTCCAGAAATCAGTCCGCTGATGGGGAGGGGAACCGTCCCGATGTAGAGCGGCAACAGCAGAGCTCCGGCGAGTGCGGAGAGCACCCCGTCGACCGCCAAAAGGGCCAACACGACGAAACGGATCGCGGGGTCGGTGGCACCGCTGTCGTCAACGGACGCGACGCGTGGCTTCGTTTCGGTCAGGTCGGGACGCTGTCGATGTTGGACAAGATGGAGCCGAGAACCCACTGAAAGCTGTCCAGCCGGTCCTGCCAGTGCTGCAGATTAGGGTCCAGGTCGGGGTCCATGCGAATTCCTTCCGTGGCTGCCTGATTGGCAGCTTACCGCGTCGAGGCGGCGGGGAAACCAAGCCCTGCGAGCAGGTCTGTCTCCCAACCGCGCTCGTCCCGCTCGCCCGCGACGCCCGCGGCCAGCACGTAGTGCTCGTCCCCCAGTATCGGGATTGCCGCGTTGTTCGACAGCGCGCAGGCCCGACCGGTCGGTCCGACCAGCACCTGGGTGGCATGCGCGGCCAGCGCCGTGCGCTTGGCCGCCCGAGCCTGTAGTCCGGTCTCGACGACGGCGTCGATGTCGTCGTCGACATAGCCGAAGGTGAACTCTTCTCTGGGCGGGATCGACCATTCGGGCCGCAGATCCTCGGGCGTCAGCGCCTGCATGGCAGCCTCGAATGCGCCTCTCGCGAAGACCGACCAGTACAACTTCGGGGTGGCCCAGGGTTCGCCGGGGAAGTCGGTGGCGCCGGCTCCCGCGCCGGCCGCCGCGACGGCGGCGACCGTGACCCGGTGCGCGTGCACGTGATCCGGATGGCCGTAGCCCCCGTCGGGGTCGTACGTCACGACCACGTGGGGGCGCTGCTCACGAATGATGGCCACCAGCGCGCCGACTGCCTCGTGCTCGTCCGCATCGACGAATCGTTGTTGGCGCCGCTGAGGGGTGCCGCGCATGCCCGAGTCGCGCCACCGCCCGGCGCCACCGAGATACCGGGGTTCGCTGACGCCCAATGCCCGCAGCGCGGCGGTCAATTCGCCGATCCGGTAGCCGCCGAGTTGGTCCGCGCGGTCGACGGCGAGTTCGGCCCAACGATCGCCGATCACCTCGCCCTCCTCGCCCAGCGTGCAGGTGACGACCTGAACATCCGCCCCGCGAGCGGCGTAGTGGGCGATGGTCGCGCCGGTGCCGAGGCTTTCGTCGTCGGGGTGCGCGTGGACGAACAACAGCCGCGGCGTCTCAGGCATGGACGGCACCCTACCGTCAGCGGCGGCGAACTCGGCAGTCAGGTTAGTGATCGACACCGTTTCTTATGTTCGTCGCCGGGCGGCCGTGTCGCCGGGATCTGAGCGGGTAGGAACGCGCACGGCTACTATCTAGGAATGCCCCAGCTCACGGACGCAGACCACACCGGCAATCGGAGCCGCCGGCGAGGTGAGGTCCTCGAACGCGCCCTCTACGAGGCCACCCTGGCCGAGTTGACCGAAGTCGGTTACGGGGGTTTGACCATGGAGGGAATCGCGGCGCGCGCCCACACCGGCAAAGCCGCGCTGTACCGGCGCTGGGATACCAAGTGCGAGCTGGTGCACGCCGCTTTGGTTTTCGCGCTGCCGCCGCTGCCCGAACTGCGATCCGGCCGTTCGGCCAGGGAGAACCTGCTGGCGATGTTCACCGCCCAGCGTGACCTGCTGGCCGGAAAAACCGGCTTTCCCAGTCTGGACGTCATACATCAGCTGTTGCACGAACCCGAGATGCGGGCCATCTTCGCCGATGCGGTCGTGCGGCCGCGCCTGGCGATCGTGGAAGCGATCCTGCAGGCCGCCATCGAAGACGGCGACCTCGACCCGACGGTGGTCACGCCGCTCACCGCTCGCATCGGGGCGGCTCTGATCAACCAGCACTTCCTGCTGAACGGGTCGCCGCCGAACCGGCGCGAGCTGGCGCTGATCGTCGACACTGTGATCCCGCCGCGGGCAACGGAGTCCGCCGGCTGACGACGCGGGTTATGGCCCGGTCTTGATCCATTGGCCGGCGTCGCCGACGATGCCGACCGGAACCGCGCCGGACAAGCTGACGTTCTGCACGCTCGGGCCGGCCCCGACGATGGTGGTGTCCTGCAGGATCGGCAGCACGGTGGACATGTTCCACAAGCGCGGTTCGACCGCGGTGATCACGTCGTTGATGTTCTTGGTGCCGTTGAGCGCGGCGTCGATGTTCGACTGGATGCTGCGATCGCAGATCCCGGTCAGGTTCGACGGCGCCTGCACCAGGGCGTTGGGATCGGCGGGGCGGCTGGGCGGTGATGTGGTCGTCGGTGTGGTCGAGGTGGCGGCCGGCCCGGTGGATGGCGAGGGGCCGGGGGGCGGCGACGGCGCGGGCGTCGACCCATTGGAAACCGGTACCTGGGTCGATTCCAGTGCGCGACAGCCGTATCGGGAGGCGAGCCGGGTCGCCAGGTTGCCGCCCGCCTGATGCCAGCCGACGACCGCGTCCACGCGGTTGTCGTTCAGCGCGTCGTGGTAGAGGGTGACCGGGTCCAGCGCCAGCACCGTTGCGGCGATGCCGACGTTGCGCAATCGGTCGGCCGCCGTGTTGGCCACCGCGACCGAGGTGGGGTCGTTCGCCGCGACCCCTATCACCAGCGAGAGCTCTTGGCCGTCCTTGCTGATCCGGCCGCGAATGACCTCGGGTGGCCCGGTGTTCGGCGGGGCGGGCGCCGCCGACGCCGAGGAGTTGGGTTCCACCTTGTAGCCGGCGCCCTCCAGTAGCGCCAGCGCCGCCGGCGTCGTCATCGCGGGCGGAGCGGTCGGCTCGTACCCGGGGTCGCTCGGTGCGCGGATCTGGGCCTGATCCAGGGTGACGGTGTTGTCGCTGCCCGCGCCCACGGCGGCGAGCAGGTCGACGTCGAGCAACCCCAAGATCGCCTTACGGACTTGTGTGTCAGCCAGTTTGGGCTCGTTGGCCCGCAGCGTGAGCTGCATGACCCGCGGCGTCACGATTCGGGCGGTCCGGACATCGGGAATCGCGGACAGCTGCGCGAAGGCCGCCGAGCCGCCATGCACTTGCGCCACCTGGGTGTCGCCGTTGCGCACGGAATCGGCCAGCGCGGCCGGCGCTCCGGCGCGCCGGAAGAGGATGAGCGCGGGTTTGGCCGGCGGTCCCCAGTAGCGGTCGTTGCGTGCCACCAGGATTTCGTCGCGCTGCGGGTCGATGCTCTCCACGCGGAACTGCCCACCGGTGACCGGAAGTGCCCGGGCCAGGCCGGCCGCGAACCCGCCGGGCACGTCCTTGACGATGTGCGCCGGGAGGATGTTGCTGAACAACTCTCTCCATGCCGGATACGGTTCGGCGAAGGTGACCACCGCCTGCTTGCCGCCCTCCAGGGACTGCACGCCGGTGATGAGGTCATACCCCGCCGGGTCGACGACCCCGGGCTGGCTGACCATCTGGTGCCACAGGTACCAGAAGTCGTCGGCGGCGATCGGTGCGTTGTCGGTCCACTGCGCCTCGGGCCGGATCTTGTAGGTCACCGTGAACGGATTCTGACTGGTCACCTCGGCCGACACCAGCAGGGTCGGGTCCATTTCCCAGCGTGAGCCGGTCGGCGTGCTGGTATCGGGAACCGGCCGGAATGCGCTCGGCAGCACCAGCGCGCTGATCGCGGCGTTCACCGCGGACAGGTCGGACAGCAGATGCGGATTAAAGCCGGCACCGATCGAGTCGATCGCCATGATGATCTCGCTGACCCGGGGCGGCGGCGGCACGGAGTTGTGCGGCGTATCGGTGCTCTGCGGGGCAGGCGGCGGGTTGACCGTGCACGCCGAGAGAACGAGTCCGACCAGGGAAATCAGGCCGGCGAGCACCATCAACAAACGGCGGACTCGTCTCGGCACGCTGCTCAGGGTATCGAGCAACTGCACAGCGGCCCGCCCGACCACCCGGTCTTAACCCCGGGCCTTGGCGCGCGACCGGCTGCGGGCCCGGGAGGTGGCGTCCAGCTCGACCTTGCGCACCCGCACGATCTCCGGGGTCACCTCGACGCATTCGTCCTGCGCGCAGAATTCCATGGCCTGCTCGAGATCGAGCTCGAGCGGCTTGGCCAACGTCTCGATGACGTCCGCGGTCGACGACCGCATGTTGGTGAGCTTCTTCTCCCGGGTGACGTTGATGTCGAGATCCTCTGCGCGCGGGTTGATTCCGACCACCATGCCCTCGTAGGTGTCCTGGCCGGGCTCGACGAAGAACTGGCCGCGGTCGGCGAGCTGAATCAGCGCGAACGGCGTGATGGTGCCCGCGCGGTCGGATACCAGCGAGCCGGTGTGCCGGGCCCGGATCTCTCCCGCCCACGGCCGGTAGCCGTCGAACACGGCGTTGGCGATACCGGTGCCGCGCGTGATGGTGAGGAAGTCGGTGCGAAAGCCGATCAGGCCCCGGCTGGGCACGATGAAGTCCATCCGGACCCAGCCCGCCGCGTGGTTGGTCATCTCCTCCATGCGGCCCTTGCGAGCGGCCATCAGCTGCGTGATCGCGCCGACGAACTCCTCGGGGCAATCGATCGTCATCGCCTCGAACGGCTCGTGCAGCTTGCCGTCGATCGTCCGGGTCACCACCTGCGGCTTGCCCACCGTCAGCTCGAAACCTTCCCGGCGCATCTGCTCGACCAGCACCGCCAGCGCGAGCTCGCCGCGGCCCTGCACCTCCCAGGCGTCGGGCCGGCCAATGTCGACGACCCGGATGGACACGTTGCCGACCAGTTCCTGGTCGAGGCGGTTGCGGACCATGCGGGCGGTCAGCTTGTGGCCGGAGACCTTGCCCGCCAGCGGCGACGTGTTGGTGCCGATCGTCACCGAGATCGCCGGCTCGTCGACGGTGATGCGTGGCAGCGCGTGCGCGTGGTCGGGATCGGCCAGCGTGTCGCCGATCATGATCTCCGGCAGCCCGGCCACCGCCACGATGTCACCGGCGATCGCCTCGTCGGTGGCGCTGCGCTCGACCCCTTCGGTCGCCAGTAGTTCGGTGATCTTGGCGCTGGTGATGACCGGCAATCCGTCGACCTCGCGCATCCAGGCCACCTGCTGCCCCTTGCGCAACTTGCCGTTGTAGATGCGGATCAGTGCGAGCCGGCCGAGGAACGCCGACGCGTCCAGGTTGGTCACCAACGCCTGCAGCGGCGCCTCGGGATCGCCCGACGGCGGCGGGATGTGCTCCATCAACACGTCGAAGAGCGGGTCCAGGTTTTCACCGGCAGGCACGGCGCCGTCGGCCGGTTGTTCTGTGCTCGCAACGCCGGCGCGCCCCGAGGCGTACAGCGTCGGCAGGCCCAACGCGTGCTCGGCAGCCTTGGCGGCTTCGTCGTCGAGGTCCGAGGCGACGTCGAGTAGCAGATCGTGACTGGCGTCGACGACTTCGCTGATGCGCGCGTCGGGCCGGTCGGTCTTGTTGACGACAAGGATCACCGGCAGATGCGCCTGCAGCGCCTTGCGCAGCACGAACCGGGTCTGCGGCAGCGGTCCCTCGGACGCGTCGACCAGCAACAGCACCCCGTCCACCATGGACAGCCCGCGCTCAACCTCGCCGCCGAAGTCGGCGTGGCCGGGCGTGTCGATGACGTTGATCACCGTGACGGTGCCGTCCGAGTTGTGACGGTGGACCGCGGTGTTCTTGGCCAGGATGGTGATGCCCTTTTCTTTCTCGAGATCACCGCTGTCCAGGATGCGTTCCTGGGTGTCGTCACCCCGATGGTGCAGCGCGCCCGACTGCCGCAGCATCGCGTCAACCAGGGTGGTCTTTCCGTGGTCGACGTGGGCGACGATGGCGACGTTGCGAAATAGCACGTCGGTGATTGTGGCAGCGGGGCCCCCGGATAGCGAACCGGCGGGTGACCGTGCGCCCTCGGACGCCGACGGTGTCGGGAGCGCGCTCGGCGTGTCGCCGCCCTAGCCGCACCCGCAAAAAGCAGGACGAACGCTTACCAGCCCCGCCGGCGCGGCGCCGTACCGACGAGCTCGCCCTTGTCCGCCGCCTCGCGGCTGCGGTACACGATGTAGGGCCGGAACAGGTAGACGACCGGGGCGCTGAACGCGTGCACCAGCCGGGTGAATGGCCACAGGGTGAACAGGACCATGCCGATCAGGGCGTGCAGCTGGTAGTCCAGCGGCGCGTTGACCATCACCTCGCCGTGCGGCTGCAGGATCCAGATTCGGCGGAACCACAAACCCACCGTGTAGCGATAGTGGAACTCGCCGCCGTGCGGCCCGGTCCCGATGAGATCGCAATACAGGCCCACCAGGATCGCGAGCACCAGCACCACATACATCACCTTGTCGCTGCGGCTGGTGGCGATGGTCACCGCCGGGCGGGTGAACCGCCGGTAGATCAGCAGCGCGATGCCGATCAGCGTCGCGATGCCGGCGATCGACCCGGCGACAACCGCCTGCATGTGGTAGAAGTGGTCGCTCATCTTCAGCATCTGAGTGACCTTCGGCGGGATGAACAACCCGACCACGTGTCCGGCGAACACCGCGAGGATGCCGAAATGAAAGATGGGGCTGGCGACGCTCAGCAGCCGCGATTCGTAGATCTGCGAGGACCGCGAGGTCCAGCCGAATTTGTCGTAGCGGTAGCGCCACCACGTGCCCACGATCAGCACCGACAGCGTGACGTAGGGCGCTATGTCCCAGAACAGGACGTTGCTAAACACTTGGCGGTCCTTTGCGTGGTGGCACGGTCAGGGTAAAGGGTTGCAGCCCAACGGCTTCCGCCGGTGGTCCGGCTTTCGCCAGCCGCTCGGCGCGACGCACGTCCTGATCGGTTGCGGCGGGCAGGGTCTCGCAGACCGCCGCTACCGTCGGCTCGTATTTCGACTCGGCTTCGGCCAGGGCGCCGTGCAGCACATCGATGGGCACACGGTGCTGGTCCAGCAGTCGCCGGCCGACCTCGGGATCGACGGTGGCGGCGAATTCGAGCACCACGGTCAGATGATCGGGCGCCTCGCCGCCCGGCGGCTGTACACCCGCGTCCCGGTAGGCGGTGGCGAACATCAGCATCTCCCGGCCTCGGTTGCGGGTGTCCCCCGCCGTCCAGTAGGTGAGGTACATGGTGCAGCGCCGACGCATGTCGAACGTGGCGACGTAATCCATCGCGGCGTCCATCGGCTCGCAAGCCCGCAGCGCCGCGAGCGTCTGACCGAGCAACGTCGCCGGCGGACCGCTGATGTGGCCGATCAGCTCGTCGACGGCATCCAGCCGCTCCGCCAACGCGTCGTCCGGGTAGGCGAGCAGCAGCGACGCCGCCTGCCACACCAGGCGATCCTGGATCGCCCTGTTGGTGGAGCGCTCCCGGAGCGCCGAGAGCAGCTTCATCGCTGCCGCTCTTCGGGAAACATTCCGGCGGGCACCTGGCCGCCGTCCCAGTTGAGCAGGTTCACCCGCGTCGACGGACGCGTGTTTCCGGGATCGTCACCGCGCTGCTCGAGCGTGTGGAAGGTTTCCACGGACACCGGCACCGGATCCGACTCGTACATGCCCGGGCCGCCGTCATTCGTCAACGAGCAGCCCATCTCCTCGAGGTTGCGGGCCTGCGGCGCGAAGGCCGTCGGAATGACATAGCGCTCTTCGTATTTGGCGATGGCAAGCAGCCGGTACATCTCGTAGATCTCCTCTTCGGTCAGGCCGACCGAATGCGGGATGTGCGGCTGGGTTTCGCGACCCAGGTTGATGTCGCGCATGTAGGAGCGCATCGCCGCCAGTCGTCGCAGCACCCCTTCGACCACGGCTGTGTCGCCGGCGGTGAACAGTTCGGCCAGGTACTGCATCGGGATCCGCAACGCGTCCAGCGCGCCGAACAGGTTGCCGATGTCTTCCCCGTCGTGGCCGTCGCGGCTGACCGCATCGACCACCGGCGACAGCGGCGGGATGTACCAAACCATCGGCATGGTCCGGTATTCCGGATGCAGCGGCAGCGCCACCTTGTAGGTGTGAATCAGCGCGTATATCGGGGAGCGCTGCGCGGCCTCGATCCACTCGTCAGGGATTCCCTCGGCCCGCGCACCGGCGATGACGGCCGGGTCGTTGGGATCCAGCAGGATTTCGCACTGCGCCTGATAAAGGTCGGTGTCCTTTTCCACCGACGCCGCTTCCAGCACCCGGTCGACGTCGTAGAGGACCACGCCCAGATAGCGCAACCGCCCCACGCATGTCTCCGAGCAGATGGTCGGCAGGCCGACCTCCATCCGCGGGTAGCACAGCGTGCACTTCTCGGCCTTGCCCGTCTTGTGGTTGAAATAGACCTTCTTGTAAGGACATCCGGACACACACATCCGCCAACCGCGGCAGCGGTCCTGGTCGACCAGCACGATGCCGTCCTCGCTGCGCTTGTACATCGCGCCCGACGGGCACGACGCCACGCAGGACGGGTTGAGGCAGTGCTCGCAGATGCGGGGCAGGTAGAACATGAAGGTTTCTTCGAGCGAGAGTTTGACCTCTTCGTTGACCTTCTTCAGGATCGGGTCCTCGGCCAGGATCTCCGGTGACCCGGCCAGGTTGTCATCCCAGTTCGGTCCCCACGAGATCTTCATCGGCTCACCGGTTATCAGGCTTTTAGGTGCGGCCGTCGGGAAGGTGTCGCCCGCGGGTGCGGTGGTCAGGTTCTCGTAGTCGTAGGTCCAAGGCTCGTAGTAGTCGCCGATGAGGGGCAACTTTGGATTGGCGAAGATCCGCAGCAGTTTGTTCAGGCGGCCGCCGTCGCGCAGCCGCAACCCGCCCTTCTTGTCGCGGATCCAGCCGCCCCGCCATTTCTCCTGGTCTTCGTAAGTACGCGGATATCCTTGCCCCGGACGGGTTTCGACGTTATTGAACCAGACGTACTCGGTGCCGGGCCGGTTGGTCCACGCCTGCTTGCAGGTGACCGAACAGGTGTGACATCCAATGCATTTGTCGAGGTTCATCACCATCGCCAACTGCGCCATGACCTTCATCGCGGTCCCCCCGCCCGCGTCGCGTTGGTGCGCATCAGTACTGCACCTCCTGGCTGCGACGGCGCACGACGGTAACCTCGTCGCGCTGGTTACCGGTCGGCCCCAGGTAGTTGAACGCGAACGCATGTTGCCCGCAGCCACCGGCCAAGTGGCTGGGCTTGATGCGCACCCGGGTCAGCGCGTTGTGGTTACCGCCACGCTTGTTGTTCGTTTCGGAACGCGGCGTGTCCACGGTGCGCTCTTGGACGTGGTAGACGAAGACCACGCCGTCGGGCATCCGGTGCGAGACGATCGCCCGGCACACATAGATGCCGTTCACGTTCACCGCCTCGACCCAATCGTTATCCTGCACTTGTATTTTGGCTGCGTCGCCCGGACTCATCCACATCGTCGGTCCGCCGCGGGACAACGAGAGCATGTACAGGTTGTCCTGATAGGTGGAGTGGAACGACCATTTCGAGTGCGGCGTCAGGTAACGCACGGTGAGTCCGATGCCGTCCTCGGTTGGGCCCAGCTGCGGCTGGCCGAACAGGCGCGCCATGTCAAGCGGCGGCCGGAACACCGGCAGGTGCTCGCCGAGCTCCTCTATCCAGTCGTGCGCACAATAGAAATGCATCCGTCCGGTCAGGGTGTGGAACGGCTTGAGATTCTCGATGTTGATGGTGAACGGCGCGTAGCGACGACCGCCCGTTTCGCTGCCCGACCATTCCGGGCTGGTGACCACGGGAACGGGCCGCGCCTGGGTGTCGGCGTAGCTGATGCGCTTGTCTTCGCTGCCCTCGGCCAGATGCACCAGCCGTTGACCGGTGCGCTTTTCCAGCTCGTGGAAGCCCTCGACCGCCAGTCGTCCGTTGGTCGTTCCGGACAGCAGCAGCAGCACGTCAGCCATCCGTGCGGCGGTGGTGATAGCCGGGCGTCCGGCTGCCACACCGGATTTCAGGACGCCGAATTTGGCGGCGAGCTCCTCTACCTCCCGGAAGGGATGCACCGTGACGCCCTTGGTGGTCAAGCCGAATTTGTCGACGAGCGGGCCCAGGGTGAGCCACTTGTCGTAGATTGCGGTGTAGTCCCGCTCTACCACGGTGAGCTTGCCCATCGTCCGCCCCGGCACGGGCGTCGCGCCGGAGTGTAGCCAATCCTGTTCGGTGCCATCGGGATACGCCATCGCATCCGGTGTGTCGTGCTGGAGCGCGGTGAGCACCACATCGGTGCGGGTGCCCAGGTGGTTCTTGGCCATGGCACTGAATGCACGAGCGATGGCGCCGAAAGCGTCGAAGTCCGAACGTGTTTCCCACGGCGGATCGGTTGCCGCGCTGAACGCGTGCACGTAAGGGTGCATGTCCGTACTGGAAATGTCGGCCTTTTCGTACCAGGTTGCCGCGGGCAGCACGATATCGGACACCAGCGTCGTCGACGTCATCCGGAAGTCGATCGACATCATCAGGTCGAGCTTGCCCTCGGGGATGTCCCCGTCGTATGTCACGTCGACCGGCCGCACCCCATCCTCCGCCGGCAGCGCCGAAGCATTGGAGTCGGTTCCCAACAGATGGCGCAGGAAGTATTCGCCACCCTTGCCAGACGAGCCGATCAGATTGGCACGCCAAACGGTAAGCACCCGCGGCCAATTGGCGGGGTTGTCGGGATCGGTCACGGCGAGCTTGAGGTTGCGCTGGCCCAGCTGCTCGGCGACGTAGTCGGCGATATCGCGGTCGGCGGCACGCGCCTCGTCAGCGATGTCCAGACTGGATCGTTCGAACTGCGGGTAGTACGGGCTCCACCCCATTGCCACCGAAGACGCCAGCAGATCCATGGTGTGCTTGCCGGCAAACCTGCCCCGGCCCACCGGGCTGGCCAGTTTGTCGGCACCGTATCCGTCGTAACGCCATTGGTCGGTGTGCGCGTACCAGTACGAGGCACCGGGCACCTGTCGTGGCGGACGCACCCAATCCGTTGCCATCGACATCGTCTGAAATCCGGTGAGCGGACGTATTTTCTCCTGGCCGACATAGTGAGCCCAGCCACCGCCGTTGCGGCCCATCGACCCGGTCAGCATCAACAGTGCCAGCACGGCACGGTAGATCGCGTCGCTGTGGAACCAGTGGCAGATGCCGCCACCCATGATGATCATGGAGCGGCCGCCGGACTCCTCGGCGCTGTGCGCGAATTCCCTTGCCACCCGGATGGCCTGTGCGGCCGACACTCCGGTGATCGCCTCCTGCCACGCCGGGGTGTTCTGTTGGGCGGCATCGTCGTAGCCGGCGGGCCATTCGCCGGGCAGCCCGGGCCGCGCCACACCGTATTGGGCGAGCATCAGGTCGAAGACGGTGCACACCAGGTGCTTACCAATCCGGCGTACCGGGACACCGCGCGCCACGGTCGTTCCCTCGCCGTCGACGGTATCGAAGCTGGGCAGGTGAACCAGCGCGCTGCTGTCATCACCGTTACGGCGACCGGCGTCTCGCACGCTGAGTGCCGGCATCAGGTCGCCGAGGTCGAGGTTCCACTTTCCGACGCCCGATTCGCCGTACCGGAATCCCAGCGAGCCGTGCGGCACCACAACCGAATCGGTCGTTTCGTCCAGCACCGCGGGCTTGAGCGCCGCGTTCTCGACGGCTTCCCCCAGATCCGCCGCGGTCAGGTTTTTTCCAGGCACCAGCATGTCGCCGCGTTCTTCCAGCTTGATCAGGAACGGCAGGTCGGTGTAGCGACGGGAATAGTCGATGAAGAACGGAACCTGCTTGTGCACATAGCATTCCGAGAGGATGACGTGGCCCATCGCCATGGCCAGCGCCCCGTCGGTCCCGGCCGCACAGGGCATCCACTCATCGGCGAACTTGGTGTTGTCGGCGTAGTCGGGGCTGACAGTCACCACCTTGGTGCCGCGGTACCGCGCCTCGGCCATCCAGTGCGCGTCAGGCGTGCGGGTGATCGGGACGTTGGAGCCCCACATCATCAAATACGCTGCGTCCCACCAATCCCCGGATTCGGGCACGTCGGTCTGGTCGCCGAACACCTGTGGTGAGGCGACCGGAAGGTCGGCATACCAGTCGTAGAACGACGTCATCGGGGCGCCGATCAGCTCGAAGAACCGCGAACCGGCGGTGTAGGACACCATCGACATCGCCGGGATCGGGGAGAATCCGGCGACGCGATCCGGTCCGTAGGTTTTGATGGTGTGCACGTGCGCGGCGGCGATCAGCTCGGTGGCCTCGGCCCACGTGACCCGAATCAGGCCGCCCTTCCCACGGGCCTGCTGATAGCGGCGACGACGTTCGGGATCGGCCTGGATGTCGGCCCATGCCAGCACCGGATCGCCCAGCCGCGCCTTGGCCTCCCGATACATTTCAACCAGCACACCCCGGGCGTACGGGTAGCGCACGCGGGTCGGCGAGTAGCTGTACCACGAAAACGATGCCCCACGGGGACAGCCGCGCGGCTCATACTCGGGCCGGTCCGGGCCCACCGACGGGTAGTCGGTCTGCTGGGTCTCCCAGGTGATGATCCCGTCTTTGACGTAGATCTTCCACGAGCACGATCCGGTGCAGTTCACCCCGTGCGTAGAGCGAACCACCTTGTCATGGCTCCAACGGTCGCGGTAGAACACGTCGGCTTCACGGCCACCCTCCCGCGTGACCGTGCGCAGGTCGGCGGAGACCTCGCCAGGCGTAAAGAAGCGCCCACTGCGTTCCAAGAGCTCCTCGAGCACTCCGCCAATGTGAGGTGTGGCAGTCAAGAAGTGCTCCTCCTATTCGGTAGTGTCGCGCCTCGTCGCCGTGCCGTTCATGCAGCTCCCTGTGCATTGGCAATCAGCCCGGTGATCCCCCGCGCGCACCAGCTCGGATCGGCTTGACGGTCGGCAGTTCAGGCCCGCGGGCTGGAGGGCGATATAGCACCAGCATAGGTCCGAATCGACCGCGAAATCGGGTCCGCCGCGCGGCGGAAAAGGCGTCATGAGCATCGGTTTTTGTGCACCTTGAGCGACCCGGCCCGGCACGGTGGCCGCGACGGCAAGATTTGACAAAGTATTCGGCTCGCTGTCGGCACGCACATTCAGGGCAGCTTGGTGTGGCGTCGTTATTACAAGTCATATTGTTCTATTCAGTTCACCGCGAAGACCTGCAACGCGGCTGTACATAAGCTGCGGGAAGTCTGTGGAATTGTTATGAGATAGCTCCTAGAGAGCCTGGGCAAGGTCCCCCACCCAGCCACGATCGGCCGGCACCCAGTCGAGATCGTGCAGCTCAGCCGCCGTAATCCAGCGCAACGCCCGATGATCACGGGCGTCGGGCTCGCCTCGGATCAGGCGCACCCGATAGGCCCGCAGCGTGAACCGGCCGTCCACGGCGATGTCGTCGCCCAGCCGGTCACCCACCGCGACGTCGCCGACCGCCAGGCCCAACTCCTCGGCCAGCTCGCGAGCCAGCGCGTCGCGCTCCGTTTCACCCGGCGCGACCTTGCCCCCGGGCAGTTCCCAGCGGCCGGCCAACTCAGGCGGACGGGCGCGCTGTGCCACCAAGACCTTGGAGTCACAGATCAGGGCGCCCGCGACGACGATCTGGGTCGACATGGCCAGTGACCGTATACCGTCGGGGCCCTCGGCTGGGCGCGACGCCCAAAGCTCGCGCGGACCAACATCGGTTGATTGACATCAAATCCTCGCGATGTGGATCGAATTCCATTGCAGCACAGCATCTCTCTTACGGTTTGAGCGCCACCGTGGGATACTCGGCTCTGGTCGATCACTGTCTCTATCGGCACTTCCAAAAATGGGGGTTGGCAATGAACACAGAACCCGCAAAGACGTTCGCCCGCACCTTCAAGGGCTACGACACAGCTGCGGTCGATGCCTACATCCAGGTATTGCTCGCCAAGCAGAAGTTCCTGATAGACGAGGTCCAGAACCTCAGGGCGCAGCGAAACGAATCCAGCGATGAAGCGGCCGCGTTGCGGATTGAAGTGGCCTGCCTCAAGGACGAGGTTGCCGTCCTCTCGGACACCTCGCCGTCGCCTTACGCGATGCAGCATCGGATGGCGAAGTTGCTGCGGCGTGCCCTCGATGAGATTTCCCAGATGCAGAACGAGTCGCGCGCTGAGGTCGACGCGCTGATCGCCGAGGCCGAGGCCGAGACCGAGGCCGCCCAACGAGAGCACCGGGAGTTGCTGGCGGACATCGCCGCGCAGCGAAAAGCGCTGGAGGCGGAGTGTGCGGCAACCCGAAAAGAGTTCGACGCCGAACTCGCCAGGATGCGTGCTGAAGCCCAATCGTCGATCGATGAGGCGTGGCAGGAGGCCCAGCATGCGCGTGAACAACTCCTCGCCGACGCCAAACAGAGAGTTCGTCAGTCCGATGAGCAGGCCCGCAACACGCTGGCCGAGGCCAATCAGCAGCGAATCATGATCCTGGAAGAACTGATGGGCGTCGCCCGCGACCTCCAACGGGTTCCGGAGATCCTCGAGTCGGCATACCAGGAACGCAATAACCCGCCGGAGGCAAGCGTCGTGGTGCAGCTGGATCAGAAAAATCAGACACCGGGTCCCGCTGTTGCCTCGTGAATGACCACTCCGTTGGGAGGGCCGCACGTCCGGGGTTGATCCCCATCCGTTGGTCAGCCGCGAAATTCATCTCCGACGGCGTGGCCAGTGACGGTATACCGTCGAGGCATGGCTGTGTTAACGGATGAGCAAGTAGACGCCGCACTGCCCGATCTCACCGGATGGGAGCGCGCCGACGGCGTCCTGCGCCGCTCGATCAAATTTCCGAGTTTTCTTGCCGGCATCGATGCGGTGCGCAGGGTGGCCGAGCACGCGGAGAGCAAGGACCATCACCCGGATATCGATATTCGTTGGCGGACAGTGACTTTCGCACTCGTCACGCACTCCGAGGGCGGGATCACCAAAAACGACATCGACATGGCCCGCGACATCAACGGCATCGTCGACAACTAGACCGCGGCCAGCCCCTGCGCTACGGTCTCTCGGCTGCGCTTTGCCGCGATCCAGATCAACGTCGCTATTGTCGCCACGATGTAGATGAGGCCTGCCCACGCCAGGTACCAGGGACGGCTAATCTGCCAGATGTTTGGCTGGGCGAAGCTCAGCAACCAGGGCACGCCGATCAGGGTGAGAGCCAGCCAGCCCCAGCCGACTATCCGCGCGCCACGCGACTCGCGCACCGGGCCGTGGATCGCCCAGACCATCAGCGGCACCAGCCACACCCAGTGATGGGTCCAGGAAATCGGTGAGAGCAACAACCCGAACAACTCCACCACCACCAGCCTGCCCAGCCGATCCGAGGAGTGCAGGGCGCGCCAGGCCAGCACGGCCAGCACCGCGCTGGCGACGACGGCGGCCACCAGCGGTGGACCGAAGCCGACGTCGTGGCCCAGGATCCGCGAAATGCCGCCTCGCCAGGATTGATTGAACGAGGTGGCGACGGGGCCCACACGGTGGGCGTCGCCCAGCAGCTCCGTGAAGTAGAAACCCGTCTGATCGCCGACCACCAACACCGAAATGCCAATCGTGGCAACGAAAACGACCGCCGAGAACGCCGCCGCACCCCATCGTCGGGCTCCGACCAAATAGAGGCCCGCGATCGCGGGGGTTAACTTGATTCCCGCCGCCACTCCGACCAGCAGGCCCGACAGCCACCACCGCGTGGTGTACACCGCCCACAGCACCGCGGTCATCAGCAACACGTTGACCTGGCCGTAGTCGAATGTGCTGCGCAGCGGCTCGATCCAGATGGCGACCGCCGTCCACAACATCGCGACCCGCCGTCCCTCGGCGCCGGCCGCGACGCCCATCAAACGCTGGCTGAGCCGGACCGCACCGTACAGCGCGGCCATGGTCGCGATCTGCCAAAGGAAGGCGACGAGTCCGAATGGCACGAGGTGCAGCGGATAGAAGACGACGGCCGCGAACGGCGGGTAGGTGAATGGCAGCGGGAAGTCCGGCGTCTGGTCGGCGTAGACGTAGCTGTACAAGGTGCCGGGATGGTCGATGGCGGCGGACCCGCCGAGATACACGTGCAGGTCGACGAAGTTCGCGCCGTTGGGAGCCAGATACGTCCAGGCCAACCGCGCAACGATGCTCGCGACAAGCAGCATCGGCGCGGCCACCTGAAGGGCGCTCGCCAACCGCTGGGGCTTGGGTGCCGCCGGAGCGGCCGAGGTGGTGTCTATCCGCCCGACTTTAGCGAGCGGGGCACGCGCCGCAGCGCCATCGGTCACCCGCCGGTCCTTGAAGGGCCGATGCGGCGCTTATTTCAGGTGTTCGGTCACCGATCTCACTCGTCTCCGTAACGAGTCTATAAATGCCACACGTGTCACTTGAGTCCCATCTGCATCAAAGTAACTTCAGCGCCGGACCTGTAATCGATCAATCAGGGAGAGTCATGCCAACCATCTGGACTTACATGCGTGCAGCCGCCGTCGTGGTCGGCTCGTCCGCAGCGCTATTGACGGGCGGTATCGCCCACGCCGATCCCGTACCGGCCCCGGCCGTGCCGAACATCCCGCAACAGCTGATCAGTTCGGCGGCCAACGCGCCGCAGATTCTGCAAAACCTCGCGACCGCACTCGGCGCCACGCCGCCGGCCGCTCCGGTGACCCCGGGCATCAGCTTCCCGGGTGTTCCGGCGGCCACCGCCGCGGCCCCGGCGGCTAGCCCCTCCATTCCGGGGCTGGCGCAGTCGGCGACCCCCGCCGCGCCATCGACGGCGACCGGCGGCATTCCGGGGATGATCCAGGGCCTGACGGGTGCGCAGCCGGCGGCTGCGGCTCCCGCCGCTCCGGCCGCTCCGGCCGCTCCGTCGATCCCGGGCCTGCCGGCGATCCCGGGGCTGTCGGCACCGGCGGCACCGGCCGCCCCGCCCGCCCCGCAGCTGCCGCAGGCGCAGGTCAACATGCCGGCGATGCCGGCCGGCCTGCCGGTCAGTGTTCCCCCGAAAGTGACGCTCCCGCAGGATCTGCCGGCGCTCGCTTCGGGTCAGGCTCCGGCCGCGCCCAGCGCACCCGCGCCGGCTGCCAGCCCAGCGAGCCCGGTCGCGCCCTTACTGGCCGCCCTGCCCTGACCCGTTTGTAGACGGCTAAACCACCACTGAGAACCGGAGGACACCGTGGCAACCACTTGGAATCTGTCCAAAGGTTTGGCCGCGCTCGTCACGGCATCGGCTGTCGCGTTCGGGCTCTGCCCGAGCGCGACAGCCGACCCGGCGGCGCCGCAGCCGATACCGCAACCGAATGCGGCCCCAGGGCTGCCGGGTCTGCCCGCCTTGTCGCAGCTGAGCCCGCTCATCCAGCAGGCAGCCACCGACCCGCAGCAAGCGACCCAGCTGCTGATGGCCGCGGCGCAGGCCTTCGCCCATAACCCGAGCACACCCAGTGAGTCCAAAAACGTTGCGGCGGCAGTCAATCAGTTCGTCGCCGAGCCCGGCGCGCCGTCGCAGCACGTGCCCGCGACAGGGATAGAACCCGGTTTGCAGAGCCACCTGCCGGCCGGGATTGACCCGGCTCACGCGGCCGGCCCGGCGCCCGCGGCGCCTCCGGCGGCAGCGCCAGCTGCGCCCCCGGCGCCCGATGCACACCTGCCGGCCGGTATCGACCCAGTGCACGCGGCCGGGCCGGCACCCGCCGCGGCACCCGCGGCACCGGGTCCCGCCCAACCGGCCGATGTCCCCGTCGCCGCGCCGGTCCCGGCACCACCGGCGCCGGCAGCGGCACCACCGGCCGCCCCTCCCGCACCGGAAGCACCCCCGGCACCGGCTCCGGCACCCGCACCGGAGGCGGCTCCCGCGGCGGCGGCTCCGGGGTTCGGCGTTGACACGCCGCCCACGCAAGACTTCATGTACCCCTCGATCGGCACCAACTGCCTGGCGGACGGCACCAATGTCATCGCCACCGCGCTGTCGGTCGCGGGGCCGGCCAAAATTCCGCTCCCCGGCCCCGGGCCCGGCCAGACCGCCTACGTCTTCACCGCGGTCGGCACGCCCGGACCCGCCGAGGTGCAGAAGCTGCCGCTGAACGTCACCTGGGTGAACCTGACCACCGGCAAGTCCGGGACCGTCGCGCTCAAGCCGCGCGCGGACATCAACCCGGACGGGCCGACAACGCTGAGCGCGATCGCCGACACGGGCTCTGGCAGCGTCATGTCGACGATATTCGGGCAGGTCACCACGAAGGAAAAGCAGTGCCAGTTCCTGCCCACCATCGGCTCGACGGTGGTGCCGTAGCAAACCGGCGCGGCCACCGTCTCGTCGCCTGCGAATGCGCGTGTCCCCCGGCGGGGGCACGCGCATTCGCGTCGGGCGGGTGCCGCGCTAGTACGCCATGAACAGGATGGCGTCGCGGTCGTACTCAAGGCCAGGATGGACGCTGGCGAGGTGAGCTTGGGTCAACTCGACCAGTTCGTCCTCATCCTTGCCGACGATGGCTTCGCCGCACGGACACGTTATGTGTGTCTTCACGTTGTCGCCCTTCCCTTCTGCGGACCTTCTACTTCCTACTTCGCCGCTTTGGCCGCCGCTTTCATCTGCTTCTTATACGCGCGCACTTTCCCCATCGACTGGGCATCGACGATGTCTGCGACGGATATGTGCGCACCGGCCTTACCGAAGTCCCCCGCTGCCGCGCGCCAACCTTTAGGCGTCACGCCGTACTGCTTGCCCAGCAGTGCCAAAAAGATCTGCGCCTTCACGTCCCCGAATCCGGGCAATCCCTTGATCCGGCGCAGCAGCTCGCGTCCGTCGGGATCGCCGGAAGTCCACAACCCGGCCGCGTCGCCGTCGTAGCGGTCCACGATGATCTGCGCCAGCGCCTGGATGCGCCTGGCCATCGACCCCGGAAAGCGATGTATCGCAGGCCTTTGCGAGCACAGGGCGGCGAACTTGTCCGGGTCGTACTCCGCAATCTCGGCGGCATCGAAGCTGCCCATCCGGTCCGCGATCTTCTTCGGTCCGGCGAACGCCGTCTCAAAGGGGACCTGCTGATCCAGAACCATCCCGATGAGCAAGGCCAATGGATTCTCGTCCAGCAGTTTATCGGCCTCGGAATCTTGAGCGAGGCAAAGTTTCATCGATCTTCCTTCCGCGCAGCACCCTGGGGCCGGGGACCCGTTGGTCGCAAGACTACTCACCAGCAATGTCCGCGTTATCGTGGCGTGGTGGTGGATGAGGGCAGGTTGGCACTGATGCTGGCCCGCGACGAGCTCCATCAGCTCGTCGCGGCATATTGCCGGGCCGTCGACCGTGCCGACTACGACACGCTGCGTACCCTGTACCACCCCGAGGCGACCGATTCGCACGGCTCGTTTTCGACCGGCGGCGTCGAACAGTTCATCGCGCAACTAGTCGCCGCGGAGCCGTATGTGCGTGTCTCCCAACACAACATCACCACAACGAACTTTGCGGTCGAAGGCGACACGGCCCGCGGTGAGATCTACTGCCTGGTGTTCCACACGTTCGCCGGTCCCGAGCACGACATCGACGTCATCATCGGCGGGCGATATCTGGACGCATACAGCAAACACAACGGCCGCTGGAAGTTCAGCCAACGCACCATCGTGGCGGACTGGGCATACCGAAACGACCCATCCCAGGTGAACTTCGAACATCCCAGCACCCGGGGAAGCCTGCGCGGTAAACCCGGCCAGGCGGACCCTTCGATCGGCTTGTTCACAATGCCGGAAATTTGAGCTGTCGTCGGCTCGCAGCCGGTTGAACTGGGGATACAGCTGCAAAAGCATTGGAAAGCAACATAATCGGCTGCCAAGAGCCAGCGGTCGTCAGCCGCTTTTGCGGCGGAATTCCCGGCGGTTTCCCACCGCGCCGTGCGCCCGCGACTGCTTGGCGGCGCCGCCCTTATGGTCGGATCCGTTCGACGATTTCGCCATCTTGCGGTCCAGGGCTTCGCGGAATTTGCGCTTGGTGTCCTCGTCCGACCCGGGCGATCCAGCGGCGCCCGAAGACTCTGACGACTTCGAACCCTGCCGGGCATTCGATTCAGCCATACGGGGCAGCCTAGCCCGGGTTTGCCCAAACGGTTCGGTAGGCCGCGCGGCTACCGCTTCCCCGGCGGCATGCCGTACAGGTGCGAGATCGGCAGCGTGAGCAGTACCCGCCGATCGGTGACCATTGCTTGCCGGTATTCGTCCCAGTCGGGGTGCTCGCCGGCGATATTGCGATACAACGCAATCAGTGCCTCCACGGTGTCGTCGTCGGGCGCGGCGGCCGGGGGTGTCAGCTCGGCGGTGCCCTCTGCGACGGCGTAGGACCATCCGTCGTCGGCGTCGACCAGAATCGAGGCTCGCGGGTCCCGACGCAGGTTGCGGGTCTTGGCGCGCGGCTCGGTGATGGAAACCTGGATCGCCATGCTGCGCGGATCGAAGTGGTAACTCACGTTCGAGAGCTGCGGCCGCCCGTCGCGCTTGATGGTGGCCAGCACCCCGAGAGAATGTCCGCTGATCAAGGCCAGCAATTTGTCGTCGAAGACTTGGCGTCCCATGACGAAAGCGTACGTCGCGCGTGGCCGGGGCGGCCCGGCATATAGGTTGTCAAGTCGACCTGGTGGAATCGGGGCATGGCCAAGTACGTGGCGTTCCTGCGTGGCGTCAACGTCGGGGGCGTCAACCTCAAGATGGCCGAGGTGGCGACCGCACTCACCGAGGCGGGGTTCACCGAGGTCCGGACCGTCCTGGCGACCGGCAACGTGCTGCTGGAATCGACCGCCGGTGTGGCGTCGGTGCGCAAAACGGCCGAAGCCACGTTGCGCGCCCGGTTCGGCTACGACGCATGGGTGCTGGCCTATGACCTGGGCACGGTGCGCGCCGTGGTCGACGCGTACCCGTTCGAGCGTGAGCTCGACGGCTATCAGTCCTATGTCACGTTCGTCGCCGACCCGCCCGTGCTGGACGAGCTTGCCGCGCTGGGCAAGGGCGCGGGTTGCGACGAGAAAATCCGCCGCGGCGACGGCGTGCTCTATTGGCAGGTGCCCAAGGGCAGCACGCTGGACAGCAGCATCGGCAAGACTATGGGCAAGCCGCGGTACAAGTCGTCGACCACGACGCGCAACCTGCGCACGCTGGAGAAGGTGTTGCGCTGAGCCGCGGCTATCGAACGGTCTGCGCGCCAAGGATTTTCCATGCCCGTCGGGCATCCGTCACTCGTCGGGCACCGCTTCGATGTAGCGCATTGCGTCGTTCTTGTCCAAGCCGAGCCCGCGCGCAACCCGGACGTACTCGCGGGCCGCGGCCGCCATCGCGGCGTCGGTCGGGTCGTAGCGGGCGATGAAAGTGCCGAAACGCCCGCGAGTTTCGATGATGGCGGAGGTCTCCAGCTCACGGTAGGCGCGCGCGACCGTGTTGACGGCGACGCCGAGCTGGCCGGCCAGATCCCGAACGGTAGGCAGGCGGGTGCCGGGCGGTAGGGCGCCCTCCCGGACTCCCTCGATGACCTGCGTCCTGAGCTGGTCGAACAACGGCTTGCCCGCCTTCATGTCGACCTTCAACCAGTCACCCAGCTCCACCCGTCCAGTATCCCCCACTCCCGGCTATGTTGGTGGCATGCGAGTAGCGGTGCTCAGCGGCGCGGGGATCTCCGCGGAAAGCGGAGTGCCGACCTTTCGTGATGACAAGAACGGATTGTGGGCACGCTTCGACCCTTACGAGCTTTCCAGCACCCAGGGCTGGCGCGACAACCCTCAGCGGGTTTGGGGCTGGTATTTGTGGCGCCACTACCTGGTCGCCGACGTCCAACCGAATGCGGGCCATCGCGCCATCGCCGCCTGGCAGGAGGACGCTCAGGTCAGCGTCATCACCCAGAACGTCGACGACCTGCACGAGCGCGCTGGCAGCCACTCGGTTCATCATCTACACGGCAGCCTTTTCGAATTCCGTTGTGCGCGTTGCGGTACGCACTACTCGGGCGCCCTGCCCGCGATGCCCGAGCCGGCGCTGGAGGTGGATCCCCCGGTGTGTCACTGCGGCGGCCTGATCCGGCCCGACATCGTGTGGTTCGGTGAACAACTGCCCGACGAGCCCTGGCAGCGCGCCGTCGAGGCGACCGAAACCGCCGACGTGATGGTGGTGGTCGGGACCTCGGCGATCGTATATCCGGCGGCCGGGCTGGCCGAACTGGCGCTGTCCCGCGGCACCGCCGTCATCGAGGTCAATCCCGAGGTGACCCCGTTGTCGGGCAGCGCGACGATCAGCATGCGCGAGACGGCCAGCCAGGCTCTGCCCGGCCTGCTGCAGCGGCTACCAGCCCTGCTGAACTGACGAGACGGCCGGTCAGGGCCGGCGCGCGCGGCCGAGTAGGACCTCCGAGACCGGCATCGGCGCCCAGGACGGCAACGTGAACTCCCGCCGCGACGTCTGCACTTCGAATCCCGCCTCGACGATCGAGCGCTCGGTATCCCGGTGAGTGTGGCAATTGCCGAAGAGCCGCGGCCACAGCGTCGCATCGACAAGACGCTGAAAGCGGCCCCGCACACCGGCGCTGGCGATGTGCTCGAGATAGCGCAACTCCCCGCCCGGCCGCAGCAACGAGTACAGGCGCCGCAACACGTCGCCCGGGTCGCGCACCGAGCACAACACCAGCGAGCACACCACCGCGTCGAACGGCTCCGCGCCGCTGAACGTTTCGGCGGTCTCGCCGGTCACGACAACGCGGGCGGGCGCCGCCTCGGCGGTTTCACGGGCCCGGGCCGCCAGCCG
Organism: Mycobacterium sp. E2479; assembly: GCF_001667925.1. Taxonomy (GTDB): domain Bacteria; phylum Actinomycetota; class Actinomycetes; order Mycobacteriales; family Mycobacteriaceae; genus Mycobacterium. The sequence goes on along the minus strand of NZ_LZJR01000093.1, from coordinate 114,994 downwards.
CGGCTCAGGCTCCATCGCGACCACCTCCTCGACGGACCCCGGGTAGTGGGCGAAGTTCGTGCCGACTCCTGCGCCCACTTCCAGTACCCGGCCGCGCAGCCCGGCCAGGTTCTCCCGGCGCATGGCCTGGATCGCCTCGACTTCATGGGCGGCGACGACTGGCCAGATCCGCGCGAACAAGGGGTGGTCAACCGTAGTTGTCATATGAACCTCCCCGACTCGGATGAGCCCCACAATATGGTCTGGATAAACGACGGTCTGAATAAACGATGGTCTGGATACACGGCGGCGTTAGCCGATATTGGCCACCGGCTCGGGGAGCTCGGGTCTTCCGGCCGGTTCTAGCTTTTCGGGGGTCTCTTCGGCCGCATTCTCGCTGATGCCGAATCGGTCGTGCAGCCATGCCAGGGGCTTGGGCGCCCACCAATTCCATCGGCCCATCACATGCATGAAGGCCGGGACGACGACCATCCGCACCAGGGTGGCGTCGGCGAAGACGGCAAGCGTCAGCCCGAGGCCGAACATCCTCATGAACGAGACGTGGGCCGCGATCAGCGCCGCGAACGACATCGACATCACCAATGCGGCCGCGGTGATCACCCGGCCGGTGCGGGCGACGCCGAGCGCCACGCTCTCGTCGTTGGCGGCGTGGGCATGCTTCGCTGTCGGCTTCGCCGGCCGCGCGGCGCCGGAAGCCAGCCAGTACTCACGGATCCGGGAGAGCAGGAACACCTCATAGTCCATGGACAACCCAAAGGCGATGCAGAACAGCAGCACCGGCATGTTCGCCACCAGCGTTCCGCTCGGCGTCGTTCCGAGCGCACCCAGATGGCCGTCCTGGAAGATCCACACCAACGCACCGAACGCAGCCGTCAACGACAGGACGTTGCAGGCCAGCGCCTTGGCCGGCAGCAGCACGCTGCCGGTGAGCAAAAACAGCAACACGAAGGTGATCGCCGCCATCAACCCGAGGACCAGCGGAAGCCGGTCCGTCACGGCCTCGACGCTGTCGCGATTGACCTGGGCCAGCCCGCCCATCTCGACGGATCGGCCAGCGGGTCCGGGCACCCGGTGCAGCCGTTCGAGCTGGGTCTCGTTCGCCGAAGAAAACAGCGGCGCCGTGCTGCTGACGGTCAGAAATGCGCTGCCGTCGGCCAGCCCGGTGGCCCCGGACGGCGGTCCGACGCGGTTGCCGGCCGTGAAGGTGCCGCCGGGGCCTGACACCGCCGAGACGTCGGCAACCCGCGACAGATCGGCGGCGTAGGTGTCGAAGTCCGACGGGCTCAAGCCGGTGGCTTCGGGGATGACGACGGGCACCGACGTCGCCGAGTCGTGCGCGAAATCGTTGCGCAGCCGGTCGCCCACCTGATGCGACGACGCCGACCGGGGCAGCACCCGATCGTCGGGGAAGCCCCACGCCACACGGAGGAAGGGATACCCGAGCAGCAACAGCAAGGCGACGACGGTCAGGCCGATCGGCGCCCAGCGGCGCATCACGAACTTCGTGGACCGATACCAGAACAGTTGCTCGACCGGTCCATGCACCGGTTCGGGGCGCCGCAACGTCTTCCGCACCATGCGGCGCACGTCCAGGGCGTCCAACCGCGGGCCCAGCAGCACGATCGCGGCCGGGGTGATCACTATCGAGGCGGCCGCGACGAAGGCAACGGTGGCCACGCCGGCGTAGGCGAACGACTTGAGAAAGTACATCGGGAACGCCACCGTCGCCGACATCGACAACGCCACGGTCACCGCGGAGAACAACACGGTGCGGCCGGAGGTTGCCATGGTCCGGATGAGCGCTTCGTCGCGGTCGTGGCCCTCGGCCAATTCGTCGCGATAGCGGCTGACGATCAACAGCGTGTAGTCGATCGCCAGAGCCAGGCCCAGCGCGGTGCTCAGGTTCAGGGCGAAGATCGATACCTGGGTAGTGAAAGTGATCAGGCGCAATACCGACATCGAACCGACCACGGCCAGCGCGCCCAGCGTCATCGGCAACGCCGCCGCAAGCAGCCCGCCGAACACCCAGATCAGCACCAGGAAGCTCAGCGGCAGAGCGATCAACTCCATCACTAGGAGGTCGGCCTGGTTCTGCGTGTTGATCTGCGCGTACTGCATAGCCGCCCCGCCGGCCCGCACGGTGACGCCGTCACGGTCATGGATGAACTGATCCGCCAACGTCTGCGCATTGCTTTGGGCGTAGTCCTCGCCGCCTTTGAGGTTGACGATGATGAGTCCGGACTTGCCGTCGCGGCTCACGAGGTCCGCTGAAGCTTGTGGTGGCGCGGTCCACGGTGAGGAGACGTTGTAGACGAGCGGGGATTTTTGCAGCCGGTCTACGAGGTCGGTGCCCACCGTCCGGGCCGGTTCGCTGGTGGTGCCGCCCGGCGCGGTAACCAGGATCAGCACCTGCTGGCCACTTTGGCCGAACTTGTCGCTCAACACGCTGCCGGCGCGGCCGGACTCGGAGTGCGGGTCTTGAAAACCACCGGGCGACAGGCTCTTGGCGACGGGAACGCCGAAGACAGCGGCGGCGATGAAAACCAGCACCCCGATCGCGATGATGCGTCGGGGCGCCCTGATCGCGACGCGGGCGGTTTTCTGCAGCATTTCCGGCCCTTCCGCTGCCGATGCTCCGTTGCGCCGGCCCCTCGCTAGTCCGCGCCAACGTAACAAACGCTAATTTGCACACGTCGAACAGTGCACTCCCTTTAACACGCAGAGCCGACTCGAACCGTTCAACGCCGTTTTCAAACCGCTCGGACAATAAGAGTCCGGCCAGAAAATGTGCCGCCAAGTAAGCAGCTCACGGCACAAATCCGTGCGGCAGCCACGGACAACCTACTCGCCGGTAAATTGCCAATATTTTCCGAATCGTGACTCAAAGATTCCTTAATGGTGGCCCATACGCTCAGTGTCATGTGGATCGACGACACAAGTGCCGACGTCATCAAGGTTGACTTCGATGCCCTCTACCACGGCGATGTGCTGGTGGAAGGCGAAACCTCGGAGCAGTTCGACGAACTGCAAGCCGCGAGCTGAGGCAAGCCATGAGCATGCTCGCACGGCTGTTGATGGCCGAACCGAACGTCAGTCGATGGTTCCGCAAGTAACCAATTGATCGTGGTTATCACGAAAGCCCCCCGCCGACGCGGGGGGCTTTCGTTTTGTCGGACGGGGTGCGGCTCAGCGAGGCGCCATGCGTATGGCGCCATCCAGGCGGATGACCTCGCCGTTGAGCATCGGATTCTCGACGATGTGGACGGCCAAGGCGCCGTACTCGTCGGGATCACCAAGCCGGGCCGGGTGCGGGACTTGCTTGCCCAGGGACGCCTGCGCCTCTTCGGGCAGCGACCCCAGCAGCGGCGTTTTGAACAGGCCCGGCGCGATGGTCACCACGCGGATGAGCTCGCGCGACAGGTCGCGCGCGATCGGCAGGGTCATACCCACGACGCCGCCCTTGGAGGCCGAGTAGGCGGCCTGGCCGATCTGGCCCTCGAACGCAGCTACCGAGGCGGTGTTGATGATGACACCCCGCTCCTCACCGACCGGCTCGGTCTTGGCGATGCGCTCGGCGGCCAGCCGCAGCACGTTGAAAGTACCGATCAGGTTGACCCCGATTACCTTCTTGAAGCCGTCCAGCGGGAACGGGCCGTCCTTGGACAGGGTCTTGATGGCGTTGCCGATGCCGGCGCAGTTCACGTTGATCCGCAGCGTGCCCATCGACTCCGCCGCGTCCAGCGCTTTTCCGACGGCGCCCTCGTCGGTGACGTCGGCTTCGACGAAGCGGGCGCGGTCGCCCAGCTCGCGTACCGCTTCCTCGCCACGTAGGTCGACCACCACCACCTGGGCACCGCGGTCGAGCAGTCGCTTGGTGGTGGCCAGGCCCAGGCCCGACGCTCCCCCGGTAACGACGGCAACAGCGTCTTTGATCTCCATCCGAGTCCTTTCGTGTACTGCCGACCAACTTGTTGGTTGGGAACTATACCCAGTCGTTCAGCATGTCCGCGGCGTCGCTCACCTGCGACGCGGGGCGCGGGGTCTCCGGCGCGGTGCGGGAGAACCGCGGCGCCGGCAGCGGCTGCAGGCCGCCGTCGACTTCGTAGAACGTGTTCCGCTCGGTGATGTGCGGCTCGGTTTGCACCTCGCCGAAGGCCAGCACCGGCGTCACGCACGCGTCGGAGTCAGCGAACACCTTGGCCCAGTGGTCGCGGTCGTGACTCCGGAACTTTTCGACCAGGATCGCGCGCAGTTCGGGCCAGCGGCTGACGTCGTTCTGCCCGGGTAGGTCGACGCCGTCCAGCCCGAGCCCCGCCAGCATGGCGGCGTAGAACTGCGGTTCGATGGCGCCGACCGCGACGTAGCGCCCGTCGGCGCATTCGTAAGTGTCGTAGTAGGGGGCACCGCCGTCGAGCAGATTGGTGCCGCGCACGTCGGTCCACATCCCGGCGGCACGCATCTGCCACATCATCTGGATCAGGACGCTCGAGCCGTCCACCATCGCGGCGTCGACGACCTGCCCCTTGCCGGAGGTCTGCCGCTCCCACAGGGCGGATAGGATCCCGAGCAGCAGGAACATCGAGCCGCCGCCGAAGTCACCGACCAGATTCAACGGCGGAACCGGCCGCTCGTTCGCCCGGCCGATTGCATGCAGGATGCCGTTCAGCGAGATGTAGTTGATGTCGTGGCCCGCCTGCTGGCTGCGCGGGCCGGTCTGGCCCCAGCCGGTCATCCGGGCGTAGACCAACCTGTCGTTGACCTTGGCGCAGTCTTCGGGGCCCAGGCCGAGCCGCTCGGTGACGCCCGGGCGGTAACCCTCGATGAACACGTCGGCCTTGGCGATCAGTTTGAGGACGAGGCCGCGCCCTTCGTCGGACTTCAGATCGACGGTCACCACCCGCCGGTTGCGCATCATGGCGTCCTTGGCTGTGCCTCCGCCGCCACCCGCGGCCAAAAAGGATGGGCGATCGATGCGCACGACGTCGGCACCCAGATCCCCCAGGATCATCGCGGCGTGTGGCCCGGGGCCGATGCCGGCCAACTCGACAACACGCAGTCCCTTCAACGGTCCAGCCACGATCCACCGACCTTTCGTCTGCTCTGACGCCGTTGACCGTTCGCAACCAAGCCACCGGTCGTTCGACATCTTCGCAGCCGTGCCGGAAGGCCATGCACGCCGGTCACTTATGGTGAGCCCATGACTTCATCCGCGATCGCCACCCTGACACCCGTCGCAGGCCTGGATGTCACGCTGTCGGACGGCGTGCTGTCGGTGACCATCAACCGGCCCGGCAGCCTGAATTCGCTGACTATCCCGGTGATCACCGGAATCGCGGATGCGATGGAGTATGCGGCCACCGACCCCGAGGTCAAGGTGGTGCGGCTGGGCGGCGCCGGGCGCGGCTTCAGCTCCGGTGCGGGCATCAGCGCCGACGACGTCTCCGGCGGCGGCGGCGTCCCGCCGGACGAGATCATCCTCGAGATCAACCGCCTGGTACGCGGGATCGTCTCACTGCCGCACCCGGTGGTCGCCGTGGTCCAGGGACCCGCGGCCGGCGTCGGCGTCTCCATCGCCCTGGCGTGCGATGTCGTATTGGCTTCGGAGAGCGCGTTTTTCATGCTCGCCTTCACCAAGATCGGGTTGATGCCCGACGGCGGCGCGTCGGCGTTGGTGGCGGCCGCGATCGGCCGGATCCGGGCCATGCAGATGGCGCTGCTTCCGGAGCGGCTGACCGCCGCAGAAGCCTTATCGTGGGGCCTGGTCACCGCGGTCTATCCGGCCGGCGACTTCGATGCCGAGGTGGACAAGGTGATCGCCCGGTTGTTGAGCGGCCCGGCGGTGGCATTCGCCAAGACCAAGCTGGCGATCAACGCCGCCACGCTGACCGAGTTGGACCCCGCCCTGCAGCGTGAATTCGACGGACAGTCGGTGCTGCTGAAATCCGCCGACTTCGTCGAGGGCGCAACGGCCTTCCAGCAACGGCGCGCCGCGAACTTCACCGACCGCTGACGTTGTTGCCGTGATCGGCCGCAACGCTTAATCAGCCGTTGATGAGGTAATCCTCCTCGTCAGACGAATGGCTGACGAACGACGGAGGATCGATGCCCGAACAGGTGCGGTGCCTGGTAACCGGAGCGACCGGCTACATCGGTGGGCGCCTGGTGCCCCGACTGCTGGACGAGGGCCATCGCGTTCGGGCCTTGGCGCGCAACCCCGACAAGCTCGCGCAGGTGCCGTGGCGGCAACAGGCGGACGTGGCACGCGGCGACCTCGGTGATGTCGATTCACTGATCGCCGCGTTCGACGGCATCGATGTCGTCTACTACCTCGTCCACTCCATGGGCACCTCGAAGGACTTCGTCGCGGAGGAAACCCGCGCCGTCCGCAACGTCGTGACGGCCGCGCAGCGCGCCGGGGTGCGCCGAGTGGTGTATCTGAGTGGGCTGCATCCCGAAAACAGCGATCTCTCACCCCATCTCGCATCGCGCCGGGCCGTCGGTGACGCGCTGATCGACTCCGGCATCGAGACCGTGGTGCTGCAGGCCGGGGTGGTCATCGGTTCCGGATCGGCCTCGTTCGAAATGATCCGGCACCTCACCGACCGACTGCCGGTGATGACCACGCCGAAATGGGTGCACAACAAAATCCAGCCGATCGCGGTGCGCGACGTGCTGTACTACCTGGCCGCGGCGGCGACGGCCCCGGTCCCGGAGTCGCGCACCTGGGACATCGGCGGGCCGGACGTATTGGAATACGGCGACATGATGCGCGTCTACGCCGACGTGGCGGGCCTGGGCAAGCGCTACCTGATCGTGCTGCCCTTTTTGACCCCGACGATCGCCAGCCTCTGGGTCGGGACCGTGACGCCGATCCCGCCCGGCCTGGCGCGGCCGCTGATCGAATCGCTGGAATGCGATGCGGTGATGCGCAATTCCGACATCGACGGCATCGTCGCGCCACCGCCCGGCGGCCCGACCGGCTACCGGCGGTCCGTCGAACTCGCGCTTGCGGGCGCGGCGCGTGGTGCGCCCGAACCGACGCGGTCGTCGTTGCGGGCCGAACCGGCCGAGGCGCTGCCGACCGACCCGGATTGGGCTGGCGAGATCGTGTACACCGCCGTGCGTACCGCCGCGACCACTGCCGCTCCCGCGAGCGTCTGGAAGGCGGCGGAGGACGTGCTGAGTTCGCGCGCAACCGGGTGGAAGGTCGAGGAGCGCACGGCGGGAACCCTGTTGCGGCTGCGCTCCACAAAGCGAGCGCCGGGATGCGAGTGGCTCGAGATTGCGGTCATGGGCCAAGACGATGGCGACACGCGCTATATCCAGCGGTCCACCTTCCTACCGAGGGGCATCCCGGGGCGGGTGTACTGGTTCTTCGTTCGGCCAATCCGCTCCGTCACGATGCGCGCTCTGGCCCGCGACGTCATCGCGTCCGCGCAAGGGTGAGGTCAGACGCCGAACATCGGGGGCAGCGCGAGAACCATGATCAGTCCCCACACCAAGTGGGTGAGCACCGGCGCCAACACGCCGCCGGTGGCCCGGCGCTCGAACGCGCACACCGTGCCCAGGATGATCGCGGCGAAGCCGAGCATCGGGTTGCCGCTGGCCAGCGTCGCGCACGTATAGAGGACAGTCGAGATCACGATCGGGTGATAGCGGCCCAAGGCGGTGTAGAGCGCGCCGCGAAAAAACACTTCCTCGGCGATGGCGTTGACGAGCGTGATCGCCACGATCACCGGATACCAGCCGTGGTGGGCGTAGAGCAGCACCCGGGTTATCAACTCCGCCACAGGCGTGATCTGCCGCGCGATCAGCCCGCCTATCACGAAGGCCCCGCCGAGCAGGAGGCCGATCGTCGTCCCGGTGATGACCGGCCGCTGGTTACGTCCCCGCCAACAGATACCACCAAGGTGCAGCGGGCCGGAAATCAGCGCCCCTGCGGTCCACACCGCAGCGAGTGCGAGGGTCAACCAGTAGAAGCTTGCATCCCCTGGATGACGCCGCAACGAAAAGCCGAGCACCCCGGCGCCGATGACCACGGTGATGGCGACGACGACCCGACGCCGCCGCACCACCCGGGGCGACTCATGATGGGGCACAGCAACATTGGTGACCGCACGGCGGAACTCGGTGAACACGCCGGTGCGATACGGACTCGTCGACTGGGTCATGCAGGACGGACCTTCGGGGTCAGGGCGATCATGATGTCGAGGCCGGTGCGCACCGCTCCGGCCACCGGACCGGGGACCATGTTCACCAGCCCCAGGGTAGGCCGCACGACCGGTGGGGTGACCCGCCGCGCGAGTCGGCGGATGCGCAGCGCATCGCCGCCGGCCCAGGCGGGATCGGTGTTGGCCAGGTGGTGTGGATCGGCCAGCGCGTTGACCGGACGCGGCCGGTGCGTGGACTGTCCGGTCAGGGCCAAGGCAATGGACTCGTCGATGCCCAGCAGGCCGCCCGGCGGGTCCGGAACGTGGTCGCGTAGCCCGCTGGCGGAAGCCACCATCGGGTGGTCCAGCGATTCCACCAGATCGCCCGCCAGTCCCGGCGGCACCGGCAGGGCGACACCCGTGATCAGCGACGCCAGCGTGGTGTCGATCCTGCCCACGGGCAGCCCGGTATGCCAGCGGCCGGAGACGCGTGCATACGCCTTGAGCAGGTGCCGGTAGGACGTGGTCTCCGGCCCGGCTATGTCGTACGCCCCGGCGGGCACCAAGTCTCGATCGGCCGCGGCCACGAGATAGTGCAGGACATCGCGGATGGAGATCGGGTCGATCGGGTTGTCCATCCAACTCGGGATCGGGATCAGCGGGAAACGGTCACCGACATAGCGCATCATCTCGAACGACGTCGAGCCGGCGCCGATGATGATCGCCGCGCCCAGCCAGACCAGCTCCGGGCCGTCCGGGAGGGTGAGCGCCTCGGCCACCTCGGCTCGGCTGGTCAGGTGCTCGGACAGGTCTTCGTCAGCGGGCACGAAGCCGCCCAGGTAGACGATGCGTGGCACCCCGGCCTCACGAGCCGCCGCCGCGAAGTTCGCGGCCGCGGTTTTGTCGGCGTCGCGAAATCCCGGCTGGCCGATCGCGTGCACCAGGTAATACGCCACGTCGACGGGCCCGCAACTGGCGAAAGCGGAGGCCAACGTCTCGGGGTCGGCCGCGTCCAACTTCACCGGCGTGACGTCGTCGAACCAGCCAAAACGCTTGAGGCGCGCAGGGTTTCGCGTCGCCGCCACCACCTGGTGCTGATCGTCCAGCAGCGCGGTGACCAGGCGTGATCCGACATAACCGGTGGCACCGGTGACCAGAGCCCGCATACCCCGACCCTAGCGACCCGCCCGCGCGGCGGGCATCTGAACCGGCGGTGCGGCGGCGCCGTCACCCCGATATGGACGGAGGTGGCGATTTCGCCGGCTCGACGGGCGCCGCGCTGACACTGACGCGCGTTGCTGGCGTTGCGATGAAGTTTCCATCCCATCGCTATACCCAAAGTGAAGCTCGTCCCCGCGTCGGCCGATATCGGCGATGCACCGATGCCGGGAGCGATCGGCCCGATGATCGCGTTGGGGCAGACGCTCCGCGCCGAGCTGCCGCTTTCGGCCCGATAGTGAGCTGGTAAAGACTGTAGCCATGTATTACCTGCTGGTGCTGGCGGTCGGACTCGAACGCGTCGCGGAGCTGGTGGTCTCTACCCGCAATGCGCGCTGGTCGTTCACCCAAGGCGCCAGGGAATTTGGCCGATCCCACTATCCGGTCATGGTGCTCATTCACACCGGTCTACTGGTGGGCTGCCTGGTCGAGCCGTGGGCGCTGCACCGGCCGTTCATCGCATGGCTGGGCTGGCCGATGCTGGCGGTGGTGGTGGCCAGCCAGGCATTGCGGTGGTGGTGCATCACGACGCTCGGACGGCGGTGGAACACCAGGGTGATCGTTCTGCCACAGGCCCCATTGGTGCGTCAGGGCCCCTACCGCTGGCTACATCATCCGAACTACGTTGCGGTCGTGGCCGAGGGGTTGGCGTTGCCGTTGGTCCATACCGCGTGGCTGACCGCCGCGGTTTTCACGCTGGCCAACGCCGCGCTGCTCAGGGTGCGCCTGCAGGTGGAGAACTCCGCGTTGGGTTACACGTGACGGATTACGACGCGGACCTATTGATCGTGGGCGGCGGCCCCGGCGGGCTGGCCACGGCGTTACACGCTCGACGCCTCGGACTTTCGGTGATCGTGGCCGAGCCCCGGGACAACCCCATCGACAAGGCGTGTGGCGAGGGGTTGATGCCCGGCGGGCTGGCCGAACTGACCTCGCTGGGCGTGGATCCCGTCGGCATACCTTTCCACGGAATCGCCTACGTGAGTGAACGACGGCAAGCCCAGGCGCGCTTCCGCGGCGGCCCGGGCCGTGGCGTGCGTCGCACCACATTGCATGCGGCGCTGGCCGCGCGCGCGAAGGAGCAAGACACCGACTGGATCCGCACGCGGGTGACCAGCGTGGCCCAGGACGCCCACGGGGTTTCGGCCGCCGGCGTGCGAGCGAAGTGGTTGGTGGGGGCCGACGGGTTGCATTCACAGGTCCGGCGCGCCGCTGGAATCGCGGTGACGGCGGGGACGCCGCGGCGCTACGGGGTGCGCTGGCACTTCCGCGTTCCGGCATGGTCGGACTTCGTCGAGGTTCATTGGTCGCGTTGGGGTGAGGCGTACGTGACACCGGTCGAGCCCGACCTGGTCGGGGTGGCGATCCTGTCGCCTAACCGGCCCGACCTGGCGTGGTTCCCGAAACTGGCCCGCCGGCTGCGCCGCGCCGACTCGGGACACCCCCGGGGCAGCGGGCCTTTGCGACAGGTGGTCTCCCGCCGGGTCGCGGGGCGGGTACTGCTGGTCGGGGACGCAGCCGGTTACGAGGACGCGCTCACCGGCGAGGGCATCAGCCTGGCGCTCAAGCAATCCGCCGCGGCCGTCGACGCCATCGTCAACGAGACGCCGGGGTCCTACGAGCGGGCGTGGCACCGGATCACCCGCGATTACCGGCTGCTCACCCGCGCGCTGGTGCTGGCCAGCTCGCCGCGAGCGGTCCGGCGCGCCGTCGTGCCGACGTGCTCGTTGCTACCCACGGTGTTCGACCGCGGCGTCAACATCCTCGCGGGCTAGCGATCGTCACCAGTCCTGCCGGTGACGACCCGCGGCGCCCGGCTACGCCGCGCTTGCGATCGTCACCAGTCCTGCCGGTGACGACCCGCGGCGCCCGGCTGCGCCGCGCTTGCGGTCGTCACCAGTCAGCGTGCCTTCCAGACCGGCTCCCGCTTCTCGGCGAACGCGCGCGGTCCCTCCTTGGCGTCTTCGGAGTGGAGCAGGGCCTTCATCTCGCGCATGGTGCGCTCCCAACCCGGTTCGTCACCCACCACGACGCCGTCGTCGACACCGTAGGCGACCCGCTTGCTGGCCTGCACCGACAATGGCGCGTTGACGGTGATCCGCGCGGCCAGCGCCAGGGCGGCGTCCAGCACCGAGCCCTGCACGACGACCTCGTTGATCAGCCCCCATTCGCAGGCGGCGGCCGCGCTGAGCGGCTCGCCGGTCAACAGCAGCCGCATCGCGACCTTGCGCGGCAGCTGCTCGGCGATGCGAAAGACGCCACCGGCGGCGGCGATCAATCCCCGCTTCACCTCGGGGAGGCCGAACTGCGCGCGTTCGTCGGCCACCACCAAGTCACTGGCCAGCGCTAGCTCGGTGCCACCGCCGAATGCCGTCCCGTTCACCGCCGCGATCGTGGGCTTGTCGATGAAGTGGTGGACGTATCCCGCAAAGCCCCACTCGGGATGATCGGGGTGATAGAGATTCTCCCGCCGGGCGATCGCCTTGAGATCGGCCCCGGCGCAGAACGACTTGTCGCCCGCGCCGGTGACCACCACCGCGCGCACCTCGGGGTCGTGCTGCGCCTCTTCGAGGGCATCGCCGAGACCGATGCTGACGGCGGCGTTCACCGCGTTGCGGGCTTCCGGCCGGTTGATGGTTACCACCATCACGTTGCCCCGGCGCTCGACCAGAGCCCCCGGCGCCTCCGTCACAGCAGTTCCACGATGGTGGCGTTGGCCTGACCGCCACCCTCGCACATGGTCTGCAGACCGTACTGAATTCCCTTGTCTCGCATGTGGTACAGCAGAGTGGTCATGATCCGGGCACCGGACCCGCCGAGCGGGTGGCCCAGCGCGATGGCGCCGCCGTTGGGGTTGAGCTTCTTCTCGTCGGCGCCGATGTCCTTGAGCCAGGCCAGCGGAACCGGCGCGAACGCCTCGTTGACCTCGTAGGCGCCGATGTCGTCGATGGACAGCCCGGAGCGCTTGAGCACCTTTTGGGTCGCCGGGATGGGCGCCGTGAGCATGATCACCGGGTCCGCACCGGCCAGGGCCGCCGTGTGCACCTTGGCGATCGGCTTGAGCCCCAGTTCCTTGGCCTTCTCGGCGGACATGAACAGGATCGCCGCCGAGCCATCGGAAATCTGCGATGAGTTCCCGGCGTGAATCACCCCGTCCTCCTTGAACGCCGGCTTCAGCGAGGCCATCTTCTCCATCGGCGTTCCGCGGCGGATGCCTTCGTCCTTGAGAATCACGTTGCCGTCCTGGTCCTTGATGCCCACGATCTGGTCATCGAAGGCGCCGGCATCTTGTGCGGCGGCGGCCTTTTCATGAGAATCCAGGGAGAACTGGTCGAGCGCGGTGCGGTCGAACCCCCACTGCTCGGCGATCATCTCCGCGCCGATGCCCTGGTTGGGGATCTGGCCTTCGTAGCGGTCGAGGAAAGCCTGTGGATACGGGCGCCCGCCGTTGGCCAACGACGCGCCCATCGGGGTCCGCGACATCGACTCGACGCCACCGGCGACGACGACGTCGTAGTGCCCGGCGATGACGCCCGCGGCCGCGAAGTGGATGGACTGCTGGCTCGAGCCGCACTGCCGGTCCACGGTCACGCCTGGAACGGTCTCGGGCCAGCCGGCGGTCAGCAATGCCGTGCGGCCGATGTCGAGGGCCTGCTCACCGGCCTGCATGACGCAACCCCAGATGACGTCGTCGACCAGGCCCGGGTCGACGCCCGCCTTGTCGACCAGGCCGTTAAGTACCTGTGCGGACAGATCCGCGGCGTGTACCCCGGATAATCCGCCGTTGCGCTTGCCGATCGGTGAACGCACTGCCTCGACGATGACGGCTTCAGCCATGGTCTTGTCTCCTTGACATGTGGGACTTCGAAAAGAGTGGGAGTCTTGCGTTGATTGTCAACCAAGGGGTTGGGCGGGGGAAGCCCGGGGTGCCATGGGCGTCCACAGCCCAGCCCACGGCTACCGACGAGATCGGAACGAACCAGAAATTTGTTCGCCCGCCACACGCGGAGAACCCGAACGGGAATCCGACGGTGATCGGCAGAATGTCGGACCGCCACCGCGACAGGCCCAGGCGCTTCGCCAGCCACGTACCACGGGTGAGGAACAGTTGGCTTTCCTGCCCGCCGATGGAGACCGCAGGCACGATCGGCACCTGCGCGTCAATCGCTGACCTGACGTATCCAGTCCGGCCGTTGAAGTCAATGACGTTCTCCGCCAACGTCGGCCGGTAGGCGTCGTAGATTCCACCCGGAAACACCAGCACCACACCGCCGGATCGCAGCGCTCGCGCCGTATTTTCCGAGGTGGCGCGAATGACCCCGAGGCGGCCCAACCATTCCGACATCGGCCCGACGAACATCCCGTCGTGGCCGAGCGTGTACAGCGGACGCCGATAGCCGAACCTGCGGTAGAAGGCGGCGGCGAAGATCAGCACGTCGGGGGTGAGCATCCCGCCCGAATGGTTGCCGACGATCAGGGCACCGCCCATCGGTCGGCGCCGATTCAAGCCCGCGAACTTCGAAGCGAAACCATCGCCGTGCCAGTGGTTCTGCCGCGGCGACCAAGCGTTCGGTGAGGCCGGGATCCCACTCGCCGATGTCGTCCGCACTCACGAAATCGGGGTGAACTCGAGGTGCAACTCGGACAGCCCCCGCATCTGCCAGGTCGGGTCGTGAGTGTAGCGACGAGCGTCCGGCGGCCCATGCTTGTCCTGCGTGATCGCGATGTCCGACATCCTCAGCGCGATCGCACGCTCGCCCGCATGCACATTTGCCCGCTCAACCGGCCCCTGCTCAACCGCGATTGCCGCCACGGTCGCGATCAATCTGAAAATCACGACCCTGACGGCAATCTCGTCGACCGGTGGCTGCTAGCCGGCCGGGTAGGCTACCGACTTGATTTCGGTGTACTGGTCGAATCCGGCGACACCGTTCTGGCGTCCCACACCGCTTTCCTTGTAACCACCGAATGGTGTGTCGGCGCCATAGGGTGCTCCGCCGTTGACGCCCATGAAGCCGGCCCTGATCCGGCGGGTCACCGACAACGCACGTTCGAGAGAACCGGCAAACACGTTGCCGGCCAACCCGTACACGCTGTCGTTGGCGATCCGGATCGCGTCCTCCTCGTCGTCGAACGGAATGACCGACAGCACCGGCCCGAAGATCTCCTCCTGCGCGATGGTCATCTTGTTGTCGACGTTGGTGAAAAGCGTTGGGCGGACGTAGAACCCCTTGTCGAAACCGGTCGGGGCGTCGGGACCGCCGACCAGCGCGGTGGCACCTTCCTCGACACCCTTGTTGATGTAGCCCATCACCCGCTCGTACTGCCGTTGCGAGATCACCGGGCCGCACAGCGTCGCGGGATCCTGCGGGTCGCCACACGTGACGTTCTCGTAGATTTTCTTGAGGATTTCCACGCCCTCGTCGTACCGGGACCGCGGCAGTAGCAACCGGGTCGGGTTGGCGCAACCCTGCCCGGCGTGCATGCACGGCGCGATGCCGACCATGCACGCCGTCCCGAAGTCGGCATCCTCCAACACGATGGTGGCCGACTTGCCGCCGAGTTCGAGGAACAGCCGCTTCATGGTGGCGGCGCCCTTTTCCATGATCCGCTTGCCGACCACCGTCGAACCGGTGAACGAGATCAGGTCGACCTTGGGCGACAGCGTGAGCTCCTCGCCGACGAAGTGGTCCGAGGCGGTGACGACGTTGACGACGCCGGCCGGGATGTCGGTCTTCTCGGCGATCAGCCGGCCGAGCCGGGTCGCGTTGAACGGCGTGTTGGGCGCCGGCTTGAGCACCACGGTGTTGCCGGTGCCCAGCGCCTGGCCGAGCTTGTTGAGGGTGACCTCGAACGGGAAGTTCCACGGCACGATCGCTCCGACCACGCCCACCGGTTCGCGCCAGACCTTGCGGGTGGTCAGCGTGCCGGTGAGGCTGACGACCTTGTCGCCGAGGTCGGTCTCCCAGGCGTACTCGTCGATCAGGCGGGCCGGATACTTCAACCCGTCTTCCAGTGGCGCGTCGAGCTGGGGACCGAACGTGATGGCCCGGGGCGATCCGACCTCGAGGATGAGTTCCTCGCGCAGCTCGTCGATCTCGGACTCGATCGCCTCGTGCAGCTGCAGCAGGCAGCGCTTGCGCAGCTCCTTGTTGGTTGACCAATCGGTCTCGTCGAAGGCACGCCGGGCGGCGTCGATGGCCCGGTGCATATCCTCCTTCGAGCCGTCGGCGACCTCGCCGAGCGACTCCTCGGTCGCCGGGTTGATATTGGTGAAGGTGCCGGCTTGTCCGTCGACGAGCTTGCCGTCGATCATCATCTTCGGCTCGAAGCGGACCTTTACAGCCTCAGTCATATCTGTCACTCTCTTCCGACTCGGTAGAGGGGCGGCCCGCAGAGCGCTGGTTACCCTACGGGGAGCCTTACTGGAAACTAGCCGATTGGCAAGTGGAGCCTCGGCGAGGGCCGGTCATCGGGGGTCGAAGAGCACCGGAACCGACGTCGGTGACCGGAAGACCTGGCCGCGGATATGGGGGTCGTCACCGTCGGGATCCAGCCGCAGGTTCGGCAACCTGTCGAGCAGAAGGTTGATGGCGGTACGCATCTCAAGCCGCGCCAAGTGCATGCCGAGGCAGACGTGGACGCCATGCCCCCAGCCCAGATGGGCCCTGGCCTCTCGGTGGATGTCGAACGTATTCGGATCGGGATAGCGATCCTCCTGCCGGTTCGCCGAACCGAGCATCGGCATGACCGTCGCGCCGGCCGGGATCGCCACGCCACCGAGTTCGGTGTCGCGAGTCGCCACCCGGGTGATGGTCAACAACGGCGATTCCCAGCGCACGCCCTCCTCGATCGCCTGGGGCAGCAGCGATCGGTCCGCGCGGATGGCATCCAGCTGCGCCGGGTCCGACAACAGCGCCAACAGCAGGCTGCCGAGTGCGCGGTAGGTCGTCTCGACGCCCGCCGGCAACAGCAGCCGAAGGAACGAGAAGATCTCCTCGTCCGCAAGCTGCTCCCCGTCGATCTCGGCCGCAGCGAGGGCGCTGATCAGATCGTCCTTCGGGTCGGCCCGGCGGGCCTGGAGTATCGGCGCGAAGTACTCGCACAGGGCGGCTGAGGCCGCAAGCCCGCGTTCGGGGTTCATCAGCCAGCTCAGCAGCGAAATCGACCACCGCTGGAACTGCGGGTAATCCTCTTCCGGCAGGCCCAGCAGTCCGGCGATGATCTGGCTCGGGTAGTCAAAGGTGAATTCCTTGACCAGATCGGCCTTGCCGTTCGGCGCGAACTTGTCGATGAGGCTGTTTGCCACGCGGCCAACCAACTCGTCCTGCCAGCGCGCCAATGACTTCTGCGAGAACGCCTTGGACACCAGCGACCGCAACCGGCCGTGGATTGGCTCGTCCATGCCGAGCATCACGCCTTCGCCCAGCACCGGGCCGAATGCGGCGATCACGGCGGCCGAGGAGAACGTCTCGTTGTCGCGCAGCATCTGCTGGATGTCCTCGTGGCGATACACGATGAACATTGGCAGCCCTTCCTCGTGCGGAAGCGCTCCCGACGTCTCAAGTCGCTGCACCGGTTCCTCGTTGCGCAGCCGCGCCAATTCGGTGTACGGGTCACGCACGTCACCGGATATCGCGTCATCGAAGGCGCCGAAATCCTCGAGGTCGTCGAAAAGTTGTTCCATGATTGCCCCTTAATCCCCTTGCGGTGCCGCATTCTTTTGCGACGAGAACCGCCCCGCTGCCGCGGCCAAGCGCTGCAGTACCGGCTGCGGAAGAACACGGGCGACGAAGACCATCGCCTTCTGACTTGTCGTCAACGGCCACACCCCACCCCTCATCGAGCCCTGCCGTGGTATGCCCAGCACGAGCCGCGACATGTGGTGCATGCCCGATGCGGGCAGAATCCTGTTGGCCACCAACAGCATCGAGGCATCGGGTCCGACACCTCGGCGGCGGAATGCGCCCCGATCCTCGATCGCCTTGAGTAGGCCGTCGGTGAACCGCTCCGGGGGGCGTGCCATTTTCATCGCGAAGCGCCCGCGGCTGTTCATGGTGTTGTGCAGCCGGGCGTACGGGCCGTTGAAATTCCGGTCGTCGGTGGTGCCGGCGTCGGTGATGATCTCGGTGTCATACGTACCGGCCACCAGGACGGTGACCCCGAGGCCGAACGGAGCGATCTCGCACGCCATCGATTCGCCCCACCGCTCCAGTGCTCCCTTGGCCGCCGAGTACGGTGCGGTGGCGGGCTGGCCCCGCACCCCGGCCGCGCTGGACACCAGCACGATTCGCCCCTCCCCCGCCGCCCGCATCGACGGCAGCAGAGCCTGGGTGAGCGCGACGGGGCCCAGGACGCTGGTGGCGAGCATTCGCTGCCACAGCGCCATATCGGTCTCCTCGACCATTCCGGCGGCGGAGATACCGGCGTTGTGCACCAGCGCATACGGTGCGCCCACGGTTTCCTCGATTGTTTTGGCGGCCGCGGCGATGGACGCGCTGTCCGTCAGGTCAAGCTGGACACCGATCAACCGTTCGTCATCCTCACCGGACTGCGTCGCCGCACGCAACAATGGCATTCCGCGGTCGGGCGCGCGCATGGCCGCGACCACGCGCCATCCCTCCCGGTACATCCGCACCGCCGAGGCGAAGCCCAGTCCGCGGGACGCACCGGTGATGACGACCGTGCGCGGCTCAACCATTCTCGCCCTGGGTTGCACAGGCGCCCTGCCCGGGCGGCGGCGGTTCGACGTGCGGCCGACCATTGGGCTCCCCGCTGGCCCAGGTCGACCAGATGCCGACCGAGTAAGGTCCTTGCGCGCCGGCTTTCTCGTAATACCCTTGCGGGTCATACACTTTGGCCTCCGGATACGGCCATGGGCAGGCCACCGAGGTGGCGGCATGGCTGACCTTGATGACCCAGAACCAGGTGCCGTAAGCGAAGTACGACACGTTGATGATGACGAACATCACTAGGAACGTGCCCAGCACCGGACGCGTCGGGAACAACTTCGCTTTCGCGGCAAGCTTTTCCGCGACCGCCTTACCGGTGTCGTCGCGGTAGCACAGGATCGCGGCCGGCACCATCACGAAGCACACCGAGAACGATTCCCAGATCAGCGGGAACTGGAAGGTGGTGCCGGTGAACACCGATCCCCACGGGATCACCTGCGAGTAGATGTACATGCCCCAGTGGATCAGGGTGTTTTCCAGGAAGGCATCGAAAATGAACCCGATCACCAGAACGATCGCGCCCAGGCAGATCAACGGGTGCCGGGAGACGTAACTGGTGGGCCCGTACTTTGCCTGCAGCCGGCGCAGGATCCAGACCCCCGGGAAGTAGGGCCCGAAGTAGAACATCACGTAACCGAAGACCACGAACGGTTCGACCGTCGGTGACAACGACACCAGCGGCCAGGATTCCGGCCAGTGAACGAGATCGGGGTTGTACACCGCGAACGGCGCCCAGTTCATGATCGGGTCCTGCCACACGATCAGCGTGGTACACAGGAACATCAGCATCGCCGGGCTACCGGGATTGCGGCGCCAGCCCCTGATGAAGACGATCAACAAAACGATCAGCGCCACGACCGTGGCCCAGTCCAGGAAGGTGATGTAGTCCAGCCCGAACGTGAACTTCACCGGCCGCGGCCGTCCTACCACATTCGGGTTTGCGATGCGTGGGTCAAGCGCCACACGGCAATTGGCGATGAAGAACAGCGCGAAGGCCGCCAGCGCCGCGCCGGCGATCCAACCGCCCCAGCTGCGCCTGCCCTTGCGCTGCGGGACGGCCGGTTCCTCCTGCGCGGCAGGCGATGTGGTTTGTTCGGTGGACATCGAGTCAGCCTTCCACTCCGAAGCGATCGACCAGATGCGAGTTGACGCCGTCGGCATCGAGGGTGCGCGCCACCAGATACCCGGCACCCATCCAGGCCCGGCGCGTCCACTTGCCGAACGACACCCGGGTGCCGGGAGCACCAGATGCGGCGGGCATCATCTTGACCCGCTCCAGGGCCTCCTTCACGCCGCGCGGGCTGAGCGGATGGGCATCGCTGAACGCGCGCACCAGCGTCGCGGCGACGTCGCGGTTCACCACGGTCACGCAGAACTCGGGGCGGCTGCCGTTGTACTTCTTCGCGTAGTTGTCGAGGAAGTCCTGGCCGATTCGGTTCGCTTCGTCGTACTGGTCGACACCGGTCCAGCCCATGAACGCGTTCCACATGATGGGGTTGACCCAGGCGTTCTGCCACGCGGTCGTGGTGAACCGGGGCGGGTCCCAGCCGAGGGACTCGAGCGCGGGGTTGATGAACACAATTCCGAATCCGAACCCCAGGTGCACGATCGCCTCGGCCTTGGCCTCATGAAGCGTCTGTACCGCAGCGTTGATGTCCTGCGCCGTCTGGGCGATTGAAACTTCCGCCACGATGCGAATGCCTTTGCGACGGCAGGCACTTCGCAGGTTCTTCAGGTAGCTCTCGCCGATGAGGCTCTGTTCGACCAGCACACCGATCTCGGCCAGGCCGCGCTTGGCGATGAGGTCGGCCAAAAAGATCGGCTCATCGGTCATCGATCCCTGGGGGAAGGCGAATGTCCACTCACCCAGCCAGTCGTCGGTGCCGGTTACGCTGATCGCGGGCACCTTGAACCGTTCCTCGATCGCTTCTCGCAACGGCACGCAGTTATCGGTGATGTTGGGACCGAAGACCACGAGGCAGCCCTCGTCGACCAGTTCGCCATACGCATCGATCACCGCCTTGACCGAACCCTTGGGCAGCCCCTCCACCTCGCGATAGATCATCTGCACGGGGCGGTCCATCACGCCCTGGGCGACCGCCTCCTCGAAGATCAGGTCGAAAGTCTGGGTGAAGGAGGCGAACAGCTCCTCGGGAAACCCCGGGGGGAGCTTGAAGTCCATCAAGTAGCCGACCTTGATCGGCTCTGCGGTGCTCTCGTAGGACATCCGACCTCCCAGGTGACTCGATTTGCGCACGCCGAACCGAAAAACCTAATATTTGTTCAGACCCTAGCGGGGGCGGTATGCAGCGTCAATCATCGGACCGGCCAGACCCGTCCGGCGCCAGGTAGATCTCGATCATTTCACCCAGCGCCTTACCCACCGCCACGTCGTCGGTCAACGGTCCGGCGATCGCGGCGCGCGCCGCGTCACGCATGCTCAGGCCCTCGGCGACCAGCTTCCCCGCGGCGATCAGCACCCGCGTCGAGGCGACCTCACGCAGCCCGCCGGTCTCCAGTCTGCGGATGGCCTGGCCGAATCGGACCAGTTCGGCGGCGGTGGACCCATCCACGCCCGCCTCGTGCGCGACGATGCCCTCTTCGATATCTGCGGTGGGGAAATCGAATTCGATGGCGACCATCCGCTGCCGTGTCGAATCCTTGAGATCCTTCAGCACGCTCTGATAGCCCGGGTTGTACGACACGACGAGGCCGAATCCTGGCGCCGCGTCCAGCGTGACGCCGAGTCGCTCGATCGGCAGCTGACGCCGATAGTCGGCAAGTGGATGCAGCACCACTGTGGTGTCCTGCCGGGCTTCCACCACTTCGTCGAGGTAGCAGATCGCACCCTCGCGCACCGCGTGGGTCAACGGGCCGTCCACCCACACGGTCTCGTCGCCGCGCAGCAGGTAGCGCCCCACCAGGTCGGCGGTGGTGAGGTCGTCATGGCAGGCGACGGTGATCAACGGCCGGCCCAAGTCGTGGGCCATCGCCTCGACGAACCGGGTCTTGCCGCACCCCGTCGGACCCTTCAGGACCAGCGCCAGGCCCTGCCGGTAGGCCGCCTTGAAGATCTCCTCTTCGCTGCCGACCGCTTGGTAATAGGGCCGCACTGCTTCCTTTCCGTCCGCGTCGGGCAGACCGCCATTGAAGTAAGCAAGCCCGGACTCGTTGGCCATAGCTTCCCTTCTGCTACTTCCGGCGATTGGAGCCTAGCCGGAACAGATGTTTGTTTTCAAGTGCCCGGTCGGGCGGTGCCGGCGCCCTCGGACGCCAACTGCGTTCTGGGACTTGGCATCACCGACACCCTGCGCCGGACCTCCGCCGACCGGAGTGCGGAGCGGAACAACGGTCCGATGACACCGGCGAGCTGACCGGGTTGCGCGATCGTCGCGTGCGCGGTGTTGCCGAACACCCGGCGCAGCGATTGCACGTCGGTCCCGGCGCCGATCGTCAGGCATACGCAGCCGGTTCCCCGCCGGCGGGCCTCGGTCAGCGCGCGGCGGGCGTCCGCGGCGCCGTAAGCCCGCTCGTATCCGTGGTCGTACGCCAGTCCGTCGGAGAGCACTACCAGCAACCGCCGTGCCGTCCCGCCGCGCGCCTCCAGGGTCGCCGAACCGTGGCGGATCGCCGCACCCAAGCGTGAATACGCGCCCGGTTCCAGGCTGTTGAGCCGCCTGATGACCTGAGCGTTCAGCTGGTCGTCGAACCGCTTGACGGGGACCATGCTCACCGCGCGCCGGCCCTGCGAGTAATACGCGTACAGCGCGACACGGTCACCGAGATCGTGCAACGCCACGGTCAGATTGGCGACCGCCGCACGCTGTTGTTCGTGAACCGTGCGCCCGACCGTTCCGGGTTCGCCCGCCGAGCCGGACACGTCGAGCAGTAGCAGCACCGAGAGGTCGCGTCGGCGCCGCAGGCTTTCGAGGTATACGGCCTCGTCGGGCGCCGATCCGGCCCGCACCTCGACCCGGGCTTCCACGGCGGCATC
The DNA here is from genome assembly GCF_001667925.1 of Mycobacterium sp. E2479. Classification (GTDB taxonomy): domain Bacteria; phylum Actinomycetota; class Actinomycetes; order Mycobacteriales; family Mycobacteriaceae; genus Mycobacterium. Next base: position 92,900 of record NZ_LZJR01000093.1, on the reverse strand, counting down.
GATGTCGATGTCGTCGCCCTGCGCCTGCCGGTGGCGTCGGTGCAGACCCATGGCGAGCCGCGATAGCGGCCGCCGCACCCCAACGGCGTCGTCGATGGCCTGCGTGGCCGATGCGTGGATCTGTGGCTCGACCTCGCGGACCGTGCACCAGTCCGGCCGGTAGCTCTTACGCGCGACGTCCCATTCCGGATACCGCACGCCGTCCGCGGCGGTGTGCCCCTCCTGATCGACGTCGCCCTCGTCGTCGGCGCGCGCCGAAGCGAGCGACGCCACGGCGTACGCGCCGCGCTTGCCGGTGTTGGTGCGGTGAGTCGGGCTGTCCGCGCCCGGTGGGCCGCCGCCGCTTCCGGTCTTGCGCGCCGACGAGAGCATCTTCTTCAACCACTTACCGATGAATCCACCCCCGCCAACCGGGCTGGTGAACAAGTCGGGATCGTCGGAGTCGTCCACCTCGCCGTCGTCGAGCTCCTCGAGTTCGGTTGCACCATCGCGCCGCGGCACGTGCCGGGGCTTCGCCTGTTCATCTTGTTTCGCCGCCCGCGCGCACGCCGTCATTACTTTTGCCGCACGGATGGCGCCGAACTCCGGCGCCGGGTCGTCGAGCGCTTCGCGTGAGGCGGCGATGGCGAGCGACGCGTGCGGTGAATCGCTGCGCCCCGCGATGGCGCGGTCGCCCAGCGAAGCCAAAACACTTGGCAACAAATGCGCATTCGCGACCAACGCGCGGTGGCCCTCCACGGCCAGGTAGCGCTTTGACAGCTTCCGGTGCCGAACCAAGGCGCCCACCACATCGGGTTCCAGGCTGCCGGCGGCGATCATCGATGCCTGCACGGCTACGGCCTTCAGTTGCGCGAGCGGGCCGGCGGCGGCGTCGACGCGAATCGTCTGGCCGTCGGTCCACGCCGGCTCGCCCCCTGACAGCCCGGCGACCGCGACGGCTTGACCCGCCAGCGCGGAAGCGAGCATGCCCAGGACCTGCAATCGGTCGGGACGGTCGTCTCCCACGCTCAACCTCCCGATTGTTGACCAAATATCTGTTCCACCGTAATGTCCGGCTGCACAGCAGTCAATGAACCAGGAGCACACGATGATTGACTTCACCGGCCAGGTGGCGGTGGTGACCGGGGCCGGTCGGGGACTCGGTCGGCTGTACGCCCTGGACCTGGCCCGCCGCGGCGCCGCCGTGGTGGTCAACGACGTCGGCAGCACGATGCGCGGCGACGGATCCGATAGAGGCGTCGCCGACGACGTGGTCGACGAGATCAAAGACGCCGGCGGCACCGCGATCGCGTCGTACGACTCCGTGGACAACCCGGCCGGCGGTCAGGCGATCATCGATGCGGCGGTGGACTCGTTCGGGCGCGTTGATTCCGTCATCAGCAACGCCGGCATTTTCGCCAGCGTGCCCTTTGAGGACCTCTCGCACGACGACTGGACGCGGATGCTGCGCGTTCACCTCGACGGCGGCTTTTACCTGTCTCAGCCCGCATATCGCGTCATGAAGAACAACGGTGGCGGGCGATTCGTGTTCATCTCGTCCTCCGCCGGGATCTTCGGCCAGCCGATGGAGGCCCACTACGCGGCAGCCAAGGCCGGATTGGTCGGATTGACCAACGTCATCGCCATCGAAGGGGAGGCGCACGGGATACTCGCCAATTCCGTTATGCCCACCGGCTTCTCGCGGATGGTCACCGAGACCGTCGGCGACGAGAAGTTCCTCGCCGAATCCGGCTTCATCCAAGCCATCCGGCCCGAGCTCGTCGTGCCGCTGGTGACGTTTCTGGCCAGCGCCGCCTGCACCGTCACCCACCGCAACTATTCCGCCGCCGCCGGCCGCTATGCGCGCGTGTTCGTCGGCCTCACCGAAGGCTGGCTGGCCGAAGCCGAGAGCCGGCCGACAGCCGAGGACATCGCGGCGCATCTCGAGCTGATATCGGCGACGGAGAAGTTCATCGTGCCCGCATCGATCGTCGACGAGGTGCTGGAAGTGTGTGACCGGCGCGGTGTCAGCCCGATGCCGGACAACGCCGAGGTGGCATTCCCGAACCCGCAGGGAGCTGAACGTGGATGACGAACTGCGCAATCAGGTCAAGCGGCTGGCCGACCGTGCGGAGATCTGCGACTGCATGCAGCGCTACGCGCGCGGGATCGACCGTCAGGACCGGGCGTTGCTGCGGTGGGCCTATCACGACGGCGCCATCGACGACCACGTCGGATTCGTCGGCGAGGTAGACGATTTCATCGACTGGGCGCTCGCGTATCACGGCAGCCAGACGCGATACCAGCACTACCTGCTGAACCACACCGCCGACATCGACGACGAGGCCCATACGGAGACCTATTACCTGTTCATCGGGACCGACCGTGAACCGGCGAACCACATGACGGTCTCCGGCGGTCGTTACGTGGATCGCCTGCAGCGCCGCGACGGACGTTGGGGCATCGTCGATCGGGTGTGCCTGGTGGAGTTCGTGGCCGAATCGCAATCGCTGCTCACCGACGCGGTCCTCGCCATGGTGCCCGGGACCCGCACGCCGCGCCATGACAGGACAGACGCCTCATACGATCGGCCACTCGCGGCCTCGCACGCGGCTGGCGGCGGCATTGACCAGATATCCGCTCAACCGTAAAGTCCGGCTTGGTCAGGGCTTTACGACGCTGAAGACAGAGGAACGTGGACTTTTCATACCCGGCGGAAGTGGAACAGTTCCGCAGCGAGCTGCGTGACTGGCTCTCGCAGAACCTGACCGACGAGTTGGTGGCGGCGCGCCGGCCCACCGGCCGCGACGATGCCGCGTTCGAGATGCTGCGGGCATGGAACGCGACGATGGCCGATGCGGGATGGGCCGCCGTGTCCTGGCCGCCCGAGTACGGTGGGCGCGGCGCAACGGTGCTCGAGCAGCTGGTCTACACCGAAGAGACCACCCGCGCTCGAGCTCCGATGCCGCTCAACGTGATTGGTTTGAACAATATCGCCCCGGCAATCATGCAGTACGGCACCGAGTCCCAGAAGCGCACCCTGCTCCCCCGCATGATGCGCGCCGACGACATCTGGTGCCAGGGAATGTCGGAGCCCGAGGCGGGGTCCGATCTCGCGTCGCTGCGGACCCGCGCCGTCCGAGACGGTGACCAATTCGTCATCAACGGCCAGAAGATCTGGACCTCGCTGGGGCATCGGGCCGACTGGTGTCAGCTCTACGTGCGCACCGATCCCGACGCACCCAAGCACAAAGGCATCTCCTGCCTCATCGTCGACATGACGCTGCCCGGCATCGAAGCCCGCCCGCTGGTCACGCTCAACGGTGACGCCGACTTCGCGGAGGTGTTCTTTCACGACGTGCGGGTGCCGGCCAACGCGTTGCTGGGTCCGCTCAATGCTGGCTGGCAGGTGGCTACCACGACGCTCAGCCACGAGCGCGCCGGCGCCGCGAGGCTGTACGCAGAGATGCAGGCCCGGCTCGAAGAGCTGGTCAACGACCTCGCCGCCGCCAATACCGGCGCGCTGGACGATCCGGTGACGCTGCGCCGCCTGGGCGAAATCGCGGTCCGCATCAAGTATCTCGAGGTCCTGTGTCAGCGGTCGATCTCTGCGACGCTGCATGGTGGTGACGCGTTCGGGTCGGCCAGCTTGGCCAAGACCGTCTGGGGCGAGATCGGCCAGGATTTGGCCGCACTGGCGTTCGACGCCCTCGGCAGCCAGGGCGCCGGTGCGCCGTGGGCTAACTACCGTCTGACGTCGCGGTCGCTGACCATCGCGGGCGGTACCACGCAGATCAACAAGAACATCACCGCTCAGCGAGTGCTGGGACTGCCGCGCACATGAACCTCGAACTCACCGACGAGCAGGTGGCGCTGCGCGACACCACACGGCGATTTCTCGCTGAGAAGGCACCGATTTCGCAGCATGTCCGGTCCCTGCTCGACGATCCGACCGGCGTCGACGAGGCTGTGTGGCGCGGTCTCGCCGATCTCGGGACCACCGGCCTGCTGGTGCCGGAAGAGTGCGGGGGTGCCGGCATGACCATGGTCGAGGCCGGCATCGTCGCCGAAGAGCTGGGCGCCGCGCTGTATCCGGGGCCGTGGTTGTCGACCGCGGTGGCCGCCGCGCGCGTGCTGACCCGGTTGAAAGACAACGACATCGCACCTAAGTTGTTGCGCGGCATCGCGGACGGCACCACCGTGGCCGCCGTCTGCTACCCGGATTCAGCGAACGCCTCGGTCACCGCGCACCGCAACGATGAAGCGATCACCCTGCGCGGCGAGATCGCCGAGGTACCCGACGCCGCGGCCGCCGACGTCCTGCTGGTGGCCGCCGAAGACGCCGACGGCACCGCGCTTTTCGTCGTGCGGCCCGGATCGGCAGGGGTCTCGGTCATGGCCGGGCACGGCATCGACGCGACCCGCAAGCGTTTCCGCGTCACGTTCCGCGCGGCGCCCGCGCAACGACTGGCCTCGGCGTCGGCGGACGACATGGCGGCGGTGATCGACGACGTGCTGATTGCCACCGCGGCCGATGCGCTCGGCGCCGCGCGCGCCGTTATGGACCTCGCCGTCGAATACGCGAAAGGCAGAGCACAATTCGGTCAGCCGATCGGCTCCTTCCAGGCCGTCCAGCATCTGTGTGTGGACATGTTCGAGACGGTCGAGCTCGCCCGCAGCGGGGTGATCCACGCGCTGTGGGCCAGCGACGCATTCCCCGAAGCCGATGGTCGATCCGGCGAAGAGCGCCATCTTGCCGCGCTGCGCGCGAAGGCGTTCGCCGGGCGACTGGCCACCGTGGCCGACACCGCCATCCAAGTGTTCGGTGGGATCGGCTACACCTGGGAGCACGACGCTCACCTGTACCTCAAGCGGCTGCTGAGCTGGAGCTCTTTTCTCGGCGGCCCCGATGCCTACCTCACCGAAGTCGGTGCGCGCCTTGCCAAGAGAGGCCGTCAGTGATGGAGATCGACTACCTGCTCACCGCGACCCCTTCGGCACGCAGATCGCTCGACCTCAACGCGCCGGTCGACCTCGACGACATCCGCGACTGCCTGCGAATCGCCCTGCAGGCGGCGAACGGGTCGAATGCCCAGGCATGGCGCTGGTTGGTGATCTCGGACCCGGCGCTGCGGACCAAGATCGCCGAGCTTTATCGCCACGCCTACCTGCTGCGGGTGGGCGGACAGCTGATCGCGGACCTGATGCCCGCGGGGACTCCGGAGAGCCGGGTCATGTCGTCGACGGAGTGGTTGGTGCAGAACATGGCGAGCGTGCCGCTGCTGGTAATCCCTTGCTATGAACCCTATCTGCCTCGCATCGAGGGCGATGAATCGTTTCATCTGGCCACGTTGTACGGGTCGATCTTCCCGCCGGTGTGGAATTTCCAGCTGGCCTTGCACACCCGGGGATACGGGACGTGCATCACCACCCTGCATCTGCATCACGAAGAGGAAATTCGCAACCTGCTCGGGATTCCGCCGACCTACGTTCAGGGGTGCCTCTTGCCGGTGGGCCGCCTGCGCGCGGGCCGCACATTCTCACCGGCGCGCCGGCGGCCGCTCGAGGAAGTGGTCGCGTGTGACCGCTGGGACGGCCCGGCGCTCTAGAATCGGGCTTTCACCGCTTTGTGCAGCGCATTCACCGCGCTCAGTCTGATAGCCTCTAACAAAGATTTGGTTCGGCGAGAGAGGACGAATGCGAATGTTGGCCGGCGCGCAGTCGTCCAGATTTGCACACCGCTAACCATGGCGAAGGCCGAGCCACTGCGGGCCAGCAGCACAGCTGATTCTCCGACGCGCCGCGCCGAGATCCTGGCCACCGCCGCGTCGTTGATCGCCTCGTCGGGATTGCGGACGTCGCTGCAAGAGATCGCCGATGCCGCAGGCATCCTTCCCGGCAGCCTGTATCACCACTTCGAGTCCAAAGAGGCGATCCTCGTCGAATTGATCCGCCGCTACCAGGACGACCTGGAGCGCATCGGACGGACCGCCCAGGCGAGATTGGACGAACCCGACTCCCGCCCTGTCGCCCAGCAGATCATCGAATTGGGCTCGGCGATCGCCACCTGTGCCGTCGAACACCGCGCCGCGTTGCAGATGTCGTTCTACGAGGGGCCGAGTACGGACCCGGAACTGATCAAGCTGACGCAGCAACGGCCCGTGGCTATTCAGGAGGCGATGCTGCAGACGCTGCGCGCCGCTCGGTGGAGCGGTTACATCAAACCCGAAATCGACCTTCCCACGCTGGCCGACCGGATCTGCCAAACCATGCTGCAGGTCGGGCTCGATGTCATGCGCCATAAGTCCGCCACCGACCAGGTGGCCGGACTGTTGTGCCGAATCATCCTGGAAGGCTTAGCAACTCGGCCACCAACCGATTCCGCACTGGACCGGTCGAAGGCCTTCACCGCCGCCAGCGACGTCATCGCGACCTGGTCCGACGACAGCGATGCGGACCCCAACGACAAGGCGGCTCTGGTCCGGGCGGTGGCACGAGCCGAATTCGGTCGCAGAGGGTATGAAGTCACCACCGTCAGGGACATCGCTTCGGCGGCCGGTCTGGGCACCGGAACTGTGTATCGCGTAATCGGATCCAAGGACGAACTCCTCGCATCGATCATGGAATCGTTCGGCAGGAAGGTCGAGGCGGGCTGGGTCAGCGTCTTGCGCTCGGATGCCACCCCGATCGAAAAGCTCGATGCGTTGAGCTGGGTCAACGTCAATGCGCTCGACCGGTTTTCCGACGAGTTCAGGATCCAGCTGGCCTGGATGCGCCAATCACCCCCGGACACGCCCAACCCCGGCTGGCTGTACGCCACGCGGCTGCGGCAGATGAAAACGCTTCTTTCCGAGGGCATCCGGTCAGGCGAGATACGTGTCGACGCGCCGTCCACCGCGATGTTGTCCCGCTGCGTCGTCGGCCTGCAGTGGATCCCGGAGAACATCCTCAACGACATCGGCACCCGCGCGGGTTTGGTGCATGCTCGCGACACCGTCCTGCGGGGCGTCGCCGTCCGCGGCAAGTAGACGTCGTTTGACCAGACCCGGTATTGAACCAAATAACTGTTACCCATACAGTTGAGCAGTTAGAACCGCATTGGCATTATCCGAGAAGGGGATTTCCATGACCATTGTCGATCGGTTGCGCTACGACGGCAAGCGCGCTCTCGTCGTCGGTGGCGCGACTGGCATGGGCGCCGCGGCGGCCAAGTCAGCGGCCGAGCTTGGTGCCGAAGTCATCGTGATGGACTACGCGCCGGTGCGCTACGACGTCGCCAAGTCCATTCAGGTCGACCTGCGCGACACCGCGTCGATCGACGCCGCCATCGACCAGCTGGACGGCCCAATCCACGCGGTGTTCTCCGCCGCCGGCATCGCCGACGGGACCACCGACCTGATGGCGATCAACTTCCTCGGCCATCGGCACCTCATCGAGCGCCTGCTGGAGCGCAATCAGCTTCCGTCGGGCTCGGCGATCTGCTTCATCTCGTCGGTCGCCGGCATGGGCTGGGAGAACGACCTGGACTTGCTGAACGAGTTCCTGGCCACGCCGGACTTTGCGTCGGCCCAGGAATGGGTCAAGGCGCACGAAGCCGAGGGCATCATCCACTACGGCTTCTCCAAGAAGGTCGTCAACGCCTACGTCGCGACCCAGGGCTATCCCCTGCTGAAGAAGGGCATTCGGATCAACGCGATCTGCCCGGGCCCCACCGACACCCCGCTGGCCCAGGCCAACGCCGACCTGTGGCTGACCTTCGCCCAGGACTACCGCGACGAGACCGGATCGAAGGTGCACACCCCGGAGCAGATGGGTGATGTGATGGCGTTCCTCAACAGCGCCGCGGCCTTCGGCATCAGCGGCATCACGCTGCTGGTCGACTACGGACACACGATGGCGTCGTTGACCGGCGCGTACCCGCCCGGCAAGCCGATCATCGACCTGATCATGGGGCGGGTGAAGCTTTAACGGCGATCGCGAGCGCGGCGTAGCAGAGCGAAGGGGGCACCTCCCGCTTCGGAGGGAGGGTCGCGACATCGCTGACGGGTGGCACTACCGTCTTCAGACATGGCACGCGTCATCATCTTCGGCGGGCATGGCAAGGTCGCACTGCTGCTGGCTCGCGACCTGACCCAGCGCGGCGACCACGTGAGCTCGGTCTTCCGCAATCCCGATCAGTCCGATGATGTCGCTGCCACCGGCGCCAAGCCGGTGGTTTCCGACATCGAGCGGCTCGACACGAACGCCCTGGCGGATTTGGTGGCCGGGCACGACGCGGTCGTCTTTTCAGCCGGGGCGGGCGGTGGCAATCCGGAGCGGACGTATGCCGTCGACCGGGATGCCGCGATCCGGGTGATCGACGCCGCCGCACAGGCGGGCGTCAAGCGGTTCGTCATGGTGTCCTACTTTGGTGCAGGCCCGGATCATGATGTACCGCAGGACGATCCGTTCTTCGCCTACGCACAGGCCAAGGCCGCGGCCGATGCCCACCTGCGCGCCAGCGGCCTGGATTGGACGGTGTTGGGGCCGGGCCGGCTCACCCTCGATCCGGCGACCGGCAAGATCGCGGTCGGCCAGGCGAACGGGCAGGTCTCGCGCGCCGACGTCGCGCTCGTCGCGGCCGCCGCACTGGCCGACGATTCGACCGTCCGACGAATCATTGAATTCAACAACGGCGACATCCCGATCGCGGAGGCGTTGGCGAACTGACTAAGCTGCCCCTTGCAGCTGGTCTGCTTGTGCCGCCACCGCGGCGCGGGCATCGAGCGAGGCGAACGTTAGTAACGCCTCGCGAGAGGGAACCCGGTGGGAATCCGGGACTGTCCCGCAACGGTATGCAGGAACGACCGCCGTCCGAAATTTTGGCAAGCACTGGTCACCACGACTGGGAAGCGACGGCCACTAGGAGCACCGTCGGAGTGCACGCCTGCGAGTCCGGAGACCTGCCAGCTGTGCCGGGCGCGCCGCGTCCGGCGGCTCATCGCCTCGTGGAATGGGCGTTAGGCTGCAGCCGTTGCGGTTGGTACCTGGGTACGCACCGCTGTCGGATCGGCTGCAGGTCCGCCGGCGGTGACCACCACGTCGATTGAAGGACGAATATCGTGACCCCTCAAGCATTCACCGCAACGGTAGTCGGCTCGCCACGCATCGGTCCCAAGCGTGAACTCAAGCGCGCCACCGAGGGCTACTGGGCCGGGCGCACCAGCCGTGCCGATCTGGAAAAGGTTGCCGCGACCCTGCGCCGCGATACCTGGAAGGACCTGGCCGACGCCGGCCTGGACTCGGTCCCGGTGAACACCTTCTCCTACTACGACCAGGTGCTCGATACCGCGGTCATGCTGGGCGCGCTGCCGGCCCGGGCCGCGCAGGTTCCCGACGACCTGGACCGCTACTTCGCCGCGGCGCGCGGCAACAAAGACGTCGCGCCCCTGGAGATGACGAAGTGGTTCGATACCAACTACCACTACATCGTTCCCGAGATCGAGCCCGCAACGACATTCGCGCTGCACCCGGACAAGGTGCTCTCGGAGTTGAAAGAGGCTCGAGGTCTTGGCATTCCAGCGCGCCCAGTGGTCATCGGGCCGATCACCTTCCTACTGCTGAGCAAGGCCGTCAATGGTGGCGGCCCGCCGATCGAACGCCTGCAGGAACTGGTGCCGATCTACTCCGAGCTGCTGTCACTGCTGGCCGACAACGGCGCGAAGTGGGTGCAGATCGACGAGCCGGCGCTGGTGACCGACATCTCCCCCGACGCACCGGCATTGGCCGAAGCGGTCTACAACGCGTTGGGGAAGCTGAGCAACCGGCCCGCCATCTACGTCGCGACCTACTTCGGCGACCCCGGCGCCTCCCTGGCCGCGCTGGCCCGCACGCCCGTCGAGGCGATCGGTGTCGATCTGGTCTACGGGCCGGACCCGGCGGTGACTTCTTTTCTTGCGGTGCCCGAATTGGCCGGCAAGACCGTGGTAGCCGGTGTGGTGGACGGGCGCAACATCTGGCGCACCGACCTGGAGTCGGCGCTAGACAAGCTGGCCACCCTGTCGGGCGCGGCGGCCCATGTGGCGGTCTCGACCTCGTGCTCGACCCTGCACGTGCCGTACTCGCTGGAGCCCGAGACCGGCCTCGATGACGCGCTGCGCAGCTGGCTCGCGTTCGGACGGGAGAAGGTCACCGAGGTCGTGACGCTCGCCCGCGCACTGAATGAGGGCCGCGACGCGGTCGCCGACGAGATCGCGGCGTCCAACGCCGCGGTGGCGTCCCGCAAGAATGACCCGCGCCTGCACGATGACCGCCTGCGAGCCCGCATCGACTCGATCGTCGCGTCGGGTACGCACCGGGGTGACGCCGCCCAGCGCCGGGCCAGCCAGGAGGCGCGGCTTCAGCTGCCGCCGCTGCCGACCACCACCATCGGGTCGTTCCCGCAGACCGTCGAGATCCGCAAGACGCGCGCCGCACTGGTCGCCGGCGAGATCGACGAGGCCGAGTATCAGAGGCGGATGAAGCAGGAGATCGCCGACGTCATCAAGTTGCAGGAGAGCCTCGGGATCGACGTGCTGGTGCACGGCGAACCGGAGCGCAATGACATGGTGCAGTACTTCGCCGAGCAGTTGGACGGGTTCTTCGCCACCAAGAGCGGCTGGGTGCAGTCGTACGGCAGCCGGTGCGTGCGCCCGCCGGTGCTCTTCGGCGACGTGATCCGCGGGCACCCGATGACGGTGGAGTGGGCGAAGTATGCGCAGTCGCTGACCGACAAGCCGGTCAAGGGCATGCTGACCGGACCGGTAACGATTTTGGCGTGGTCGTTCGTCCGGGACGATCAACCACTGGCCGACACCGCGAACCAGGTGGCGCTGGCGATCCGCGACGAGACGGTGGATCTGCAGGATGCCGGCATTGCCGTCATCCAGGTCGACGAGCCCGCGCTGCGTGAGCTGCTACCGCTGCGTCGCGCCGATCAGGCGGACTACTTGCGTTGGGCCGTAGGGTCTTTCCGATTGGCCACCTCCGGAGTCGCGGACTCCACCCAGATCCACACCCACCTGTGCTATTCGGAATTCGGTGAGGTCATCGGAGCCATCGCCGATCTGGACGCCGACGTGACATCCATCGAGGCGGCACGCTCACACATGGAGGTGTTGGACGACCTGAACTCAATCGGCTTCTCCAACAGTGTCGGGCCGGGCGTCTACGACATCCACTCGCCGCGGGTGCCGAGCACGGGCGAGATGGCCGAGTCGCTGCGCGCGGCGCTGCGGGCTGTTCCCGCCGAACGGCTATGGGTCAACCCCGACTGCGGGCTGAAGACCCGCAACCCCGACGAGGTGACTGCGTCGCTGAAGAACATGGTTGCCGCCGCCCAGGAGGTCCGAGCCGGCGTGTGATCACGCGCGCGAGCAACCGGACTCACTCCGAGAGTACTTGCACCGGAACGTCATCGGCCCACGGTTGGCGCACGACCATGTCGGCCACCCGGACGACGCCGTGCTCGAATTCACCGGTCGCCGCGTCGACCAACCGGTATGTCTGGGTCTGCTTGTGAATTGGTTGCGCGTCGAGCAGAACCACTCGGACCTCGCCGGGCTCGAAGTGGCAACGCTCCTGCAGAGCGGTGATCAGTTGCTCGTTGTGCATGTGGCCGTCGCCGAAGTTCCAGCCGATGGCGGTGCTGCAGATCCGCTCGCCGTCGGTGATGACGAAGTCGTCCTCGTTCTGGCCAGCCATGGCACGGTGTGCCAGCGTAAACAGCGCCCGGCCGTGCGTGTTGAAGCCGCGGAACGCATATCCCATGTAGATCGGTATTTGGGCCGCCTCCGGGCTGCCGTAGAACCGCTCCAGCTGGGCCTGCGGCATACTCGCGATCGCCACGATACCCCTGCTGATCTTGTCGTTGGCCGATCCCTTGATACACCACAGTGTGGTGTCCCAATTGCCTGCGTAATAACGCATTGCCGGTAGGAACGAGATCTTGCGCGGAAACATGTTGCCCAATACGACGATTCCCGCGATGACGACAAACAGGATCGCCACCACCACCGGATGCCTCAGGTCGCGCAGCCCGATGTGGCTGTGCGCGACGAACAACGACAACACACCGAAGATCATGAAGACGTTCCACTCCAGCGGCACGCCCATCGGAATCGAGACCAGGATTCCGAGGTGGAAGCAGACCATGGCGACGGCCGCCACCGTGAGGGGCCACCCGCCGTGACAGAAGAACAGCGGCAACGGCACCAACATCTCGATGGCGGTGCTCAGGTGCGCCAGCCACCGCGACAGCCGTCCGGGCCGCAGATCATCCGGAAACTTCTCGAAGAATCGCCGTTTCAGCCAGCGGGGCCGCACCAACGGGTTATTGGACATCATCGTGGAGATGACGAACGGAAAGTGTTTGTTCAGCTTGGACGTCGCGGCGCCCATCCAGATCACCAGGAACACCACCTTTGAGCCGACGATCATGTCGGGCGCGGCGAACAGGAACGTCACCGCCAGGGTCGCGTAGACCTCGCCGCGGGCGGCCAGGAAGATCACCTTGTCGCGCAGCCCAACCACCGCCAGCAGCATGAGGATCAGCACGATCTTCCACGCGGGCAGCAGCCCGACCGTGGTGCCCAATTCGGGTATCGGTCCGGTGCCGTCGGCGAACAGCGCTGCCAGCGTCAGTAGAAGAAAGAGCCCGTACAGCGCGACGTCGACCGGTTTGCGCTTGGTGCCCTTGGTGAGTGGGATCCGATCCGGCCACGGTGGCAGCCGGATGGTGCCGAAGCGCATCCAGTACAGAATCGAGCCCATCGGTGGGAAGAACCGGTTGTTCAACGGTCCGAAGCCACAACCCAGCCCGATCACCTCGAAGAGCATGGTGTAGAGCACGACCTTCTCGAACACGATCGGCTCCGACCACCACGAGGCGACGCGGGTGAATCCGCCGAGGCCGTTGGTGGCAGATGCGAACAGCCACGCGCCCAGGATGTAGAGCAGGATCTTGGCGACATAGAACAGATGCAGCACCAACGGCGTGCCGAAGCCGACCTCTGCCCAGTGCTTGGCCATCGGCCGGATCTTGTCGCTACGGGTGCCCTTGTTCCATTCGGCCATGTCGAGCTGCGGCAGCTCGGGCTTCAGAAATCCCATGGTTTGACACATTAGAACGTGTTCTAGGGGCGCGTACCGCAACCTCGGAGAAGAAATCTTGGCCTGCGGCTTTCGCGCCGATCCCGTCGAGGGCGGGCCAGCGTGCACTTAAGGGGGTCGCCGGCGACCCTTCTGAGCCAGCCTGTGCGCGAAGGCGTTTCAGGCGCTCGCCGCGCACGCGCCAGCATGAAGGGGTCGCACGCGAACGCCTGCGGAAATCTGTGTTAACCGACCACCGCGGGCACCTGGTCAGTGTAGTTTGCTGCTGGGGTGGACGAGGTTGAGGAGCCAGCCGTGTCTGAGGTCGATTTCTGCGTAGTCGGAGCGGGATTCGCGGGGCTGACGGCCGCGTTGCGGCTCAAACAGGCCGGGCATTCGGTGGCCTTGCTGGAGGCGCGCGATCGCGTCGGTGGCCGCACTTTCACCGAGACCCGGGCGGACGGTACGTGGATCGATCGCGGCGGCGCCTGGATCGGGCCGGGCCAAGACCGAATTTATGCGCTGATGAACGAATTCGGCGTGCCGGAGTATAAGCAGCACAACGACGGCGACGCCATGATGATCGTCGGCGGCAAGAAGCACCGCTACGGCGGCACCATCCCGTGGACGATTAGCCCGTGGGCCGTCGCCAACCTTGGGTTCGGTTTGGCCGCCATCGAGAGGATGTGCAAAGAGATTCCGCGCGAAGCCCCTTGGGACGCGAGGAAGGCCCAGGAGTGGGACCGCATCAGCATTGGGGAATGGATCCACAAGAAGTCCATGTCCAAGGACGCCGCCGAGATGCTGGACATGGCCTTCGCCGGCCTCTACACCTCGGCGGGGTCGGAGACGTCGTTGCTGTGGGGGCTGCTGCAGACGGCCTCCGCGGGCGGGCTCACCTTCGCGATTTCGGGCAAGGGTGGCTCCCAAGACGCGCGCCCGGTCGGTGGGATGGGCGCGCTGCACCGCCCGATGGTGGCCGCGCTGGGCGACGCCCTCCACCTGTCGCAGCCGGTGCGCCAAATTGCCCAGGACGCCGACGGTGTGACGGTCAGCGCGGCCGATCTGACGGTGCGGGCGAGGCGAGCGATTGTCGCGATCCCGCTGGCGATCGCCACATCGATCGTGTACGAACCGATGCTGCCGGTGGATCGAGCATTTCTGCACCAGCGCATGCCGAGCGGCGCGGTCGTCAAGATCTCGATCATTTACGACGAGCCCTTCTGGCGCGCCGACGGACTATCCGGCCAATCCGCCGCGCCGAACTCCCCGGCCACCCTGACCATCGACGCCTGCACGGACACCGAGGACCCGGGAATCATGTGCGTCATCACCGAGGGGCCCGCGGCACGGCGGCTGACAGAACTCGACGAAGCCGAGCGCAAAGCGGTGATCATCGGCGAACTCGTCGACCGATTCGGCAGCAAAGCCAAAGCGCCACTGGAATTCCACGAACAGAACTGGACTACCGACCGCTATTCCGGCGGGGGAATGATCGGCCACGCCCCTCCCGGCGTGCTGACGGAATTTGGCTATACCCTGCGCGAGGCCTGCGGCCGCATCCATTGGGCCGGCACCGAAAGCTCGGCGGTGATGTGCGGGTGGATCGACGGCGCGATTCGCTCCGGCGAGCGCGCCGCGTCCGAGGTGGCCGAGGCCGAGACCGCGGCCGTCGCGTAGCCAAATCAGCGCGGCAACGCGCCCAGATCACCTGTGCCACTTTTGTTTCAGTGGTTTCGGCACGTCGGATTATTGTCGGTGGCCTGGGTTAGCATTCGCACATGCATTCGATTAGCGACCGCGAGCAGATTCAGGTCGACGCCGACTCGTTGTGCGCTGCGGCTGCTCGTTTTCAGGAGCATTCCTATGCGGCGCTGACCAACCCCGAACGGTTGGCAATCTTGGAGAAGCTCGAATGCGTAACCCGCAGGCTCCAGACGCCAAGCCACCAACTCATCAATCAGCTTGGCGAGCAAGCTGATCCGACCGAATTGGGCGGAAAGTTGCCGTGGGCCTTGGCCGACCGGCTACACATCACCCGGGCCGAGGCCGGACGGCGCATCGCCGAGGCCGCCGATCTGGGCCCGCGCCGTGCGCTTACCGGTGAGCCGTTGGCTCCGGTGCTGCCCGCCACGGCGGCGGCCCAGCACGACGGGACTATCGGCGCCGACCACGTGGCGGTGATCCGGCGGTTTTTTCACCAACTGCCCGAGTCCGTCGACCTCGAGACCTGTGAGCACGCCGAAAAGCAGCTGGCCGCCAAGGCCACCGAGTTTCGGCCCGATCAGCTCGCCAAGCTGGCCCGCCGCCTGATGGACTGCCTCAACCCCGACGGCAGCTACACCGATGCCGACCGGGCGCGCATGCGCGGCCTGGTGCTGGGCAACCAGCAGGCCGACGGCATGTCACGTCTGAGCGGATGGCTGACACCCGAAGCCAGAGCCAGTTGGGATGCGGTGCTTGCCAAACTGGCCGCCCCCGGCATGTGCAACCCCGACGACGACATACCGGTCGTCGACGGCGCCCCGTCCGAAGACGCGGTGCAACGCGACACCCGCAGCACCGCGCAGCGCAACCACGACAGCCTCAATGCCGCGCTGCGCGCGGTGCTGGCTAGCGGAAAACTGGGCCAGCACAACGGGTTACCGGCATCGATCATCGTCACCACCACACTCGAGGACCTCGAACGCACCACCGGCAAGGGGCTCACCGGGGGCGGCACCCTGCTGCCGATGTCGGACGTGATCCGGCTGGCCCGCCACGCTCATCACTATCTCGCGATCTTCGACAAGGGCAAATCGCTGGCGCTGTATCACACCAAGCGGCTGGCCTCGCCCGGACAGCGAATTGTCCTGTACGCCAAGGACCGTGGGTGTTCTCATCCGGGTTGCGACGTCTCTGGCTACTACTGCGAAGTCCACCACGTCACCAGTTATGCCACGCGACCCAGCACCGACATCGACGAACTGACGTTCGCGTGCGGTGGTCATCACCCACTGGCGGAGAAGGGCTGGTCCACCCGAAAACGCGCCAACGGCGACACCGAACGGATCCCGCCGCCGCACCTCAACCGCGGCCAGCCCCAGGTGAACACGTTTCATCACCCCGAAAAGTTGCTGGCCGAGGATTGCGACGATGCGACGTAAAGCCCGCACGGTCAAGCGGAGCGCGGGCAGGGCCCACCGCGATTATTGCTGCGGAGGAGGCGGAGGAAGGGGCACCGGCGCCGTCCGGCGAGGACGAGGCCGAATTTGGCCACAGTTCAGGCCGATTATGCAGTCCGTACCGCTTGCTTGGGGTTGGACGGCGTCGTTGCAGCAAACGCTGTCCGGCGATGCGGGCGTCGGGGCCGCAATCGGCGCGGGGCCGACCTCGATCGGCGCGGGGGCGGCATTGGTACGCGGAATATCTGCACCGCCGATACCGCCGAGTCCCAGTGCTAGCACGGCGGCACCAACGCACACTGCGGCTCTGCCCGTTCGATTCGCCATGGCACCCGATCCTAATTTTTCCCTGCTGAATGTATAAAGCCGCAGCGCGGCTTTATGGCGCGGTGGCGCACCCCGAGTAGCTGTTTCCTCCCCGACCATTCGACCACCTCCACAATCCCGCGAACTCGAATCAGCGAACGCCCCCGGCCTGCCACCAGTCGTACAGGGCGGCTTGGGTGCTCTCTGGGGCGATGCCCTGCTCGGCGACCACGAGCATCCGCGCGGGGATGTCTGTCCAGACCAGATACACGCCGTCATCTCGGTCAGAGCCGAGGAACACCACCGACCCGTTGTGCCCGCCGCGGTTCCACTCGGTGGGCCCCGTCGTGCCATCCGGGAACGGTTGCGCCGGAGTCTGCGGGGCCTCCGCGAGGCTGCGCTGGAAGTCGGCGTTCAGATCGTCGGTGTTGGCGTACAGCAGGTGATCCGCGTTCCAGGGGCCGCCGGGATCGTGACTGTAGTTGTCGCAGTTGACCGCGGCCACCGCCACGGCGGAGTGCGCGCCGGCGGGGTGGCAGTCGGCGGGGGTATAGCCGCCCGAGAGGTGGTTCATCAGCGTCTGCACGTCTGCCGGATTATTGGCGGGGTCGGCCGCCGCCGTCGTGGCTAACCCAGTGGCGATCAGACCGGTCAAGGCGGTAGCGCCGCCGGCGCGGGCCAGTCGGGAACGCAGGCGGACCATGGTTGTCTCCTTTGCTCCGCACAGAGCTACGGCGGTGAGTTTAACTCATCGTCGTGCACGGCTCCCCTTATATAGGCGCTCTGAGCTGCAGCGCATCACCACGGCTATCGACGTCCGCCGGTGAGATCAACCGGCTTGCTTAGCCGGCGGCCGGTAGAAGATCGCCAGCTGGCCGATGGCCCCGGCCAAGCCCAGCGCGAGCGAGATCAAAAGTCCGTGCCAGCCGTCCATCCAGTTCTTGCCGAAGACCAGGTAGTCCAGGCTGAATTTGCCCGCGCCCAGGGTAGCCACGCCCACGGCGCTGGCCGCCAGCACCAGGTTGTATTCCCAGCCCTCCTTGACGATGAAGAAGCCGTTGGCGCGGTGCACCGTCCAGGCCGCGACCAGCATCAGCGAGACGAAGCCCGCCGCCGGGATCGGGGTCAGAAAGCCGGCGGCCAGGCCGAGGCCGGCGGCCATTTCGGTGGTCGCGGCCACGGTGGCGTGGAACTTGCCGGGCTTCATGCCGATGCTCTCGAACCAGCGGGCGGTGCCCGGGATGCGGCCGCCGCCGAAGAACTTGTTGTAGCCATGCGCGGCCAAAGTCACGCCCAACACCAGCCGCAGGATCAGTACTCCGACGTCATGGAACGTGTCATATGAAGTCATAGTTGTAAACCTAGATCATGGGGTGGGTGGCAGGACAAGAGCAGCCGAGCAGCTACGTCGCTTAATTCGCTGGCCGGTGTGGGAACATGGCGGGCGTTCCGACATCGGCCCGATCAGTAGCAACACCACGAGGGGGTGCACCACGGCTGGCACCGCACGAGGTAGCGCCCACTGCAATGCGTCAAGCGGCCGTGGGTCCGCGCCTTTCAAGCACTCCGTGGTGTTGCTGGACGGCACGTCGAGCCACCCGCGGGAGCTACTGGGCAACAAGGGCCACGGCATCGAGGCGATGCGCCGGCGCAACCTGCCGGTGCCACCGGCCTTCTGCATCACCACCGCGGTGGGCCTGCGGTACCTCGCCGATCCCGCGGCGACCATGGACGCCATCTGGGACGACGTGCTCGAGAGGATGCGCTGGCTCCAGGGGCAGACCTCGCGCACGTTCGGGCGAGGCCCGCGCCCCCTGTTGGTCAGCGTGCGCTCCGGAGCCACCCAATCCATGCCAGGCATGATGGATACCATCCTGAACCTGGGCATCAACGATGCCGTCGAGCGCGCGCTCGCGGCGGGCGGTGACGCGGCGTTCGCCCACGACACTCGCCGCCGGTTCTCCGAAATGTATCGGCGCATCGTGGGCGTCGGGGAGCAAGAGTCGGTGCCGTCGGAACCGTACGCGCAGTTACGGGCCGGCATCGAAGCGGTGTTCGCCTCTTGGAATTCACCGCGCGCGGTCGCCTATCGCACCCACTACGGCATTGACGATCAGCACGGCACCGCCGTGGTCGTGCAGGCGATGGTGTTCGGCAATCACGGCCCCAATTCGGGTGCCGGGGCCTTCTTTTCACGCAATCCGATCACCGGCGATAACGAGCCGTTCGGCGAATGGCTGCCCGGTGGCCAGGGCGACGACGTGGTGTCGGGCTCGGTCGATGTCGAACCGATCGTTGCGTTGCGCGACGAGCAGCCCGCCGTCTACGACGAGCTGATCGATGCCGCCCGCACCTTGGAGCGGCTGGACTCGGACATACAAGAGATCGAGTTCACCGTCGAGGACGGCAACCTGTGGTTGCTGCAGACCCGGGCGGCGGAGCGTTCCGCGCAGGCGGCGGTGCGCTCGGCACTGCAGCTGCGACACGAGGGACTCATCGACGATGCGGAGACGTTGCGGCGGGTGACCCCCGCGCATGTGCAGACCCTGCTGCAACCCGCGCTGCAACCCGAAATACGTTTGGCGGCACCACTTTTAGCCAGGGGCCTGCCTGCATGCCCGGGGGTGGCCTCGGGCAGGGCATACACCGATGTCGACGAGGCGCTGCGCGCCGCCGACCGCGGCGAGCGGGTGATCCTGGTGCGCGACCACACGCGGCCCGAAGACGTGTCGGGCATGCTGGCTGCGCGGGGCATCGTCACCGAGGTCGGCGGCGCCTCCAGCCATGCGGCGGTAGTCAGCCGCGAATTGGGCCGGGTGGCGGTGGTGGGCTGCGGCCACGGAGTCGCCGCAGCGCTGGCCGGCAACGACATCACTGTCGACGGCGCCGAAGGCGAAGTGCGCGAAAGCAACCTGAGCCTGTCCGCGTGGGCTGAGGACGATACACCGGAACTGCGCGAGCTGGCCGACATCGCCCGGCGGATCAGTCCGCTGCGTGCACACTCCGCCGGCGAGCACGTGCGATTGGACGACAACTCAGAGGCCGCGGTGCGCGCCACGCTGGACGGCGGGCATGGGGACGTGATTTCGGCGACGCCCTTGATCGTGATTTTCACCGCGCTTCGCGTGACATCGGGGCCCGGTTCATGACTGAATTGGCGGTGCTGCAAGGTGTTCGGCTCAAGGGCCGGGTCAATCCCGCCGACCTCGCGGCGACGTTGGGCGCGGACCTTGGCGACATCACCCCCGTCATCGAGCAGTTGACCGCGGCGGGATTGCTGACCGAAGGCGCGACCTTGCGGATCACCGCTAGCGGCAGCGAAAGGCTCGCGGCGTTACTCGCCGAGGAGCGCGAGGATATCGACCCGGCCGTCATGGCTGCCGCCTACGACGACTTCCGCGCCGTCAATGCCGATTTCAAGCGTCTGGTGACGGATTGGCAGCTCAAGGGCGGACCCGACGGCGTTCCCAATGCCCACGACGACGCCGACTATGACGGCGCGGTGTTGGCCCGCCTCGACGACGTGCACGCCCGCACGATGCCGATCATCGCGGCCGCCGCCGCGCAACTGCCGCGGCTGAGCACCTACGCGGCGAAACTGGCTGCGGCACTGGACAAAGTGAGGGCGGGCGAGACAGTCTGGCTGACGCGGCCGTTGATCGACTCCTACCACACGGTGTGGTTCGAGCTGCACGAAGAGCTGATTGGTGCCGCCGGCCTGACCCGCGAGCAAGCGGCCAGAGCCGGCGATGCGCAATAGCTACAGCGCCGCGTCGATCAGCGCCAGGTAGGCATCGATGTCGGGCAGTGCTGACGCCGCCGCGTGCACGCTGATCGCGATGGTGTCACCGATGCCGTGCACCCCGTGGGTCAACCCCATCATCGGCGACAGCGCCGGGTATCCCGACGTCAGCACCACCCGGGCACCGCCGAAGCTCAGATCGGCCGGCCCCCGGTTCACGCTGGACACCACGGTGTTGCCCGACACCTGAGTCGCGCGCTCCTGCACATCGAATTGCCTAATGCCCCAACGCAGCAGCCCGGCCGGCACCGCCGCGAACGCACGGTCGGCGGCCAGGGTGGCCGGGTGCTGGAAACGGCACCGGCCGTTGGCCAAATCGGCCGCGATCCGCTCGGCGCGCGCGTCTGGCCCGAGGTTGGGATACAGCCCCACCACGACGTTGCCGAAGTGGTTGTGCGCCCGCGGATTACCGGGTTTGGCCATCGGAACCTCGGCACCCAGTGAATCGCATTGCTCACCAAGCAGATTGGACAGGGCCTGCGATACCGCGCCCAGCACGCCGACGGTGACAGTGGGACCCGGCAACTGCGAACGGTGTCGTACTAACGTACGTACCGCGCGGGCGCCCTCGGGTCGCGCATTCGTCGGCAGCAGCGGACGCGACCCGGCGCCGGGCGGCAGCAGACCCGCGCGGATGTCGCGCTCGCGCCGGCGATGGGCGCGAGCCGCCTGGGCGGCTCGCCAGGGCAGAAAACCCGGCCGTGGTTCGCGCACCTCGGGCACGGCGCCGGGCCGGCCGAACAGCCACGCCGCCATCGCCGCGGAGCGGGCGCCGTCGGCCAGCGCGTGTGCGACCTGCAGCACCGCGACGGTTCCCGCCGCGCTGACGCGTGGAATGCCCCGCACCGGGGTGAAGACGTGCAGACGCCAGGCCACCCGGCGGACGTCGAGTTGGTCGTCGGCAAGGCGGGCGACAGTCGCCAGAACGCCGTCCCAGCTGGGCTCGGCAAGCTCGTGGCTCACCACCTGCGACGGCGTGACATCCGTCGGTACCCACTGCGGGTAGCGCAACGGGCCAAGGTCCCGCACTCGCATGCTCAGTGCCGGCTCGGCGTTGGCCCGGCGGCAGAGTTGGAGGATGGTACGCGCGTAATCCTCCGGTTCACCGTCGAATGCATATAGCAGGAACTCGTCGCTGGGGATCTTGGCCGACATCCAGTAGAACTGCGCATCGACGGCAGCCATCCGGTGCCCCGACCCGGCCCGAGCCACGGCGTCAGCCGGGTGAGCCGATGAACCCGAGCACCAGGTCGGCGACCTTGTCGGGTTGTTCGAGCTGTAGGAAGTGGCCGGCGTGTTCGACGATGCCGACCTCACTGCCCGCCGGCAACACCTTTTCGGCCCAGCGTGCGAAAGCCGGTGTCATGCAACCGTCGTCGCGGCCGTGCAGGTACAGGCACGGCAGCACGGGTTCTTCCGTCCACAACTCGTTCAGTCGGGCATACTGCGCCGACGGTCGGGTGTTGCGAATGGTGGCGCGGTACGGGCCCAGCGCCGCTCGCCAGCTCGCAGGCGCTCCGATCGCGGCGTCGACGTGACGCAAGTCCTCGTCGGCGCGATAGCCGGGCGACCACCGCCGCCACAACAGGGGCACCACCCAGGACGCGGAACGCTCAGGCAGCCAAGGCAATTGGAAGTACATGATGTACCAGCTGCGAAACACCTGCCGCGCCACATGGGCGGCCAGCCTGCCGCGCTCGCCCGCACCACCGCCGCGCCGCCCGAAGGCCGCCAATGGCGGAACCGACATGATCACCGCCTTGGTGAACGGACTGTCGGGCATGGCGGCCAGGCCCGTTCCGGCGATCGCACCCCAGTCGTGGCCGATGATCACGTCGTCCTCGGTCCCGCCCGCCGCCGACCGCACCCGCAGCGCGTCGTCCATCAGCGCGCCCACCTGATAGCTGCCGTCGACCGGGATCGACGACGGCGCGTATCCGCGCATGAACGGCGCGACCACCCGCCACCCCGCCTCGGCGAGTCGGGGGGCGATCTTGCGCCAGCCGTAGGGCGTGTCGGGGAAGCCATGCAGACACAGCGCGATCGGACCGTCTTTCGGCCCCCAGGTGAGGGCCTTGAGGTCCCCCGCAGAGCCGGTCACGTCGATCCAGCCTGGTTCAGCCATGTCCACTCCCTGCTCGACGTCTCCGCAGGGATCAACCTAACCTGTGCGGCCCCACAACGCACCGACGCTGGTGGATGCAGAGTCAAACCGACGCTGTGAGAGCGGTTTTCACCGTTGCAGCGCGGCGGCTCGCTCCAGCTCGGCGATGACGATCTTGCGCATGCCATACATCGCGTTGGTAGCCGCCGCCGCCCGCGTGCGATCGGGATCGCTGATCAGTTCGTAGAGCCGGTCGGGGACGATTTGCCAGCTCATCCCGAAACGGTCTTTGAGCCAGCCGCATTGCGATTCTTCACCGCCGTCGGTCAGCCGCTCCCAGTAGTAGTCGACCTCGTCCTGGTCCTTGCAGTGGATCGTGAACGACACCGCTTCGGTGAATTGGAAGTGCGGACCGCCGTTGATCCCGATGAACCGGGTGCCGTCCAGCACGAAGCTGCCGGACAGGACCGTGCCGGGTTCGCCGGGCCCGGCGTCGGTGGTCTGGTTGAAACCCTCGATGTGGGAGTTGGGAAACACCGAGGTGTAGAACCTGGCGGCCTCCTCCAGGTTGTCGTCGAACCACAACGACGGGGTGATCGATGGCATGTCCGGGGCCTCCTTGACGGCTCGTGGGTCTCTGCCCTTGATAGACCCCGTGACCGACGAAAACTCACCGGGTCGTCCACCCGCGGCACAGTTCTTAACCGGCCTATGTAACGTCAGTTCGCATGAGCACCGTCAGCAGCAGCCCCGAGACGGTTGAGTTTGCCGGCGTCAAGGGACTCACCCTGGTCGCGGACGAGTGGAATCGCGGCTCCGACGGCGCCGGACGACCGAGCATTCTGATGTTGCACGGAGGCGGCCAGAACCGGTTTTCCTGGAAAAACACCGGCCAGACACTGGCCGATGAGGGCCTGCATGTGGTGGCGCTGGATTCGCGGGGACACGGCGACAGCGCACGCTCGCCCGACGGCGACTATGAAATCGAGACGCTGACGGCCGATGTCATGCGGGTGCTGGACACGATCGGGCGGCCCGTGACGATCATCGGGGCCAGCATGGGCGGGCTGACCGGCATTCTCGCCGCTCACCGAGCCGGTCCCGCGAAGGTGACCCGGTTGGTGCTCGTCGACGTGGTCCCCCGATTCGAAAAGGGCGGCAGCGCCCGCATCCGCGAATTCATGATCAGCGGACTCGACGGCTTCGAGTCGCTGGAGCAGGCCGCCGACGCCGTCGCCTCCTACCTGCCCTACCGAAGCAAGCCGCGCAGTCCCGAGGGGCTGAAGAAGAACCTGCGCCTGCGCGACGGCCGCTGGTATTGGCATTGGGACCCCGCGTTCATGACCAAGCCCGGCGACGATCCCGAACTGCGCACCGAGAGCTTCGAACAGGCCGCCAAGAACCTGAGGATCCCGGTGTTGCTGATCCGCGGCAAGCTGTCCGACGTGGTGAGCCCCGAAGGCGTTCGGCACTTCCTGGCCACCGTGCCGCGCGCCGAATTCGTCGAGCTGTCCAACGCAGGGCACACCGCGGCCGGTGACGACAACGACGCGTTCAGCGACGCGGTGGTCGCATTCGTCAACCGCCGCTAGCTGATCGCGGCGAGCCACTTCGCCCGGCGCCGCCGCTCTCGCGATCGCCGGTTAGTTAGCCGGCTTCTCCGCGTGCCCGCCGAATTGCTTGCGCATCGCCGAGAGCGCCTTGTTGGCGAAGTCGTCCAGTGAACGCGAGGCGAAGCGGGACTGCAGCGCGGTGGTCAGCACCGGCGACGGGACGCCCTCGTCGATTGCCGCGATGGCGGTCCACCGGCCCTCCCCGGAGTCCGAGACCCGGCCGGAGAACTCCTTGAGGTCGGGCGAGTCGTGCAGCGCGATCGCCGTCAGGTCCAGGAGCCAAGAGCCGATGACGCTGCCGCGCCGCCACACCTCGGCGACCTCTGGAATGTCGAAGTCGTACTGGTAGAACTCGGGGTGCTCGAGCGGCGCGGTTTCGGCGTCACTTTCCTGCATGTGCTTGCCGATGTCGGCATTGCGCAGGATGTTCAGCCCCTCGGCCAGCGAGGCCATCATTCCGTACTCGATGCCGTTGTGCACCATCTTGACGAAATGTCCGGCGCCGGAGGGTCCGCAGTGGAGGTAACCCTGCTCCGACCGCGCGACCTCGCCGTCGCGACCCGGCGTGCGGGCCGCGGCGTCGACGCCCGGTGCGACGGTGGCGAAGATCGGTTCGGCGTGCAGGAAGGCCTCGTCGTCGCCGCCGATCATCAGGCAGTAACCGCGTTCCCGGCCCCACACACCGCCGCTGGTGCCGCAATCGAGTAGGTGAATGCCCTTCTCCGACAGGGTTTTCGCGTGGCGGATGTCGTCGCGGTAGTAGGAGTTGCCACCGTCGATGACGATGTCGCCCGATTCCAGCGTCTTGGCCAGTTCCTCGATGACACCCGTCGTGATGGTTCCCGCCGGCACCATGACCCAGACGACCCGCGGTGCCGTCAGCTTCTCGGCGAGCTCCCGCAGCGAGCCGACTCCGGTGGTTTTCTCCTCCCCCGCCATCGCCTTGACCGCGTCGGGGTTGTGGTCGTAGACCACGCATTCGTGTCCGCCCTTTGCGACGCGGCGCACGATGTTCGCGCCCATCCGGCCGAGGCCGATCATCCCAAGCTGCATCGTGCCAGTCTCCTTACTGTTCGCTCGGCTTGCTAGGCGGCAGCCACGGCTCGTGCCAGCTGTGGTGGCCGCGCACCAGCGCTTGTGCGGCATCGGGTCCCCACGAGCCCTGGTCGTAATGGTGAATACGTCCCGGCTTATCCAGCACGGGCTGCACGATGCGCCACGTCTCCTCGATGGCATCTTCGCGGGCGAACAACTGGTGATCGCCGTTGAACGCGGCGTAGAGCAACCGCTCGTAAGGCCGGACCGGTTCGCCGAGATCTTCGGCGAACGACGAATCCAAGTGGACGTCGTGCCATGAATCGCGGGCCTGGGCGGACAACTGCAGCCGCATCCCGGGATCCGGGTCGATGCGCAGCACTATCTGGTTGCACTCGGGCGGCCGCCGGTTGGGCAGGAATGAAAAGCCCGGGACGTGGTGCAGGAACATCCGGACCTCGGTTACCTTCTCCGGCAACGCCTTTCCGGCCCGCAAAAAGATCGGCACACCGGCCCAGCGCCAATTGTCGATCTCGGTGCGCAACGCGATATAGGTCTCGGTGGTGGAATCCTTGGCCACACCGGCCACCTCGGTGTAGCCGCGGTACTGCCCGCGGACGCAACGTTGCGGGTCCAGCGCGGGCATCGCTCGGAAAACCTCGGCTTTCTTGTCATTCAGGTCGTCGGCCCCCGCGCCCACCGGGGGCTCCATGGCGACCAGTGCAAGCACCTGCAGCAGGTGGTTTTGCACGACATCGCGAAGTGTGCCCACGGCGTCGTAGAACTTCCCGCGGTCCTCGATGCCGAAGTCCTCGGCCATGGTGATGTGGATCTCGGAAATGCTGTCGCGGTCCCACAGCTTGGCGAGCGCCTGGTTGGCGAACCGTAGGTACTGCAATTCTTCGACGGGCTGTTTGCCCAAAAAGTGGTCCACACGCAAGATTTGGTCTTCGTCGAGCACAGCGCGCAGGCGCTCGTTGAGATCGCGGGCCGAGGCCAGGTCATGGCCGAACGGCTTCTCCACGGCGACCCGGGCGCGCTCCAGCAGGTCGGCTTTCGCGAGGTTCTCCACGATGGGCGCGAATAAGGCCGGCGGCATTTCCAGGTAGTAGAGCGGGTGGGAACCCGAAGGGATCTTCTTGGCGAGCTGCTTGTAGAGACCGGCGTCGGTGACGTCGCCGTGCAGGTAAGACAGCCGGTTCGCCAGGCGGTCGAACACGGCCTCGTCGAACGCCTCGCCCGATGCCTTGATGGCGTCGCGTGCCCGCTCCTGCAGCTGCTCGATCGTGAGGTCGTCACTGGCCACCCCCACGATCGGGTGATCCAGCATGTCGCGGCGCTCGAGCCGGTACAACGCCCGGAATGTCATCTTCCGCGCCAAATCACCGGTGATTCCGAAGATCACCAGCAGGTCAGATGGGTTACTGTCGTCCTCGACCAAAACCGCTCCTCCCGAAAGTCACCCGATCCGGGCTCACTTGAGATCACTACCCGCGGCTGGCGGAGTCAACACTAGACACTGCCGATAGGGCCGACAACCTGGGTGGACCCGGCCTTGAAAGGATGACCGGCATGGCTGACGCGCTGCACCTCACGGTCTACATCCTGGCCGGAATTGCCGCGATCGAAGGCGTCGCGCTGATCGTCCTGTGGCGGTTGCTCGTGCGTAGTCAGCAAGAGCTCGACGAGATGCGACAGCGGGCCGACGCCCGCACTCAGTTGCTGTCGGGGGGCCGCGAGGCCGTCAAACGGGTCTGGAACACCGCCAACCTGATGCGCAAGGAAGGTTTCGGCGCGGTGGTGCGCAGCAGCATCGAAGATCTGGCGGACTGGGCCGAAGTGGAGCGACCCGACCTCGCCCGCGTCACCCCGGACGGCCGGGTGGTCATCTTGTTCTCCGACATCGAGGAGTCCACCAAACTCAACGAGAAGATCGGTGACCGGGCCTGGGTCAAGCTGATCAGCTCGCACGACAAGCTGGTCTCGGATCTGGTGCAGCGACGCTCCGGTCACGTGGTGAAGAGTCAGGGCGACGGATTCATGATCGCGTTCGCTCGCGCCGAACAAGCGGTGCGGTGCGGTATCGATCTGCAGGACGCGTTGCGCAGGGATGCGAATCGCAAGCGGCGCGAGGAGATTCGAGTGCGGATCGGCATCCACATGGGACGTTCGGTGCGTCGTGGCGATGACCTGTTCGGCCGCAACGTCGCAATGGCGGCACGCGTCGCCGCACAGGCGGTCGGCGGCCAGATTCTGGTGAGTCAGCCGGTGCGAGACGCGCTTTCCGATTGCGATGGCATCCGGTTCGACGACGGCCGCAATGTGGAGCTGAAGGGCTTTTCGGGCACCTATCGGTTGTTCGCCGTCCAGGCCCCGGCCGATCCAGAATCGGGCTGAGCCCCTTCCCCGTTGTATTCGGCCAACCGCTGATGCAGGCGATCGCGGACCTCGTCTGGGGTGTATGCACGCCGTTTGCGTTGGTCGCGAACAACCAGCACACCGCCGGCAACGACGCCGGCCGCACCGGCCAGTCCCAACCACTTCCACACATTGCGCATAAAACCAGGCTATGCGCCGCCGAGTCGTTATGCCCCGGTTGTGGTTGACTTGTGTGCCCGAGAAGTACGGCAACGCATCATGCTCGACGTACCGCCGGGGTCATATTGGCGACGAACATCGGCGAAAGCGGCAGCGGCGAACGGACTTACACGACGATGCTCACCTTGAACCAAGCGCTCGAAGAGACCCGGACCGGTGATCTGTGGCTGTTTCGCGGGGGTTCCGGACCCGACCGCGCCATCCAAACGTTGACCAACAGCCCGGTGAACCACGTCGGCATGACCGTGGCGATCGACGACTTGCCGCCGTTGATCTGGCACGCCGAACTGGGTGACAAGCTTATCGATCTGTGGACGGGAACGAATCATCGTGGCGTGCAACTCAACGATCTTGCGCAATCCGTGTTGCATTGGTCACAGCGCTACCATCAGCGGTGCTGGCTACGCCAGCTCACTCCACCGGCCAATCGCGAGCAAGAAAACAAGCTGCTGCGCGTCATCGCCCGGATGGACGGCACCGCGTTCCCCACCACCATGCGCCTGACCGGCCGGTGGCTGCGTGGCCGGCTGCCGAACGCCTACGACTGGTTGCGAGGAATCCCCTTGGTGGACACGAAAGTTCGCGAGTCGACGGAGCGACGCAAAGAGCGCCAGCGACTCGGCCTGGAAGCGGCGTACTGCGCGGAGACGGTGGCAATCACCTACGAGGAGATGGGTTTGCTCACCACGGAGAAGTACTACAACTACTTCGACCCGGGATCGTTCTGGAGCGGTGACAAGCTTCCGCTGACACCGGGCTACGCCCTGGGCGACGAGATCGAGATTGCGATCGGCTAGCCGAGGGCTAGTAAATCGCCAATTCGCCCATCTCCGACCAGCCCGTGGCATCGATGGTCTGGTTGATGATCTTGGGCGTGGACTTCAGCGCCTGCGGAAGCTCTTGCATCGCCCGCTTGAAATGGTCGCTGTTGACGTGGATGCCGCCCGCCTCATCGTCGCGGAACGCTTCTACCAAGACGTACTCAGCCGGATTGTCCAGGCTGCGCGCCCACTCGAACCACAGGTTTCCTTCCTCGGCGCGGGTCGCCGCGGTGAACGATGCGACGAGTTCTTGCCAGCGGTCGCTCCACTCGGGTTTGGTCTCGAACTTGACGACGATGAAGATCATTGCGCCCCCGCCTCGGTTCGCTGCTTAAGTTACGCCCGCCCGATCTCGGCGGGCAGCGCCAGCCTATCCGGCCCGCGGTGGGCGCCGCGGCAGCCTCCAGCGGCCAGCACGCCGGACGTAGTTTGCTTGGGTAAAGGTTAGAGCAAAGTGTGCCTATGCGTCACAAAATGACGCATAGGCACACTTAGGCCGTACCATAATTCCCGCGTTAGTGATGTAGCTCACAATCTAGTGGTCTGCGGCGGTATCTCACTATTCCGCGGAATGTCGGGATCGGCGCGACCCACAGCACAGAAAAACCTTTCCATTCTTGCGTGCAGTCCGCGCTCTGTTTGTTACAGATTCGCAATTCCCAGCACTGACGGAATAAAGGTATGTCAGACGCCCGGCGCAGGCGGGTCCGCAGGAGCCTGAGCGTCGATCAAAACGGCCGGCGGTGGCGGCGGGAGGTCCGGCGCCGGCGGCGACGGAGCATCCGGCGGGGGCGGCGGAGCATCCGGCGGGGGCGGCGGAGCATCCGGCGCCAGCGGAGGCGGCGCATCCGGCGGGGGCGGCCCGCCTTCGTCCGGTGCCACCGGAAGGAACATGTGGTGAGTGAATCCGGCCTGGTAGGCACCCGCACCACCGATGTGCACTCCGCCACGCTCTCCGCTGGAGACAGAAGTTCCATCCGGCAGTGTCACCGCGGTGTGGCCACCGTTCCAACCGATGACTACTGCATTGGGGGCGGTTCCGTATTGGAAGCCGCGCGCCAGCAATGCACCCTCTTCGTTTCCTGTGTTGAATCGACTACCAAAAACGGGCCTGTCAGTCGCTGCATTCGCAATCCACGACGCAAGACCCGAACAATCGGTACCGGCGGGAGAATCTCCACCGGAAATATACGGCGTGCCGGAGACCTGGCTGATCAACGACATCAATGTTGCAATAACGACCATGGGCAGCGAGGTTAGCAATACCAATTATCGCGAACCAAAATTTGTGGCGCACGTCATTCTCCTGGCAGCCAATGATTTGCGCCGCACATGAAGCAAACTGATTACGCATCGATATATTTTCCGCGGCAGCATACACGCGCTTCAGCGATGCCGGAGATTGTCGCTCTCCGGGAGCGCTGCCCAGCGGTTACCCGACTAAGCGGGGTCGCTCCCACGTTCGCTTCGCGCCGTCTCACGGTCGACGTCGGCCTGCTCCCGCTTCGCGCGGGCCCGCAGACGCTTTCCCCGTTCGTCCGCGCGGCGCAGCCGCTCACGTTCGCGCTCCGCGGCCGTGCCCTCGCGTTCGTCCGCGCGCTTCTCTCGGTCGTCGGCCGCCCGTTCGCGGTCGTCTGCAATTTGGTCGCGCTGGTCAGCGATCCGATCTCTTCTGCCCGCCTGGAATTCGCGTCGCCTGAGGTCGGCCTCGTGGTGGGCGAGCGCTTCTTCCCGCTGATCGAGCGCGCGAGCCTGCCGTTCCAGCCCAGCGAACGATTCGGGGCGGTCCTCGGCGGCCACAGCTCACCCTAGCGCGGGGCGGCCAGCCCTTTCGACCCGTCAAAGGCCGCTGTTCGCTGCCTAGTTGCTGGGAATCACCGATCTTCGGTCAGATCGGAGTCCATACTCCGTTGTTCCAGATTCCCCAGTTACCGGCGCCGGTCGGATTCCACATCATTTGCGCCCCTGGCGCCCAGGCCGGTTGTGGTGGCTGCGGCGGAGCCCATGCCGGCGGAGGTCCCCAGGGCCCCCACCCCGCCGGGCCGGACGGGCCGCCCGGGTGTTGCCAGTCGTGGCACTGATTCCAATCCCAGTCCGAGACTTTCCCCCACGCCGGGTTCCACGGGTCACCCGGGCACCAGTGACCGGTAGGCGGCAGGGCCGGGGCCGCTTGTGCGACGACGCCGCCGGTTAGACCGAGAGCAGAGAGCGCCAGCGCGCCGCGCACCATCGCGCTCGTTGACCACCGCACCGCCCGCTTTCCAGTCGCCATCTCCTAAGAATTTCCCTCGCCGATGATCCCGGCAAGTAGCAATTCGGATTGGACGTCGCCGCGCCGTCACACGCCGAACTTGGCCCGCGCCTCTTTGGTCACCGGAGTGAACAGGTTGACCAGGTTGCCATCCGGATCCCGGAACAACAACGCGCGGTTCCCCCAGGGCATCGTCGTCGGCGGCGTCACCACTTCGCCCACGTGTTGGCGGAGCCGCTCGTATTCGGCGTCCACGTCCTCGACGATGAACTCCAAGATGGCGCTTCGGTTGGCTGCCGCTTCGGCGGAGCCGTCTCCAAACAGCGGGACGGTCGGTCTCGTCGCTGCCGATTGCCAGTGTGCCGACCGGGGTGGGGATCTCGGCGAACAACTCGTTTCCCCACGCCGCAGAGATTCCGGTGACCATCTCGTAGAAGCCGACGAGCCGCCTGACGTCGGACGTGATGATTCGGGTCGAAATGAACTTCATGCGATCTCCTCGGTGTCTGAGCACCGAATGCTAAATACCGCCACCGACAAGGGCGCCCGAGAAGAGTTCTACCGCGGCCAGTTCGTCGGCCGGCCGGTCTGCTTAGGCCGCGTCGTCAGTGGGCGATGCCTGGGCGCTGCCATCACTTATCAGATCTTGGGTGGCGGCCGTGAGATACACCCAGCGGCGGCGGATGGCCTCGGCTTGAGCGGCGCGATGTCGGTCGGCTGCTTGTCGATGTGCTGCCGCGTCTCCTATCCCCAGGCGAGCCGCTTGCTCGTGAACTTTGGCGGCCCGGTTGTGCGCGTCGGCCGCGAAGAGTAGTGCACGGACCGTCTTGCTCTGTCGCGCCTTGAGGCGGTTTTCCAGGTTATCGACGGACTGCACCGCATCGCTGTCGCCAGCGGCCGGGACCGGGAGAGACTCGACTGGATGGTCTTTTGGTGGCGCTTCAGCGCGGTCACCCATCCCCGGCATCGACCCGTCAGCACGGCTGCTCTTATGCGTTTGCTTCGGAACTCCCCCGAGTTGCCGTTGCAGCAATCTTGCTCGAAGGGATGACCGGATCGCAGCGAACGATAAGTCTTCGGCGGTCGCCCTGAGTAATCCGGAAACGATGCACTCGAATGCGAGAACGTTGAGCAATTGCTCGCGTTGAGCTATCGCCCGACGCCACGTATCGGCGTCCTCAGCCACAGGACCTTCCCTTCAGGGTCTGGATGCCGGCACGCCTATTGCTCAAGCGATACTGATTCGTTTGTCGGCGGAAGTGTCCGCTGGGGCGCTGGCTAGCAGCGTCTCGGGTAGATCGGCTTGCGTTTGACGGGCTTCAACCAATCCTGCGAGCCCGTTGCCACACTCAAAGCTACGCCGTCGAGACGATGGCACGATCCCTTGGCAACGTCGCCCTTTCGTTTACCGGGAGTGCGCTTCGTTTGCTGGCTGCACACGCACGAGACGATAGACGATATTCTTCCGCCAACCGGACATCCTCGTCGCCGACCCTCCCGCCACTTCATCTAGAAAGCCGGGCCGCATCAGCATCCGTGCTCTACGGTCGTGAGGTGGGGGTCCGGGACGCGGTCATGGCGGGTATTGCTAAACAGCTCGGTCATCCGAGTGGCTTGCGCGGCCGGCTGGTTGGCGCGGCGCTCAATCGGGGTAACCGGCGCTTCGTGAGCGCCGCCGCGCGGGCGCTACAACCCAGTGAAGCATCGGCGGTGGCCGATGTCGGATTCGGTGGCGCAGTGGGGCTGAAATTCCTGCTTGACAGTGTCGGTCCGTCGGGCAGTGTTCATGGTGTCGAGGTGTCGGAGACGATGCTCAGCCAGGCCGCATGGCGCTACCGCCGCGACATCGCAACCGGGCGGCTGTCGTTGTATTCCGGGTCCATGACGCAGTTGCCGTTCCCCGATGGGGCATTGGACGGCGTCCTTACGGTCAATACCATCTACTTCGTCGCGGAGCTCGACAAGGCGTTCACGGAGCTTGCCAGGGTGTTAAACAGCCGGGGTCGACTCGTCATCGGACTGGCCGACCCCAATGTGATGGCAAAACTACCATTCACGGGACACGGCTTTCACCTCCGTCCGGTGCCAGACGTGATCGACACGCTGCGCAGCACCGGCCTTACAGTCGAGCACCGTCAGATCAGTGAAGACGCCAACGCATCGCACCTGCTGATCGCTCACGCCGTCGCGTGAAACGTCGCGACCGAGTGCGGGACCTCGATCGAGGGCGACTTTCGGCTTCGATCGAAAGGGACCGCCCGACTTTGATGGGCCTAGACGTTGAAACGAAACTCCACCACGTCGCCGTCGGCCATGACGTAATCCTTACCCTCCATGCGGACCTTGCCGGCGGCCTTGGCCGCCGCCATCGAGCCCGCGGCCACCAGGTCGTCGTAGGAAACGATTTCGGCCTTGATAAAGCCCTTTTCGAAATCGGTGTGGATCACCCCGGCGGCCTTTGGTGCGGTGTCGCCCTGGTGAATCACCCACGCGCGCGCCTCTTTTGGGCCCGCCGTTAGATAGGTCTGCAGCTTGAGTGTATGAAAACCGGCCCGCGCCAACGCATCTAGCCCACGCTCGGTTTGGCCGATGGACTCCAGCAGCTCGGCAGCCGACAGGTCGTCCAGCTCCTGCAGTTCGGCCTCGATCTTCGCGTCGAGGAACACCGCGTCGGCTGGTGCGACCATCGCGGACAGCTCGGCCTTGCGGGCATCGTCGGTCAGCACGGATTCGTCAGCATTGAACACGTAGAGAAACGGCTTGGTAGTCATCAAGTTCAGCTCGCGCAGTAGTGACACATCGGCACCGGCCGCGAAGAGCGTCTTACCCGAGTTCAGCACCGCCTCGGCGGCGAGGGCCGCCTCGTGTACGGGCTTGCGGTCCTTAATGTTGCGGGCCTCTTTCTCCAGCCGCGGGACGGCCCTCTCCAAGGTCTGCATGTCCGCCAGGATCAACTCGGTCTCGATCACCTCGATATCGGAAGCCGGGTCGACCTTGCCATCGACGTGCACGACGTCGTCGTCGGAGAAGACCCGCACCACTTGGCAGATCGCGTCACACTCGCGGATGTTGGCCAGGAACTTGTTGCCCAGCCCGGCGCCCTCGGAGGCACCTTTCACGATGCCGGCGATGTCGACGAACGTCACCGGCGCCGGCACGATCTTCTCGGAACCGAACATCTCCGCCAGCTTGTCGAGCCGGGGATCGGGCAGCGGCACGACGCCCTCGTTGGGCTCGATTGTCGCGAACGGATAGTTGGCCGCCACCACGTTGTTGCGGGTCAGCGCGTTGAACAAGGTCGACTTGCCGACGTTGGGCAAACCCACTATTCCCAGGCTCAGGCTCACGGGAAACCAAGTCTAGGGGTCTTGGCGGCCGGCGGCGCCGCGGACCATTCGTCATCGCCGACCGTGCGCCCCGGCATGGCGCGCCCACTATCCCTACGAGGTATTTACGGGCCTTTCGGCCCATTCCCGGTACGGTCTACATGTGTCAGCACAGCGGGCAAGTTCGACGGTGGAGGGTGCCCACCGTTCGATCCACCCAAATATCCCAGGCGTCCCCTGGTACGCCGCGCTGCTTATCGCCGTGACCGCAACTGCTATCGGCTACGGAATCGACGCTGGTCACAAGGAACTGACCCATGTCTTCGCCGGCTTCTATATCGTCGGCTGCGTGGCGGCCGTGCTGGCGGTGCGCCAGGACGGCATCTTCACCACGATCATCCAGCCGCCCCTGATCCTCTTCGCGGCGGTCCCGGGCGCCTATTGGTTGTTCCACGACGCCAAGGTCGGCCGCCTCAAAGACCTGCTGATCAACTGCGGCTACCCGCTGATCGAGCGCTTCCCGCTGATGCTGGGGACTGCCGGCGGCGTGCTGGCGATCGGGCTGGCGCGCTGGTATTTCGGAAACGCTTACAAAAAAGGCACCGCGGCGAACGCGTCCGAGGCCACGCCGGGGGCCGCCAGTGTCGACGTCAAGTCCTTCTTCAACGGCATCGTCGCCAAAGCGCAATCGGTGCTGCAGTCCGACGCCGACGCGTCCGACGCCGACGACAGTGCCGGTTCCCGCCGCGGCCGCACGTCGGGCTCCTCGTCGAGAACCCGCCGCACGACACGCACCACTCACTCCGCCACGCGTTCGGCCCGCAGCCGCTCCCGGCATGCACGCGAGTCTTTGACCGAGGCGTCCGGACCGCCCGAGCGGCCCGAGCGTCCGCGGCGCAGCACCCGGCGCAGCGCCGCGTCGGCGCGCGATTACGACGCCACCGAGCCGCCCCGGCGGTCGCGCCGCAGGCCCCGCCCGGATGCCGATCCCGATCCGCGTGGCCAATCGTCCCGGGAAGCTCGTCGCGAACCGCGCACGCGTCGCAATCCCTACGAGCGGCCCACACCGCGGAGCAGCCGTTTCGATGGTTTCGAGCCCTACGGCGACCGGTATGACCCGCCTAGCGGCACGAATTACGGGAGCCGCTACGACCGCCGCGAGCCGAACGAGCCGCCCTATGAGCCGAGGCGCCGGCGGCCCCCGTCAAGCGGCTCCAACGGGACCCATCACCCCATCTCCCAGGTCCGCTACCGCGACGCGGGCCCGCAAGAGCCGCCGCGCGAGCCGCACACCGAGCGCCGCAGCCGCTCACGGACACCCGGATGGTCGCCGGCGGATTCTTGGGAGTACGACGTCTGAGGCGCTGCGCGCTCAGCGAACCGACCGGATCTCGCGCGGCAGCGCGAACACCAGGGTCTCCTGCGCGGTCGTGACCGGCTGCACGACGTCGAAGCCGCACTCGGCTAGGCGCGCCAGCACGCCCTCCACCAGGACCTCGGGCACGGATGCGCCCGAGGTGACGCCCACCGTGGTGACGCCTTCCAGCCACGCCGGGTCGATGTCGTCGGCCCAGTCGACCAGGTGGGCGGCCGCGGCCCCACCACCCAGCGCCACCTCGACTAGCCGCACCGAGTTCGATGAGTTGCGGGACCCGACGACGATCACCAGCTCACACTCCGGTGCCATCGCCTTGACCGCGACCTGCCGGTTCTGGGTCGCGTAGCAAATATCGTCGCTGGGCGGATCCTGCAGCTTGGGGAACCGTTGTCGCAGCCGCTCGACGATCTCCATGGTCTCGTCGACCGACAGAGTCGTCTGCGAGAGCCACACCACCTTGTTCTCGTCGCGCACCGTCACGTCGTCCACGGCGGCGACCCCATCGACCAGCTGCACATGGTCGGGCGCCTCCCCGGCGGTGCCCACGACCTCCTCGTGGCCCTCGTGGCCGATGAGCAGGATGTCATAGTCGTTGCGGGCGAACCGCCTGGCCTCGTTGTGAA
This sequence comes from Mycobacterium sp. E2479, assembly GCF_001667925.1. Lineage (GTDB taxonomy): Bacteria > Actinomycetota > Actinomycetes > Mycobacteriales > Mycobacteriaceae > Mycobacterium. Next base: position 56,793 of record NZ_LZJR01000093.1, on the reverse strand, counting down.
CCTTGGTCACCAGGGGACAGGTCGCGTCGATGGTGTGCAGGTTCCGGTCGGCGGCCGCCGCGTGCACGGTGGGGGCCACACCATGCGCGGAGAACACCACGATGGCCCCCTCGGGGACCTGGTCGGTCTCCTCGACGAACACGGCGCCGGCCTTCTCCAAGGTGGTGACGACGTGGCGGTTGTGCACGATCTCGTGACGCACGTAGACCGGCGGACCGTGCTTCTCCAGCGCGCGTTCCACGGTCTCCACCGCCCTGTCCACGCCCGCGCAGTACCCACGCGGTTCGGCCAAGAGCACTCGCTTACGGCCTGGGTCGCTGGCTACCGATCCCGCTGGTCCTCCCACACGGCCGGGAATCCCCATGTCGATAGTCGGCGGCATGTCGTCCAGGGTACTGACTGCCGACACAGGGTTGCCAGCTCGCGCCGGTGGGCTTGGAGTTAGCCGCCGCTTAGGGCAATCTTGGACCCATGGGCACTGCACCGTATGGAGTTCGGCTGCTGGTCGGCGCGGCAACAGTCGCTGTTGAGGAGACCATCAGGCTGCCGAAAACCATCCTGATGTACCCGATGACACTGGCCAGCCAGGCGGCGCACATCGTCATGCGCTTTCAGCAGAACCTCGCCGAGCTGGCGATCAAGGGCGACAGCACCCTCGAATCGATCTTCCCGCCGCGGGACGAGAAGCCGGAATGGGCGACCTTCGACGAGGACGTGAACGACGCGATCGACGGCGCCTACAGCCCGGTGCAGGACGGCGGCGAGGGCGAGCGCAGGGCCGAGGGCCGGTTCGCGCTGTACTCGGTGGCCGACGCGCACGAAGACGCAAGCGCCCTGACCAAGTCCGCCCGTCAGTCAAAGAAGCCGGCCGGCAACGCCTCGGTTCCGCAACCCGAGGTGGTCACCGAGCTGGACTACGCGTCGCTGACGTTGGCGCAGCTGCGGGCCCGTCTGCAATCGCTGAGTGTGGACGACCTTGAAGCCCTGCTGGCCTACGAGCAGGCCACCAAGGGCCGTGCACCGTTCCAGACGCTGCTCGCCAACAGGATCACCCGCGCGAACGCGAAGTGACCCCGGCCGTTACCCCCGAACCGAATTCCGCCGAGAACCCGTTTCCGGTGCGCGCGGTGGCCATCCGGGTCGCGGGCTGGATCGACAAGCTCGGCACCGTGTGGGTCGAGGGCCAGCTTGCCCAAATCTCGATGCGACCAGACTCCAAAACCGTGTTCATGGTGCTGCGTGACCCGGCCGCCGACATGTCGCTGACCGTGACATGCCCCCGCGATCTGGTGCTCGACGCGCCGGTCAAGCTGGCCGAAGGCACGCAGGTGGTGGTGCGCGGCAAGCCGTCTTTCTACACGGGCCGTGGCACATTCTCGTTGCGTCTCACCGAGATTCGTGCCGTCGGGGTGGGCGAGCTGCTGGCCCGCATCGATCGGCTGCGCCGGCTGCTGGATGCCGAGGGGCTTTTCGATCCTCGACTCAAGCGACCGATCCCGTTCTTGCCCAACAGAATAGGTTTGATCACCGGCCGGGCCAGCGCCGCCGAACGCGACGTGACGACCGTGGCGGCCGCGCGCTGGTCCGGGGTTCGCTTCGCGGTGCGCAACACCGCGGTCCAGGGCGCAGGTGCCGTCGCCCAGATCGTCGAGGCGCTAAGGGAACTCGATCGCGACGCCGAGGTCGATGTCATCGTGATCGCCCGCGGCGGCGGCAGCGTAGAGGACCTGCTGCCGTTCTCCGACGAGACGCTGTGCCGGGCCATCGCGGCATGCCTCACCCCGGTGATCAGTGCGGTCGGCCACGAACCTGACAACCCGCTGTGCGATCTCGTCGCCGATTTGCGCGCGGCCACTCCCACCGACGCGGCGAAGAAGGTGGTGCCCGATACCGCCGCCGAACAGCGGCTGATCGACGACCTGCGCCGGCGCAGCGCGCAGGCGTTGCGCAACTGGGTTTCGCGCGAGCAACGAGCGCTGGCCCAGATACGAAGCCGGCCGGTGCTGGCGGAGCCGCTAGCGGCTTTGATGGCGCGCGCCGAGGAGGTTCACCGCGCCCGATCGGCGATTCGCCGCGACATCACCCGGCTGGCCGCCACCGAGACCGAACGTGTCGGCCACCTGCGCGCACGGTTGGCGACATTGGGTCCGGCGGCCACACTGGCCCGCGGTTACGCCGTCGTGCAAGCCATAGGGCCGAACAACCGCGTGCTCCGTTCCGTCGACGACGCGCCGGCGGGCACGCGGTTACGGGTCCGGGTGGCCGACGGCGCCGTGGCCGCGGTGAGCGAGGGACTAACCGATGGCACGTAAAACCAACGACGGGGACGACCTCACCACCCCAAAAGACGATGACTCTATTACACCTATTAGTCACCTGGCTTACGAAGCGTGCCGGGACGAACTGATCGAAGTCGTCCGAATACTGGAGCAGGGCGGCTTAGACCTCGACGAGTCGCTGAAACTGTGGGAAAGAGGCGAGCAACTGGCTAAACGGTGCGAAGAGCACTTAGCTGGCGCTCGGAAGAGAATCGAGGATACGCTGGCGGCGGGCGAAGCCGAGGACGCATGAATTCGGAGTAGCCCAGGACCTGGCTGAAAATTTTTTTCCGAACTGGAACACGTTTCAGTTATGCTTTCGGCCATGGGTGATGCATCACTGACGGCCGAACTCGGCCGCGTCCTGGTCACCGGGGGCTCCGGATTCGTCGGCGCCAACCTGGTGTCCACTTTGCTCGACCGCGGACACGAGGTCCGCTCCTTCGACCGTGCACCCTCCCCGCTGCCACCGCATCCGCAGCTTGAGGTGCTGCAGGGTGACATCACCGACACGACCGTGTGCGCCCAAGCGGTCGATGGCATCGACACCGTCTTCCATACCGCGGCGATCATCGACCTGATGGGCGGTGCGTCGGTGACCGACGAGTATCGGCAGCGCAGCTTCGGGGTCAACGTCGGGGGCACCGAGAACCTGGTCCGGGCCGCGCAGGCCGCCGGGGTGCAGCGCTTCGTCTACACCTCGTCCAACAGCGTCGTCATGGGCGGCCAGAACATCGCCGGCGGCGACGAGACGCTGCCCTACACCAACCGGTTCAACGACCTGTACACCGAGACCAAAGTGATCGCCGAGCGATTCGTCCTGGGCCAGAACGGTGTTGAGGGCCTCTTGACGTGTGCGGTTCGGCCCAGTGGCATTTGGGGTCGCGGCGATCAAACCATGTTCCGCAAGTTGTTCGAAAGCGTGATCGCCGACCACGTCAAGGTGCTGATCGGACGCAAATCGGCCCGGTTGGACAACTCCTACGTGCACAACCTCATTCACGGTTTCATCCTGGCGGCGCAACACCTGACCCCCGGCGGCACGGCGCCGGGCCAGGCCTACTTCATCAACGATGCCGAGCCGATCAACATGTTCGAGTTCGCCAGGCCGGTGGTCGAGGCCTGTGGGGAGAAGTGGCCGCGGGTCCGGGTCAACGGCCCGATCGTGCGCGCGGCGATGACGGGTTGGCAGCGGCTGCATTTTCGGTTCGGGATACCGGCGCCGCTGCTCGAACCGCTCGCCGTCGAGCGGTTGTATCTGGACAATTTCTTCTCGATCGCGAAAGCAACCCGCGATCTCGGGTATCAGCCCCTGTTCACCACCGAGCAGGCACTGTCGGAATGCCTGTCGTACTACGTCGAGATGTTCCATGATATGAAGCGACTAGCCCTGGCGGACAAGGCATCCGCCGCACCGGCCGGCGGACGGCAGTGATGCCGGTCGCCTAGCGAAAGCTCACCACCTCGCTGCCCCAGGCCGCACGGATGTTGGCGTCGACATCGTGCGCGAGCGCGTCACGGCGATCGATGATCAGACAGGAACGGTCGTTCTCCGTATAGGGCGTCCATTCCGGCTCACCGGGCAGGCCCGAGGGCGTGGCATGCGCGGCGAAGTTGATCCATCGGGTCCGCACCCTCTTGGACACCTCCTTGGCGGCCTTGGCGCCGCCCAGCATCAGCGTGGGATCCTTGGGCGCACCGAGATTGCCCCAGACGTAGGGCAATTCGGTGGCATGCGCGGCGCGGACCATCGTCAGCTTCAGCAGTGGGGTGGCGTAATCGAACCGGTACAGATACACCGGCGCCACCCGGGCGTGCCCCTCGGCGAGCCACACCGACGGCATCCGGAAGCCGACGTCGGTCGCGATGCTCAAACTCCGTGCCCTGCGCCGCAATCTCGAATACGTCGAGACGATCTCCTCTTCGGTGGGCAACTGCAGATCGGGTTGTTCGGCGGCAATCTGATCGAATAACGACGTGATCGCTCTCGGAGTGATCGGCATCAACGGCGACCTCAGCAACCGGAAGAGCATTGCCTCGTGCTTGTTGGTGCCGATGATCAACGGAATCGGCTGCGAGCGGCCCGCTTGCGCAAGCTTGACCGGGTAGTCGGTCAGCACGTCGCCGTCGACGATCGGGACGAACGCCAGCGTTCCCGGGTTACGCACCGGCACTTCGTCGAACACCCGCTGCGACGCCGCCAGCAGCGTCCCCATCGGGATATCAAGCAACCGTTGAGATTCCGATGCAGCGATTCCGAGCCGGTCGAGGAATGCCCGCGCCACGCGTCCCGCACGTTCGCGGTCGTACACCGAAGTGGCCGGCGAGCTTTGCGCAATCGCCCCAGCGAACAGACCTTCGGCCGCCGGGCTGGCCAGCAGCGTGGTGACGATGCCGGCCCCGGCGGACTCGCCGAACAGCGTGACGCGCCGCGGATCGCCACCGAAGGCAGCGACGTTGTCGCGCACCCACTCCAGGGCCGCCAGCACGTCACGCAGGCCCACGTTCGAGTCGAAGCGCCGTCCCGCGGTGTCGAACCCAGACAGGTCGAGAAAGCCAAGCACCCCGAGCCGATAGTTGACGGTGACCACGACGACCTCGCCGCGGCGGACAAGTCTGCGGCCGTCATAGAGCGTCTGGCTGCTCGACCCCAGGACATAGGCGCCGCCGTGCACCCACACCATCACCGGTTTGCCGTCACCCGGTTTCGTGTCAGAAGACGCCCAGACATTGAGCCGCAGGCAATCTTCGCCCTGCGGCGCGCCCAAATCCAACGGCAGATTGGGAAATACCGGTTGCGGGCAGGCCGGCCCGAAAGCGGTGGCGTCGACAACCTCGGTGCAGCGCGCGGGCGGTTGGGGGGCCCGGAACCGCAGCTCGCCGGTGGGCGCGGCCGCGTACCGAAGGCCCTTCCACGCCTTGACGCCGTCGGCTTCGACGCCTCGGGCCGGGCCATAGTTGGTTTCGACCACCAGATCGTCAATTGCCATGCGCCGCAAAGTCTCCCGAGGAACCTAGAAAAGGCGTTGCGTGAGGAACTCGACCACACGCTTGCGGGCTTCGAAGGCGGGATGCCCGTCGACTTCGCGAATCTCGTCGGTGAGCACCGAGTGCGCCATCTTGCTGAAGCCGTGTTGATTGCCGGGCCCCGAATCGATGTCGATCACCTCGAAGGCGTCGCCCAGGCGCTCCTTGAGCGTCACGAACCGCTCGCGCGGCACCGCTTTGTCCTCGCTGAACCGCAAGCCCATGGCGCACAGGCCATCGTTGGTGCACCGATCGGCCACGGTGGCCAGTTCTGCTTCGCTCAGGCCGGGGTCGCGGCGCCGCGCGGCGCCCAGCGGAAACGGGACCGACGGCTGCGAAAGCACCGGCGCCAGCACGCTGTCGTCGACCGCGGCGGCCAGAGCGAACCCGCCGGTGAAGCACTGGCCGATCACGCCGACACCCTTGCCCGGTGTCGATGCGTTGAGATCACGGGCCAGCGCGCGCAGAAACAGCGCAACGGGCCGCTCCTTGTTCAGCGCAAAAGCGGCGAATTCCCGTGCCACACAGGCCCGCCCGATGGTACCGGCAATGTAGCCCGCCGTCTTGGCCTTGCCCGGCTCGCCGAACAGCGACGGCATGGCGACGGTGAAGCCGTTGTCCACCAGGTGATTCCCCAGGGCGAGCACGCCGGGATGGATTCCGGGAATCTCGGGAATGAGCACCACCCCGGGGCCGCTGCCCTTGCGGTAGACGTCATGGGTGTAGCCGCCGCCGCTGAACGATGCCGCCGACCATCCGGACAGATCAGCCTCTGGTGCAGTCATGTCGATAGGATCCCTTGCTCGCGCGGATGAGCTAGCGGCTGGGCAAAGGCGGTTGCGATTGCGTCGCCGAAGCCAGCGTACGGAACTGATCGGTGTTTCCGGCGCCGGTTATCGCAATTTGGGTGGCGCCCCCCGGCCCGCTGAGCCTGGTCGTCCATACCGGCTCGGCGTCCGCACCGTTTTGGCCGGAACCCTGATAGACCACCCAGTTGGTCCCGTCGACATCGACCGCTCCGGTTGGGTAGGCCGACGGATGAATCGAGTTGACGAGCTTGTCCTCGTCGGCGTTGCTCTGGGTCAGGCTCAGATACATTCCGGTCGGACTGATGTAGCCGACTTCCGAGATGGGCGCGTTCACCCGTTGACCGCTCGTGGTGTCGCTTCGGCCGCCCTGGATGCCACCGCGGTGGCCGGAGTTGGCTTGCCAGCCGGCCGGGAGCCGCGGTTGGCGGACGGGAAAACCGAGCGCGGACGCGTCGGCACGCAGGGCCGCCCCCGCGTCATAAGACGGGACGGAGCCCTGATGGCTGCCGAGCTGAAACGAGCACATGCCCAGCATGCCTGCGAGCACGACACAGCCGATGACCAGCGGAATCAGCGACCAGAACATGTCCCGGCCGTCCTGCAACAGCCGGGGTTTCACCGGCCTGGGACCCGGTCCGGCCTGCGGAGACGACGCACCGGCTACGTTCCCATCAAGCTGGGCGTTCAGCGGCGGCTCCTCCGTCATCCCCCAAGTATCCCAGTTCCAGCGGACCGATCCGCTTCTGGGACAATCGACAACCATGACAGTTGAGGGCGAGCGCTCGACCGCCACCACCGGCCGGGCCTTAGCGCAGGGTCGACCGCGCGGTGAGGCTCCGGACCGCAACCTGGCTTTGGAACTGGTACGCGTCACCGAGGCCGGTGCCATGGCCGCAGGTCGCTGGGTCGGCCGCGGCGACAAAGAGGGCGGCGACGGGGCGGCCGTGGACGCGATGCGCGAGCTGGTCAATACGGTGTCGATGCGCGGCGTCGTCGTCATCGGCGAGGGCGAGAAGGACCACGCTCCGATGCTCTACAACGGCGAGGAGGTCGGCAACGGCGACGGAGCGGAGTGCGACTTCGCCGTGGACCCGATCGACGGCACCACGCTGATGAGCAAGGGCATGCCGAACGCCATCTCCGTGCTGGCGGTGGCCGACCGCGGAGCGATGTTCGACCCGTCGGCGGTGTTCTACATGAACAAGATCGCCGTCGGGCCGGAGGCCGCGCACGTGCTCGACATCACCGCGCCGATCGCTGAGAACATCAAGGCCGTCGCCAAGGTCAAGGCGCTGTCGGTGCGCGACATGACCGTGTGCATCCTGGACCGGCCGCGGCACGGCAAGCTGATCGAGGACGTTCGGGCCACCGGGGCCCGGATCCGGCTGATCACCGACGGCGACGTCGCGGGTGCGATCTCGGCGTGCCGGCCGCACTCGGGAACCGACATGCTCGCCGGGATCGGCGGCACGCCCGAAGGCATCATCGCCGCGGCCGCGATCCGGTGCATGGGCGGTGCCATCCAGGCACAGCTGGCTCCCACCGACGACAAGGAACGCCAGAAGGCGATCGACGCCGGCTACGACCTCGACCAGGTGTTGACCACCGAGGACCTGGTGTCCGGCGACAACGTGTTCTTCTGTGCCACCGGGGTCACCAACGGCGACCTGCTCAAAGGGGTGCAGTACTACCCGGGCGGCTGCACCACCCAGTCGATCGTCATGCGGTCGAAGTCGGGAACCGTCCGGATGATCGAGGCCTACCACCGGCTTTCAAAGCTCAACGAGTACTCCGCCATCGACTTCACCGGCGACACCTCCGCCGCCTATCCCCTGCCCTGACCACCGATCGAAGAACGAGGAAGCCACTCTATGGCCTCGAACAGCTCTGAAGACACCGAGTACCGCATCGAACGCGACACCATGGGCGAGGTCCGCGTACCCGCAAAAGCGTTGTGGCGCGCCCAAACTCAGCGCGCGGTCGAGAACTTCCCAATCTCGGGCCGCGGCCTGGAGCGCACCCAGATCCGCGCGTTGGGTCTGCTGAAGGGCGCCTGCGCGCAGGTCAACAAGGACCTGGGGTTGCTGGCGCCCGAGAAGGCCGACGCGATCGTCGCCGCGGCCGCCGAGATCGCCGAGGGCCAGCACGACGACCAGTTCCCGATCGATGTCTTCCAGACCGGCTCGGGCACCAGCTCCAACATGAACACCAACGAGGTGATCGCGAGCATCGCGGCCGCCCACGGTGTGACGGTGCACCCCAACGACGACGTCAACATGTCGCAGTCGTCGAATGACACCTTCCCGACCGCAACCCACATCGCGGCCACCGAGGCCGCGGTGCGTCATCTCATCCCGGCGCTCGAGGTGCTGCACGACGCCCTGGCCGGCAAGGCGCGCGAGTGGCACACCGTGGTCAAATCGGGCCGCACCCACCTGATGGACGCCGTGCCGGTGACGCTCGGTCAGGAGTTCAGCGGATACGCCCGGCAGGTCGAGGCGGGCATCGAGCGGGTGCGCGCGACGCTGCCCCGGTTGGGCGAGCTGGCTATCGGCGGCACCGCGGTCGGTACCGGTTTGAACGCTCCCGACGGCTTCGGCGCTAAGGTGGTCGAAACGCTGGTCAACTCCACCGGTCTGAGTGAATTGCGCACGGCAACAAACTCGTTCGAGGCGCAGGCGGCTCGCGACGGGCTGGTCGAGGCGTCGGGCGCGCTGCGCACCATCGCGGTGTCGCTGACCAAGATCGCCAACGACGTTCGCTGGATGGGATCGGGACCGTTGACCGGCCTGGCCGAGATCCAGCTACCCGACCTGCAGCCGGGCAGCTCCATCATGCCCGGCAAGGTGAATCCCGTTCTCCCCGAGGCCGTTACGCAGGTCGCCGCCCAGGTGATCGGCAACGACGCCGCAGTCGCGTGGGGCGGCGGCAACGGCGCGTTCGAGCTCAACGTCTACATCCCGATGATGGCGCGCAACGTCCTCGAGTCCTTCAAGCTGCTGACCAATGTGGCGAAGCTGTTCGCCGAGCGTTGCATCACCGGACTGGCCGCCAATGTCGAACGCCTGCGCGAGCTGGCCGAGTCGTCGCCGTCCATCGTGACGCCGCTGAACTCGGCGATCGGCTACGAGGAAGCCGCCGCGGTGGCCAAACAGGCGCTCAAGGAGCGCAAGACGATTCGTCAGGCGGTGATCGATCGCGGCCTCATCGGCGACAAGCTGTCGATCGAAGAACTCGACCGGCGGCTCGACGTGTTGGCGATGGCCAAGGTCAAACCCGAAGACTGAACCGGCCGTCATCCGGTGACGGCGGTACTCGACGAGAGTAAGGGTGGTTTTGCATGACGGTTCCTCCCGGCGGTCCCTACGGCCAGGGGCCCTACGGAAGCAATCCGTATGGGCAGGACCCGAATTGGGGGGGCCAGCCGCAGGGCGGTCCCGGTCCCTACCCGCAGGGTGGTCCCGGTCCGTACCCGCAGGGCGGTACCGGTCCCTACCCGCAGGGTGGTCCATACGCGTACCCGCCGGGTGGCCCGTACCCGTACCCGCCCGGCGCTACCCCGTACCCGAACCAGCAGTATCTGCCACCCGGACAGCAGTTTGGGCCGGGCGGCCCCTACCCACCGGGCCCGCCGCCGGGAGGTCCCGGCTCGAAGCTGCCGTGGCTGATCGTCGCCGGTCTGGTTGTGCTGGCTGTCATCGCGCTGGTGGCAACGCTGCTGCTAATGCGCGGCGGCAATGACAACAAGCAGGTCGCCACCGCGCCCTCGACAACCTCCACGTCGGTCTCACAGCCGAAGAATTCTGCGCAGAACGCCACCGACTGCACCCCGAACGTGTCCGGCGGCGAGATGCCACGGACCGACTCGATCGCCGCGGGCAAGCTTTCGTTCCCGGCCAGCGCGGCGCCGGGCGGGTGGACGGTGTTCTCCGACGACCAGGGCCCGAACCTGATCGGAGGGCTGGGGGTCGCGCAGGACGTGCCCGGGGCCAATCAGTGGATGATGACGGCCGAGGTCGGCGTCACCAATTTCGTTCCCAGCATGGACCTCACGGCCCAAGCCACGAAGTTGATGCAATGCATCGTCGCGGGCCCCGGCTACGCGAACGCGCAGCCCACGCTCGGACCGACGAAGTCGTCGTCGATCACCGTCGACGGCACCAAGGCGGTCCGGGTCGATGCCGACGTCACAATCGCCGATCCCAGTCGCAACGTCAAGGGCGACTCGGTCACCATCATCGCCGTCGACACCAAGCCGGTCACCGTCTTCATCGGCAGCACACCCATCGGTGATACCGCCTCGGCGGACCTCGTCGGCAAAATCATTGCCGCGCTGAAGGTCTCCAAGTCCTGACGCGGGTTTGGGCCGGCTAGCTAGTCGTCGGTGCCGAGACGTGGGTGGCCTCGGATCGCCCACGCAGAATCGTGGAATAACATTCGGCCCAGTGCGAGCGCTCGTCCTCGCCCGCGGCGTCGATGGCACCCGCCGAGCACAGGATCCGCCGGTCGGAGGTTTTGGCGAGGTCGGCCAGCCGGGCGGCTTCGTTGACGGCGTCACCGATCACGGTGTATTCATACCTGTTTTCGGCGCCGATGTTGCCGGCGAAGACCCGCCCCGCTGAGACGCCGATGCCGAAATCGACCGGCAGCTGCCGCAATTCGGAGACAAGTGCACGAGCGGTCGCCAACGCCGACGATGCCGGCTCGCGCGCCGGCAGCGGCACCCCGAAGACGGCCAGCGCCGCATCGCCCGCGAATTTGTTCACCAGTCCGTGGTGTTCGTCGACGGCATGCACGACGATCCGGAAGAAGTCGTTGAGCACCTCCGCGACCTCTTGCGGGGGGCGGCTTTCCGCGAGCCGGGTGGACTCCACCAGGTCGATGAAAAGCACCGCCGCTTCGACGACGTCTCCCGACAGGGATGCCCCCTCGTTGAGCGCGCGTTGCGCGACGTCGGCCCCGACGTGGCGTCCGAACAGGTCACGTAACCGGTCCCGCTCGGCGAGCCCGGCCACCATTCGGTTGAATCCCGTTTGCAGACGCCCGATCTGGGAACGCTCATAGGCGCCGACGTACGTGTCCATGCGGCCATGCTCGACCTCGGCCATCGCGTCGACGACCTCGCCGACCGGATCCGAGATGGACCGCGAGGTCAGAATCATCGTGGGCAGTCCCAAGATCAGCGCCGCCAGCGACACCACCAGAATCGGCACGTCCAGCGACGCGGACTTCTCGATCAGCCAGCCGTACGAGCGGAGAACCACCATCGTCGCAATGACCGCGATGGGAAAAGCGCTGCACAGAAACCACAGCAGAACCAGCCGGGCATAGACGCTCGGCACCGCAAGCCGCGGTTCGGCGCCCAGCGTGGCGGCGCGCATGATGGGCCGCAGGGTGCGCTGGGCGATCAGCATGGCGGTGCCGGCGGCGGCCGATCCGCCGAGCAACACGCCGAGCACGATGGGCAGCAGAAGTTGCGGTCCGCCAGTCAAATTCAACAGGATGAAGATCCCGCCGGTCAGCGCCCAGGACGCCACCAGGATTACCGACTGGCGCCCGGCCAGCCTCATCACGGCTTCGCGTTGCTCCGGGGTGGGTTCGTCCCCTGCGACGTACCAGCGCACCGTGGGAGCCAGGCTGACGGCGCCGGCCACCGCCACGCTGACGATGCCCAGCACGATGAGCAGCACCACTGGGACCGTGTTCTGCCGTGCGAAGTCGGCGTTGGCGCCCACGGAAGTGTGGCCGCGCAGGGGGATGAGGATAGCGGCCGCTTCGACGACGGCCAGGACGTAGGACAGGCTCAGATCGAGCCCGTATTGAAACAACCACCGACGAAAGGACTTTCGTTGCCCCGTGGCGTGCTGCCGCGCCGGGCCGCGCCGTGGCGGCGGAAGCCGATCGCGAAGCCAGCCCGCGGTGATCATAGAAAGGTAGCCGCGTGTGGCCCGAAACTTGCGCTACGCACCGTTGTTCGGTCCTCCGGAGTTCTGCCCGGCGATGTCGGTGATCGGGAAATTCGGCATCGGTTTCGGTGAGGGTGTGTTGGGCAGCGTGGGGATGTCGCCGGGTGGGATGTCGCGCAGGCCGTTGACGGGTGAACCATTCTCCCGGCCGCCGTAGCTGCTGCCGGGGGCGCGTGGCCCCAGCAGGTCGCTGACCGTCACCATGCGGTAGCCGTTGGCCTTGAGCACCGGGATGAACTGGTACACCAGATCGACGGTGCTCGAGTACGTGTTATGGAACAGCACCACCGAGCCCGGCTTGAGGTAAGTCATCAACATGTAGCGCGTGGCCGCCGTGTCCGAGTCGTTCGTCCAGTCGAAAGGGATGACATCCCAGAGGATTTCGGCCAGCCCGAATTGGCCGGCGGTCTGGCGCACCGCCGGGTCGGACAGTCCTCCGGCGGGGCGATACAGGTTCGGGGTGCGCCCGGTCGCGGCCTTGATCGCGTCGTTGGCCTTAAAGAATTGGGCGGCGATGTCTTCGCGTGGGATCGTGGTCATGTTGGGGTGTTCCCAGGTGTGGCTGCCGATTTCCATTCCCGCGTCGGCAATGCGCCTGGCGCCGGCCGGGTTCGCGGCCACTTTGTTGCCGATCAGGAAGAACGTGGCCTTGGCGTCGTTCTCCTTCAAGATTTGCAGCAGCCGCTCATCGAACGGCCCCGGCCCGTCGTCAAAGGTCAAGGCGACGCACTTGACGACCGAGCAGCTGAGGTCGTCGGCGCGTGTCACATGACCCGTAAGCCCGCCGATCACCAGCACCGCGACGGCTGCCGCCACCCCGACAACCGTGCGCCAGTAGCGCCAGGCTTGGGTGTCGGGTCGTTTCGCCACCGTAAAAGTTTATCGAAGAGGGCCCTACCCGGGGTCGAGCGCGCTGGTCAGGCGCCCTCACTGCGGGCCGGCGATCTCCTCGAGCATCTCGGTGACCAGGGCGGCAATCGGCGATCGCTCGCTGCGCAACAGGGTGATGTGGGCGAACAGCGGGTGGCCCTTGAGTTTCTCGATCACCGCCGCGACTCCGTCGTGGCGGCCCACCCGCAAGTTGTCGCGCTGGGCGATGTCGTGCGTCAGCACCACCCGCGATCCGGCGCCCAACCTGGACAGCACGGTCAGCAGGACGTTGCGCTCCAGCGACTGGGCCTCATCGACGATGACGAACGAGTCGTGCAGCGACCGGCCCCGGATGTGGGTCAGCGGCAGCACTTCGAGCATGCCGCGGGACAGCACCTCCTCCAGCACAGCCGGGCTGGCCAGACCCTCGAGCGTGTCGAAGACGGCCTGCGCCCACGGGCCCATCTTCTCGCTCTCGCTGCCGGGCAGATACCCCAGCTCTTGGCCGCCGACGGCATAGAGCGGGCGGAAGACGACCACCTTGCGCTGGGTGCGCCGCTCCAGCACCGCCTCCAGACCGGCGCACAACGCGAGCGCCGACTTGCCGGTGCCGGCCTTGCCGCCCAGCGACACGATGCCCACCGACTCGTCGAGCAGCAGGTCGAGCGCCACCCGCTGTTCGGCGGATCGCCCGCGCAGGCCGAATGCCTCGCGATCACCACGCACCAGCTGGACACGTTTGTCCGCGTTGACCCGGCCGAGTGCATGAGAGTTACCGCCGAGCAGCCGAACACCGGTGTGGCAGGGAAGGTCTCGCGCTTCCACCAGATCGATCTCGCCGTCGGTGAACAGGGCGTCGATGTCCTCGGTGGCGGTCTCGATCTCGCGCATCCCCGACCATCCGGAGGCGACCACGTCCTGCGCGTGGTATTCATCGGCGGCCAGCCCCACCGCTGCGGCCTTGACCCTAAGCGGGATGTCCTTGCTGACCAACGTAACTCGTTTACCTTCGGCCGCGAGGTTGGCGGCGCAGCTCAGGATCCGGGAGTCGTTGCTGTCGCTGCGAAAACCGGCCGGCAGCACTGAGGGATCCGTGTGGTTGAGCTCGACATGCAGCGAACCCCCCTGTGTCCCAACCGGAATGGGCTGATCCAGCCGTCCGTGCACCAGCCGAAGGTCGTCGAAAAGCCGCAACGACTGGCGGGCGAACCATCCCAGCTCGTGGTGGTGGCGTTTGGCCTCCAGCTCGCTTATCACCACCAACGGAACAACCACCTCGTGTTCGGCGAACCGGCTGCACGCCCAGGGGTCGGACAGCAGCACGGAAGTGTCGATCACGTAGGTCCGGATATCGGTCACGTAGCGCTCCTCGAGCGGGATGAGCCCGCGCGGACCCGCACAGGCATGTCGACGGGAACCGCAGCACCAGGACCGGGGCCGGTCCTTCCGTTGTGATGACGGGAGGTGCCGCCCTGGCAGCAGAGCATGACGCTGACCATCGAGAACGACGCTACTCCCGTGGCCGCGCGCCCGCTGTGCAGGCGCGCCGACGTGGCGAGCCGCGACCGCCTCAGCGGCTGGCCGATGTCAGAGGGTCGTGCGGGTTGCTTAGCCGACGACGAATCGGCGCAGCTGGGGTTCGTCCGCGAGCCCCCAGGCGGTGATGCGGTCGGAGATCGCCTGACGCAACTGCTCCGGGCCGAAAACGCCTGCCTTCTCGACGTTCTGGACCTTGCCCCGGTACGCGTCGATGTCGGCGCCGGGCACCTGCAGGTCGGCCGCCCGGGCGGCGATGGCCTCGATGGTCTCGTCGCGGGTGTACTCGAGGCAGTGCGCGACGAGGTTCGAGAAGAACACTTCGTGGCGCCGCTCGTCGCGGCCGATCCGATCGATGAGGCCGGCCAGGATGGGCTCCTCGAGCTGCGCGGCCAGGTTCTCGCAGAACACCGCGTGGGTGCGTTCGACGAACGCCATGTGCACGAGCGTTTCCACCTGCGAGTAGGTGTCGGCGCGGTAGCCCTTCATGACGTACTGGACGCGGGCCTCTTCGTTGGCGGTCGGATCGACCTCGCGGGTAACCACCAGGTACTCGCGCAACGCGATCGCGTGCAGGTGCTCCTCGGCCGTCCACCGGCCCAGCCAGCGGCCCCAGTAGTCCTCCAGGATGAAGTGCTCGACCAGCTCGCGGTGGTGGGCGGCGAGGTTGTCCTTGAGCAGCAGCAAAATCTCGCAGGCGTCGGTCAACGGCCTCGGCAGCGTCATCGACGAGGGGTCCCAGTCGCGTCCACCCAGGAAGGCGAAGTTCTCGCCCCGGTCGAACGGTACGTAGTCGTGCGCGAACCAGAGTTCTTCGGTGGACAAGTGGCGGTCGATGTTCGCTTCGACGACCGGCTCGAGTTCCAGGGTCAGCGCGTTAGCCACAGGTCTTTCTGCCATGAGGTAACTGTAACCCGCATACACACGTTCATAAAATCGCCCGGGCTGTGTCGCGGCAACTAGTGACTTTCGTCCTCAACCGCGCTCAGCCGCGCCGTCCGGCGACATCGACGCCGGATCAGCGTCCGACCAGCGCCCAGTCTTCGAGGCCTTCGTACAGGGGAAACTCCTGCGCCAGCCGCGTCACACGCTGCCGCAGCCCCGCCACGTCGGCCGAGCTGCCGGCCGCCAACGCGGTGGCGATGACGTCGGCAACCTCACTGAACTCGGCGTCACCGAAGCCGCGGGTGGCCAACGCGGGCGTCCCGATCCGCAGCCCGGATGTGACCATCGGCGGGCGCGGGTCGTTGGGCACGGCGTTGCGGTTGACCGTGATGCCGACCTCGTGCAGCAGGTCCTCGGCGGCCTGACCATCGAGCGGGGAGTCGCGCAGGTCCACCAGCACCAGGTGCACGTCGGTGCCGCCGCTGACCACCGACACGCCGGCCTTGGCCACATCGGCGGCCGACAGCCGCTCGGCGAGGATGCGCGCTCCGGAGAGCGTGCGCTGCTGCCGCTCGACGAACTCGGGGGTGCCCGCGATCTTCAGCGCGACGGCCTTGCCGGCGATGACGTGCATGAGCGGGCCGCCCTGCTGGCCCGGGAACACCGCCGAGTTGACGGCCTTGGCGTACTCCTGCTTGCCCAGGATCATGCCGGAGCGGCCGCCGCCGAGCGTCTTGTGAACGGTGGTCGAGACGACGTCGGCGTGCGGCACCGGAGACGGGTGCAGGCCGGCCGCGACGAGGCCGGCGAAGTGCGCCATGTCCACCCAGAGCTTGGCGTCGACCTCGTCGGCGATCGACCGGAACGCCGCGAAGTCGAGGATCCGCGGATAGGCCGACCACCCGGCGATGATCACCTTCGGGCGGAATTCCAGCGCCTGAGCGCGTACCGCGTCCATGTCGACCAGATGGCTCACCGGGTCGACACCATAGAAACCGTTCTCGTAGAGCTTGCCGGAGAAGTTCAGCTTCATGCCGTGCGTCAGGTGCCCTCCGTTGGCCAAGTCCAGGCCCAGCAGTCGCTCCCCCGGCGACATCAGGGCGTGCAGCACCGCGGCGTTGGCTTGGGCACCCGAATGCGGCTGCACGTTGGCGAAGTCGGCGCCGAAGAGCGCCTTGGCCCGGTCGCGGGCGATGTTCTCCACGACGTCGACGTACTCGCAGCCGCCGTAGTAGCGGCGCCCGGGCAATCCCTCGGCGTATTTGTTGGTCAGCACGCTGCCCTGCGCCTGCAGGACCGCGCGCGGAACGAAGTTCTCCGACGCGATCATCTCGAGGGTGTCGCGCTGCCGGCCGAGCTCTTTGCCGAGCAGCTCGGCAATATCCGGGTCGACGTCGGACAGCGGGGCGGACATCACAGACGTCGAGGGGCGGGCATCAGGTGCGGCAGTCACGGCCGCCAGTCTATCCAGCGCTGACTTATCGCCAGCCCAGCCGTCGGGCATTTCGGCGCTCCTGTAACACTTGCACTATGCCGCGGCTTAGCGAGCCGAGCCCCTATGTGGAGTTCGACCGGAAGCAATGGCGTGCGCTTCGTATGTCGACGCCGTTGGCCCTCACCGAGGAAGAACTCGTCGGCCTGCGCGGCCTGGGTGAACAGATCGACTTGCTCGAAGTCGAAGAGGTCTACCTGCCGCTGGCCCGGCTCATTCACCTGCAGGTCGCCGCGCGGCAGCGACTGTTCGCCGCCACCGCGGAATTCCTTGGCGAACCTCTGCAAAACCCGGACCGGCCGGTGCCGTTCATCATCGGGGTGGCCGGCAGCGTGGCGGTCGGCAAATCGACGACCGCCCGTGTGCTGCAGGCGCTCTTGGCGCGCTGGGATCATCATCCGCGGGTGGACCTGGTCACCACCGACGGCTTCCTGTACCCAAATGCCGAGTTGGACCGGCGGAACTTGATGCACCGCAAAGGGTTTCCCGAAAGCTACAACCGTCGGGCGCTGATGCGGTTCGTGACCTCGGTCAAATCCGGTTCGGACTACGCATGTGCGCCGGTTTATTCGCACCTCAAATACGACATCATCCCCGGGGCCAAACACGTCGTCCGCCACCCCGACATCCTGATCCTGGAGGGCCTCAACGTTCTGCAGACCGGCCCGACCCTGATGGTGTCGGACCTGTTCGACTTCGGCGTCTACGTCGACGCCCGAATCGAAGACATCGAGCAATGGTATGTATCGCGATTCTTGGCCATGCGCAGCACCGCCTTCGCGGATCCCGAATCGCACTTCCACCACTACTCGGCGTTGAACGACACCAAGGCGATCGCCGCCGCTCGCGAGATCTGGCGCTCGATCAACCGCCCCAACCTGGTCGAGAACATCCTCCCGACCCGGCCGCGCGCGACCTTGGTGCTGCGCAAAGACGCCGACCATTCCATCAACCGGCTGCGACTGCGCAAGCTTTAACGCCCCGCGCCGGCAACACGGAGGATCACGCCTCGAGGCGACGCAGTCCCAGGAATTGCAGCCCCGCGAACACCGCGGTGTACACACCGCTGGCCAGTGTCAATGCGACACCGGTGACGGTCAGCGGCAGCGCTTCCGCGGCCACGATCGAGGCCAGCGTGAACGCGACGTTGACCACCAGGACGCTGATACCGACACGGCGCAGTTCCGGCAGCGCACCGAGGCTGAACACCAGCAGGCCGGCGAGCACGAAAACGACACCCACGCCGTATTCCTGGAAGGACGTCAGGCCGGTCAGCGCCGAAATCGGGTCGGCGAACAGCGCGATGGCCAATCCGAACATCCCCGTCAGGGTCGCGTCGGCACGCACGGCAAAACGCAACAGCGAGTCCGTCGAGTCGTAGAGAGGCCGGGTCGGGATTGTAGATACGCCGGTGATCGAGCTCATTGTTTACTCCTTGCGATGGCGGATTGGGTCGAACAGCTTCGAGCGTGCCGCCAGTGCACTGCCATATCGACTCGTGGCGCTGCCAACTAGTGCCACGGATACAACGACAGGGCGGTTCACCCGGCTATTCCCATCGCCGGGTAAATATTTGACACGCGCCAGGCCGAGCGTCTCAGCGGTCCCACAGGTCACAGGGCACTGTGCCGTCCGGCGCCCGCGGTGACCCGGGTGCCCGTCCTAGTCGCTGGGAACCGGGACGCGACCGCGAAGGTCGGCGGCGATCAGGCGGGCCGCGGCGTTTTGCCAATTGTGCAGCGAACGCTGCGGCACTTCGGTGACAAACCACTGCCAGGCCTGGCGCGCGGTCGGGTCCAGGCCCGAGGCGGTGGCGTTCTGCGCGTAGGCGCGCACCCCGACCACGTAGGGGAAGTACAGAGAGTTGTAATACCGCCATTCTTCGGTGGTCCCGAAGTCGCCACCGTCGCGCGGTTTGAGCCGCGCTATGCCGTCGGCCAGGACGGCCTTGAGTTCGTTGGCCCGCTCGATCGGATGGTCGGGGGCGCCCCGCGCGGCCAACCGCTCGTCGATCATTGGCAGCGCGGTCAGCGGGCTGGCAACCAGCTTGGTCAGGTCGCCGTAGTGGCCCAGCGCCCGGCGGGTGAGTCTGACGAAGGTGACGTCGTCGACGTCGGCGAGCGGGTGCTCCTGGCGCAGCGGCAGTGCGGCGCCGGTATGCCGCAGCTCGGCCCGATCCGCTCGCAGCGCAGGCGATTTGGAGAACGCCACCCGGTCGAGCAACCCAGCCAGCGGATCGGCGAGCACCTCAACGGTGATCGCGACCGCCAGGCTGGTGAACAGCAGCACCGTCAGGGCGGTCTGCGCGCCGGAATCGTGGCGGGTCACCGCTAATCCGATCAGCGCCTGGCCGCCGAATAACACCGCCACCACCATCGAGCCGGCGAACGAGCGCAGCATGTCGGCCCGCAGCGCGTGGCCCTCATCGAAGGCGTCCCACAGGGCGACGGCAACCCCGAGCCCGAGGACGTCGCAACTCGTCGACGCCAGCGCAACCCAGCTGGGTACCAGACCCAGCGGGATGATCAGGATCGCGTTGCTCAGCGCAAAGAACAGGGTGGCGGTAATGGCGAGCCCCACCGCAGGCCTCGGTCGCCGCGGGCGGCGCAACACGACGGCCATCGCGCCGAGCGTCGACACCGAGATCACGGCGAACATCAGCCAGTGGCCCGGCCGCAGCGGCCCGTCGACGCTGCCGGCCATCGCGGCCCCGAACAGAGTCAGCGCGGCCACCCCGGCCACGAGCAGCAACTCCCGGGTACGCGCAGGCCAACCGTCACTGGGCCGGGACAGCTCGACGAGCACCGCGAACCAGGCCAGGCCCGGAATGGTTGCCAGGTAGATCTCGACTCTGCTCAACGCCTGGGCGTATGCGGGACCGGCGGTCCGAACCGCGTCCAGCCCCACCACGACGGCGAACCCGCACAGTCCGATCGCCGCTAGCGTGAGAACGGGTTTGCGCGGATCGCGGGCCACCAGATAAAGACCCAGCCAGGCGCTCAGCGTGAACACCATCGCCGAGAGCGCAGCCATGCACTCAGTGTGGCACGCACGCAAGGGGCCCTTTAAGACCTTCGGCAGTTACTTGCCGTGCCTGCGATCCCGCCGGCTGTAGTCGCGCAGCGCGCGCAAGAAGTCGACGCGGCGGAACGCGGGCCAATGGGTTTCGCAGAACCACATCTCCGAATATGCGCTCTGCCACAGGAGAAATCCGGACAACCGTTGCTCACCCGAGGTGCGGATCACCAGGTCGGGGTCGGGTTGCCCGGACGTGTAGAGGTTCTCGGAGATGGCGTCGACGGTCACGGCATCGATGAGTTCCTCGGCGGTGGCGCCGTTGGCGAGTTCTTTGTTCAGCAGCGCACGCACGGCGCCGACGATCTCCTGCCGACCGCCGTAGCCGACTGCCACGTTGACATGAAAGGACGCGATGCTGGGGGTGGACTCGACGGCACCGCGTAACCGGCGAGCCGGCTCCTCGCCGAGCAGTTCCAAGTCCCCAACCGTGCGCACGCTCCAACGGTTGGCCGGTGCACAGATCTCCTCGACGACGTCGGTGATGATTTCGATCAGCCCGGCCAGCTCCTCGGGATCGCGTTGGAGATTTTCCGTGGACAGCAGGTACACCGTCGTCATCTCGACGCCGGCTTCCTGACACCAGCGCAGCATCTCGGCGATCTTGGATGCGCCCATCCGGTAGCCATAGCTGACGTCCTCGTATCCCGCGTCGCGGGCCCACCGCCTGTTCCCGTCACATAGCACGGCGATATGCCGCGGCAGCTGGGACTTCGAGGCGGCCAGGCCCTGCCGCAGCCTCAACTCGTAGACGCGATACAGCGGCTCTTTGAGGCGCGGCGGGATAATTTCCACGAACATTTACCCTACTGCCAGCGGTGATTTATTCACCGATCTCGTTTCGGCCGGGTCGGCATAGAAAGTCGACACTGTGTCGTAACCATCCCTGGCTACTGTGGATCTTGAGCCTTCGGCGACTTTCCCGCTGGTATCCACTAGTCGCGAGAACAAGACACAGGAGACATGAGCAGCCAGACCCGTACCGTCCCCAACCCGGAGCCCGAACCCGACTCGATCGTTCCGGGCAACACCCTCGAGGAGTTCGCCGAGGGCGCCACCCAGTTCTTTGGCAAGCCCCGGATGCGCGGCTGGATCCACTTCGTCTCGGCGTGGCTGGCCATCATCACCGGCGCGACGCTGGTGTCGGTGTCGTGGGCGCTCGCGTCGCCCCGCGCCGGCCACTCGACGCTGGTCTACGCTGCGGCGACGGTGGCGATGTTCGCAGTCAGCGCCACCTACCACCGGGTGCAATGGAAGTCAGACGTGGCGCGCAGCCGGATGAAGCGGCTCGACCACTCGATGATTTTTGTCTTCATCGCGGGTAGCTACACCCCGTTCGCACGGCTGGCCATGCCGCAGAACACCGGGTTGCTGGTGGAGTGCATCGTGTGGGGCGGCGCGGCCGCCGGCATCGCATTGAAGATGTGCTGGCCAACGGCGCCGCGCTGGGTCGGCGTGCCGCTCTACCTGCTGTTGGGGTGGGTAGCCGTGTGGTTCGCCCCCACGATCCTGCACCAGGCCGGCGTCGCCGCGATGGTGCTGCTGGCGGTGGGCGGGGTGTTTTACAGCGTCGGCGGCATCTTCTACGGGCTGCGCTGGCCCGACCCGTGGCCGAAGACGTTCGGCTATCACGAGTTCTTCCACGCATTCACTGCCATCGCCGCGATTCTGCACTACATCGCCATGTGGTTCGCCGTCTTCTACACGGGCGACCAGGCCTGGCTGGCGGGCGGCTAAGCCGCCTCGTCACCGGTCAGGCAGGGGTGACGTCGTCCTCCGGCGACCAGTAGGCCTTCATCGAGGCGATCTTGCCTCTGCTGTCGAACACCATGACGTCGATGGGCTCTATTACCAAGCGGTGCTCGCCCGCGGTCACGGTCAGCCGGAACTGGAAGGCCGCCTCGTTGCCGGCGATGCGCAGCGTCACCAGTTCGCATTCTCGCTGCACTTCATTGACCGCGGCGTAGAAGCCGTGAATCGCCTGCCGACCGATGTGCACCTCGCCCCCGACCGGATCTTCGACGGTGGCGTCGTCGGCGTACAACTCGACCAAGTCGTCGGCGCTGCCCTTGGCGACCAGTTCGATGTAGCGGTTGACCGTGTTTCTGATCGCTTCGGTCTTTGCGGCATTCGACATGGGACGCAGGGTAGCCCGCGCTAGTGGTGATCGCCAGCGCGGCGTAGCCGGGCGCAGCGGGTCTCTCCCATCGGCTTCAGTGATCCGCAACGCCCAGGGCGGCGGCCAGTTCGGTTGCGCCGGTCACCGGCAGGTCGCAGATCCGGCCGCGGCACACGTAGGCAGCGTCGGCGCCGTCCACTCGGGGCCGGCCGGCGAGCAGCATCGACGAATCGACCTCGCCGCCCACGACGATCGCCCCGCCCGGTGCCAGGCGTCGCGCGTCGGCCAGCAGGGTGGAAGCCGCCGGGTCGCAGGCAACCGCGATCTGCAGCGGTCCGCGCACCGACGCTTCGGCGACGGCCAGCCAATGCCCGGCCGACCGCGGCGCGCGTTCCAGCAGCACCGAGTGCGCGGCGAGCGATTCGGTGACCGCGCGCAGATAGCGCCCGGCACGGTCACCGTCGACCAGGTGCGCGGCCGTCAGCAGCGCCTCGGTGATCGAGGACGCCCCCGACGGAGTGGCGCCGTCCAGCGGGTCTGCCGGCCGCAGCACCAACCGCTCGGCATCGTCGGCGGTGTCGAACCAGCGGCCGGGTTGCGCCCGATCGGCGAAATGCGCCAGCGCGGTGTCCAGCAGACCAGTTGCCGCAGTCAGCCAGATCGCCTCGGCGGTCAGCTGATACAGCGCGAGAAGCCCGGTGGCCAGCATCGCGTAGTCCTCGAGGATGGCGGCGCTGTCGCCGACCACACCGCCCAGGCTGGCGCGCCGCAACCGGCCATCGACGACATGCAGATTTAGCAACGCGTGCGCGCAGCGCCGTGCGGCTTCGGCCAGTTCGGGCTCGTCCAACGCCACGCTGGCCTCGGCCAACGCGGTGATCGCCAGCCCGTTCCATGACGAGACGACCTTGTCGTCGCGTCCGGGCTGCATTCGAGTGAGCCGCGCAGCTAGTAGCGCGCTCCGCACCCGGTCCAGCCGCTGCGGATCCTCGGCATCGGCAGGCAGCTGCAGCACCGAGGTGCCGTGCTCGAACGTGCCGCTCTGGGTGACCGCGAAAATGCTTGCCGCCCAACGGCCGTCGTCGGGGCCGAGCACCTCGTTCAGCTGTGCCGGCGTCCAGACATAGGTCGAGCCCTCGCGCCCGTCGGCGTCGGCGTCCAGCGACGAGGTGAACATTTCACGATCGGCCAGATCGTCCAGCAGGAACCGGGCGGTCTGGGCGCTGACCCGGCGCGCCAGCGGGTCACCGGTACGCCGCGCCCAATGCGCGTAGGCACGCAGCAGCAGCGCGTTGTCGTACAGCATCTTCTCGAAATGCGGTACTACCCAAGCATTGTCGACGCTGTATCGGGCGAAGCCACCGCCGAGTTGGTCGTAGATGCCACCCCGCGCCATCGCTTCGGCGGTGTGCGATACGGCCGCAAGAGCCGTCGGCGAGCCGGTGCGCTCGAAGTGGCGCAGCAGCGCCTCGAGCAACGCCGACGGCGGGAATTTGGGCGCACCGCCGAACCCGCCGTGCACCGCGTCGCGCTCCTGCAGCAGCGTGGCGACGGCGTGGTCGCACAACTCCGGCGCCACCGAGTGGCCGCCACCGGGCAGACCGGACGCGTGCTTGCGTAGCTCGCCGGCGATATGGTCGGAGGCTTCCTCCACCTCACCACGGCGCTCGCGCCAGGTCGCGGATACGGCCGAAAGTAGTTGCAGGAAGCCTTCTTTCGGATAGTAGGTGCCACAGAAGAAGGGCCGGCCGTCCGGTGTGAGGAAACACGTCATCGGCCAGCCGCCATGCCCGTTGAGGGCGACAGTGGCGTTCATGTACACCGCGTCGATGTCCGGGCGTTCCTCGCGGTCGACCTTGATGCAGACGAATCCCGCGTTCATGGCGGCGGCCACTTCATCGTCTTCGAATGATTCGTGGGCCATGACGTGGCACCAGTGGCAGGCAGCGTAACCGACGGACAGCAGGATGGGCACGTCGCGGGCGGCGGCGCCTGCCAGCGCCTCGGGGGTCCACTGCTGCCAATGCACCGGATTGTCGGCGTGCTGCCGCAGATACGGGCTGGTCGCCAGCCCAAGAGTATTCGTCGAAGCGGGGTCAGCCGGGCTCATCGCCGGGTCCCGGGGTTCGCGGCGAGCCGTTCCCCTCATCCCGGGCGCTGCCCGGGTCGACCGCGTCGGTGCCTTCGTCGGCGGCCTGGTCCGGTTCGGGATGCTTGGGATCGAACGTGTCCGGCACCTTCTTCAGCTGCCGGTTCATCGAACGCAGCAGAAACAGTGTGCTGATCAACAGCAATACGACGATCAACAGCCCGATCGGGCTGGCCTTGCCGAAATCGGGGCCGGTGTGCCGGGGCGGGCCGTCGGCAAGCCAGCCGGCGGCGATTACGAGATACAGGTGACTCACTCGTCGCTCTCGATTCCGGCGAACAGGTCGTCCTCGGGCAGCCGGACCGGAACCCGCGAACGCGCCAGTTCGAATTCCTCAGTGGGCCAAAGCCGTTGTTGCCATTCGATGGGAGCGGCAAAAAAGTCGTGCTCGGGATCGATCTGCGTGGTGTGCGCCCGCAGCGCGTCGTCGCGTTGGCTGAAATACGCCGAGCACTCGACGCGCGTGGTGACCCGGGACTCGAACGGATCGTGTTTGGCGTCCCAGTGTTCGAGCCACTTCTTGAACGGGGGTTCGTGACCGTGCTTGATGGCTTCATCGTGCAGCAACTGCATCCGGGCGCGCAGGAAACCGTGGTTGTAATACAGCTTGGACACCGTCCACGGTTCGCCGGCATCGGCGAAGCGCAGATAATCGCCCGCCGCCTCGAACGCGCCGACCGAAACCTGATGGCAGCGAATGTGATCGGGGTGGGGATAGCCACCGTGTTCGTCGTACGTGGTCATGACGTGCGGGCGGAACTCGCGGACCACGCGAACCAGCGCCTCGACTGACTCCTCGAGCGGCACCAGCGCGAAACAGCCCTCCGGCAACGGCGGCAGCGGGTCCCCCTGGGGTAGCCCGGAGTCGACGAAACCCAGCCAGGTGTGTTCCACGCCCAGTATCTCGGCGGCCTTGGCCATCTCGTCACGGCGTATTTCGGCGATGTGTCCGCGCACCTCGGGCAGGTCCATCGCCGGGTTGAGGATGTCGCCGCGCTCACCACCGGTCAACGTCACCACCAGCACTCGGTGGCCTTCGTCGGCGTAGCGGGCCAGCGTGGCCGCGCCCTTACTGGACTCGTCGTCGGGGTGGGCGTGCACCGCCATTAACCGCAACTCGCTCACATGCCCTTTCGTCAGCCTGGTGGTCGCCCGGTCTGACCCTATAATTCCAGTTTCGACTTCGCTGCATGCTGTCGGCCGGTGCCGGGCAACCGAGAACAGGCATAACCAGGTATGACCGAAACCCCTATTCCGCGTCCGGAGGCCCGCTACGGGCGTTCCCGGCTGTCGCGTATCCCGCGGCGGTGGGTGATTGTCGCGCTCGGCGCGCTGGTAGTCGTAGCCGGCCTCGTCGTTGCTTTCATCGGTTATCACCGGTTCGGTACCAGTGACGTCAGGGGGACGATGGTCGGCTATCGCGTGATCGACGACCAGACGGCGTCGATAACGATCAGCGTGACGCGATCGGATCCGTCGAGGCCGGTGGACTGCATCGTGCGGGTCCGCTCGCGGGACGGCGGCGAGACGGGCCGGCGAGAGCTACTGGTCCCACCGTCCGACGCCGCCACCGTGCAGGTAACCACGACGGTGAAATCCTTCGAACCGCCGCTGGTGGCCGACATCTATGGCTGCGGCACCGATGTGCCCGCCTACCTGCGCCCGGCGTGACCCCCTAATCCGCGATCGAACTGCGTATATGGGGTCATCAACTGTTTGCGCGGTGGTAACATGAATGAATACACGGTTCCGGTTGGGACCGTGTTGCTGCATTAGCGGCCGTGAGCAAACGGAGCGGCAGCACACGGGACGGGACCCGCACACGTCGGGAGCGGCGGAGCTAACAGGACTCAACGCGAACTCGCGGAACAACATACGAGGAGCACGACGAGATGACGGACACTTCCGTGACCTGGCTTACCCAGGAGTCACACGACCGACTCAAGGCCGAGCTCGATCAGTTGATTGCGAACCGTCCGGTCATCGCCGCGGAGATCAACGACCGCCGCGAAGAAGGCGACCTGCGCGAAAACGGTGGCTACCACGCCGCACGCGAAGAGCAGGGTCAGCAGGAGGCGCGCATCCGCCAGCTGCAGGACCTGCTGAACAACGCGAAGGTCGGCGAGGCGCCCAAGCAGTCCGGCGTCGCGCTGCCGGGCTCGGTGGTGAAGGTCTGCTACAACGGCGACGAGTCCGACACCGAGACCTTCCTGATCGCCACCCGCCAGGAGGGCGTCAACGACGGCAAGCTCGAGGTCTACTCGCCGAACTCACCCCTGGGCGGCGCCCTGATCGATGCCAAGGTGGGCGAGACCCGCAGCTACACGGTGCCCAACGGCAACACGGTCGAGGTGAAGCTGCTCAGCGCCGAGCCCTACCACTCCTGACCAGACGGCGGCGACCCGCTTCGCCCGGCACCACCGCGCCCGCGATCGCCACTAACCCAACGGCGGCGACCCGCTTCGCCCGGCACCACCGCGCTCGCGATCGCCACTAAGCGAGGGCCTGATCGAGATCGGCCAGCAGGTCGGCGATGTCCTCGATGCCGACCGACAGGCGCACCAGATCGTCGGGAACTTCCAATTGCGACCCGGCCGTCGAGGCATGTGTCATGGCGCTGGGATGCTCGATCAGCGACTCGACCCCACCCAGCGATTCCGCCAGGATGAACACCCTGGTTTTAGCGCACAGATCGCGGGCGGCGTCACGGCCGCCGCGCATGCGCACCGACAGCATGCCGCCGAAGCCACGCATCTGCCGTGCGGCGATCTCATGTCCGGGGTGTGCGGGCAGACCGGGGTAGAGCACCGTGCTCACCGCGGGGTGTTCCGCGAGGAATTCCGCTACGGCCGAACCGTTTTCGCTGTGCCGCTGCATGCGCAGCACCAGCGTCTTGAGTCCGCGCATCGTCAGGTACGCATCGAAGGGGCCCGGCACCGCGCCGGCCCCGTTCTGCAGGAAGGCGAACGCCTCGTCTAGCTTCTGGTCGTTGGTGACCAGCGCACCACCCACGACGTCGGAGTGACCGCCGATGTATTTAGTGGTGGAGTGCAGCACGATGTCGGCGCCCAACGTCAGGGGCTGCTGCAGCGCGGGCGAGGCAAAAGTATTGTCCACCAACACCTTCGCCGAACTCCGCTCGCCCAGTTCGGCCAGGGCTGCGATGTCGGCGATGGACAGCAGCGGATTGGTCGGGGTTTCGGCCCAGATCAGCTGGGTTCGCGGCGTGATGGCGGCGGCGACGGCGTCCAAATCGTGCAGCGCCACCGGTGTGTACTCGACGTTCCACTGGGTAAAGACCTTATCGATCAACCGGAACGTGCCGCCGTACGCATCATTCGGGATCACCACGTGGTCACCCGGTCGCAGCACCGCACGCAGCGCACAGTCAGTAGCGGCCATGCCCGAACCGAAGGCACGACCGTAGGCGCCGTCTTCGACGGCGGCCAGCGCCGATTCGAGTGCGGCCCGGGTCGGATTGCCGGTGCGTGCGTATTCGAACCCGCCGCGCAGGGAGCCGACGCCATCCTGGGCGAAGGTGCTGCTGGCGTAGATCGGGGGGTTCACCGCGCCGGTCGCCGGGTCCGGCCGGTAGCCGGCGTGAATCGCTTTGGTGGCCAGTCCGGTGAATTCCGGATGTCCGTTGGGATCGTCGCTCATCGACGATCAGCCTAGGTGACGGACGGCCCCTCGGCGCCGTCGATCGGCAAGCACACCGTCGTCATGATCTTGTCCGCCAGCGTTTGACGCTTCGAATCCCACAGCGGGAAAAGAAAACCGATGAAGCAGATGATCGCGTCGACGAAGTGCGCCAGCGACCGCACCACCGACATGCCGAAGCCGATGGGCTGGCCCGTGATTTCGCTGACCACCTTGATTTTGAGCACCGATTTGCCGACGCTCGAACCCGTGGTGCCCTGACGGTAGCCGTAATTCCAGATCAGATAGAACAGTCCGATCATCGACGCCAGCCACTGCGCCACCATGCCGGCGGTCGAGTTCTGGGTGGCGCAGTACTGGTTGACGGAGTATTGCGTGACATCGGTGATGCAGGCGGTCTGTTGGGTGGCGACCAGGATCGCGGTGCCGATGCCATGCACCACGACGTACGGGAGGATGTCGATGATGAATGCCAGCGCGCGGGTGAGCCACGGCGTGTAGTCCTCCGTCGGCAGGGTGCGGATCGCCGGTCCGGGTGGTGGCGGCGCGTATCCCCCGGCCGACGGCGGGGGTGGTGGGTAGGACCCACCGGGCGGAGGGGGCGGGGGCGGCGGATAGGACCCGCCCGCGGGCGGCTGCGGAGGCGGTGGGATTTCCTGTTCAGCCGAAAGCGGCTGCTGCCCACCCGATGGTCCGGGTGGCGAGGGCGGTGACGGGTAAGCGCCGCCGGGCGGCGGTTGATCGGTCATGGGCAACCTTTCCACTCGCGTCCAGCTGAACTAGGCCGAAACAGTACCGGAGCGTGTCGCGGCCGGGCGAGAAGCGCGGCACCGCGAACTAGCGGCGCCCGGAAAGCCCCCGAGGACCCTCAGAGAGGAAACCCAGCAAGTCATAGCGGGTGATCACGCCCACCGGTTTGCCTTCCTCGACCACCATCAATGCGTCCCAATCGCGCAGGGCCTTGCCGGCCGCGCTGACGGACTCACCTGCGCCGATCATCGGCAACGGCGGGCTCATGTGTTGCGCGACCGCGTCGGCCAGTTTCGCCCGGCCCTCGAAGACGGCCGACAGCAGTTCGCGTTCGGAGACGCTGCCGGCCACCTCTCCCGCCATTACCGGCGGCTCGGCACCGACCACCGGCATCTGGGACACCCCGTACTCGCGCAGGATGCCGATCGCGTCGCGCACGGTCTCGGACGGATGGGTGTGCACCAGGTCGGGCAGTTCACCGGACTTGCGGCGCAGCACATCGCCGACCCTGGATTGGTCGGTCGAGCCGTCGAGGCGGCTGCGCAGGAACCCGTACGACGACATCCAGGCGTCGTTGAAGATCTTCGACATGTAGCCCCGCCCGCCATCGGGCAGCAATACCACCACAATGGAGTCGGGCCCGGCCTGCTCGGCGACCTTGAGCGCGGCGACCACCGCCATCCCGCACGACCCGCCGACCAGCATCGCCTCCTCGCGGGCCAGCCGCCGGGTCATGTCGAAGGAGTCGGAGTCGGAGACGGCGATGATCTCGTCGGGCACCGTGCGGTCGTATGCCTGCGGCCAGAAGTCCTCACCGACGCCCTCCACCAGGTAGGGCCGGCCGGTGCCGCCGGAATACACCGACCCCTCGGGGTCTGCGCCGATGATGCGCACCGCTCCGTCGGACACCTCCTTGAGGTAGCGGCCCGCGCCGGTGATCGTTCCGCCGGTGCCGATGCCGGCGACGAAATGGGTGACCTTGCCGTCGGTGTCGGCCCAGACCTCCGGGCCGGTGGTCGCGTAGTGGCTGGCCGGGCCTTCGGGGTTGGCGTATTGGTCGGGCTTCCAGGCGCCGTCGATCTCGGTGACCAACCGGTCGGAGACGCTGTAGTAGCTGTCGGGATGCTCGGGCGGCACGGCGGTTGGGCAGACGACGACCTCCGCGCCGTACGCGATCAGCACGTTGCGCTTATCCTCGCTGACCTTGTCGGGGCAGACGAACACGCACTTGTAGCCGCGGTGCTGGGCGACGAGGGCCAGACCGACGCCGGTGTTGCCCGAGGTGGGTTCGACGATGGTGCCGCCGGGCCGCAGCTGTCCGCTGGCTTCGGCGGCGTCGATCATCTTCACCGCGATGCGGTCCTTCGAGCTGCCACCGGGATTGAGGTATTCGACCTTGGCCGCCACCGTCCCGGCACCGTCGGGGACGACGGAGTTCAGCCGCACCAGCGGCGTGCCGCCGATGAGGTCACTGATGTGCTGCGCGATCCGCATGCGTTCATCGTCTCAGGCGGTTTTGCGCGGCGCACAACTACTCAGGAGTTTGCGCGCCTACTCCGTCGCCTCGCGGATGTAGTCGCCGATCTGCCGCAGCGAGCGCACGGCCTCGGGCACCATCGGCGCGGCCAGCTGGAAGTCATGGATCTGTCCGGGCCATACCCGCACCTCGGCCGGCACGCCCACCGCGGCCAGCTTGCTCGCCGCCAGCCGCGCGTCGTGCAACAGCACCTCCGAGCCCGACACATGGATCAACGTGCGCGGCAGCCCCGGCTTGATGTGATCCAGCGGTTCGTAAATCTCTTCGGGCTTCCCTGCGACGATGTTCTTCTTGGCCGCGCTGGCCACCAGTTCGGCGAGCGCGTCGAACGCCCCGGCCGTGAACATCGCATCCGTCTCGATGTTGGGGTGAGCCTGCTTGGGTTCTTTGGCCAGCTGCAGCAGGGGCGAGATCGCCACCAGCGCGGCGGGATCCTCACCCTCCTCCTGCAGGCGTTGGGCCAAGGTGAGCGCCAGGTAGCCGCCCGCGGAGTCACCGGCCAGCACGATCTGGTCGGGTTCGTATCCGCGCCGCCGCAGCCACCGGTATGCGTCGTGGCAGTCGTCGAGCGCCATCCCGACCGAATTCTTCGGCAGCAGACGGTAATTGACCACCAGGATGGGCGAGTCGGCGAACTTGGAGAGGGCTTCAACGATCCGGCCGTGGGAGTTCGCCCCACAAGTCAGGAATGCGCCGCCGTGGAGGTAGACGATCACGCGGCGCGTGCCGTCGGCCGGCAGCACCCCGGGCGCGCGTACCAGCTGCGCCGACGCATTGGGCAGGTTTACCGTCTCGCGGACGGTGGCCGAAGCCGGGATCAGCAGCCGGGCCGTCAGATCGATGAGACCCCAGGGCCATGGCAGGTTGGGTACGTGACTGCCCACGGACAGGATCGGCCGGATGGTCAGCCGCGAGGTGAGGTTCGCCAGGCGCGCGGCGACGCTGGGCCCGGATTCCAGAACCTCGACCGGGGCTCCGTCGCTGATCGCGAATTTGCGCGTCTGGGCTCGACGCGCTCTGAGGACGTCATGGGGCCGAACGGTATTTGCCGATAACCCCGATTCCCTACTAGCTGCGGTCATGCTCAACACTTCCTACGCCTTTGTAGTGCGATACAGCATGTGGCGAGGAGACCAAGCGTCTGCTTCAGCGGTTTGCCAGAGCGCTCAGCCAACCCCTTGCCATCAGCTTGACAGGCGTTGCTTAGTGCAACGTATGAAATAGCTGATTTGATACCAGTTTTGCTTCGCACCGTGATCAGTTCGTTTTCCAGCCGTCCGCGCAAACTCTTAAGTCGCACTAAACTTGACGGCGTGACCATGCGTGTGCCACGTCGTTCGGCGATCGCTCTGGCCACAGCAGGCGCGCTGGCCTCGACAGGAACCGCCTACCTGGGGGCACGCAGTCTGTTGGTCGGCCAGGCCACCCACGCGCGCACGATCATTCCCAAGTCATGGGACATCCCGCCCCGCGCTGACGGCGTGTACGCGCCCGGCGGCGGCCCGGTGGAACGGTGGCGCCGCGGCATGGCAGTCGACCAGCACCTGATGATCTTCGGTGACTCGACCGCCGCCGGATACGGCTGCATGAGCGCCGACGAAGTGCCCGGGGTACGGATCGCCCGGGGCCTGGCCGAGCAGACCGGAAAGCGAATCCGGTTGAGCACCAAGGCGATCGTGGGCGCCACCTCCAAGGGCGTGTGCGGTCAGGTCGACGCGATGTTCGTCGCCGGCCCGCCGCCGGACCTGGCGGTGATCATGGTCGGCGCCAACGACGTGACCGCCCTCAACGGCATCACCCAGTCGGCGCAGCGGCTGGGGTCGACCGTCCGCAAGTTGCGCGCCCGCGGCGCCGTGGTGATCGTCGGCACTTGCCCGGACCTCGGGTTCATCAGCGCGATTCCGCAGCCGTTGCGGTCGCTGGCGCACGAGCGCTGCCTGCAGCTTGCCCGTGCCCAGACCGCGACGGTTCGATCGGCCGGCGGTGTGCCGGTGCCGTTGGCACAGCTGATGGCGCCGCAATTCCGCGCCACCCCCGAAGCGATGTTCTCCGCCGACGGCTTCCACCCCGCAGCGCCCGCCTACGCGCTCGCGGCCGACGCGCTGCTGCTCGCCCTCTGCGATGCGCTGGGCGAAAAGGTGGAGCGGCCGCCGCTTAGTTCGACAGTGCCCGCGGCGGCACCGGTGCTCGGTCGGCAGCACACCCGCACCAGCGTGATGTCGCTGCTGTGGCGGCGCCCGGTGCCCGGACCTGCCCCGTCTTCGTGCCCCGAGGTCGGCAGCGACTAGATTTGTTCTCGCCCGTCGGGGTGGACCTACCGCCCGACCGTGAAGCGAGCCAGCCCCGTCTGTGGGATTTGCAGGGATCTGAAGGGAACCACCATGCCTGAAGCCGTCATCGTCTCAACTGCTCGCTCGCCGATCGGCCGCGCGATGAAGGGGTCGCTGGTCAACATGCGTCCCGACGACCTGACCGTGCAGATCGTGCGGGCCGCCCTCGACAAGGTGCCCGCCCTGAACCCGCATCAGATCGACGACCTAATGCTGGGCTGTGGCCAGCCGGGCGGGGAGTCCGGATTCAATCTGGCGCGGGTCGTCGCCGTCGAACTCGGCTTCGACTTCCTCCCGGGCACCACCGTCAACCGGTATTGCTCGTCGTCGCTGCAGACCTCACGGATGGCGTTCCACGCGATCAAGGCCGGCGAGGGCGACGCCTTCATCTCGGCGGGTGTGGAAACCGTCTCCCGGTTCGCCAAGGGCAGCGCAGACTCTTGGCCGGACACCAAGAACCCGCTGTTCGACGAGGCCCAGGAGCGGTCAGCGGCCGCGGCCGAAGGCGCCGAGGAGTGGCACGATCCCCGCGCGGACGACAACCTCCCCGACGTCTACATCGCCATGGGGCAGACGGCCGAAAACGTGGCGTTGCTGACCGGCATCAGCCGCGAAGACCAGGATCACTGGGGGGTGCGCAGCCAGAATCGCGCCGAGGAAGCGATCAAGAGCGGGTTCTTCGAGCGCGAGATCACGCCGGTGACCTTGCCCGACGGCACCACCGTGAGCACCGACGACGGTCCGCGTCCCGGCACCACCTACGAGAAGATCAGCCAGCTCAAGCCGGTGTTCCGGCCCAACGGCACGGTGACCGCGGGCAACGCGTGCCCGCTCAACGACGGGGCCGCCGCGGTGGTGATCACCAGCGACACGAAGGCCAAGGAACTGGGCCTGACCCCGCTGGCGCGCATCGTGTCCACCGGGGTCAGCGGCCTGTCACCGGAGATCATGGGTCTCGGCCCGATCGAGGCGACCAAGAAGGCGCTGGCGCGCGCCAAGCTGTCGGTCAGCGATATCGACCTGTTCGAGATCAACGAGGCGTTCGCCGTCCAGGTGCTGGGTTCGGCACGCGAGCTGGGCATCGACGAGGACAAGCTGAACGTGTCCGGCGGTGCGATCGCGCTGGGACATCCGTTCGGTATGACCGGTGCACGCATCGCCACCACGCTGCTCAATAACCTGCAGACGCACGACAAGACGCTCGGTCTGGAGACCATGTGCGTCGGCGGCGGCCAGGGCATGGCGATGGTGATCGAGCGGCTGAGCTAGCCGCGCGCCGGGTGTGAAGCGTTGGCGCCGGGTGTGAAGCGTTGGCGCCGGGTGTGAAGCGTTGGCGCCGGGTGTGAAGCGTTGGCGTCGACACGCCGCACGTGCACGCCGCAGTTTCACACCCGACGCCGCCAGCTCACACTCATGCGGCCTTACCGAAGACACGAAAAACCGGCACGCAATGAGCGTGCCGGTTTTTCTCTGTGGCAGAGCTAGTCGTTCTGCAGATAACTCAGCAGACGCAGGATCTCGATGTACAGCCATACCAGCGTCACGGTCAGGCCCAGCGCGATGCCCCAAGCCGCCTTCTCCGGCGCGCCGGCGCGGACCATCTGGTCGGCCGCATCGAAGTCGATCAGGAAGCTGAACGCGGCGATCCCGATGCACACCAGCGAGAAGATGATCGCCACCGTGCCGCCGCTACGCAGACCCAGGCCGGTGCCGCCGTTGACGTGGAACATCGCCAACACGAAGTTGCCGAGCATCAGCGCCAGCACGCCGAACATCGCGGCGACCAGCATGCGGGTGAACTTGGGCGTCACCCGGATGGCCCCAGTCTTGTAGACGACGAGCATGCCGAAGAACACCCCGAAGGTGCCCAGCACCGCCTCACCGATCAGCGCCCCGGCGTTGGCGTTCGACACCGAGAAGTTGGCGAAGACGAAAGAGATGGCGCCCAGTACCATGCCCTCGAGCACGGCGTAGCTCAACACGATGCCCGGGTTGTCCTGCTTACGGCCGAAGGTGGCGACCAGCACAAGAGCCAGGCCGCCCAGGCCACCGACCAGGGCCAGCGGCATGGCCAGCGCCACATCGCGGGCCACCAGGAAGTAGGAGACCACGGCGGAGATCGCCAGCACGGCCAGCGTGATGCCGGTCTTGGTGACGACGTCGTCGATGGTCAGCGGGCGCGAAGCTTTGGCCTCCTGATACGGGGCCTGGTAGGGAGCCGCGTACGGGTCGGCCCCATAGCCCTGCATCGGGGGCGCGCCAGTGCCGAATTGCGCGTATCCGCCCCTCTGCTTCGGCAGCGAACGAAATACCGGGTTGCTTGTTTCCCGCACCGTCGGATCCTCTCTAATCGGCTTCGAGCTGTGCGAACACAATCTCAACGATCGGCGTTACACCGAGGTTCCCAGCGGACCTGGGCGTTTTCCGGGTGCATACAGCCTTCGCCGTTGTCGTCGCGTCAAAGATAACCCTTACCCGCGGGTGCCGCGCCGGTCGTGACGATCTAGATTTCTTCCTCGGGGCCGGACCGGCGATGGGAGGCGAGGGCGTGAGCGAGGAATCCGATGAGGTTCTGACCGAAGTCGAGGGAAACGTCGGCTTGATCACGCTCAACCGGCCCAAGGCCATCAATTCGCTGAATCAGCAGATGGTTGACGCGCTGACCGCCATCCTCGCCGGCTGGGCGGACGACGACGCGGTGGGCTCGGTCGTGCTCTCCGGCGCCGGCGAACGCGGGCTGTGCGCCGGCGGCGACGTGGTCTCGATCTACCACAGCGCGCGCAAGGACGGGGTCGAGGCCCGCCGCTTCTGGCGCGACGAGTATCTGCTCAACGCGCAGATCGCCGAGTTCCCCAAGCCGTACGTGGCGCTGATGGACGGCATCGTGATGGGTGGTGGCGTCGGAGTCAGCGCGCACGCGAACACCCGGGTCGTCACCGATACCTCCAAGATCGCCATGCCCGAGGTCGGCATCGGATTCATCCCCGACGTCGGCGGCGTCTATCTGCTTTCTCGGGCTCCCGGCGGACTGGGTCTGCATGCCGCGTTGACCGGGGCGCCGTTCTCCGGAGCCGACGCCATCGCCATGGGTTTTGCCGACCACTACGTACCGCACGGGGACGTCGAGGCGTTCCGCCGCGCGGTGGTCACCGACGGCGTCGACAGGGCGCTCGCCAAGTACGCCGTTGAACCGCCGCCCAGCGAGCTTGCCGCGCAACGCGAGTGGATCGACGAATGCTTCGCCGGTGACACCGTCGAGGAGATCGTCGCCGCGTTGCGCGGGCACGACGCCGGCCCGGCCAACGATGCCGCGAACCTGATCGCCACCCGCTCCCCGATCGCGCTGTCGGTGGCCCTGGAGGCAGTGCGGCGCGCGGCCAAACTCGACACACTGAAAGACGTTCTGGTGCAGGACTATCGGGTGTCTTCGGCGTCGTTGCGCTCGCACGATCTGGTGGAGGGCATCCGCGCGCAGCTGATCGACAAAGATCGCAATCCGAAGTGGTCACCGGCCCAGTTGTCCGCGGTCACGAGGGCCGACGTCGAGGCGTATTTCACCCCGGTTGACGACGACTTGAGTTTCTAGAAGGGCGGTTCGGATGACAGACACGGATTACGAGACCATCCTCGTCGAGCGCGAAGAGCGTGTCGGCATCATCACGCTGAACCGGCCGAAGGCCCTCAACGCCCTGAACACTCAGGTGATGAACGAAGTCACCCGCGCGGCAGCGGAGTTCGATGACAATCCCGGCATAGGGGCGATCATCATCACCGGCTCGGCCA
This sequence comes from Mycobacterium sp. E2479, assembly GCF_001667925.1. Taxonomy (GTDB): domain Bacteria; phylum Actinomycetota; class Actinomycetes; order Mycobacteriales; family Mycobacteriaceae; genus Mycobacterium. The sequence goes on along the minus strand of NZ_LZJR01000093.1, from coordinate 20,487 downwards.
AGGCGTTCGCCGCCGGCGCCGACATCAAGGAGATGGCGGAGCTGACCTTCGCCGACGCCTTCGGCGCCGACTTCTTCGCCCCGTGGAGCAAGCTCGCCGCGGTTCGCACCCCGACGATCGCCGCAGTGGCCGGGCACGCACTGGGTGGCGGCTGCGAGCTCGCCATGATGTGCGATGTGCTGATCGCCGCCGACACAGCGAAATTCGGCCAGCCCGAGATCAAACTCGGTGTGCTGCCCGGCATGGGCGGCTCCCAGCGGCTGACCCGCGCCATCGGTAAGGCCAAGGCCATGGACCTCATCCTGACCGGGCGAACCATCGGCGCCGAGGAAGCCGAACGAAGCGGTCTGGTCTCTCGAGTGGTGCCGGCCGACGACCTGCTGACCGAGGCCAAGGCCGTAGCGACCACCATTTCGCAGATGTCGCGCTCGGCGGCCAGGATGGCCAAAGAGGCCGTCAACCGCGCGTTCGAGTCCACCCTGACCGAGGGACTTCTGTACGAGCGCAGGCTATTTCACTCGACCTTCGCGACCGAGGATCAGTCCGAAGGGATGGCGGCCTTCGTCGAGAAGCGCCCGCCGAACTTCATCCACCGCTAGGACGCTTGCATGAGCGAACCGATTTCCGCGACACCCACCGAGACGGATCAACCTCCGGCGGGGGGCGTCGAGGAGGCCGAGTCGGGCGGTTCGCCGCAACCGGCAACCGCACCACGGACCGGCCGCGTGGGTCCCACCCTGCCCTGGACCGAAAAGCCTTGGTGGGTACGGCATTACACGTTCACCGGAACCACGGTCGGCCTTATCTTCATCTGGCTTTCGCTGACTCCCTCGCTGCTGCCGCGCGGCCCATCGTTCCAGGGGTTGGTCAGCGGGCTCTCCGGCGCCATCGGCTATGGGCTGGGCGTCTTTTCGGTCTGGCTGGTGCGGTTCATGCGCGAAAAGGATCACAGCCCGCCCCCGCCACGCTGGGCATGGAAGGTGCTGATCCCGATCGCCGTGGTCGGACAGGTGCTCATGGCGATCTGGTTCCACGTGTGGCAAGACGACGTGCGCGACCTGATGGGCGTCGCACATTTGAATTGGTATGACTATCCGCTGTCGGGGGTCTTGTCGCTGGTGGTGCTGTTCACCGTGGTCGAAACCGGCCAATTCATCCGCTGGCTGGTCCGCTTCCTGGTCGGTCAGGTGGACCGGTTCGTCCCGTTCCGGCTTTCGGCAACCATCGTGGTGGTCACGCTTGTGGTCATGACCGTCGCCGTCCTCAACGGTGTCGTGCTCAAGTTCGCCATGCGCACCATGAACGACACCTTCGCCTCGGCCAACAACGAGATGAGCCCCGATAGCGCGGCGCCGAAGACCCCGCTGCGCTCCGGTGGCCCCGAGTCGCTGGTGTCGTGGGAATCCCTTGGCCACCAAGGGCGCATCTTCGTCGAGGGCGGTCCGACCCTGGAGCAACTCGCCTCGTTCAACGGTGCCCCGGCCATCGAGCCGATCCGGGCCTACGCCGGGCTGGACTCGTCGAAGGGCATCACGGCGGCCGCGGAGCTGGCGGCCCGGGAACTGCAGCGCACCGGCGGGTTGCAGCGCGCCGTCGTCGCGGTGGGCACCACCACCGGCACCGGCTGGATCAACGAGGCGGAAGCCTCGGCGCTGGAGTACATGTACAACGGCAACACCGCGATCGTGAGCATGCAGTATTCGTTCCTGCCGAGCTGGCTGTCGTTCCTGGTGGACAAGGAGAACGCCCGGCACGCCGGACAGGCGCTCTTCGAGGCCGTCGACAAGCTGATCCGCCAGATGCCCGAGGCGCAGCGGCCCAAGCTCGTCGTGTTCGGGGAGAGCCTCGGATCGTTCGGGGGCGAAGCGCCGTTCTTGAGTTTGAACAATGTGCTGGCGCGCACCGACGGGGCGTTGTTCAGCGGCCCGACCTTCAAAAACACCATCTGGACCGACCTGACGTCGACCCGTGACAGCGGGTCGCCGGAGTGGTTACCGATCTACCAGGACGGTCGGTATGTCCGATTCGTCGCGCGCGCAAAGGATTTGACGCGCCCCAACGCGCCGTGGGATCACCCGCGGGTGGTCTATCTACAGCACGCTTCGGATCCGATCGCGTGGTGGACGCCGGACCTGTTGTTCAGCAAGCCCGACTGGCTGAGCGAACCGCGCGGCTATGACGTGCTGCGCCAGACGCGTTGGATTCCGGTCGTCACCTTCCTGCAGGTTTCGGCCGACATGGCCGTGGCGGTGGACGTGCCCGACGGCCATGGCCACCGCTACGTCGCCAACGTCGCCGACGGCTGGGCGGCCGTGCTGCCTCCGCCCGGCTGGACGCCCGACAAGACGGCGAAGTTGCGTCCGCTGCTGCACTCCGGCGACATGGCCTAGATCAGTGGGTGGCGGCGCCGCCGGTGTCCGCGAACGCCGGATCGACCCGGCCCCCGGCCAGCTCGCTCAGCACGCCGGCGCCGGCCAGGGCGTGATAGCCGCCGATGACGTCGGTGGCGCGGTGCAGGCCGATGTCCAACAGCGCGGCCGCCGCCAGGCTGGACGTGTAGCCCTCCGAACACAGGATCACCCATTCGACGTCATCGCCGACGGCCTCTGGCAGCCTGGCCTCGCTGGTGGGATCGCAGCGCCACTCCAGCACATTGCGTTCGATCACCAGCGCCCCGGGCACCTCACCCTCCCGAAGGCGCTGGGCCTGCGGCCGGATATCGACCAACACCGCACCGCGCCGCAGCGCGTCGGGCACTTCGACGGCGGGCAGGCGGCGATACCGGCGCCGGGCGGATCTCAAGACGACGTCGATGCGGCTCATCACGATCCTTCGGGCTGGTCGGTCAGTTCGGTGCGTTCGCGGCGCAACGTCTTGCGCTCGGTTATCCCGTAGTAGGACATCGCGGAAAGGGGCGGCGAGTAGGCGTGCACGCTCAGGGTCGGCTGCACCGGCGCGGCGCCGACGCTGGGCGCTCCCGAGACGGGCCGGGAAACGGGCACCGTGACCGGCCGCGGTGCCCAGACGACGTCATGCACCCAGCCCAACGGGAATCCGGCCTGATCGCCCGCGTCGAGTCGGCGGCGTCGCAACGCCTTACCATCCCAGCGGTACTCGTTCAGCGATCCGGAAATGACCGTCAATGCGCCCAGCGACCCGCCGTGGTCGTGCAGTTCGGTGGGCTGGCCGGGCACCCAGCTGATCAGCCAGACGTCGAGTTCCTCGTCGCCGTGGATGCGGGTGAACCAGCGCCGCGACTCGGGTATGCCGCCGTCGGGCAGCAGGTGGTCGCAGCGCCCGCTGAGCACGTCGTCGGCCGCCTGGTCGGTGGCATAGAGCAAATCGGGCACTCGCAACCGGGTGGGACCGGAGGACGGGGCGGAGGGGGTTCGCGGGCGAGGGGCAGCCGCGGTGGCGACGGGCGCGAGCCCGGCAAGGGGCAAAGTCACGGTGGGAACTTTCAAGCGAAAACGGATGGGACGAGCGGCGGCGTGTTACGGCCGACAACACTCGTAAAATCCGAAGCGCTCCATCACGGCCGCCAGTGTTGCATACATTGAAACCGTGCGCGTCAACGGTGACCGGTGCCGGCGATGGCGCGCGGTTGTTGCCGCGGCCGTCGTGCTGACGGTCATTGGGTGCTCGCACGGCGGTCACAGCGCTTCCCTGTCGTCTCCGTCGGCACGGCAATCCGGCATTCGCAACGCCCCGGGGCCGGCGCCGCCGGGGTCGGTCGGGCTGTCCCCCGCCGGCGTGACGACCAGGGTCGACGTGCCCGCGGATTCGACCGAAGAGGAGTACTACCAGGCCTGTCACGCCGCGCACGAGTGGATGGAGGCGCAACCCAAGGCCAGTGCGTCCCTGTTCGAGCCGTATCTGTCGATGCTGCAGGCGTCGCCGTCGGGAACCGCGGGCAGCTGGAATGCCCCCTGGTCGATGCTGACACCGGCCCGGCAGGCCGCCGTGATCGTCGCCGCGCGGGCGGCCGCCAACGACGAATGCGGCTAGCGCCGCCACCCCGGAATTGCGCCGCCGCGCAATTGCGATCACGGCTGAAAAAAGTGCCCGAGCCGCCCGCTGAGGGGACTCCTTCGCGCAAAATAGAGGGGTGCCTGACGAGATTCCGCGTCGATCAGAATCGACGCGGGTGGCGATCGCACTCGGCAGCGGCGGCGCCCGCGGCTACGCCCATATCGGGGTGATAGAAGCCCTGGCGTCGCGCGGCTACGACATCGTCGGCATCTCCGGTTCATCGATGGGCGCGCTGGTCGGCGGGTTGCAAGCGGCGGGGCGGCTCGACGAGTTCGCTGAGTGGGCGAAGTCACTGACCCAGCGCACCATTTTGCGGCTGCTGGACCCGTCCATCAGTGCAGCCGGTGTGATGCGGGCCGGCAAAATTTTGGACGCGGTGCGCGACATCCTGGGCCCGGTGGCGATCGAGGACCTGCCCATCCCCTACACCGCGGTCGCGACCGACCTGCTGGCGGGCAAGTCGGTGTGGTTTCAGCGCGGCCCCCTCGACGAGGCGATCCGGGCGTCGATCGCGATCCCCGGCGTGATCGCCCCGCACGCGGTCGACGGGCGGCTGCTCGCCGACGGCGGCATCCTGGATCCGTTGCCGATGGCGCCCCTGGCCGCGGTCAACGCCGACCTGACCATCGCGGTGAGCCTGTCCGGCAGCGAGGCGATCACCAACCGCGAACCGGAGCCGGGGGCGACCGTCGAGTGGTTGACCCGCATGGTGCGCAGCACCTCCGCGCTGCTCGACACAGCCGCGGCCCGTTCGCTGCTCGATCGGCCGACAGCGCGGGCGGTGCTGAGCAGACTGGGCGGGCCACCCGGCGACGCGGACAGCTGGTCGGACAACCCAGAAGACGAGCAGCCCGAAGCCGTTGACGACGCCGCCGAACTACCCGCTGTGGGAGCCGACGTGCCGAAAGTTGGCAGCTTCGAGGTGATGAACCGGACCATCGACATCGCCCAGGCAGCGCTGGCGCGCCACACGCTGGCCGTGTACCCGCCCGACCTGCATATCGAGGTGCCGCGGTCGACCTGCCGGGCCCTGGAATTCCACCGGGCGGTGGAGGTGATTGCGGCCGGGCGCGCGTTGGCGGACGAGGCGCTGGACGCCCTGGACGTCGAGGATGACCACGATGTCCCGCCGGCGATCGAGCGCTGAGTCTCGCTGAATTCGCTTGGGCGCCAAGCACTATCGCAGTCCCAGGAAGCGTGCGATGGCCGCGGCTTCGCGGCGGCCCTGCTCGCGTCCCGCCAGGGCCGACGGGATGCGACAGCCGGGGTTCAACGGGTTGGAACCGAAGGCGGCCAGCGAATCGGCATCGGCGAAGACGGCGAACGCCGCGCCCGGAAACGCGGAGACCTCGGCGGCCGGCCCGGCACCGAACGGCGACGGCGCATCGACACCTGAGGGCACCAGCACCACCGCGGTCGCGCAGTCGGCGGCCACCGCGAGGTTGACCGAGCTGGCGATCCCGCCGTCCATGTAGTGGCGGCCCGCGATCGTCACCGGCGGCCAGGCCCCGGGCACAGCGCAGCTGGCCGCGACGGCATCTACCAGGTCGACGCCGGAGTCGCGGTCGAGCACGGTCAGTTCGCCGGTTTGAACGTCGATCGCGGTGAGCCGCAAGTCCCGTTCCGGCCAGTGGTGCGACGGCAAGCGACGCGCGATGACGTCGCGGCGCACCGGTGCGGGAACGGTCTTGGTGGCAAGGGCCACGGCACCGATGCGCTGTATCTGCTGGCGCGTCTTGTCCAGCGTCTTTTCATACGGCTCAGCCAGGGCAGTCAGGAACAGTTCGGTGATGGTCTCGACGTCGACCCCGGAATCGATCTCGGCCGACGACTCGGCGACTTGCCGGTCGAACAGCTCGTCCAGGGTGTGCCCGCTGCTCAGCTGCGCGGCGACGGCCGAGCCCGCCGAGGTCCCGACCAGCACGTCGGACTCGGCCAACAGCCGGGCCACCTCCGGCGACCTGTCGGCGATGCCACGCAGAACACCTGTCTCCCAGGCGATTCCCGCTATCCCACCACCGGCCAGCACCAGGGCGCGTTTGGTTGTCACACTCGTTAACTCTGCCAAACGGTGTCAGGCCAGTTGCCGGGTGTTCGGCAGGGCGTGCTGCGACTCCTCCACCGGCGAGCTCAGGTCCTCGCGACGCAGGAGATGTTTGGGCGGGTCTGGCAGGATCATGCTGCGGTGGATTCGCAGATCTGCATCGACATGGAAGAGTTCACCCGCCGGCAGCAGCCGCCAGCGTGGCTCGTCGTCCATCACCTCAGTGGCGAACACCACGGAGGGCCGCTCACACAGATGCTCAGACCGGACGTGAATCCGCTTGGTGCACAAGTCGAATTCGGGGTCGCGCGAAGCGGCATCGTCGGATCGATCCAAAATATAGAGCTGATGGGTTTCCGGGTATCGCAGCGCCCACATGTCTGTGGCGGTGCTCAGCAGCACGTTCACCGCATAGATCGGAGCGTGCTCGGCGAGCCACCGCATGGCGTCGACGAGGCCGGCCGTGATGTCGCCGTCGCGCGCCCGGATCGAGGCGGTGATCAACGCGAAGACCCGCTCGGAGTCGGTGTCGCCCAACACCAGATGGTCGGTGCCGACCTCACAAAGCCGCTCGTCGATGACGTCCAATCCCTCGAGCACGCCGTTGTGCGCGAAGATCCGCCCGTCCTGCATGAACGGATGGGTGTTGCGGATGTCGAGCGATCCGGTGGTCGCGTAGCGGACGTGTGCGATCACGGTCGTGCCGGTCATCCGGTGCGCCTCGGTCGCGAATTCAGCGTCCTGCCAGGCCGCTATCGGCTCCTTGTACAGGTGCGGTTGGCCGTGCTCGTCGAAGACACCCAGGCCGGTGCCGTCCGGATTTCTTCTACTTTGTTCGGCCAGGCTGTCCGGCGCATCCAGCAGCCAGAAGGTCGCGGTGCACGCGTGCGTCCCGGCGTGCAGGCCAAACAGGCGGCACATGGCGTTTTACGCTAGCGGTCGAGGATCAGGCCGTCAGCAGGGCCGACAGGTCACGCAGCGCCCGGCGCGCGTAGCCCTTCCACATCCTGCCCAGCAGCGGCAGCGTCCAACCCGAAAGGGCCGAGCGCGGGCGGATGTCCCAGCGCCAGGTGATCTCGGTACCGCCCTCGGCCGGGACGAAGATCCATTCGCCGATGATGTGGTCGACCAACAAGGCCATCGGGCCGGTGATTTCGGAGAGCCGGTAGCCGAAGGACCGTGGCGGGTCGACGCTGGTCAGTTCCTCGCGCATGCTGGCACCGCCAGCCAGGTGCACGACGCGGGTTTGGCCCGCCGCGTCCCAGGCGCCGGTCTGCTCGCGCACTTCGCTGATCGGCGGGAACGGTCCGTACCGGCGGTGAAAGAGCGTAGGGAGCGGGATCGGCATCGTCCGGTGAAATGCGTCCTGGACCTCGACCGGGGTGATGACGGATTGATCGACCACGAGTGAATCAGCCACTGCTCTAACGCCTCTCAGCTCTGCACGCCAGTTGCCTCGGTCAGTCCCGGGCTTCGACCACCCAGTAGCCGTGCTGGCCATACCGCGCCCGGATGGCCTTCTTGTCGTACTTGCCCACGCTGGTGCGCGGAATCTCGTCGATGAAGGTCCACCGTTCGGGTAGCCACCACCGAACCACCTTGTCCGCGAGGAATTTTCGCAGGTCCTCGGCGCTCACCGACGAATGCTTGGGCACGATGACCGCCAGCGGACGTTCCTCCCAGCGCTCGTCGGGAACGCCGACGACCGCTGCCTCGATCACCTCCGGGTGGCCGATTAAGAGGTTCTCCAACTCGACCGAGGAGATCCATTCCCCACCGGATTTGATGACGTCCTTGGCGCGGTCGGTCAGGGTGACGAATCCTCGCTCGTCGATGCGGCCCACATCGCCGGTCCGTAACCAGCCGGAGTCGAACTTCGATTCGTCGCGGCCCAGGAAGTACGAGCCGGCGATCCACGGTCCGCGAACCTCGACCTCACCCACCGCGTTGCCGTCGTTGGGCAGCACCTGCCCCTCGTCGTCGACAATGCGCATCTCGACCCCGCAGACCGGCTGGCCCTGCGTCCCGCGGAATGCCCAGTGCTGGTCCTCAGGAGTACCCGGCGGGGGCCACGCCATGGTCGCCAGCGGCGACGTCTCCGTCATACCCCACAGCTGCCGGATCTGTACGTCGTGTTTTTCCTCGAAGGTGCGCATCAGCGATATCGGGACGGCCGAGCCGCCGCAGACCACCAACCGCAGCGAGGACATGTCGTGGTCGGGGTCATCCTCGAGGTGATGCAGGACGCCGTTCCAGATGGTCGGCACCGCGCCGGTCACGGTGGGCTTCAAGTCCTCGATCATTCGGACCAGTGACGGAGGATCGAGGTGGCAATCGGGCAACACCAAGTCCGCGCCGGCCATCAGCGCCGCGTATGGCAGCCCCCAGGCATTGGCGTGGAACATCGGCACGATTGGCAGCACGCTGTCGCTGGATCCGACGCCGATACCGTTGGTGGTACACGCGGCCATGGTGTGGAGATAGCTCGAACGGTGGCTGTAGACAACGCCTTTCGGGTTACCGGTGGTGCCACTGGTGTAGCACATCGCGGCCGCGGAGTTCTCGTCGATGTGTGGCCAGTCGAAGTCGGTGGGCTCGCCGTCGAGGAGGTCGGCGTAGCGCAGCACGGTCTTACCCGATCCCTGCAGCGGCTCGGCGTCGTCACCGACCACGATCACGGTGTGCACGGTCTTGAGCTCGGGCAGCACGGGTGCGAGCAATTTGACCAGTGAGGCGTCGACGAGCACCACCTGGTCTTCGGCCTCGTTGGCGACGAAGGCGATCTGCTCGGGGAACAACCGGATGTTGAGGGTATGCAGGACGGCACCCATCGATGGCAACGCAAGGTAGGCGGTGAGGTGCTCGGCGTTGTTCCACATGAACGTGCCTACCCGCTGATCACCCGTGACGCCGAGCCGGCGCAAGCCATTCGCCAGTTGTGCGGCCTGCTGGCCCAGTTCTCGGTAGGTCATGCGCCGGAAGCCGTCTTCGGTGGCCGTCGTGACGGTCCGTGCTCCGTGCACCGTGCAACCGTGACGCATGATCGCGGTGATGGTCAACGGAAAGTCCTGCATCGTGCCGTCCACTAATCCACCGCCTTAATCTCGGCGCAGCACCACATGTGCCGTCGGCCGCCTCCACCCTAAGCCTGAAATCGGCGAGAGTGTCAGCACCTGGGCAGACTGGTGGTTATTTGCGTGGATCCCGTTCGGCCGGGGCGGCTTTGGCGCCGCCGGGGGCCACTTTGGGGATCGGCACGTTCATCGAGTGTGCATCCTGGGCTTCGCGTGTGAACGTCGGGTGACGACGCGCCGACATTTGCCGCCCAAGACTCACACTGAACGCCCACGATTCACTGGGCGCCCTCCTGCGGCGGCTAGGCCAGGACCGAGTCCCACTCCGGGAGCTCGGGCAGCCAACCGGCGACCGTCGGATGCCGGTCACTCGCGCCGCCGTAGGTCAGCGTTGGTGCCGTCGAGGCGATTCGCGCCGCGGTGAGATCACCGGAGTAGTCGGCGACGTAGAGATGGCGGCCGTCGAGGCTCTCCACCACGCAAGACGGGTGCTTGGACACCTTGACCTCGCCGACCACCTCCTGCTGGTGGGTGCTCAACACCGTGATGCGATCGTCACTGACCAGGTAGGCCCGCGTGGCGTCGCGACTGAGCGTCATCCGCGTGAGCGGGCCGGTGACCTCCGGGACCTTGTGAGTCCCGACGATCTTGTTGACGCGGGTGTCGACCACGTCGAGCACCGCGCCCGCGACCGGATCGCAACTCGCCACGTACGCCGTGCCGCCGTCGGTGCTCAGCGCCATATCGCGGATGGGCAGGCCGATATCAACGACGCCCACGATGCGCGACCGCCCGCCGACCCGGCGATTATCGGACCGCGTCCGGGCGTCAACGATGACAAGACTGCCGCCGGTCGCGGCGTTCATGCCGACGTACAGTCGCCGTCCGTCGGCGCTGATGCGCACGCACGCGGTGGTGGCGCCCGGCGCCGTCGCCAGATCGATGACCTCGAGCTCACCGGTGGTGGTGTCCAGCACCGTCACGTCGGCGCCGCGAACCGCATTCCGGCTCGCGTACAGGTACTTGCCGTTCGGACTCACCGCGAAGTCGCTCACGCTGTTCGCGAGCTGGTGGGTGGCGATGCGCCAATTCGTGACGACGTCGATGACTTCGATGGCGTCGTAGCCCGCGGTCGCTGTGCTGACATAGGCATAGTGGGAGTCCGCACCGCTCATGGCGACCGCGCACGGTTCGGCCAGCCCGGTGACGGTGCTCGAGACACGACACGTGTTCGCGTCGACGACCGAGACCAGGTCGCGGCCGTAATTCGCTACGACCAGCCGGCGGCCGTCCGGGCTGATGTCGATATCGCTGATCGGACCGTTGTGCAACGGCACCCGCACCACCGAGGTGGTGTCGAGCTCGAACACTCGGCCGTCTCGATCGTCGTGCGCGGCCGTAGGGCCGTTCACATCGTTCACGCTGGCACCGCCTTTGCTGTGGTTGTCGGCTGTAGTCGTCAAGTGGCGAAGCCGCCGATACGTGTGGGACGGTTGGCCTCCGGATAAACCGGCTTTCAGCACCGAAAGGCGCTCACGAGACTGGTTTTCGGTAGTCTACTGGCCGAAAATCGCCCCACCGCAGTTCACAGTGCTCGACGTTAGCTACGTCACTTTGCGCACTCAGGTTCTGCTCAGACTTCCAATCACGCTGTATCGCAGTCGCTTACCCGTAGCGAAAGTAACGCAAACGCCCTTCCGGCGGATTTCGGTTGTGCCGCTAACAGCCCACGTGAGGGCGCTGTCGACACGGAAGTAAGAAATTCTCAGCTTGAGGGGGCGACGAGGGATAGATCACACGGTCCCGAGGCTAGCTGAACTGCGTCTGCGGCCGGGTCAGCCTCACCCCGTCGACGGCGATGTCGAGCTTCTCGTTGTAAAACGCGATGAGACCCGCGATCTGTCCGACCGCCGGGAGCGGATAGTAATAGGTCCACGCCAGGTCCTCGCGCAAGACTTGCGCACCAGGGGGACCCACCCGCACCGACCAATAGCCTGACGTCACTCCCTTGTAGGGACACAACGTCTGTGTCGCGCTGGGTTCCAGGTGTTCAAAGGCGACATCCGTCGGATCGATGTAATACCTTGTCGGCAAACCTGTTTCAAATAGTAATACCGGAGAAGTGGTGTCGGCCAAGGTGATTCCGTCGACTTCGACTCGGACGTGCCGGTGCGAACGCAGGGCGTCGACGCGCGAATAGGGGTTGCGCGGGTGACCATAGATCGGCTCGTCTTCTTCGAACCAGCGCAACGGATTCCACTCGAACCGCACGGTACCGGCCAGCGGGCCGTCGCCGTCCGCGTCGAATACCCGCGCGGCGGCTTCGTGCGTCTGACCGGAGCCCACCAGGGAGTACAGCCGTGAGGGGCCGAATTGAACCTTCTGGGAATGGTTTTCGTCGTGCAGGTACTCGGTTCGGACGTCATCGAGCGGAATGTAGTACTGCGGGTAATACGGGACTTCCCACACGTACCTGGCGGCGGTGGTGTCAAAGACCAGCGCATCGCCGAGATAGCCACGCACGCGGCGCGGTGCGGGTTCGATCCTGCCCCGCGCGGCGGCCATCTGCGGGTAGTCGGCTTCGGCGGTCATCGCTGCCCTACTGATCCTTGGAGGCCAGTCCGGCCGGTGCGTGGCCGATGGCCCTGCGGATGGCGTCGGCCAGGGCGAGCGCGCTCTCCTCGGTCAATTCCAGGGCCACCCGCGCCGACGGTCCGAGCTGCGGATTGATCACGTCGATGTTGACGGTGTGGCCGTAGGGCGCATGGACGGGATGATCCACATACACCGTCGCGCGGTTGGCGCCAAACCATCCCGTCGCGCCCTTGCCGCTGCCGTCGATCTGAACATGTTCGGTGAGATAGGTGCACATGGGCGGTGCCTAACCCTTCAGGTAGGTGGCGAAGAATTCGTCGATGCGCTGCCAGCCGTCGACCGCGGCCTCCGGTCGGTACGCCGGCCGGTCGACCGAGAAGAAGGAATGACCCGCGCCTTCGTAGGAGTGGAACTCGTGCGGCTTGTTCAGCTTGTTGAGCTCGGTGTCCAGGGTGGCCACCGCGGCGGGGGCCGGAAACCGGTCGTCGAGCCCGAACAGGCCCAGCAGCGGACAGCTGAGATGAGGGGCGAGGTCGAGGATCGGCTTCATGGCCTTGGGCATGCCCTCGGGGGGATCCTCGACGATGAAGGCGCCGTAACAGTCGACGGCCGCATCGAACGCCAGCGAGCAGGCCGCCAGGAAGGCGTGCCGTCCGCCCGAGCAGTGTCCGATGACACCGAACTTGCCGTTGGCGCCGGACGACGTGCGCAGGTGTTCGATCGCGCCCGCGACATCGCCCACTAATCGTTCGTCGGGCACCCCGCCCGCGGCCCGCGCCGCGGCGGCCGCGTCATCGGGCGCGGCACCCGGGGCCTCCCGTGAATACAGGTTCGGCGCCACGGCGTTGTAGCCGCTGACGGCGAGCCGGCGGACGAACTCCTTGGTTTCCCGGTCGTAGCCGGGCATGTGGTGGATCCACACCACGCCGCCCCGGGAGCCCTGCGCGAGCGGCACGGCTTGGTATGCCTCGATGTCGTCGCCGCCGTGGCCGGTGATGGTGATGGTTTCTGCGCGGATGGCGTCCGCGCCGGGTCCGTTCATCACGACTCCTTGTCTCCGCTCCCGTGCCCCACCCGGATGCGGCGCGCTGCCGCAGGTCCGTGGGCGCTCCGCCGAGAACCAACGTAGCCCAACCGCCGTGCGGTTCAGCGCCGCTTTTCGCGCACCTTGTAGGTCGAGGGCCACGACTTTCGCGACTCGTCGCCGGTCAATGGGGTTCCCATCCCGCCGACCTTGACTGCATAGGCCTCCTTGCCCGGGCCTACCTCACGATTGGCGTGTTCCTGAGCCAGGAAGTAGAGCTCATCGATGGTGGCTTCGTCGTAGGCAACGAACGAGGTTTCCCGCGCGACGTCGTCGATCCCGACCAACATCCGGTCGGGCAGCAATCGGGAAGTCACCGCCGCCAGTCCCAGCAGCCCAAAGGGAATGATCCAGTAGCAGAGAAACAACAGCGGGGTCTTGGTGTCCAGCATCAAGGCGGCGGTGGTCCCGGACGGGCCGGCGGGGCCTTCCACGATCGAGGGGATCACCGACGACACCGTCATCCCGGCGAACGTCGCGACCCACAGCCAACTGAGCATCTTGACGATCCGGCCGAACAACTCGGTTTTGACGACGTCGGGGGCTTGTTCGGTTGCGGCGAACTCGGCCACGAAGGGCTTGCCGACCAGCACCCCGGTCAGCGTCACCAGGAAGATCCCGGCGTTGCTCAGCGGCAGGATCCACCGCTCCAGGAACGAATCGCTGAGCGTAAAGGCCAGGACGGCGAGAATCAAAAGCACTGCCACGGAAGCGAAATCAAAGAACTGCCACTTCCTGCCCAGCACGCCGCCCACGCCTAGGCTGGCGGCGGCGATCGCCAGCGCGACCAGCACGGCCGCGGCGAACGGGACGTTACCGACGAGTACCCAATACACGATCCACGGCGCGAGGCCGAACAGCATGCCCATGCTGGGTCAGTGTATGAGTGGCGGTCTGCGGCGCCGTCGGCGCCTGGCCCAAAGTATTGGTCCGCGGCCGAACACGGCGGCAGGCGGCGGCGCGCATGAGTGTCAAAGATGTTGTGGCGCAGCGCTATCGGGCGTGGCTTTGCCGCGGGGGCGTCGTGTTCAGCGCCATCGCCACGAAGTCGAGACGCCACAGCGAGCGGAACAGGGTCACCCCGAATTGCCGCACGCGCTCCCCGTCGTCGGGGCTGAGATCGTCGCGCCGCACCACGCAGTCGACGATCTCTGCGATCGTGCGACGACCGTCGATGTGCTGGACGAAGGGCAGCTGCGCCGGGTTGAGCTTCAGCGTCGCCCCGGGCAAGTGGATTGTGTCGCCGGACAACAGGCAGGCGGCGCGCAGTAGCGGGACATAGTCAAGGCAAGCCGCCCCCGAGAAGTCGATCGCATAATCCTGTTTCGGGCGTTCGGGGCGGCAGGCGACGAAGAAGTGGGTGGCGTTCGCCGGCTGCAGCCGCTCCATCACCGACCACAGTTTGGTGGCGGGCAGCTGGTTGACGAGGGTCTGGAACTCGCTCGCCGGCGCGACGAAGTCGTGCGGGTAATACGGCGCGTTGCGCACCCAGCCCTGGAAAGCCAGTCCGGCCGCATTGACCAAGTCCAAGCATTCGTCGACGGTGTAGCTGCGTTGGCGCGCATGCAAGAAGGTGTCCACGAGCGCGCCCTCGGACATCAGGTCATTCGCAGCCTGCAGGTAGGAGCGGACCGGGTGGTCGGCCGGTAGCGCCGCGATCGCCTGGACGACCAGTTGCACCGACGCCGGGTCCTGCGATAGCCCGAGGTCGCGAAACGCCGATTCGAGCATGTCGACGCCGATCCGGCCGTACTTCGCATAGAGCATGACACCCAGTGCCCCGTCCGGGCGCAGGCATTGGCCGAGCGCCGTCAAGCCGGCCAGCGGGTCGGCCATGTGGTGCAGGACCCCGCTGGAAACGATGAGGTCGAAGTCGCGCGAGAGCGCCGACACCCCTTCGATCGGAAGCAGATGCAGTTCCAGGTTGGCCAGGCGGTGCTTGTCTTTGAGCTGTTGATGGTGATCGAGCGCGGACCGGCTGACGTCGATCGCGATGACTTTGGCGCCGCGGTTCATGTAGGCCAGAACCGCGGCTTGGAAGGTGCCGCATCCCGCGACCAGGATGTCCAGGTCTGGTCGGTATTCCCGGTTGGGCCACAAGATCCGGTGGGCCCAGTAGGGGTCGAACCAATCCCAGTGGTTCGTCGTCCACGCCGCGAGATCGGTTACCGGGGGCGGATATTCCCATCGATCGTATTGACGGGAGACGCCGTCGCCGCGCGGATCTTCAGTCACTCGCTTGCTCCTTCGCGGTGGCAGATCGCGCAACGGTACGACGAACTTACTGCGCCTGCCACACTTGGGGCATGCAAGCCGTCCCGGTACGTTCCGATCTGCCAGTCCCGAAAGACAAGGTTGAGCGGCCGGACCTATCGGCCTTGGCCGCGTTCTTCGTCCTCGCCACGCACCGGCCGCCATCGCCGACCCTGTGGCGAGGATTTTTCCTGCGCGCGATGACGCAGCGGTACTCGGTTGGGCCAGCGGGTGCCGCCCCGCCGGCAGCTCAGATGCGATCCGGCGATGAGTTACTGGTTGTCGGCTTCTTCTTGGGCGTAGTGAATCATTCGCTCGCTCAGTCGGACCAACGGGTCTTCGTGCCCGCCGGGCATGCTGTAGGCCAATTGACGCAACTCAATGGCGAATCCGTACAGATCTTGGCTTAGCGACGCAACATTCATCAGGCGACTTCCCACATATGTGATGTATGTATTGGATCCGTAAGCGCCCAAGGGTTCTTCCCGACCAGACCGCCACGGGCATGCGCTTGCGCGCTCCGCATACCCCAATTCCCGTGCACCGCAAACCGCCGCGCGGAGCAAACCTGGGCGTAGGTGCACTCGCCGTACCTGCGTGGGCCACGTGAGCGTTTTGAGCCGTTGCTGTTCGGGTAACCACGGCACGATTGTGACCGCAGTGGCACGAAGTTTGGCAGGGCGAATGGAGACCCGCGTGTTGCTCGCCGGGCGCTACGAGGTGCGCGGCAGGCTGGGTCGTGGTGGCATGGCCGAGGTTTGTGATGGTTGGGACACCCGACTGCGCCGACCGGTCGCGATCAAGCTGCTGCATCCGGCGGTGAGCGCCCAGAGCGGCATGCGCAACCGATTTGAGGCGGAAGCACACGCGGCCGCGGCACTCAACCACCCGAATATCGTTGCGGTCTACGACAGTGGCGAGCACGACGGCAGGCCGTTCATCGTGATGGAGCGGCTGCCCGGCGAGACCCTGGCCGACGAGGTGCGCCGGGGTCCGCTGTCGCAGGAGCGGGTGCACGCCATGCTCGATGACGTCTTGGCAGCGCTGATGGCGGCACATCGCGCCGCCATCCTGCATCGCGATATCAAGCCCGGGAACATCCTGCTTGCCCCGGGGGGCGGAACCATGAAGGTTGCGGACTTCGGGATCGCCAAGACTCCGGACGCCACCAACACGCTGACCGGCCACATTTTGGGAACCATTGCTTATCTGAGCCCCGAGCGCCTCGCCGGCGCACCTGCCTGTGTCGCTGATGATCTTTATGCGGTCGGGGTCGTGGGCTATGAAGCACTTGCCGGGCATCGCCCGTTCCCACAGGAAAACATGGCGGCGCTCGCCGGTGCCATTCTGCACGGACGGCCGCCGCAGCTGGCCGGGCTGCGGCCCGACGTCGATTCCGCCCTGGTCATGCTCATCGAACGCGCGATGGCGCACGACCCGCGCCAGCGGTTCGGCAGTGCAGAGGATATGCGCGCCGGGCTGCACCACCGTCGTACGGCGGCCGCAGCCATGCCGGGCGTCGCGCCGCCGCCCTATCCGGCCACCAAGTTGCTGGAAGCGCCGGTCGCCGGCTCGCCCACGGATACCTCGTTCCCGGCGCGGGTCTCTTCGACGACCAGCCGCAGGAGAAAGGTGCTGGGCATCCTGGCGGTCTTGGCGGTCCTGATCCTCGTGCCGCTGGCCCTCGCGCTCGATGCGTCGTCCTCGCACGCACCCGGGGAACCCGCGACCACCACCAGCACGCCGGCGCCGGTCCCTGTTAATAGCGCCGCGCCACCCGCGTCCCCGCCCCCGCAACAGCCCCCGGTCCCCGCATTGCACGGGCCCGGCAAAGGACACGGTAAGGGAAATGGCGGCGGCAAGGGAGACTAGACCGACCGTCCTGAGCCGTGCGGCGTGGGCGTTCCGCACCCCGTGCACCTGCCGTTCGGATCACTGTCCGCGATCCGCATCAGCCCAGTAGCGAAGACATCACTCACCAAACGTTGTCCGTACTGGTGGACAAACCGTTGTCACACGTCACGGTGTCGTGGAAGGTCGAGCCTGTCGCGGGTCCGCGATACTTGATCTTTGTCTCCTGCGAGCCGGTTACGGTGAAATCAACTGAGTCGTTCCAGTGGATTGCTTTGGCGGTACCCGCCACCGCAACGGATCTGTACACGCAAGCCACCGCACGCTCGGCTGCGTTATTGGTAATCGACACAAAGGCCGCCGCCGCCGCGTGGTCCTGCCGTAGCTTCAGCACCGGAGGTGCAGGCGGCGGCGGCACCGCTGCCGGGGGTGCCGTCCTGTGGGGTGCCACCACTTGGGGCGCCGCCGCTGGGGGTGCCGGCGGGGGAGGCGCCGCTGGGGGTGCCGTCGGATCCGGCGTCCACCACCCGGTCGCAATGAGCGAGAGTCTCGACGGCCACGGTGCGCTCGTCCCCCCTGTGCCGCCAGGTGCGGTTGCCGGCTCGCCCGCCACCAATATTCCAGCAGCAGCGCTTAACGCAGTAGCCGCAATGAGAAGGCCGGGGCGTCGGTATCGGGGCCGGGGTGTTGTTTGATCGTGGCGGGAGTAGCTGGTAAACACCCTCATCGCGCACGCTTTCCTCGGCCCGAAGCCCCTGGCGGGGTTGACCAAAAGCATACGAGCCGCCCGCAGTCACGAGGATGCATTGGTCAAACGGGGGCGCAGTAATCCGGTGTCATGGCTGGGGCTCGGGTCAACGGGACACGGGGAATTCTTCCGCGTTTCACGTGATCGTGGTCTGGTCGTCGATCACGCCGGTCGCGTCATTCAACGCGGTGGCGTCGGCCTGCGGACCCTCGGCTTTGAGCTGCAGTACATAGGCCGCACCGTTGCTCTGGATGACCACCGTTTTCTGGGCAACCATTCGCGTGACTCCGTTCTTGGTGTAAGAGCCGGCAATTTGGCACGCGGGATGGCCAGCCAGAGTGCTCTTTCGACCGTCGCCCCCGTTATAGCCTGGCAAGTTCTTGACCTCACCGGGCGCGATGGCCAGCAGTTTGTCCGCATCGACATAGCCCGTCAACTTCGCGACCATCGCGATGATCTTGGGCGGGTCCTTGGGATCGGTCGGCGTGTTGAAGACGATCCCGCCGTACGGGGCCTCAACGTCTTCGGGAATCCGCGTCCACCCCGCGGGTACTGGGAGGTCGATCTTCGGCGCGCCGGGTGTGCCGTGGGTGACGGTCGTCTCCTGGACGTTGTTTCTCTTGATGTAGTCCCCGATCGTCTCGTTGGGGCCCGACGCCTGCGCGAACACCCGGGGAGCCGAAGTCTTTGCCGGGGAAGTTGATGTCGAGGTCGCTGTCGACCTATTCGACGACTTCGAGCTTTGAATTCCGGCCCAAATGATCAGGCCGCCAACGAGGGCCAGGCCAAAGACCGCGATGGAAACGGCGGCGAGAAAGCGGCGGCGCGTTCGCCAGCGTCTTCGGACGGCCACGAAATCCGGCGGTGTGGCCGTTCTCGCCGACGTGGTGGTAGTCGTCTGAGGTATTGGCCGCGCTGGTGGGGTAGCTCGTTGGGCAACTCGAGTGACTTCTGCTGTGTCGCGCAATTTCTGCTCCGCCGTCTCGAGGAGCGCGGCGGCGGCACGGTAGCCCTGCTGCTCCTGCTCGATCGCGGCTAACAGTCCGGCGGCTTGTTGCCACTGTTCGTGATCTAGGTGGTCGAGTGCCTGGGCATACCGGTCGGCGAGTTCGGCTTCGCGGATCTTGGCCCGCGCATCGGAGACGATGCCGCCCGGGTCGCAGTCGTCCGCGTCGATTCGAGCGAGCTCCCGCGCCGCGGCAACGACGGCATCCCACTGCCCCGCCTGATGCAGCGCCGTCATCTCCTCCACCAGTGCTTTGTGTTGCTGGGGAGTGGTTAGATTTCCCAACGCTGTCAGCACGATGTCCCAGTCGTCCCGAGCGGCGGAAGGTTCGGCCCATTGGGGATGTTTCAACAGGTTTCCACGCCGCCCGGCAGGTGCCCCTGGCGGAGTCGAATGCTGCTCATGAACGTCGATCGCCGCCCCGTGCGCACTGCCCGGTTCTGTGTCCCGGTCGGCCGAGACCGACTGGGCCACCGCGGGACCGCCGCTGTCTTGCACATCACCTAGTGGCGCTTCGGGGGCTTCGTCGATAAGCGGCGCATCACTGAGGAGGTCGGTGGCGTCGGGTGGCTCGGGCACGACCGCGGTAGGCGGCGAGATCCCGACGCTCATGATCGGATGGGTTGGGGCTCTGAGAGAACTCGATGTGGACGGCACGATCATCGGCTGGGTGGCAGCCGCCGTAGGTGCTGCCACGGCCGATCGCGCACGCGAACCCGTCGCCGGAAGATTAAGGGCCTCGGTCACGTCGGCCGGGGCCCCGGATGGAGCCGGGGCCGGCGACGCGCTCATGGGCCGGAGGGCGTCAGCGGGTCCGGCGCTCCCACGCGGGTGAGGTCGGCGGCTGGCTCGGCTCAACGCCTCGGCGAAATCGAGGCAGTGCGGGTATCGCTTATCGGGGTCTTTAGCCAGCGCGACCGACAGCACGCGATCCAGGTTCGCAAGATCAGGACGGCGCTCGGAGAGCACCGGAGCCGGTGTGGTCAGTTGCTTGCTGATCACGACAGCGGGGTTGGAATCCCGAAATGGCATCGTGCCGGTCAATAGGCGAAAAGCCGTGGCCGCCAAGCCGTATTGATCGCTTCGCCCATCGATCGGTTCGCCCAGCAGCTGTTCGGGCGCCGCGTAGCCGACGGAGCCGACCGTCATATTCGCGCCCGTGAAGCCGCTGACCTCATCAGCTTGACGGGCAATACCGAAGTCGGCCAACAGTATCCGCCGGTGGGCCCCCTGCGCTTTTGCCAGCATGATGTTGGCCGGTTTGACGTCGCGGTGCAGAAGGCCGCGCTGATGGGCGACGTCTAGTGCGTCCGCGACAGCGGTGACGATCTCGAGCGCCTCGAGCATCGGCATGCCCGTCGGATAATGCTCCTCGACGAGCCGGTCGGCGTCGGTGCCGTCGACATAATCCATCGAAATCCACAATTGGCCGTTGAATTCACCGCGATCGTGAATACCGACGATGTTCGAATGCCACAAGGTCGAGGCCAACTCGGCCTCGCGGTTGAACCGGTGACGGTACTCCGCGCTGGCCGTCAGCGCGGGCGCCAAGACCTTCAACGCTTCGAGGCGGGGCAGCCGGGGATGCTGAACTAGGTAAACCTCGCCCATTCCACCAGCGCCGAGGAATCGCTGAATAACAAAACCGGCGAAAACCTCACCGTCTTTCAACGGCATGCGCGAAGCCTACTGCCGACCAACGCTTGGTGTTCTTTTTTCGCACGGGTCGGCTGCACGAATAGGTGACAACTGAGATGGCTTGCCCGTGGTGGGCGAGCTGGAAGGATGTCACCATGGCAC
>NZ_LZJR01000092.1 GCF_001667925.1 Mycobacterium sp. E2479 | reverse complement strand
GCCATGTTGCGCAAGTGCGCTCCCGCGTCCGAGAAGCCCATTTGGACGCCTGATTCACGGGCCAGCTTCTTGAGCAGCTCGGGACGGTGGTTGGAGATGGTGGTGCGCCACCGCAGCGCGCCGCCGTGCTCGACGACCAGGTCGAGGAACGCGTCGACGGGGTGCAGGCCGCCGCGGTCAATACCTACCTGCCCGAACGACTTACCGATCACCGACGGGTCGGGGCACGCCACGATTTCGGCATCGAAGAAGTCGCGGTGCCAGACCCGCAGCCCAAACTTGCTGTCGTAGTCCTTGCGGAACCATCGACGGTAGTCCTCGTCGCACAGGAGCTCATTGCGCGCGGCCACTTGTTCTTTCAGATGCATGGCCGCCGCGCCGGAACCGAACTCTTCGAAGATCACCAGATCGATTCCATCGGAGTACAACTCGAATGGCACCGGCAGGTGCTGAAACCGCACGCTGGCGCCCAGTAGCTTGTTCAGCAGACGAGTCCCCGGGCCGAACACGTAAACCGACAGCGGCATCGACTTGGCGTCGGCGGATACCAGCATGCTCATCCGAACGCCCTTGCCCCAGTTGAGTAGCCGGCTGCTGGCCAGGAAGAAGAGCATTCCGGTCGACGGCCTTGCCACGTTGGGGGCGCTTTGCAGAATTCGGCCGCGCTTGCGCAGGACCTTGATCAGCTTGCGCCGCTCCCGCCACGTCGCGAAAGTGGACGGCAGGGCGCGGGAGCGGAACCGTTCGCCGTCTAGTTTGTCTATGGGGGCGTCCATTCCGGACATGCCGAGGACACCGGCGTCCAGGGCCTCGTCCAGCAGTTCGGCCATCTTCTCCAGCTCGGCCTCGGTGGGCCGCACCGCGGCGTCGGTGGCCCGATCAAGTCCCAGCACCGCGGTCCGCAGGTCCGAATGACCAAGCAGTGAACCGATATTGGGACCCAGCGGCAGGGCGTCGATCGCCTTGATGTACTCCGCGGCCGTCGACCACGTTCGGTTGGAATCCAGTGCGCCGAAGACGTATTCGTGCGGCACCGCCTCCACGCGGCTGAACAGGTCGGCGGCGTCTTGGGAATCAGCGTAGACCGTCGACAACGAGCAGTTGCCCAGCAGCACCGT
>NZ_LZJR01000091.1 GCF_001667925.1 Mycobacterium sp. E2479 | reverse complement strand
CGCCGAGCGCGATCTGCGTCCGCCGGGTTTTCAACGATAAGGCAGGCACAGATCTCATCTCCGATCACACGTTCGCCGCCATCGGCAATCATCCCCGCCGGTGCGGTTTCACGCCGCTCCCCGGCGGGGCGGCAATTTCAGTCGGCCCGAGCCGGGTCAGCCGCCCTGGCCGGGCTGCTTGGGCTTACCGCATTTGCCGTCAACGGCCTGTCGTAGCTTGATGCTCGTGGCCTGCAGCGCGCCGCTGTTGTCCTGAGTTCCGCGCGCGAGCAGGCATTTGCCCGGCGTGATCGCGTCGGTGTTGGCCGACGACTGCTTGCTGTATTTGGTCTTGTCATCGACCGTCACGGTCGTTTGCTTGGTGTTGCCGCTGGGATCGGTGTTGGTCAGATTGATGGTGTTACCGGACACCGACGCCACCGAGCCCCGGACCCAGGCCGGCTTCGCGGGCGCCTGCGACGGCGGGAGGGACGGCGGCGTAGTGGTCGAACCGCCGGGTGCCGACTGCGGCGGTTTGGGGCACGCACCGTTGACGGACTCGCTGATCTTCACCGACGCGGCGGTGACCACCTGCCCGGGTGCCGATCCCTCGGTCGGCTTCACGCTGACGCAGCTGCCCGGGGTGACGTCCGGCAGCCCGGCCGGCACGGCCTCGGTGATCTTGGTGGTCGAGGTGAAGTTGACCGACGCGGTTGCGTTGTCTTCCTTGGTGACCTGAATGGAGTTGCCCGCCACCGAGGCGATCAGACCGCTGACGCGTGCTTCGGCGTTAGGGGTGGCCGACGTGGTGGTCGGCGTAACCGTGGACGTCGAGGTTGAGGTGGATGTGGAGGTTGAGGTGGAATTGTTCGAAGAGCCGCATGCGGTCAGGGACAATGCGGTGGCTCCCGCGACGGCGCACACCGCTAGCCGCGCGAGCCGGGGAACTTGGCAGCTGGCAGACATCAACGTTTCTCCATTCGTCGGTTTAAAGCCAACGCAATGGTTTACCCGTTTAACCTGTGCCTAACCTGTGGCCCTCAGAACGCCTCTTCGGCCAGGTTCATGATTTCGTCGTCGATGGCCTCGATGACGCCGCGCAACGAGGTCAGCTGCGGCAGCATGTTCTTGGCGAAGAACCCGGCGGTCGCGATCTTGCCCCGGTAGAACGCTTCGTCACGCCCGGCGCCGTCAGCCAGCGCGCGGGTGGCGACGTCGGCCTGCGCCAAAAGTCGCCAACCGATCAGCAGATCGCCGACCGCGAGCAGAAAGCGGACCGATGCCAGGCCCACCTTGTAAATCTCGCCTGGTTGCTGCGCCGCGGACATCAGGTAGCCGGTCAACGCACCCGTCATCGCCGTCACGTCGTCGTACGCGGTCTGCACCAGCTGGGCGATCGGCTTGAGCGCCTCGTCGCATTTGTCGATGGTCGCCGTGATCTGAGTCGTCAAGAACTGCAGGGCCTCACCCCGGTCGCGCACGATCTTGCGGAAGAAGAAGTCGAGCGCCTGGATGGCGGTGGTGCCCTCGTAGAGCGAATCAATCTTGGAATCGCGGATGTACTGCTCGAGCGGATAGTCGGTCAGGAAACCCGAACCGCCCAGTGTTTGCAGCGACTCGGTCAGCACCTCGTAGGCCCGCTCCGAGCTCACCCCCTTGACGATCGGCAGCAGCAGATCGTCGACCCGGTGCGCCATGTCGTGATCGGCACCCGAAACCCGTTGCGCAACCACGTCATCCTGATGAGCCGCGGCGTACATGTAGAGCGCCCGCAGGCCCTCGGCGTACGCCTTCTGGGTCATCAGGCTGCGGCGCACGTCGGGGTGATGGATGATGGTGACCCGCGGCGCGGTCTTGTCGGACATCTGCGTCATGTCCGCGCCCTGTACGCGCTCCTTAGCGAAGGCCAGTGCGTTCAGGTAACCCGTGGACAGGGTGCCGGTCGCTTTGACACCGATCGTCATGCGCGCGTGCTCGATTATGGTGAACATCTGCGAGATGCCGCGGTGCACGTCGCCGACGAGGTAACCGACGGCGGGCACATCCGTTGCGCCGAAAGTCAATTCGCAGGTGGGGGAGGACTTGATGCCCATCTTGTGTTCCACGCCCGTCACGTAAACCCCGTTGCGGGGGCCGAGTTCGAAGGTGTCCGGATCGAACAGGAAGTTGGGCACGTAGAACAGGCTCAGGCCTTTGGTGCCCGGTCCGGCGCCCTCGGGACGGGCGAGCACCAGGTGGAAGATGTTCTCGGCGGTATCACCCACGTCGCCCCCCGAGATGAAGCGCTTGACGCCCTCGATGTGCCATGTGCCGTCGGGTTGTTCGATGGCCTTGGCGCGGCCGGCGCCGACATCGGAGCCCGCGTCGGGTTCGGTGAGCACCATGGTGGCCGCCCAGCCCCGCTCCACGCCATGAGCGGCCCATTGCCGCTGCTGCTCGCTGCCCTCGACGTACAACGCGTTAGACATGACCGGGCCCAGATTGAAGAAATTCGCTGAAGGGTTGGCGCAGATCAGCATTTCGTTGACCGCCCACGCTAGCGGGGGCGGGACGGCCATGCCGCCGATCTCTTCGGCCAGGCCCAGCCGCCACCAGCCGGCCTCCTTGAGCGCTGCCACCGTCTTGACCAGCTCGTCGGGCACGGTGATTTTGTGCTCGGCCGGGTCGAATACCGGCGGATTGCGGTCGGCGAAGGCGAAGGATTCGGCTACCGGGCCTTCGGCAAGGCGCGCGGCTTCGGCCAAAATGGTACGGACCGTGTCCTCGTCGAGGTCGCTGTAGCCGCCGGTGCCCAGGACGGCGCCGACACCGAGCACCTCGAAGAGGTTGAACTCGATATCACGGACGTTAGCGATGTAGTGGCTCAAGGCGATTCCCTCACTGGTCCTCGAGGCGGCGGATCGTCAGCTCAGTCTGTCCGACGCGGGAAAACGTACGCAACCGTAACCAGCGACGGCCGGTAGGGCGCCGCGCGCCGGTAGCTGTCCGCGCGCCGGTGGCCCGTATGCCCAACTCCAGGCGCATCGGGGAACACCGGGTCGGCACCGGGCGTTACAGCAAACGTGACAACACTTGATCTCACGGCTGAGAAGTTCAACGAAACCATCGAGGGCAACGACATCGTGCTCGTCGACTTCTGGGCGTCCTGGTGCGGTCCGTGCCGCCAGTTCGGCCCAACTTTTGCGGCGTCGGCGGAGAAGCACCCCGACATCGTGCACGCCAAAGTGGACACGGAGGCCGAGCAACAGTTGGCCGCGGCCGCCCAGATCCGGTCCATCCCCACGCTGATGGCCTTCAAGAAGGGCAAACTGCTGTTCAACCAGCCCGGAGCGCTGCCGCCGGCCGCACTGGAGGATCTGGTCCAGCAAGTCCGGGCGTTCGACGTGTCAGAAGTCTAGGGCCGCCGCGGCCCGGCACGCCGAATGGCGTTCAAGGACGCGCTGTGCGCGGAAGCACGGTTAGCTACGCGCTAGGTTGCATGGGTGAGTTTGGTACTGGTAGAGCACCCGCGGCCCGGCGTTGCTCTGATAACACTGAATCGGCCCGAGCGGATGAACTCGATGGCGTTCGACGTCATGGTTCCGCTCAAAGAGGCCCTGGAAAAGGTCACCTACGACAATTCGGTGCGGGTGGTGGTGCTGACCGGGGCGGGTCGCGGTTTTTCCTCCGGCGCCGATCACAAGTCCGCGGGCTCGGTGCCCCACGTTGAGGGGCTGACCCGTCCCACCTATGCGCTGCGCTCCATGGAGATCCTCGACGAGGTCATCCTGGCGCTGCGCCGGTTGCACCAACCGGTGATCGCCGCGGTCAACGGCCCCGCCATTGGCGGCGGCTTGTGCCTGGCCCTGGCCGCCGACATTCGGGTGGCTTCGACCAGCGCGTACTTTCGCGCCGCCGGCATCAACAACGGGCTGACCGCCAGCGAGCTGGGCCTGTCCTACCTGTTGCCGCGAGCCATCGGCTCGTCGCGTGCGTTCGAGATCATGCTGACCGGTCGCGATGTCACCGTGGAGGAGGCCGAGCGCATCGGGCTGGTGTCCTGCCAAGTGCCCGAAGAGCAGCTGCTGGACACCTGCTACGCCATCGCCGCGCGGATAGCGGCCTTCTCGCGGCCGGGCATCGAGTTGACCAAGCGCACGCTGTGGAGTGGACTGGACGCCGGTAGCCTGGAAGGGCACATGCAAGCCGAAGGCTTGGGACAGCTTTTCGTCCGCCTGCTCACCGCCAACTTCGAAGAAGCGGTTGCCGCGCGCGCAGAACGTCGACCACCGGTGTTCACCGACGACCAATAAGCCTTTGTTCAACCAAGGAGAGCGATCGTGATCACGGCCACGGACCTCGAGGTCCGCGCTGGCGCGCGCATCCTGCTCTCGCCGGACGGCCCCGATCTGCGCGTGCAGCCCGGCGATCGCATCGGGCTGGTGGGCCGCAACGGCGCCGGTAAGACGACCACCCTGCGCATCCTGGCGGGGGAGACCGAACCGTATGCCGGGGAGATCAACCGTGGCGGCGAAATCGGTTATCTCCCACAGGATCCCAAAGAGGGCGATCTCGATGTGCTGGCGCGTGACCGAGTCTTGTCGGCCCGCGGGCTCGACGTTTTGCTGACCGATCTGGAAAAGCAGCAGGCGTTGATGGCCGAGGTCGCCGACGACGACGCCCGCGACCGCGCGATCCGCCGGTACGGACAGCTGGAGGAGCGTTTCGTCGCCCTTGGCGGTTACGGTGCGGAAAGCGAAGCGAGCCGCATCTGCGCGAGTCTCGGCCTGCCGGAACGGGTGCTGACGCAGCAGCTACGCACCCTGTCCGGCGGGCAGCGCCGCCGGGTGGAACTGGCGCGCATCCTGTTCGCGGCGTCGGAAGGCGGCGCTGGGATGTCGGGTTCGTCGACCACGCTGCTGCTCGACGAGCCGACCAACCACCTGGACGCGGATTCCATCGGCTGGCTGCGGGATTTCCTGCGCGCGCACACCGGTGGGCTGGTGATCATCAGTCACAACGTCGAACTGCTCGCCGACGTCGTCAACCGGGTGTGGTTCCTGGATGCGGTGCGCGGCGAGGTCGACGTCTACAACATGACGTGGCAGAAGTATCTCGACGCGCGGGCCACCGATGAGCAGCGCCGGCGCCGGGAGCGCGCGAACGCCGAACGCAAGGCCGCCGCGCTGCGCTCACAGGCCGCCAAGCTCGGCGCGAAAGCCACCAAAGCCGTTGCCGCGCAAAACATGTTGCGCCGCGCCGACCGGATGATGGCCGTGCTCGACGACGAGCGGGTGGCCGACAAGGTGGCCCGCATCAAGTTCCCCAACCCGGCCGCATGCGGGCGCACGCCGCTGGTGGCCACCGGGCTGAGCAAGTCCTACGGGTCGCTGGAGGTGTTCACCGGTGTCGACCTGGCAATCGACCGGGGCTCGCGGGTGGTGGTGCTGGGCCTCAACGGCGCCGGCAAGACCACCCTGCTGAGAATCCTGGCCGGCACCGAGGCCCGCGACACCGGAGCACTCGAGCCCGGGCACGGCCTGCGGATCGGCTACTTCGCTCAGGAACACGACACGCTCGACAACGATGCGACCGTGTGGGAGAACATCCGCCACGCCGCGCCGGATTCGGGTGAGCAGGATCTGCGCGGTCTGCTGGGCGCATTCATGTTCAGCGGGCCCCAACTCGACCAGCCGGCGGGCACCCTGTCCGGCGGTGAGAAGACCCGCCTGGCGCTGGCCGGTTTGGTGGCGTCGGCCGCCAACGTGCTGTTGCTCGACGAGCCGACGAACAACCTCGACCCGGCCTCGCGCGAGCAGGTGCTCGACGCGCTGCGCAGCTACCAGGGCGCGGTGGTCTTGGTGACGCACGACCCCGGTGCCGCCGAGGCCCTCGACCCACAGCGCGTCGTTCTCTTGCCCGACGGCACCGAAGACTTCTGGTCCGAGGAGTATCGGGATCTCATCGAGCTGGCCTGAATTGATGGCGGCGACCCGCTTCGCCCGGCTGCGCCGCGCTCGCGATCGCCACGACTTCGCGTGCGATTTGGCGAAATCGGCCCGCCGTCGACGGCGGCTTTTTACTCTGGGTGCTTGCGATCGTGTCCCGCGTCGGAGGAGCCATGAAGAGAACGCTGCAAAGGTCGGTCAAGACACGCGACCAGTTGTTGAACGAGCTGCGCCACGCTTACGAAGGCGGAGCCAGTATTCGCAGCCTGGTCGCCAAGACCGGCAGGTCGTATGGGTCCATTCATAGTTTGTTGCGGGAATCGGGCACCACGATGCGCAGCCGCGGCGGCCCCAACCGGACCGCCAAAACCACGCGGGCGTAGCGACACTGCGGAACCACATCCCCTGGTTCGCAGTGGCGTTACGCTTGCTTCTCAGAATCGTTGCGGCGCACCGAATTCTCCACCAGGTCGAGAACCGCGGATAACCGCTGCGGGTCCTCGCCCGACGCCGACCGGGCCACCAGGCCGTCGAGCACCAATTCCAGATAGCATTGCAGCACGTCGCTGGGCACGTCGTCGCGCACCCGGTGTGCCTGGGTCTGCCGGCGCAGCCGATCGGTGGTTGCCGCCGCCAGCTCGGCGGAGCGCTCCGCCCAGCCCTGGCTGAATGCGGGATCGTTGCGCAGCTTGCGGGCGATCTCCAATCTGGTGGCCAGCCAATCGAACTGGTCCGGCGCGGCCAGCATGTCGCGCATCACCTGGATGAGTCCCGCGCGGGAAGCTACGTCGGCCATCCGCTCGGCGTCCTCATGGGCGAGGGCGAAGAACAGCGCATCCTTGTCCCGGAAGTGGTGGAAGATGGCGCCGCGCGACATCCCGATCGCCTTCTCCAATCGGCGCACGGTGGCTTTGTCGTAGCCGTATTCGGCGAAGCAACGGCGGGCGCCGTCGAGGATCTGGCGGCGGCGAGCCGCCAGATGGTCCTCGCTGACCTTGGGCACGGGTGACTGGACTCGGGTAGCGGCTAGCCGGACTTGAGCATGTTGCGCAGCACGTATTGCAGGATGCCGCCGTTACGGTAGTAGTCGGCCTCACCGGGGGTGTCGATGCGCACCACCGCATCGAACTCGACTGCGTCCCCGCCGGAATCCTTGCTCGCCTTGACGTGCACGGTCTTCGGCGTCTTGCCGTTGTTGAGCTCTTCGATCCCGGTGATGTCGAACACCTCGGTGCCGTCCAGCCCCAGATCCTTGGCCGACTTCCCGTCGGGGAACTGCAACGGGATCACGCCCATGCCGATCAGGTTGGAGCGGTGAATCCGCTCGAACGACTCGGCGATCACCGCGCGAACGCCCAGCAGCCGCGTTCCCTTGGCGGCCCAGTCCCGTGACGAGCCCGACCCGTACTCCTTGCCACCCAGCACTACCAGCGGAATGTCTTGTGCCGCATAGTTTTGCGCTGCGTCATAGATGAACGCCTGGGGTGCGCCATCCTGGGTGAAGTCGCGGGTGTAGCCGCCGGATACGTCGTCGAGCAGCAGGTTGCGCAACCTGATGTTGGCGAACGTGCCGCGGATCATCACCTCGTGATTACCGCGCCGGGAGCCAAAAGAGTTGTAGTCCTTGCGCTCCACGCCGTGCTCGTCGAGGTACTGCGCCGCCGGGGTGCCCGGCTTGATGCTGCTGGCGGGGGAGATGTGGTCGGTGGTCACCGAATCGCCCAGCAGCGCCAGCACCCTGGCGCCGGTGATGTCGGCGACCGGCTCGGGCTCGGCCGGCATGCCTTCGAAATACGGCGGCTTACGCACGTACGTCGAGTCGGCGTCCCACTCAAAGGTGTTGCCGCTCGGGGTGGGCAGGTTGCGCCACCGCTCATCGCCCTTGAACACGTCGCCGTAGTTTTTGGTGAACATCTCGGAGTTGATTGCCGAGGCGATGGTGTCGGAGACATCCTTCTGCGAGGGCCAGATGTCTTTCAGGAAGACGTCATTGCCTTCTTTATCTTTGCCCAGCGGCTGCGACTCGAAGTCGAAGTCCATGGTGCCGGCCAGCGCATAGGCGACCACCAGCGGCGGCGATGCCAGGTAGTTCATCTTGACATCGGGGTTGATGCGGCCCTCGAAGTTCCGGTTGCCCGAGAGCACGGCCGTCACCGACAGGTCGTTGTCGTTGATGGCCTTCGAGATTTCGTCGGGCAGCGGACCGGAGTTGCCGATGCAGGTGGTGCACCCGTAGCCGACCAGGTAGAAGCCGAGCTTCTGCAAATACGGCCACAGGCCGGCCTTGTCGTAGTAGTCGTTGACCACCTGCGAGCCGGGCGCCATGGTGGTCTTCACCCAGGGCTTTGACGTCAGTCCCTTCTCGACGGCGTTGCGCGCCAACAGCGCGGCGCCCAGCATCACTTCGGGGTTGGAGGTGTTGGTGCACGACGTGACCGCGGCGATCACCACCGCCCCGTGGTCGAGGACGAATTCGCCTCGCTCGTCGGATTTCACCGTGACGGGGTTACTCGGGCGACCCTTGGCATGCGCGGCCGCCGAGTGCACTTCGGGAACGTCGTCGGCATGTCCGTTCGACACCGCGCCGGGGTCGCTGGCCGGGAAGGTCTCCTCGACCGACTCGTCGAGCTTCGAGTAGCCCTGCTGGCCGTGCTTGTCACCATCGACGTAGCCGAGGATCTGCTCGCGGAAGGTGGACTTGGCGGCCGACAGGGCGATTCGGTCCTGGGGACGCTTGGGTCCGGCGATCGACGGCACCACCGTGGAGAGGTCGAGTTCGAGGTACTCCGAGAACGCGGGCTCGTGGTCGGGGTCGTGCCACAGCCCCTGCTCTTTGGCGTAGGCCTCCACGAGTGCCAGTTGCCGCTCGGTGCGGCCGGTGAACTTCAGGTAGGAGATGGTCTCTTCGTCGATCGGGAAAATGGCTGCAGTGGAACCGAATTCGGGGCTCATGTTACCCAGCGTGGCCCGGTTGGCCAGCGGCACTTCCGACACGCCCTTGCCGTAGAACTCGACGAACTTGCCGACGACGCCGTGCTTGCGCAGCATCTCGGTGACGGTCAGCACGACGTCGGTGGCCGTGACGCCTGCCTGGATCTCACCGGTCAGCTTGAAGCCGACGACCCGCGGGATCAGCATCGACACCGGCTGGCCCAGCATCGCGGCCTCGGCCTCGATACCGCCGACGCCCCAGCCCAGCACGCCCAGGCCGTTGACCATCGTGGTGTGCGAGTCGGTTCCCACACAGGTGTCGGGGTAGGCAACCCCGTCGCGTTCCATCACCACACTGGCCAGGTACTCGATGTTGACCTGGTGGACGATGCCGGTGCCCGGGGGCACCACCTTGAAGTCCTGGAAAGCGCCCTGGCCCCAGCGCAGGAACTGATAGCGCTCGCCGTTGCGCTGGTATTCGATCTCGACGTTGCGCTCGAACGCGTCGGCGGTGCCGAACAGGTCGGCGATCACCGAGTGGTCGATCACCAAGTCCGCGGGCGCCAGCGGGTTGACCTTCTCGGGCTTGCCGCCGAGGTCGGCGATGGCCTCGCGCATGGTAGCCAGGTCCACGATGCACGGCACACCGGTGAAGTCCTGCATCACCACGCGGGCGGGCGTGTACTGGATCTCAACGCTGGGCTCCGCCTTGGGATCCCAGTTCGCGATGGCCTCGATGTGGTCTTTGGTGATGTTGCTGCCGTCCTCATTGCGCAACAGGTTCTCGGCCAGCACCTTGAGGCTGTAGGGCAGTTTCTCGGTATTCGGGACGGCGTCGAGACGATAGATCTGGTAACTCCGGTCGCCAACCTCGAGGGTGTCGCGGGCTTCGAACGAGTTCACGGAATCAGTCACTTCAACTCCCAGAGTCTTTAGTTCTCCCACCGCGACGGGCCGGCGTCGGCGGGGTCGTCCAAACGATGAGGCCGACTTTAACAGTACGCTTGTCCTGCATAACGCCGGCACTCCCGATGACAGTCTCGTCGCCGCCGCCGCCGGTTTAAACCCTCGATGGTGAAGTCGCGTACGGTGCCTCTAGCACTACCGCAGGAGGCGCAGATGACCGGGCACGCTTCGTTCGTTGCACCGCAGGACACCGGGTTCTCCCACCCGGTGCTGCCGCTCTACATTCCGGTGGACGTCGACATGGCCATGGTGAAGGCTCAGGTCGCCGCGACCGGGGTCAGCGCGCCGCCGGCGGCAATGCCGGGCCTGCTGGAGG
Source organism: Mycobacterium sp. E2479 (assembly GCF_001667925.1). Taxonomy (GTDB): domain Bacteria; phylum Actinomycetota; class Actinomycetes; order Mycobacteriales; family Mycobacteriaceae; genus Mycobacterium. The sequence continues at coordinate 34,778 of NZ_LZJR01000091.1, read as the reverse complement.
TGGTGAACCACGCGCATGCCGAGGGCATCAACCTCAAGATCGTGCTGCTCGACCACAACCCCCCGAACGACACCCCGCTGCGCGACATCTCGACGGTCGTCGGTGCGGACTATCACGACGCGACGGTGCTGACGCTCAGCCCGAGCTACGTCGGCAGCTACAGCACGCAGTTCCCCCGCGTCACCCTCGAGGCCGGTGAGGACAACGCCAAGACCGGTAACCCGGTCGTCTCCGCGCAGCATTTCCTGCACGAGCTCGACACGCCCGAATTTCCCTGGACCGGCCTGACGATTTTCCTGTTGATCGCTGTCTTCGCTGCAGCCGTCGGCACCCGGTTGTTGCAGTTGCGTAGCAAGCGCTCAGCAACATCGGACGACACCACGGCAGCCACCGTCGCCGACCCCAATACCCCCGTCTAGCCACAGACATTCGCTTCTTCGGGTTCCGTCAACGAACCGTCGCGACCTCCCTCGGCAAACCAGGTAGGTCACCGTTCGGTCACATTAAACGCACGTAGAGAGTGCGATTTCGGCGGAGCGTTTGCAGGCCCACTAGTGTGACGTACGGTGCAAATGATGCTGGTGTTGTCTTTGGCGCCTTTCGGGGAATCTGTGGCTGGCGCCACCCGTCGTGTTGAGCCGTAGGAGACCTGAGTCGAATGAGACGCACACGCTGCGGGTCTCCTGCGCGACCGGCCGCGAGGCTGCTGCGGCCCGTCGTCCCCTCCGTGTTGAGCCTGGCCCTGCTGATGGCGACGCCCGGCCTCGCGGAAGCCGATCCCACCGCCGACAACCTGGCCGCACTCATCGCCGACGTCGCCAAAGCCAACCAGCGGCTGCAGACCCTGAGCGCCGAGATTCAGACCGAACAAGAAAGCGTCAACAAGGCTTTAGTCGACGTCGAGACCGCGCGGGATAACGCCGCCACCGCCCAACACGACTTGGAGACCAGCCAGCAGTCGGTCAAAGACGCCAACGTCGCCATCGCCGGGGCGCAGCACCGCTTCGACACGTTCGCGGCGGCCACCTATATGAATGGTCCGTCGAACAGCTACCTGACCGCGAGCAGCCCCGACGACATCATCGCCACCGAAGCCGCCGTCAAGAACCTGACCACGAGCTCGCAGACCGTGATGGCCAAGCTGCAGCAGGCCCGCGCCGAAAAGCTGAACAAGGAGTCGGCGGCGCGGCTGGCCAAGCAGAACGCCGACAAGGCCGCCGCCGACGCCAAGGCCAGCCAGGACGCCGCCGTGGCGGCGCTGACCAACTCCAAGCAGAAGTTCGACCAGCAACGCGAAGACATCATTCGCCTTGCCGCCGAACGAGATCGGGCTCAGGTCAAGCTCGAGGCGGCCAAGCGCGAGGCCGCACGTCTTTGGTCCGCAGGTGCCGGCGGGCCCGGCGCGCCCGCGTCGGGTGACCGGTGGGAGACCGGATCGCCGGGCGCCCCGGCGCCGTCGGGCGGGGGGCGTCAGTGGGACGGCGCCTGGGATCCCACGCTGCCGATGATTCCGAGCGCCAACGTTCCCGGCGACCCGATCGCGGTGATCAACCAGGTCCTCGGCATCTCGGCCACCTCGACTCAGGTCACCGCCGGCCTGGGCCGCAACTTCCTGCAGCAGTTGGGCATCCTCAAGCCCGATGACACCGGCATCACCAACGCGGCGCCCGGCGGGGTGGGGGGGCGCATTCCCCGGGTCTACGGGCGGCAGGCCACCGAATACGTAATTCGGCGCGGCATGTCACAGATCGGCGTGCCCTACTCATGGGGCGGCGGCAACGCGGCCGGCCCGAGTAAGGGCATCGACTCCGGCGCGGGCATCACCGGCTTCGACTGTTCGGGTCTGGTGCTGTATTCGTTCGCCGGCGTGGGCATCAAGCTGCCGCACTACTCGGGCTCGCAGTACAACCTGGGCCGCAAGATCCCATCCTCCCAGATGCGTCGCGGCGACGTGATCTTCTACGGCCCCGGCGGCAGCCAGCACGTGACGATCTACCTCGGCGACGGCCAGATGCTCGAGGCCCCCGATATCGGGTTGAAGGTCCGTGTCGCCCCGGTGCGCACCAGCGGCATGACGCCCTACGTGGTCCGATACATCGAGTGGTGATCGAGTGAGTGCTGTACGAGAAGCCATGCGCCGCAATCGGTTTCGCCTCATCAACTTGGCCTGGATCACCGCGGTGGTGACCGGGCTGATGTGTTCTCCCGTCCCGCCGGCTCCGCTTGCCGGGGCCGACCCCGGCGAATGGGACCCCACCCTGCCCGCTCAGATCAGTGCCGGCGCGCCCGGCGACCCGCTCGCCGTCGCCAACGCCTCGCTGCAGGCCACCGCCCAGGCCACCCAGACCACGATGAACCTGGGAAAACAATTCCTGAGCGGTCTCGGGATCAACCTCGGTGGCGATCCGCCCGCTGCGGCGAGCTCTCCCAGCAATCCGGGCGGCAAGATTCCGCGGGCGAACGGCCGGCAGGCCATCGAGTACGTGATCCGCCGGATGGGCTCCCAGATGGGAGTGCCGTATTCCTGGGGCGGTGGTTCGCTGGAAGGACCGAGCAAGGGCGTCGGCGACGGCGCCAACATCACCGGCTTCGACTGCTCGGGCCTGATGCGGTACGGGTTCGCCGGCGTCGGCGTGTTGATCCCACGGTTCTCCGGTGACCAATACAACGCCGGGCGCCACATCCCGCCCGATCAGGCCAGGCGCGGCGACCTGATCTTCTACGGCCCGAACGGCAGCCAGCACGTCACCATGTACCTCGGCAACGGTCAGATGCTGGAGGCGTCCGGCAGCGCCGGGAAGGTTACGGTCAGCCCGGTGCGTAAACCCGGCATGACCCCCTTCCTGACCAGGATCATCGAGTACTGACCGCGAGTACGATTCGGCGGGCGGGTCCCCGGGCCGGGTGTACCAGCGTCGACGGAATTCGGTGGGCCTGGAATAGTTGGACGCGGGCGCGTCGCTGCCCTACGACATCCGTCGTGCCAGCAGTCGTGTCCGATGAGCTTTGTCGGTTGAGCGGTGGAAGGTAGCAGTTCATGACAGCAGCAGGTGGGCCGCCGCCAGGCGCCAGCGGTTACTCGGGCCCGGTCGGGCAATCCGGCCCGGCTCATGAAGGGCCGCCGGGCGGCGGCAATGGACTGGCCGCCGAGGTGCAGACCCTGGAGCGGGCCATCTTCGAGGTCAAACGCATCATCGTCGGCCAGGACCAGCTCGTGGAGCGCATGCTGGTCGGCCTGCTGTCCAAGGGGCACGTGTTGCTCGAGGGTGTCCCCGGCGTTGCCAAGACGCTGGCCGTCGAGACCTTCGCCAAGGTCGTCGGGGGGACATTCGCGCGGATCCAGTTCACGCCCGACCTGGTGCCCACCGACATCATCGGTACCCGGATCTACCGGCAGGGCAAGGAAGAGTTCGACACCGAACTCGGCCCGGTGGTGGTCAACTTCCTGCTCGCCGACGAGATCAACCGCGCGCCCGCCAAGGTGCAGTCGGCGCTGCTGGAGGTCATGCAGGAACGCCACGTGTCGATCGGCGGCAAGACCTTCCCGTTGCCCAACCCGTTCCTGGTGATGGCGACCCAGAACCCGATCGAGCACGAGGGCGTCTACCCGCTGCCCGAGGCCCAACGGGACCGTTTCCTGTTCAAGATCAACGTCGGCTACCCCTCGCCGGAGGAGGAGCGGGAGATCATCTACCGGATGGGCGTGCGCCCACCGGAGCCCAAGCAGATCCTGAACACCGGCGACCTGTTGCGGCTGCAGGAGATCGCCGCGAACGTCTTCGTCCATCACGCACTGGTGGACTACGTCGTGCGCGTGGTGACCGCCACCCGCCATCCCGAACAGCTCGGCATGAACGACGTCAAGACCTGGATCTCGTTCGGTGCGTCGCCACGCGCCTCACTGGGCATCATCGCCGCGTCCCGGTCGCTGGCGCTGGTTCGCGGGCGCGACTATGTGATCCCGCAAGACGTCGTGGATGTCATTCCCGACGTCCTGCGCCACCGGTTGGTGCTCACCTACGACGCGCTTGCCGACGAGATCTCACCGGAGATCGTCATCAACCGGGTGCTGCAGACGGTGGCCCTGCCTCAGGTGAATGCCGTTCCGCAGCAAGGCCATTCGGTGCCCCCGGTGATGCAGCCCGCCGGCGCGGCCAGCGCTCGGTGACCGACGCCAGATCCGCCGCGGGCGGGCCCGCGGCGCCTGTTCATCCGCCATCGATGCATCGCGGCAACATCGACGACCCGAAGCTGTCGGCGGCGCTGCGCACCCTCGAACTCACGGTCAAACGCAAGCTCGACGGCGTCTTGCACGGCGACCACCTCGGCCTGATCCCGGGCCCGGGCTCGGAGCCGGGCGAGTCGCGCGAGTACCAGCCCGGCGACGACGTCCGCCGCATGGACTGGGCTGTCACCGCGCGCACCACGCACCCGCACGTGCGGCAGATGATCGCCGACCGGGAGCTGGAAACGTGGCTGGTGGTCGACATGTCGGCCAGCCTGGACTTCGGTACCACCGTGTGCGAAAAGCGGGACCTGGCCGTCGCGGCCGCGGCCGCCATCACCTTTCTCAACAGCGGCGGCGGCAATCGGCTCGGCGCGATAGTGTCCACCGGCGCCAACATCACCCGGGTGCCCGCGCGCTCCGGGCGCCAGCACGAGCAGACGCTGCTGCGCACCATCGCCACCACTCCGCGCGCACCGGTCGGGGTACGCGGCGATTTGGCGACGGCGATCGACGCGTTGCGCCGTCCGGAACGCCGCCGCGGCATGGCGGTGATCATCAGCGATTTCCTCGGGCCGATCAACTGGATGCGGCCGCTGCGGGCCATCGCAGCCCGGCATGAGGTGCTGGCCATCGAGGTGCTCGACCCCCGCGACGTCGAGCTGCCCGACATCGGCGACGTCGTGCTGCAGGACGCCGAGTCCGGCGTCACCCGCGAATTCACCATCGACGCCCAGTTGCGCGACGATTTCGCCAAGGCCGCCGCGGCCCACCGCGCCGACGTCGCGCGCACGATCCGCAGCTGCGGGGCCCCGATACTTTCGCTGCGCACCGACCGCGACTGGATTGCCGACATCGTGCGGTTTGTCGAATCCCGGCGTCGCGGCGCATTGGCAGGGCGGCAGTGACGCTGCCGCTACTCGGCCCAATGTCGTTGTCGGGCTTTGAACATTCGTGGTTCTTCCTGTTCCTGCTTGTCGTCTTCGGGCTGGCCGCGCTCTACATCCTGATGCAGTTGGCGAGGCAGCGGCGCATGCTGCGGTTCGCCAACATGGAGCTGCTGGAAAGCGTCGCCCCCAAGAGGCCACCCAAGTGGCGGCACCTGCCGGCGATTCTGCTCATCGCCTCGCTGGTGCTGTTCACCATCGCGATGGCGGGTCCGACGAACGACGTCCGGATTCCCCGCAACCGTGCGGTGGTGATGCTGGTCATCGACGTCTCCCAGTCCATGCGAGCCACGGACGTCCAGCCCAATCGCATGGCGGCCGCGCAGGAGGCCGCGAAACAGTTCGCCGACGAACTGACCCCGGGCATCAACCTCGGGCTGATCGCCTACGCGGGAACCGCGACGGTGTTGGTGTCACCGACGACCAACCGGGAATCGACGAAGACCGCGCTGGACAAGCTTCAGTTCGCCGACCGCACCGCCACCGGGGAGGGCATCTTCACCGCTCTGCAGGCCATCGCGACGGTCGGCGCCGTGATCGGCGGCGGCGACAAACCGCCCCCGGCGCGCATCGTGTTGTTCTCCGACGGCAAAGAGACGATGCCGACCAACCCGGACAACCCGAAGGGCGCCTTCACCGCGGCGCGCACTGCCAAGGACCAGGGCGTGCCGATCTCGACCATCTCGTTCGGCACTCCGTACGGCTTCGTCGAGATCAACGACCAGCGCCAGCCGGTGCCCGTCGACGACGAGACGCTGAAGAAGGTCGCCCAGCTGTCGGGTGGGAACGCCTACAGCGCAGCGTCATTGCAGGAACTGAAGGCCGTGTATGCGACGCTGCAGCAGCAGATCGGCTACGAGACCATCAAGGGCGATGCCAGCGTGGGCTGGGTACGGCTGGGTGCGCTGGTGTTGGCGCTGGCGGCGCTGGCGGCGCTGCTGATCAACCGGCGCCTTCCGACCTGACGTTCGACAGCTCGCAGGGAACCGTCAGCCGGCCGCGATGATCGCCGAGGCCGGGTAGGACGCCGGGATTGGGTTGAGATTCGACACCACGGGGGTGCCCGGTGACACCGGGTCGACGCGGCTGAGTGTGAAGCGTGCCCCGGCCGCAATCTCTTGCGGGGTGCAGATGAACTGTGGGGTCGCCTGAAGCCGCCAGCGGTCCTGTGCCAGGCAGGCGCGCTGTCCCTCGCGGGTGACGGCGTCGAGGAGCGCGAGCGCGTCGGCCCAGGATTCGTCGGTGCGTGTTTCCAGCACGATCGGCTTGCCGCGGGCATGCGCGGCCAGGTAGTCCAGCGCGATGGGCACCCCCGTCAGCTCGTCCTGGTCTCGGCGCAAGGCGTCCGTGGTGAGCGCGAACACCACCCCGACCGCCAGGCTGCCCGCGGCGGTGCCGGCCGCCAGGCGGGGGCCTACCGGCTCCGGCCGCGACACCGCCAGCACGATCAGGGCCGACGAGCCCAAGATGAGCAAAGCCAGGGGCAACGCGTAGGAGAAGACGCCTATATACGACTGCCACAGATGGTCCACGCCGTACCAGCAGTAGAAAGCGAAGAGCGCGGTGGCCAAGGCGGTGACCCGGAGCAGATGGCGGGAAAATTCGTGCACCGCGCCGTCAACACCGGCGGGTGCCAGCCGGCGGACCAGCGCCAGATCCGCGGCGAACAACACCACCAGGAACACCGCGCCGAGGGTGGGCCCGGGACCCCAGAACTGCGCGAGAAACCGTGCGGCCGCGACCGGTGGGTTCGGCGCGCGATGGCCGTAGGCCAGGTACTGCGGAATCTCGCCCGGCCAGTGCAGGGCCACGTTGAGCACCATCGGGAGCAGAAACAACGTGAAAACCCCTGAAGCGATCAGCAATTCGCGGCGGTGCGTGAGCAGCCGGCGCCGCTGGGGCAGGAGTGCCGCCAGCGCGATCAAGGGCACCAGAAGCAGGAATTCCGCGTGGCCGTGGACCAGCAAGCCGCCCGCGAGCACCATGATCCACAGGTGGCGCAGCCGTCCGGCAGCCACCGACGCGACCGCGAAAACGTAGAGCAAAAAGGGGGCGAAGCAGACGTGGGGCATCCAGGTGGAGCAAACCAGCTGCGGATGTGCGGCGAGGAAGATCAGGGTGATGCCGGCCGCCGCCAGTAGCGCCGCCACCGAACGCACCCACGTGTACACGATGGTCAGCGCCAGTGCGGTCAGCGCCGCGTTCAGTGCCATGATCGCGATCGCCTGCCCGTTATAGGCCGCCGGAACGACGTGAGTCAGATCGTGCAGCAACCATTCGCCGCCGGCCTGCACGTAGAAGAAAGCCGGGCCGGGATGGTGGAAGCCGACCCTGGAGTAATGCCCGGTCAGCAGGGTGAAATGCTTGGCCTGCAAAGTGAGGATTGAGTTGGCCGCGGGATCTCCGGCCTCGTAGACAGCATGGGCGAACAGCCCGCGGTTGCGCACCAGCAGCAGGACGAGCAATCCGCCCCAGCAGAGCGCGAAGAGCGCCAAGGTGCGGGAGTTGAGCCGTACGAGGCGGGTCAGGGCAGCGGCCATGAGGCTCAAATCCTAGGTGAGCCAAGCGAGGCTTTGCGCGGTGGCGGCGCTGCGGGGTGGATTGACGTTGCACTCGCGCTGAGCCGATTGCAGCCCTGGCCGGCCGAGGCGATAAGTTGGCCGGGTGACTGACATGGCCACCGAACAAGCCACCGAACCCGCCGCCAACGGCGGCAAACCGCCATTCGTATCCCGTTCGGTCCTGGTCACCGGCGGAAACCGGGGCATCGGGCTGGCGATCGCACAGCGGCTGGCCGCCGACGGCCACAAGGTGGCGATCACGCACCGCGGGTCCGGAGCGCCCGAGGGACTGTTCGGCGTCGAATGTGACGTCACCGACAACGACGCCGTCGACCGCGCCTTCAAAGAAGTCGAGGAGCACCAGGGTTCGGTGGAAGTGCTGGTGTCCAACGCCGGGGTCTCCGCGGACGCGTTCCTGATCCGGATGACCGAGGAGAGGTTCGAGAAGGTCATCAACGCCAACCTCACCGGAGCGTTCCGCGTCGCCCAGCGCGCCTCGCGCAGCATGCAGAAAAAGCGGTTCGGCCGGATGATCTTCGTGGGCTCGGTCTCCGGCAGCTGGGGCATCGGTAACCAGTCCAACTACGCGGCTTCCAAGGCCGGGCTGATCGGTATGGCCCGCTCGATCTCTCGCGAGCTGTCCAAGGCGAACGTGACCGCGAACGTGGTGGCCCCCGGCTACATCGACACGGAGATGACCCGCGCGCTGGATGAGCGGATTCAGGCCGGCGCGCTGGAATTCATTCCCGCGAAGCGGGTAGGCACCGCCGCGGAGGTCGCCGGGGTGGTCAGCTTCCTGGCATCGGAGGACGCCAGTTACATCGCCGGCGCCGTCATCCCGGTCGATGGCGGCATGGGCATGGGCCACTGAGTAACGACACGATCTTCAACCAGTAAGGACGAACATGGCAGGACTGCTCGACGGCAAACGGATTCTGGTCTCCGGGATCATCACCGATTCGTCGATCGCGTTTCACATCGCCAAGGCGGCCCAGGAGGCGGGAGCGCAGTTGGTGCTGACCGGGTTCGACCGGTTGCGCCTGATTCAGCGCATCGCCGACCGGCTGCCGGAGCACGCGCCGTTGATCGAACTCGACGTGCAGAACGAAGAGCACCTGAACTCGCTCGCCGAGCGGGTGACGTCCGAGATCGGCGAGGGCAACAAGCTCGACGGTGTGGTGCACTCGATCGGATTCATGCCGCAGACGGGAATGGGCATCAACCCGTTCTTCGATGCCCCGTACGAGGATGTCTCCAAAGGCATTCACATCTCGGCGTATTCGTACGCCTCGCTAGCCAAGGCCACGCTGCCGATCATGAACGCCGGGGGCTCCATCGTGGGCATGGACTTCGACCCCAGTCGGGCGATGCCGGCCTACAACTGGATGACGGTGGCCAAGAGCGCGCTGGAATCGGTCAACCGATTCGTGGCACGCGAGGCGGGCAAATTCGGTGTGCGCTCCAATCTCGTTGCCGCGGGCCCCATCCGGACGCTGGCCATGAGCGCGATCGTCGGCGGTGCGCTGGGCGAAGAGGCCGGCGCGCAGATGCAGCTGCTCGAGGAGGGCTGGGACCAGCGCGCCCCGATCGGCTGGAACATGAAGGACCCGACGCCGGTGGCGAAGACGGTGTGCGCGTTGCTCTCGGACTGGCTGCCGGCGACGACTGGGACGATCATCTACGCCGACGGTGGCGCAAGCACCCAATTATTGTAAACGGCAATGGAATTCGATGCCGTCCTGCTGCTGTCCTTCGGTGGGCCGCAGGGCCCTGAGCAGGTCCGGCCGTTTCTGGAGAACGTAACCCGGGGCCGCAACGTGCCGCCGGAACGTCTCGACCGCGTCGCCGAGCACTATTTGCATTTCGGCGGCGTGTCGCCGATCAACCGGATCAACCTGGCGCTGATCGACCAGTTGCGCGCCGAGCTCGCAGACCGAGGCCTGAAACTGCCGGTCTATTTCGGCAACCGCAACTGGGAGCCTTACGTCGAAGACACCGTTGTTACGATGCGGGACAACGGCATTCGTCGGGCTGCGGTATTCACCACATCGGCGTGGAGTGGCTATTCCAGCTGCACGCAATACGTCGAGGACATCGCTCGGGCACGTGCGGCCGCCGGGCCGGATGCACCCGAATTGGTCAAGCTGCGGCCGTATTTCGACCACCCGCAGTTCGTGCAGATCTTCGCCGACGCCATCGGTGCGGCCTCGGGCGCGTTGAGAGCCGAGCAACAGGCCGGCGCGCGCTTGGTGTTCACCGCGCATTCCATCCCGGTGGCCGCCGACGACCGCCTGGGCCCCCGGCTTTACAGTCGCCAAGTCGCCTACGCCGCAAGCCTTGTCGCGACCGCTGCCGGCTACGCCGAGTACGACCTGGCGTGGCAGTCGCGGTCCGGTCCGCCGCAGGTTCCGTGGCTGGAGCCCGACGTCGCCGACCACCTGGCCGATCTGGCGCAGGCCGGCACCAAGGCCGTCATTATCTGTCCCATCGGATTCGTGGCCGATCACATCGAGGTGGTGTGGGACCTCGACAACGAGTTATCGGCGCAGGCGGAGGCGGCGGGCGTGGCGATGGTGCGGGCTTCGACACCCAACGCCCATCCGCGTTTCGCGCAACTGGCGGCGGACCTGATCGACGAACTGCGGTACGGCCGGACCCCCGAAAGGGTGGCCGGGCCGGAGCCGGTGCCGGGTTGCCTGGCCAGCGTTAACGGCGCTCCGTGCCGCCCGCCGCACTGCGCGGCCGCCACTAGCCCTTCGATCGAATAGCCCGGGCGAATCAGTCGCCCCAGGCCGAATGCAGGATCGCGGTCACCGCCGCCATCCGCGCCGAACGCACCACGGCGTTCAGCGGCCGCAGCGCATTACTGGCGATGCGGGCCGCCGAGGATGATTGCGTTCCCGCCGGTTCCAGACCGGCGGCCACGGGCGCGGTGAAACGGTCCGGAGAGTCGGATCGACTCAGCCCCGCGCTGACCGCGATGATGGCGTCGACGTGCGCGGCGTTCTCCAGCACCCGCAGCGCGCGCGTCGGCGCGTGGTCGGGAATGCGGTGTTGGCGTGAGGATTCCAGAAGTTGCTCGACCAGTCCGCGTGGGTCGTCGACGTCGGCGGCCGCGGCTCCGAGCCCGATGGCACCCAGGGCGTCGGCCGCCGAGCGCACGGCCGACCGCAACGTGTACTCGGCGTCGCCGAGTTCATAGTGGTCCTGCACCGGTGCGCCGGGCAGCGAGTACACCGTCCACGTCAGCGCGCACAGTTCCGCCAGCCGCGTCTCGTAGTCCTCGTGCGCGTCCTCGTCGTCTTCGTAGGAGAACTCGGGCACCAGGCCCACTGCGGTACCGGGGTTGCGGGGATTGGCGATGATGACCGCCTCGCCGGCGGCCAGGGCGTCTTGCTCGAACTGCGTTCCGGCGGCCAGTCCGCGCACGTCTCCGGGTACCGGCAAAACTACGTTGATCGTCGGGCGCATCGGGCCGGAGCCGCCGGACGGTGTGGTCGGCCGCCCGACCGCGGCGCGCAATGTCTGCAGCAGCGTGACCGTTCCGGCGTCGTGCACGTCGGGCCAGGGCAGCCCGGTGTGGCCCGCGGCAACGGCATCATACGCGGTCACCGATTGCTTTGGCGCCCAAACGGATAACGCGTCCAGGACGTCGTCGGGCGCGGCCTTTCCGGCGAGCCAGGCATTGGCCCACAGGGACAGCGAGACACTGGGACACCACACGATCACGCAGTGTAGTTGTTTTGCCCGGCGAAGGCGGATCACGCGTATTCTTGCCGCATGCCCGCGGCGGTGCTTTGGCTAATATTCGCGCTGATGCTGATCGGTGCGGAGGCGCTCACCGGCCATTTGTTTCTGGTGATGCTCGGAGGGGGCGCACTGGCCGCTGCGCTAACCAGTTGGGTGACCGACTTTCCGGTGTGGGCCGACGGGGCGGTGTTCTTCATCGTTTCGGTGCTGCTGCTAGTGCTCGTTCGCCCGCCGCTGAAGCGGCGGCTGACGCCGGCCGCGGCGCCGCGCCTGGGAATCGAGGCGCTGCAGGGCAAAACCGCGCTCGTACTCAAACGGGTCGCGCGCGATGCGGGCCAGGTCAAGCTCGACGGCCAGGTGTGGTCGGCGCGCCCGCTCAACGAGGGCGACGTCTACGAACCCGGCGAGCCGGTCACCGTGCTGCAGATCGACGGCGCTACCGCAGTCGTCTTCAAGAGCAGCCCGTAGCGGCGAGACGAAGCCGCCAGGGACTGGTAAGGAAAGGAAATCCGATGCAAGGTGCGGTTGCTGGTTTGGTGCTGCTGGCCGTCTTGGTGATCTTCGCGATAGTCGTGGTCGCCAAGTCCGTGGCGCTGATACCTCAGGCAGAAGCGGCGGTGATCGAACGGTTGGGACGATACAGCCGTACCGTCAGCGGACAACTGACGTTGTTGGTGCCGTTCATCGATCGGGTTCGGGCGCGGGTGGATCTGCGTGAGCGGGTGGTGTCCTTTCCGCCGCAGCCGGTGATCACCGAGGACAACTTGACGCTCAACATCGACACCGTGGTGTACTTCCAGGTCACCGTTCCCCAGGCGGCCGTCTACGAGATCAGCAACTACATCGTCGGCGTCGAGCAACTCACCACCACCACGCTGCGCAACGTCGTCGGCGGCATGACGCTCGAGCAGACGCTGACGTCGCGCGACCAGATCAACGGACAATTGCGCGGCGTACTCGACGAAGCGACCGGTCGCTGGGGGTTGCGGGTTGCCCGCGTGGAATTGCGCAGCATCGATCCGCCTCCATCGATTCAGGCGTCGATGGAAAAGCAGATGAAGGCCGACCGCGAGAAGCGGGCGATGATCCTGACCGCCGAGGGTATGCGCGAGGCCGCGATCAAGGAGGCCGAAGGCCAGAAGCAGGCGCAGATCCTGGCCGCCGAGGGTGCCAAGCAGGCCGCGATCCTGGGCGCCGAGGCCGACCGGCAGTCGCGGATGCTGCGCGCACAGGGTGAACGCGCCGCGGCGTACCTGCAGGCGCAAGGCCAGGCCAAGGCGATCGAGAAGACGTTCGCGGCGATCAAGGCCGGCCGGCCGACACCCGAAATGCTGGCCTACCAATATCTGCAGACCTTGCCGGAGATGGCCCGCGGCGACGCCAACAAGGTGTGGGTGGTGCCCAGTGACTTCAGCGCGGCGTTGCAGGGATTCACCAAGCTGTTGGGAGCCCCGGGCCAGGACGGCGTGTTCCGCTTCCAGCCATCGCCCGTCGATGACGCGCCCAAGCACAGCGCCGACGATGACGCCGAGGTCGCCGACTGGTTCTCGACCGAAACCGACCCCGCGATCGCCCAGGCGGTGGCCAAGGCGGAGGCGATCGCCCGCCAGCCCGCGGAAGGCCCGGCGGGGGAGCTGACTCCCTAGGAGTGCGGAATGAGTGTGTTGACGTCCCCGAAGACCTACACGGCGCTCGGCGTTTTCCACGCCGCCGACGCGGTAGCCTGCGGCGTCCAGGTGGCGCCCATCAAGAAGGTCCTGGACGATGTGGGCGTCCCGGAGAACATCCGGCCGGTGTTGCCGGTGGTCAAGGCGGCCGCCGCGGTCGGATTGCTGTCGGTCAACCGATTTCCCGCTCTGGCGCGGCTGACGACCGCGATGCTGACGTTGTACTTCGTGCTGGCGGTAGGCGCGCATGTCCGGGTTCGCGACAAAGTCGTCAACGGCCTTCCGGCCGCGCTGTTTTTGGCGCTGGTCGCGGCGATGACGATCAAGGGACCGGACCAGAACTAGTCCAGGCGCAATTCAACCAGCGGCAGCGGAACATCGCTGTCGGTGATCGGGGCGCCGAGTGTGCCTTCCAGCACCGGGCGCATCCGCTCCCACGCTTTCGGGTGACGGGTTCGGTAGGCGGCCAGAATGCGATCCGCCTCCGAGGTGGTCAGCACTCGCGCGGTCGCGGTTTCGGGCGCCTTGCTGCCGGCGTAGACGCGCACCCGGGGATTGGCTTCGATGTTGCGGAACCACTGGGCTTTTCGGCCGAAGCCCGAGGCGACGACGTAGATATCGGGCCGGGAGTGGTCGATGACCTCCAGCGCCGCATAGCGCGACAATCCTGACTTGCGGCCGGTGTGCTCGAGCAGCAGGATGCGCGAACCGAACAGCGCGCCCGCGCGGGCTTTGTAGATCCAGATCGGTGCGCGCACGAGGCGGCGCGAGCGCAGCAGTCGTCCGGCGACCTTGGTGGGAAACGACGATCGATCTCGTGACACCTTCTTATCCTGCACGCGGGATGTGCGGCAGCTGAGCGCGGTGCCGCCGCCGTCACGATTCACCGCCGCTCGGGCGAAGGCGTGATCAACCGACGGTGGCCGGCTCCGGGGAAGGCTTCTCGTCGAGGGGACGGTGCGCCCGGCGGTGGTGCCTGCGGAAGTGCCGGATCTCGATGATCAGCCCCGTCAGGCCCAGAGCGCTGGTGACCGCCGACACCAGATACAGCAGCGCGCTGATGTGACCGGCGAGCGCATCGCCGAGAACCACCACGGCTGTGGTGCCGGGCAGCAACCCGACCAGAGTGGCTACCGCGTAAGGCAGCACCCGCACGCTCGATGCCCCCGCGGTGTAGTTGAGCGCCGAGAACGGCACCGCGGGAATCAGCCGCAGCGACAAGATGGCCAGCCAGCCGCGTTGTCGCAGGCGCTGTTCCACGGTGTCGATCGATCGGTGGCGCACCAACCGGTTAAGCCGCCACCCGAGTGCGCGCACCAGCAGCATCGCGATCATCGCGCTCGCGGTGCTGGCGGCCACCGCGATGGTGACACCCAGCAGAGGGCCGAACAGCAGTCCGGCCGCCAGCGTGAACGCCGTACGCGGGATGGGCACCACCGTCACAAGGATGTGGGCGACCAGGAACGCCAGTGGAAACCACGGTCCGACGGACTGCGCCCAGTCACGCATCTGCACGGGCGAAGGCAGCGGCAGCCACGATGCCAGCACCACCAGCGCTGTGATGCCCACCACTGTCCAGGCGATCCGCGACCGGGACACGCCTCGCGCGGCGGAGCCGATGGCGCAGCCGACATCGCGGAGCGTTTCGGTGATTTTGCTGGTGGCGGAACCCGTCACGCCTTCCTAGGGTACGGGGCACAGATGAATAAGCGGTTTCCCCCGGGTGGTGTTTCACCGGAAATCGGGAACGCTTTCCGCACCTGGCGGTTTTAGCGACGAGCGGTCATCAATTAGCCTCAGTAGCTAAGTGGTATCCCCGGAGTTGTAGCCCAAATGCTGGGAAAAGGGAGCAATCGGTGTCCATTGATGTACCCGAGCTCGCGGACCTAGAACAGGTTCGCGGGCGTTGGCGCAGTGCGGTCGCCGGTGTGCTGGCCAAAAGCACCAGGAAAGACCTCGGGCAGTTGGGGGACGCGCCCGAGCGGCTCCTGGAAACCCAGACGTATGACGGAATCGCGATCCGCGCGCTCTACACCGCGCTCGACGAACTGCCAGAACCGCCGCTGCCGGGCGAGTGGCCCTATGTGCGCGGCGGCGACCCGTTGCGGGACGTCAAGTCCGGCTGGAAGGTCGCCGAGGCCTTCCCGGCCACCCCGGTGCCCGGCGTCGCGGCAAAGGACGTGAACTCCGCGGTGCTGGAAGCGCTCGGCAACGGGGCCAGCGCCGTGATCCTGCGGATCGGGGAATCGGGCGTGGCGCCCGATCAGCTGGGGGAGACGCTCGAGGATGTCTATCTGAGCATGGCCCCACTGATCCTGGAAGCCGGCGCCGACTATCCGGCCGCCAGCGACGTGGTGCTTGCGCTGGCGGAGGGGGTGGAACCCGATCAGCGCGCCACGTTGTCAATCGACCTGGGCGGCGATCCGCTGAGCGCGGCGTACAGTGGACGGCCCGCGCCGACGATCGAAGATGTGATCGCGGTGGCCAAGCGCGCCGCCGGTCACACCGGCGTGCGTGCGATCACCGTCGACGGGCCCGCGTTCCACAACCTCGGTGCCAACGCGACGTGGGAGCTCGCCGCCGGTGTCGGGGCCGGGGTGAGTTACCTGCGGGTGCTCACCGAATCGGGGTTGTCCATCGGCGAGGCGTTGCGGCAGATCAGCTTCCGGTTCGCCGCCGATGACGACCAGTTCATGACGATCGCCAAGTTCCGCGCCGCGCGCAATCTTTGGGCGCGGGTGGCCGAAGTCGTCGGCGAGCCGGACGCCGGCGCGGCCGTGGTCCACGCCGAGACGTCGCTGCCGATGATGACCCAGCGCGACCCGTGGGTGAACATGCTGCGTTGCACCCTGGCCGCTTTCGGCGCCGGCGTCGGCGGCGCCGACTCGTTGCTGGTATTCCCGTTCGACGTCGCGATCGACGGTGGATTCCCGGGCGTAGCAACGAGTTTCGCCCGTCGCATCGCACGCAACACCCAGCTGTTGCTTCTCGAGGAGTCACATGTGGGTCGTGTGTTGGACCCGGCCGGTGGCTCCTGGTTCGTGGAGGACCTCACCCGGCGCCTGGCCGAGCGGGCCTGGGAGCATTTCCAGGCTATCGAGTCGCACGGCGGATTCACGAAGGCCCGCGACCTCATCGTCGGCCAGATCGCCGAGGTAACCGCCCGCCGCAACGACGACATCGCGCATCGCAGGACCGCGATCACCGGTGTCAACGAATTCCCGAACCTCGCCGAAGCTCCTCTGCCGCACAGCGACTCGACGTACTCGCCGCTCGCTTCCGGAAACCTGGTGCGGTACGCCGCGGAGTTCGAGAAGCTGCGGGACCGCTCGGACGCGTACCTGGCCCGCACCGGATCCCGGCCCCAGGTTTTGCTGCTGCCGCTGGGCCCCTTGGCCGAGAACAACATCCGCGCGACATTCGCTTCGAATCTGTTGGCTTCCGGCGGCATCGAGGCCATCAACCCGGGAACGGTCGATGCCGACGGTGTCGCATCAGCGGTGTTGCACGCGGGGTCGCCGACGTCGGCCGTCGTCTGCGGCACCGACAAGCGCTACCAAAAGGAGGCCTCGGGCGTCGTACAGGCGGCCCGCGGCGCGGGTGTCTCGTGGGTCTGTCTGGCCGGGCCCGAAAAAGCCGTGGCCGACGCCGAACACCAACCGGACCAGTTCCTGACCGCGAAAATCAATGCGGTCGAAGCTCTGTCGGATCTGCTCACGAGGCTGGGGGCGTAGTTACGATGACGACCACTGCACCTGCGGTTGGCAGCTTCGCCGATGTGCCGCTGCATAGCGAGCGAACTGTCACGCCTGCGACCGAGGCCGCCGTCGAGGAACACGTAGCCGCGGCCGCGGCCGCCTATTCGTACACGTCCGACCAACTGAAGTGGCAGACACCGGAAGACATCGACGTCAAACCCGTTTACATCGGCGCAGACCGTGCGGCCGTGCAGGCCGAAGGGTATCCGCTGCACAGCTTCCCCGGCGAACCACCCTTCGTGCGCGGGCCTTACCCGACGATGTATGTCAACCAGCCGTGGACGATTAGGCAGTACGCCGGTTTCTCCACCGCCGCGGAGTCCAACGCCTTCTACCGGCGCAACCTGGCCGCGGGCCAGAAGGGTTTGTCGGTGGCCTTCGACCTGGCCACCCACCGCGGTTACGACTCCGATCACCCCCGGGTGCAGGGTGATGTCGGAATGGCCGGTGTGGCAATCGATTCCATCCTCGACATGCGCCAACTGTTCGACGGCATCGATCTGTCGACGGTGTCGGTGTCGATGACCATGAACGGCGCGGTGCTGCCGATCCTGGCGCTGTACGTGGTAGCCGCGGAGGAGCAGGGCGTACCGCCGGAGAAGCTGGCCGGCACCATCCAGAACGACATCCTCAAAGAGTTCATGGTGCGCAACACCTACATCTATCCGCCCAAGCCATCGATGCGAATCATCTCCGACATCTTCGCCTACACCAGCGCGAAAATGCCGAAGTTCAACTCTATCTCGATCTCCGGCTACCACATCCAGGAAGCCGGTGCCACAGCCGATTTGGAGTTGGCCTACACGCTGGCCGACGGGGTCGACTACATCAAGGCCGGGTTGGATGCCGAGCTGGACATCGACAAGTTCGCGCCGCGGCTGTCCTTCTTCTGGGGCATCGGGATGAACTTTTTCATGGAGGTCGCCAAGCTACGGGCGGGCCGGCTGTTGTGGAGCGAGCTGGTCTCCCAGTTCGGCCCGAAGAACGCCAAATCGCTGTCGCTGCGCACACATTCGCAGACCTCCGGCTGGTCACTGACCGCGCAGGACGCCTTCAACAACGTCGCCCGCACCTGCATCGAGGCGATGGCGGCGACCCAGGGGCACACGCAGTCGCTGCACACCAACGCGCTCGACGAGGCGCTCGCATTGCCCACCGACTTCTCGGCTCGCATCGCCCGCAACACGCAGCTGGTGTTACAGCAGGAGTCGGGCACCACGCGACCGATCGACCCGTGGGGCGGTTCGTATTACGTCGAATGGCTGACCCATCAGCTCGCCCAGCGTGCCCGCGCCCACATCGCCGAGGTGGCCGAGCACGGCGGCATGGCGCAGGCCATCAGCGACGGCATCCCCAAGCTGCGCATCGAGGAGGCGGCCGCACGGACCCAGGCGCGGATCGACTCCGGGATTCAGCCGGTGATCGGGATCAACAAGTACCAGGTCGAAGAGGACCAAGAGGTCGAGGTCCTCAAGGTCGAGAACAGCCGAGTGCGCGCCGAGCAGCTGGCCAAGCTGAAGGAACTGCGGGAAAGTCGCGACCAGTCGGCGGTGGACGCCGCGCTGGCGGAACTGTCGCGTGCCGCGGCGGCCCACGGTCGCGCCGGTGTGGATGGGCTGGGCAACAACTTGCTGGCCCTGGCCATCGACGCGGCCCGCCATAAGGCCACCGTCGGCGAGATCTCCGACGCGCTGGAGAAGGTGTATGGCCGTCACCAGGCGGAGATCCGTACCATCGCCGGGGTCTACCGCGAAGAAGCAAGAGGAGGCGGAAACATGACTTCCTTCTCTGCCGCGACCGAACTCGTCGAAAAGTTCGCGGAAGCCGACGGTCGCCGGCCCCGGATCCTCGTCGCGAAGATGGGCCAGGATGGCCACGACCGCGGCCAGAAGGTGATCGCGACGGCGTTCGCGGACATCGGATTCGACGTCGACGTAGGGTCGTTGTTCTCCACGCCCGAGGAGGTGGCCCGCCAGGCCGCCGACAACGACGTGCACGTAGTCGGGGTGTCCTCGCTGGCGGCAGGTCATCTGACGTTGGTGCCCGCGCTGCGCGAGGCGATGGCCGAAGTGGGGCGGCCCGACATCATGATCGTGGTCGGCGGCGTCATTCCGCCGGGCGACTTCGACGAGCTGTACCAGGCCGGGGCCGCCGCCATCTTCCCGCCCGGCACCGTAATCGCCGACGCCGCAATCGGCTTGCTGCACAAGCTCGCCGACCGGCTGGGTTACACGCTCGACTAAATGGCTTCCAAACGAAAGGACTCCGTCGAGCAGTTGGCCGAGGCGGTTCGCAACGGCGACCGCTCGGTGTTGCCGCGGGCCATCACGCTGCTGGAGTCCACGCGGGCCGACCATCGCGAGAAGGCTCAGCAGCTGCTGCTGGAGCTGACGCCGGACGCCGGTGACGCGTATCGGGTCGGCATCACCGGGATTCCCGGGGTGGGCAAGTCCACCTGCATCGAGGCCCTCGGCATGCATCTGATCGAACTGGGCCATCGGGTGGCGGTGTTGGCCGTCGACCCGTCGTCGACTCGCACCGGCGGCTCGATCCTGGGTGACAAGACCCGGATGGCGCGCCTGGCCATGCATCCGAATGCATACATTCGGCCCTCGCCCACGTCGGGCACCCTGGGCGGGGTGGCGAAGGCCACCCGCGAAACCGCGGTCCTGCTGGCGGCCGCCGGGTTTGACGTGATCCTGATCGAGACCGTCGGGGTCGGTCAGTCCGAGGTGACCGTGGCGAACATGGTGGACACGTTCGTGTTGCTGACGCTGGCGCGCGGCGGCGACCAGCTCCAGGGCATCAAAAAAGGTGTGCTGGAGCTGGCCGATGTCGTCGTGGTGAACAAGGCCGACGGGGACCATCTCGCCGAAGCTCGGTCGGCGGCGCGCGAGCTGTCCGGGGCGATCCGGTTGATACATCCGCGTGAAACACTTTGGCGGCCGCCCGTTCTCACGATGAGCGCGATCGAGGGAACCGGCCTCGAGGAATTGTGGGACACCATCGAACGTCATCGGCAGGTCTTGAACGAGGCCGGGGAATTCGAGGCGCGCCGCCGGGCCCAGCTGGTCGACTGGACCTGGCAGATGGTACGGGACACGGTGCTGGACCGACTGTTGTCCAACCCGAAGGTGCGCAAGATGCGTGCCGACATCGAAGCGCGGGTCAAGGCAGGGGAGTTGACCCCCGCACTGGCGGCCCAGCAAATATTATCGGTAGCGTCAGAATAACGGATAGATAAACAATCTGATTACGCTCCTGCCAGGTGTGTAATCCAAGTAAATTCGAAAATGTGACGGTGGAAACCCGAGTCGATCGCCGCGCGGTCCCTGTCCACGATGACCTTGACGCAGGTCACCGTGTGTCCGGCGCGGCGGACTCACACTTCGGATGCGTCGTTCGCAGTTTTTCCAGCATGTTCCCCGCCCGTCGTTTCGGCGGCGGCGCGCTGGCCGTGTATCTCGACGGCCAACCGGTCGTGGACGTCTGGACGGGGTGGGCCGACCGGGGCGGACAACGGCCATGGACGGCGGACACCGCGCCGATGGTTTTCTCGGCGACCAAGGGGATGGCCGCCACGGTCATTCACCGGCTTGCGGATCGAGGGCTGATCGACTACGAAGCTCCCGTTGCCGAGTACTGGCCCGAGTTCGCTGCCAACGGCAAGGCAGACATGACCGTGCGGCAGGTGATGCGACACCAGGCCGGCCTGTCGGGCCTGCGCGGCGCCACCATGGATGAACTGCTCGATCACGTCGTGATGGAGGAAAAGCTGGCCGCGGCGGCTCCCGGCCGGCTGCTGGGCAAATCGGCATATCATGCGCTGACCTTCGGGTGGCTGATGTCCGGCCTGGGCCGAGCGGTGACAGGCAAGGGCATGGGCACGCTGATCCGCGAGGAGCTCGCCCAGCCGTTGGACACCGACGGCCTGCACCTCGGCCGGCCGCCGGCTGAGGCGCCGACCCGGGTCGCCGAGATCATCTGCCCGCAAAACATGATCGGAAACCCCGTTCTGGGCTACGTGACGCGCAAGGTCGCCAACGAGCTTTCGGGCGCGTACCGGTCGATGTATTTCAAGGGCCTGATGGCCGCCGTTCAAGGCGATGTCCCGCTGCTGGACGCGGAGATCCCGGCTGCCAATGGCGTTGTGACGGCGCGCGGGCTGGCCCGGATGTACGGCGCGATCGCCAATGGCGGCGAGGTTGACGGCACCCGATTCCTCTCCCGCCAGCTGGTTGCGGGACTGACGGGGGAGCGCAGCCTGCGCCCGGACCGAAACCTCTACGTGCCCTTGGCTTTCCACCTGGGCTACCACAGCCTGCCGATCGGGGGTGTGATGCCCGGCTTCGGCCACGTCGGCCTGGGTGGTTCGCTCGGCTGGACCGATCCGGCGAGTGGTGTGGCTTTCTCACTGGTGCACAACCGCCTGCTGACACCGTTCGTGATGACCGATCACGCGGCGTTCGTCGGAATCTATGCGCTGATCCGCAAGGCCGCCGAGAAAGCGCGCAAGCGCGGTTTCGAACCGATCACCGAATACGGTGCACCCTACTTCGAGCCCGGAGCGGTCGCCGGCTGACACGGATGGTCGGCCACCCGGCGTTGGAGTGAGCGCTCCGCGGCAGCCCGGCCTAGTAGGACGGAAGCCTCGAAGGCCTCGGGATCGGGGCGGTCACCGCATCGTCGCCACCGAACTTCTCCCCGAGCAGTTCGCGCACGACCGGCCGCGGTGGCAGCGAACGAAGCATTCGGCTGGCCGGGCGTGGACGAACTAGCTGCGGCCACCAGAACCAGCGTCCGAGCAGCGCGGCGATTGATGGCGTCATGAATGAACGCACGATCAGAGTGTCGAACAGCAGGCCCAGGCCGATCGTGCTTCCGACCTGACCGATGATCTGCAGGTCGCTGAAGACCATGGAGGCCATGGTGAATGCGAACACCAGGCCCGCGTTCGTCACGACCTTGCCGGTGCCGCCCATCGCGCGGATGATGCCGGTATTGATTCCGGCGGCTATCTCGTCTCTCATCCGGGACACCAGCAGCAGGTTGTAGTCAGACCCGACCGCCAGAAGGACGATCACAGACATCGGAAGCACCATCCAGTGCAGCTTGATACCGAGGATGTCCTGCCATATCAGTACCGAGAGTCCGAACGATGCCCCGAGGGATAGCGCCACCGTGCCCACGATCACCAAGGCGGCCACGAAACTCCGGGTGAGGACGAGCATGATGATGAAAATAAGGCAGAGCGCACCAATCCCAGCGATATACAGATCGTATTTTGCCCCGTCGTGAAAATCTTTGAAGGTCGATGCCGTGCCGGCAAGATAGATCTTGGCGTCTTCAAGGGGTGTGTTTTTGAGCGCCTCCTGGGCCGCATTCTTTATTTTATCGATTCGCGCTATGCCCTCAGGTGTCGCCGGATCTCCCACATGCGAAATGATGAATCGAGCCGCTTTGCCGTCCGGAGACAAGAACGAGTTCATCGCCTTCTTGAAGTCTTCGTTCTGGAAGACTTCAGGCGGCAAGAAAAACGAATCATCGTTCTTGGCCGCGTCGAACGCTTCTCCCATGGCGGTGACCTTGTCGGTCGAATCGTCCATCATGCTGAAGGTCCCGGCCATGGTGCTGTGCATTGTCAAAATCATCGTGTGCGCGCTCTCCGCCATTTCAATCATTGGCGGGAATTGCTCGAGCAGCTGCGGCAACAGCACGTCCATCTGGGAAAGGTCTACATTGACGAGATTGTCCATCTTGTCGGTCAGCTCGTCTACGCCGTCGAGCGTATCGAAAATTGATCTGAGCGAAAAACATATTGGGATGTCGTAGCAGTGCTTTTCCCAGTAGAAATAACTACGGAGCGGCCGCCACATGTCCTCGAAGTCCGAAACGTGATCTCTTAGGTCATGAACAACGAGCTGCATTTCTCGCGTCGTCCCGATCGAGTGATGCGTAGTCGCCGTGATGTCTTTCTGCAGCTCGTACAGCCGCTTCATGATCGCGATCTGCTGGTTCATCATTTCAGCCTGCTTGAGCATGTCATCGGTACGTAATTTCATGTACTTCATGTTTTGTAGCATTGTCGCGTTCTGCAGGCTTATCAGAAACGGTATTGACGTGTGCTCAATCGGCGTTCCCTCGGGTCGGGTCACTCCCTGCACCCGAGAGATACCCGGAACGCGGAAAACTGCTTTGGCAAGCTTGTGCAACAAGAGAAAGTCGGCCGGATTGCGAAGATCGTGATTCGATTCAATCATCAGGATCTCGGGCATCATCCGGGACTGGGAGAAGTGACGGTCCGCGGCCGCGTACCCTACATTGGCCGGAATATCTTTGGGTATGTAGAGCCGGTCGTTGTAGCTTGTTTTGTAACCCGGCAGAGTCACGAGACCGACAAGCGCGATGGTGACCGTCGCCACGAGAATGGGCGCGGGCCATCGGACAATCGCGGTACCGATGCGGCGCCATCGACCGTATCCAAGCATCCGCTTCGGGTCTAGGAGTCCGAACCTACCTCCCACGACGAGAACCGCGGGCACCAAGGTCAGTGCGATCGCAACGGATAGGAACATGCCCACCGCGCATGGGACACCGATGGTTTGGAATATGGGCATTCGAGTGAAGCTCAAGCACAACATCGCCCCCGCGATCGTCAAGCCCGAACCCAAAACAACGGGGGCAACTCCGCGGTAGGTGCTGTAATAGGCCCTTTCACGATCCTCGCCGGCCTGGCGCGCCTCTTGATAACGGCCGAAAAAGAAGATTCCGTAGTCTGTTCCCGCCGCCATGGCGAGGGCCACCAGCAAGTTGATGGCGAATGTGGAGAGAGCGACTAAGTTGTTGTCGCCGAGAAATGCGATAATTCCGCGCGCGGCAAATACCTCGATGCCGACCGTGACCAGCAACACGATCACGGTAACAACCGAACGGTAGACAAAAAGCAATACCGTGAAAATAATCACGGCGCCGATAATGGTCATCTTCAAAATTGATCTGTTACCGGCGTTCTGCATATCGGAGATGAGCGCCGACGGACCGGTGACATAGGTCCGAACGCCTGGGGGCGGCGGTGTCCGATCAATGATGTTCCGTACCGCCGCCACGGAATCCTGCCCCAAGGTCGTACCCTGGTTGCCGGCCAGGTTCACTTGGACATATGCGGCCTTGGCATCGGGACTCTGGGCACCCGCCTGTGTAAGTCGATCTCCCCATAAATCCTGCACATGCTCGATATGCTGCGGATCGGCTTTGAGCTTGCGAACCAGTTCGGCGTAGTAAGTATGCGCATCCTCGCCGAGGGGCTGCTGTCCCTCGAGCACGATCATCGCGAAGCTGTCCGAATCGGACTCCTTGAAGTCCTTGCCCATGCGCTTCATGGCCTGCACCGCCGGTGCGTCCTGGGGAGCCAGTGGTACGGAGTGCTCCTGACCGACGTGCTCGAGCGACGGGACCCCAAAGGTCACAACCAGAGTCAGCGCCACCCATGCCAAGATGATCAGTATCGCAAGCTTGCGGATCGAACGCGCCATGAACGGGGCGCGCGGGTAGTCTTCTGAGCTCATTCGGCGCTCAACCGGATACAGCGCCATTACTGCGGCTGTTTCAGCAGCGCGCGTACCAATGGACGGGGTCCTAAGGGTCGAAGTAATGCGCTGGCAGGGCGAGGGCGTACGTTCTGCGGCCACCAGAACCAGCGCCCCAGCAGGGCGGCGATGGATGGTGTCATGAATGCACGCACAACCAAGGTGTCGAACAGCAGACCCAGACCGATCGTCGTGCCTATCTGACCGATGATCACGAGGTCACTGACGATCATGGATGCCATGGTGAACGCGAACACCAGACCTGCGTTGGTCACGACCTTGCCCGTACCACCCATGGCGCGAATGATGCCCGTTTTTATGCCGGCGCCGACTTCTTCTTTCATCCGGGCGACCAATAGCAGGTTGTAGTCAGACCCCACCGCTAGAAGGACTAGCACAGCCATTACCAGCACAAGCCAATGTATTTGTATGCCGAGTAGGTCCTGCCAGAGCAGTACGGACAGACCGAAGGAGGCGCCCAGCGACACCAATACCGTACCCACGATGACCAGGGCGGCAACGAAGCTTCGCGTCATGATCAACATGATGATGAAGATGAGGCACAGCGCGGCAACTCCCGCGATCAAGAGATCGAACTTGGAGCCGTCCACCACGTCTTTCGTTATTGCGGCCGTGCCCGCGAGGTAGATCTTGGCACCCTCCAACGGAGTTCCCTTGAGCGATTCGATGGCCGCGTTCTTTATCGCATCGACCCGTCCGACGCCCTCGGGAGAGGCGGGATCGGCCCTTTGCGTGATCAGCAAACGAGCGGTCTTTCCGTCGGGAGACAGGAAGAGCTTCTCTACTCGCTTGAAGTCGGCGTTTTTAAATGTCTCGGGGCCGATATAGAAGGAATCGTCGTTCTTGGAGTCATCGAAAGCCTTACCCATCGCCGTGGAATTTCCACTGTTCTCGTCCATCGCGTGCATGGTTCCGGCCATGGTGCTGTGCATGGTCAAGAGCATGGTGTGCATGCTCTGCATGATCTCGATCATCGGCGGAAACGAGACGAGAATCTGCGGCATAATCACGTCAATGTGATCGAGGTCTGCCACCAAATCCTTCAATTTATCGGTGATTTCGTCGACACCATCAAGTGTGTCGAATACGGATCGCAGAGAAAAGCAGATGGGAATATCGTAGCAGTGCTTTTCCCAGTAGAAGTAACTCCGGATCGGCCGCCACATGTCCTCGAAATCCGAAATGTGATCTCGTAGTTCGTCGGTGACTTGCTGCACGTCATGCGTCGTGCCGACCATGTGGTGGGTCACACCGACGAGCTGCTGCATCAGACCATACATGTGCTGCATGATCCCGATCATTTGCTGCATCTCGTCGGCCTGCTTGAGCAGGTCATTCATGCGCTCTTGCTGGAAAGGCATGATTTGCAGCTGTGCGGCTTGCTGCATGCTGAGCATGAACGGGATGCTCGTATGGCCGAGAGGCGTTCCCTGAGGATGCGTCAAGCCCTGCACTCTCGAAATACCCGGAACCGCGAGTATGCCTTTTTCTAGTTTGTTCAAAACTAACGCATCTGCCGGATTGCGCAGGTCGTGATCTGCCTCGACGAGCAGGATCTCGGGCGACAACATTCGTGAGACGCCGAAGTGCTGTTCCGCGGCCGCAAGACCGACGGCTGCGGGAATGTTTTTGGGGATGTAATTCATGTCGTTGTAACTGGGTTTGTAGCCCGGCAGCGTCAATAGCCCAATCAGTGTGACTGCCAAAGTCACGATGAGAATCGGCGCAGGCCAACGGACGATTGCCGTGCCTATGCGTCGCCATCCGTGTAATGCGATCGTCCGCCTCGGATCGAAGAGACCGAACCGACTACCTACGTGAAGGACTGCCGGAACCAGCGTGAGGGCGACCGCGACCGCGACGAGTACGCCTACCGCGGAAGGAACAGCCAGAGATTGGAACTGGGGAAGCCGGGTGAATTTGAGGCAGAAAAGCGCTCCGGCGATAGTCACACCGGAAGCTAAGACAATCTTGGCCACACCGTGGTATGTGGTGTAATAGGCCATTTCCCGGCTCTCGCCGGCCTGCCGTGCCTCTTGATACCGCCCGACGAAGAAGATCCCGTAGTCGGTTCCGGCCGCAATAACGAGGGATACCAGCAGATTGACGGCGAAAGTACTAAGACCGATGATTCCGTAATTGCCGAGGAACGCGACAAGCCCGCGGGCCACCTGCAATTCGATCCCGACCATCAGCAACAAGAGAATTACGGTGAGGAAAGAACGGTAGACGAGAAGCAACATTGTGCAGATGACGGCGAGGCTGACCAGCGTGATGACGATGACGGTACGGTCGCCACTGCTGCCCATGTCGGAAACGATCGCCGCTGGGCCGGTGACATACGCTTTGACGCCTGGGGGTGCCGGGGTCCGCGACACGACGTGCCGGACGGCGTCGATCGATTCGCTCGCCAGGGCCGAGCCGGGGGCACCGTGGAGGCTCAGTTGCGCATACGCGGCCTTACCGTCGGCGCTTTGCGCAGCGCCCTCCAAGAGTGGATCGCTCCAGAAATCCTGAATGTGCTCAACGTGTTTGGGATCATCGCGCAACTGACGAATCATGCGATCGTAGTACTTGTGAGCGTCCTCGCCCAGGAGCTGCTGACCCACCAAGACGACCATCACGGTACTGCCCGAAGAGCTCATCACGGAACTTTCGGAACCAGTTTCCTTGAAGTCCTCAGCCATGCGCACCGTCGCCTTGAACGACGGCGCATCGCTGAGAATCTGCGGTATCGAATGTGTTCGCTCGACCTGCTCCAAGGAGGGGACGGCGATGCCAAGTATTACGACGAGCGCCACCCACGCCAAGATGATCGGGACCGAAAATCGGTGAATTATCCGAGCCGCCAGCGGCGGCTTGGTGGGCACGGTGTCCATATGTTGTTCGCTCATGCGGACTTCAGCAGGCAGAAGGTGAATGCATTCGTTTCGTGTGAAACCTTTTCGGCTTTGACCACATCGTCGATGAGGATGCGACAGCCAATGGTATTGCTATCGCCTTGAGCGATGACATTTCCGACTGCCGACGCAGCGCCGAGCGGGAATTCCAGCGACCACGGCAACGGTGCCCCCTTGAGACGCTGCGGGTCACCATTGACGTCGAAATAGGCGATCTCCGCCACCGTCCCCGGCGGCCCATAAACCTCGTACCTCAAATGCTTGGGGTTGTAGGGCTTGGTGTCTTGGCTCCGTGTGTCGGTGTAAGAAAGTTGCTTCTCAGAGCCGAAGACCCCGTGCAAGCGGGACACGGTGAAACCTCCCGCGACAACGACGGCGAGTATGACCAACGGCACCCATAGCCTGCCCACAACCTTGAAAATGGAAAACCCCCGGTTTCGGCGGACGTCACGAGACCCGGCCACCGTCGCGGGCGCGGCGGGCGGCCTGCCAGCACCCCTCAAGAGACCGCGCCGGTGACCGGCCTCTTGCGAGATGGCAACAGGAGCCGTGTCAGCGACATCGGAGTCGGCTCCTGCAATGTCTCGGACCCCCCGCTCGACCATCGCATCCAACCTTCCACCCGCTTCCACCCGGCGTACGTCAGTTGTTCGAACATGCAACCTACAGACCATCCGCGGCCCATCGGACAGCAGCATCTTGGAAGATCCACGCCGCAGCCTAGCCGCGCGGCGGTCACTTCAAAAGAGCAGCGCCTCAGGGACCGTCACCTGATTGACGAGTAAAGCATGCCGGAGGCCCCTGTATCCGCGGTTTGCCGACGCGATATTGGCGCGATATTGGATTGTGATGCATTTGGCCTGCGTACGGCATGTTACTGACGTTTTGCATGTGCCCGCAATCGCGACCCGCAGGTCCCCGGCGGCGGAGCGGAGCCCACCGGGTCGAAACGACCGGAGTGTTGCCGCAAGGCATAGAGCGACGGTTTCGTGGGCGACGCCGCGGCGGCGAAGCCAGCCTGAGTGGCAGCGGCCCGTTGCTTCTTGGCCTCTCAGACGGGCCGCAACTTTCGGGTTAGCTTGTGTCCGGGTTCGCAACTGCGAGGTCTACCCGTCACTGCAGTTCACGACCTCGAACAGCGTGTGACCGCAATCCTTGCGCCGCGGTCCTTAGAGCTTCGCCAGAAAGTTCGCCGAAATTCCATCACGGCGCGTTGACCTCCACTATGGTTTGGAGCGGTTTCGCATTCCTTGCCTTCGGGCCGGCTGGGGGCACATTGAC
The DNA here is from genome assembly GCF_001667925.1 of Mycobacterium sp. E2479. Taxonomy (GTDB): domain Bacteria; phylum Actinomycetota; class Actinomycetes; order Mycobacteriales; family Mycobacteriaceae; genus Mycobacterium. Next base: position 6,082 of record NZ_LZJR01000091.1, on the reverse strand, counting down.
GATTGATCCGTTCGACGACGGCGGTGCGGGGAAGCGTTCTGCCTTGGGCAACGAAGCAAAGCACCACAGCGTGTGGGCGGCCATCGCCGATGTTGCAACTGGCTCGCGGACGGCATGCCCCGTAGCGACGGGTACTCCCTGTCTGGACTCCGGCGAGCTAAACCGTTGTCATCTGCAGCCACCAGGTCTAGGCACGAATCTTATCGGCGGGCTGGGCTTCTGATCGGCAGCTCTGTTACTTAAAGGAGTCGATGGTGCTTGGGGACCGGGCACTTCCACTGACGCGGGGTCAACTAGAAATTTGGCTTGCGCAGGAGACGGGTCAGCTCGGCACGGGGTGGCAGTTGGGCCTGTTCGTGAAGTTCGAGGGCCCGGTAGAACTTGAAGCCCTGGAGTGGGCGATCCGCCGATCCGTAAGCGAGGCCGAGCCAATCAGGGCCGCCTTCTTCGAGGAGGACGGCCAGGTCCTGCAAAGGGTGATCGAGTACGCGGACGTCAAGGTCGATTTTTATGACCTGAGCTGCTCGAGCGATCCGCTGCAGGAAGCCCATCGGATCGCGTCGTCAATACAGAACACGCCCATGCCGTTTACCGGACCGCTGTTCAAGTTTGCACTGTTCCAGGTGCGCCACGATGAGTTCTACCTGTTCTGGTGCGTCCATCACATAGTCCTGGACGGGTCCGGCATAGCGCTGATCGGCCAGCGGCTGGCGGCGGTCTACTCTGCCGTTGTCTCCGGGGCGCCTATTCCTGCTGCCGTCTTGGGGTCCTTGGATGACCTGGTTGAGTGCGAGCAGGAATATGAGGCGTCCAGGGAATACCTGGAAGATCAGAGTTATTGGTCGCAGAACCTTCCCGGGGAGAGCGGAGAGCAGCACCGCTTGCCCCAGCACGGCGGCGAACGGGAACCTGAGCCGCCTTCTGATCCGGTTCGGTTGAACCCTTTGACAATTCGGCGCATCGATGAGTTATGCCGGGTGTGGAGCGTGCCTCGCTCATCGGTGATCACGGCGGCATGCGCGCTTCTGGTCCGCGGGTACCACGCGGATGGGTCAGAGGTAGTACTCGATTTTCCCGTCAGCAGACGCGTGCGTCCGGAGTCGAAAACGCTTCCAGGGATGGTTGCAGGAGTCGTGCCCCTGGTGTTGAGGCTGTCGCCTGTGTCCACCGTTGCCGATTTTTGCGGATACGTGGACACCCGAATACGAGAAGCGGTGCAGCACCAGAGGTTTCCGGTGGAAGCCCTCGAGCGCAAAACGCGAGGGCATGGACGGTCATTCGACAGGGTGACCGTCAATTTTCTCCCGTCTCGATTCACTTTGCCTTTTGGCGGCGTCACGGCTTCGGCCTCCTTGACCAACAGCGGCGTCGTAGATGGCTTCGGCCTGATGTTTTCCAGCTCCGGTGACGACCTTTTCCTGAGCACAGCGTCCGATGGACGGTCCTCCTGGAATTTCGAGGTCCGCGATCTGGCGAAACGGTTGGAGCGGCTCTTAGCTGCCATGACCGCTGACCCGACCCGGCGGCTATCCACGATCGACCTCCTGGATGCCAATGAGCATGACTGGTTGAGTAATTGGGGCAACCGGGGGATTCTGACTCGGCCGCCAGGCACGTCGGTGTCGCTGCCCACGTTGTTTGCCGCGCAGGCCGACCTGACTCCGGAAGCGATAGCGCTGACCTATGAGGGCAGCTCGATGTCATATCGAGAGCTCGATGAGGCGTCCAACCGGTTGGCGCATCTGTTGGCCGCTGACGGCGTGCGTCCCGGGCAGTGTGTGGCGTTACTGTTGGCGCGTTCGGCCAAGACGGTCGTCGCAATGTTGGCAGTTCTGAAAACCGGTGCGGCCTATGTGCCTATCGACCCGGCGCACCCCGACGCACGCATCAAATTCATGGTCGCTGATGCCGAGCCGGTCGCCGCCGTCGCCACGGCAGACCTGCGCCCGCGGCTAGACGGGTACGACCTTCACGTCATCGACATCGACGACCGTCGCATCGCTTCCTACCCGGACGCGAGCTTGCCGGCGCCCGCGCCCGACGACATCGCCTACCTGATCTACACCTCGGGAACTACCGGCGTTCCCAAAGGGGTGGCCGTCAGCCACCGAAACGTCACCCAATTGCTCCAGGTGCTGGATACCTATCTGGCCACGCCGGGGGTGTGGACGCAGTGTCATTCGTACGGGTTCGACTCGTCGGTGTGGGAGATCTTCGGTTCGCTGCTGACTGGTGGCCGGCTGGTGGTGGTGCCCGAAGATGTGGCCAGTTCCCCGGAGGACCTCCACGCATTGCTGGTGACCGAGCAAGTCAGTGCGCTCGCCCGGACCCCTTCTGCGCTGGGCGTGTTGTCTCCACAGGGCCTGGGATCGATGGCGGTGACGGTCGCGGGCGAGCCCTGCCCGGCTGAGCTGGTGGATCGATGGGCGCCGGGACGCGTGATGCGCAACGCCTACGGCCCGACCGAGACCACGATGGTCGTGGCGATCAGCTCGCCCCTCGATGTGGGGGCAGGGCCGGTGCCGATCGGTGTACCTGTACCCGGAGCGGCCTTATTCGTGCTGGACGGTTGGTTGCATCCCGTGCCTGCAGGTGCGGTGGGTGAGTTGTATGTGGCCGGCGACGGGGTGGCCTACGGGTATCTGGGCCGGGCGGGCTTGAGTGCTTCGCGCTTTGTGGCGTGTCCGTTCGGCGGGCCGGAAACGCTTGGGAAACGCATGTACCGGACCGGGGACCTGGTGAGTTGGGGTGCCGACGGGCAGTTGCGGTATGTGGGTCGCGCAGACGAGCAGGTCAAGATCCGCGGGTATCGCATCGAGTTGGGTGAAGTGCAGGCGGCGCTGTTGGGGCTTGACGGGGTGGAGCAGGCGGCGGTGATCGCCCGTGAGGATCGCCCCGGCGACAAGCGGCTGGTCGGCTACATGACCGGTACCGCCGACCCGGCCCAGGTGCGCAGCGCGTTGGCGGAGCGACTGCCGACGTATATGGTGCCGACCGCGGTGGTGGTGCTGGACGCACTGCCGCTGACGACCAACGGCAAACTCGATGTCCGCGCACTACCGGCGCCGGAGTATCAAGGCGGCGACCGTTACCGGGCCCCGGCCAACGTGACCGAGGAGATCCTGGCCGGGATCTATGCCCAGGTGCTGGGGCTGGCGCGGGTCGGGGTTGACGATTCGTTCTTCGAGCTGGGTGGCGACAGCATTTTGTCGATGCAGGTCGTGGCCCACGCGCGGGCCGCCGGCCTGGTGTTTCGGCCGCGCCACGTGTTCGTCGAGCAAACGGTGGCCCGACTGGCCCGGGTTGCCGCGGTGGGCACGTCTGAGGCCTTCCGCATTGACGAGGGTGTCGGGCAGGTCATCCCGACGCCGATCATGCGGTCGCTGCTGGAGGCCGGTGGCCCGGTTGAGCAGTTCAACCAGACCGTAGTTGTGCATGCCCCGGCCGGGGTGGATGAGACCGATGTGGTGGCCGTGTTGCAGGCGCTGCTGGATCGGCATGCCATGTTGCGGTTGCGCGCTGACGACGATGGCGCCGGGAACTGGTTGCTAGAGGTTCCCGAGCCTGGGTCCCAGGATGCAACCGATTGCCTGCGAGCAGTAACCGCGTTGTCCGAGGAAGCGCTGGCCGAGGCACGCTCGCGATTGGACCCGGCCGCCGGGGTGATGCTCAGCGCGCTGTGGGCTGGGTCGACGGGCGAGTTGGCGTTGATCATTCACCATCTGGCCGTCGACGGGGTGTCGTGGCGGATCTTGCTGGAAGACATCAACCTCGCATGGGTCCAGCGTCGCGGCGGGCAGCCGATAGCTCTGCCGCCGACGGGAACCTCGTTTGCCCGGTGGTCGTCGCTGCTGGCTGAGCACGCGCGCACGCCGGCGGTCGTTGATCAGGCCGAGGCGTGGCGGCAGGTGGCGGCCGCGCCGGCGGTGTTGCCAGCGGTGCAGCAAGGGGTGGATACGTTTGCCGCGGCCGGTCACTTGTCGGTGTCGCTGGACGCCGAGACCACGCGGGTCCTGTTGGGCGAGGTGCCGACGGCGTTTCACGCTGGAGTGCACGACATTTTGCTGATCGCGTTCGCCTTGGCGGTCGCAGAATTCTCCGGACGCCCTACCGCGCCGATCGCCATCGACGTGGAAGGTCATGGGCGCGACGAGGAGCTGGCCGACGATGTGGACCTGACGCGCACGGTGGGTTGGTTCACCACTAAATACCCCGTGGCGCTGAGCGTTGCTGGGCTGACGTGGGACCAGGTGGTCGCCGGTGAGACGGCGTTGGGCGCGCTGGTCAAGGGCGCCAAGGAACAGCTGCGCGCCCTGCCCGATCCTCTGAGTTACGGTTTGCTGCGATACGTGAATCCCGAGGTTGAGCTGGCCGGCTCCGACCCGGTGATCGGGTTCAACTACCTGGGACGACTGGGCGCGGCGGCCGAGGTTTTCGACGACCTGTGGCGGGTTCGCCGGGACGGGCTGTCGCTGAGCGGTGCGGTCGCGGGGATGCCGATGGCGATGCCGATGCCGCACACCGTGGAACTCAACGCGGGCACCGTGGATACCGAATCCGGCCCGCGGCTACACGCGAACTGGACATGGGCGCCGTCGGCGGTGGACCACGAACAGGTCGATCGGCTGGGCCGGTTGTGGTTTGAGGCCCTGGCCGGCATCTGTACGCATGTTCGCGCTGGCGGGGGAGGCTGGACACCGTCAGATTTCGCTCCCGCTCGTCTGACCCAGCACCAGCTCGATGAGCTGCAGGAACAGTACCGCATTGCTGACGTGTTGCCGTTGACCCCTCTGCAACACGGACTGCTGTTTCACACCAGCACCGCGCAGGGCGGCCACGACGTGTACGCGGTACAGCTCGACATCACTTTCAGCGGTGGCCTCGACCGGGACCGGCTGCGCGAGGCGCTGCACACGGTGGTGAGCCGGCATCCCAACTTGGCGGCCCGATTCTGGGCACAGTTCGACGAGCCGGTGCAAATAATCCCGGCCGATCCGGTGCTGCCGTGGCGGTACATCGACTTGGACGGTGTTGACGTGGACGTCGACGCATGGATCGACGAAGTCGGCGCTGCTGAACGTGCAGCGGTTTGCGATCTGGCCGACCCGCCGTCATTTCGGGCGGTGTTGATCCGCACGGCCCGAGATCGGCACCGATTGGTGCTGACCAATCACCACATCGTCCTGGATGGCTGGTCGTTGCCCATCCTCATGGGAGAAATCTTCGCCGGCTATTACGGACGCCAGCTGCCCGCGGCACCGTCGTATCGCCAATTTGTGGGATGGCTCGCCGGGCGGGACCGCGATGCGGCCCAGACGGTCTGGCGTGAGGTGTTGGCGGGTCTTGACGCCCCAACCGTGGTGAGTCCGCCCGGGCGATTAGAGCCCGGGCCGCCAGGCGTCGAATCGTTCTGGATCTCTGCGGAAATCACCCATGCCGTCGGCGAGTTGGCCCGCACGCGACAAACCACCGTCAACGTCGTGCTGCAGGCGGCGTGGGCGCAGGTGTTGGTTTGGCTGACCGGCCAGTATGACGTGGCCTTTGGCACCGCGGTGTCGGGGCGGCCGGCGGAGCTGGCCGGCGCGGATTCGATGGTGGGGCTGTTGATCAACACGGTTCCGATGAGGGCACGGATCACCGCCGCCACCACGGTCGCCGACCTGCTGGATCAGCTACAAGACTTCTCTAACCGCACGGTGGAGCATCACCATCTGGCGCTCGCCGAGATCCACCGACTCGCCGGACATGACCAGTTGTTCGACACTTTGTTCGTCTTCGAAAACTACCCGGTGGACACCGCAGAGTTGGTCGGCGGACACGAGTTGGTCATCACCGAGTTCCACATGCACGAATCGACCCACTACCCGCTGGCGGTCGCTGCCATTCCAGGTCCCGAGTTGGGCCTTCGCGTCGAGTACGACGCCAACGTGTTCGACGCGGCCAGGATCGAGTCGTTGTTCGCCCGCTTGCGAACGGTGCTGGTGGCCATGACCGCCGATCCGACTCGGCGGTTGCTGTCGATTGATCTGCTCGATGACGATGAGCAGGTCGGGCTGGATGAGTGGGGCAACCGGGCGGTGTT
>NZ_LZJR01000090.1 GCF_001667925.1 Mycobacterium sp. E2479 | reverse complement strand
AACACCTCAAGACGCTCGCTCGCGGTCACCCCCACGGCGCCAGCGGATGCGGTCAACGACATGACCACATCATCGCAGCCACCACCGACAAAACCGGACCGCCCGGACGTCCGCGCCCTGAATGAATGCGCGCACCGCTGCATTTACCGCTAATCTCGATCTGTGAGCCGAGTCCGCCGCACTCCTGTGCCGCCCTCACGATGAATCCGGATGACATTGGCAGCCAGCGCTTTCGACGCCGTCAGCCGCCAAAGTTCGCTAGCGGGCGGCGGCATCCGATTCGGGCGAGCCGTTGCCCTCGTCGTCCGCACGGCCGTGCCGGCGCCAGTTGCGGTATCCGCGATGCGCGGCGAACGCGCCGACGATGGCGGTGATGCACCACACCGCGATCGCCGCGTAGGCCAGCGGCGACGACCTATTGCCGATCGAGGCGCCCAGCGCGGTGTAGACGAACGCTCGCGGCGCCGACCCGATGAAAGAGCCAACCGCCATCTGCCACACGGGAACGCCGAAGGCGCCGAACGTGTACGAAGCCAGCGCATCCGAGATGCCGGGGACGAAGCGCTGCCCGACGACCGCCCACAACCCGTGCCGCTCGATCAGCGCGTCGAAGCGGTCGGCACGTTTGTCCCCGAGCAGGCCCCGGGCGCTGGCCCGGCCGGCTCGCCGGCCGACAAAACTCGCGACGATCGCGGTGCCCACCGTCGCACCGAGCGTCACGAAGACACCCACTACCGGACCGAACAACAACCCGCTGCCCGCCGCCAGAATCGAACCCGGGACGAACAACGCGCCCACCACCGCTGAGAGCACTACGTAGGTCAGCGGTGCCGCGGGACCGGTCGCCGACACGATGCGCCGGATCTCGTCGATGTTGATCACCCGCGCGACGGCCACCAGATAGAAGACCACGGCCAGAAACCCGCCGAACACCGCGAGCCGCGCGATGTGGACCAGGCGCGATGGTGGTGGGGGACCGTCACTGTCGTCCATGTTGGCCATGATTGTTCCGCACCGCCGCGCGCTCACCGCACCCGGCTGTTTCCAACTCGCCGCGGTGCGGGCGTGATCACCGTAGAGTGCCGCATATCGCCGGAGTTGAAGTTTGGTGCTGGATCTCTCCGCGTTGTAAAGGAGCAACCGCCATGGCACTGAGTTCGCTGACCGAATTGGACAAGTTCAAAGCGGCGCCGTTTTCGCCCGGCTATCCCGACAACACGCGAACGTTCTACAGTCCCGTCGACCAGGTGCACGAGGCACTCAAGGCCTTGTTGACGTCGGCCAGCAAGACCATCATCGTGGCGATGTACGGCTACGACGACGCGGAGCTCAACTCGGTGCTGCAGTCCGCGCTGAACGACGAAAAGGTCTATGTGCAAATGAGTCTCGACTCCACGCAGGCCGCGGGACTCGCCGAGCGTCCGCTGCTCGCACCATGGCTCAACGACAAGATCGGCAATAGCATCGCGATCGGGCACAGCGAGAAGTCGGCGATCATGCATCTGAAGATGGTGATCATCGACGGCGTCGATGTCGTCACGGGTTCGACCAACTGGAGCACCGGCGGAGAATCCAAACAGGACAACCAGCTCACCGTGATCCGCGATCCGTACGTGTGCGCAGAGGCCCGCTCACGCATCGACATCATCCACGACAGCATGCTCAAGCAGATGGCCGCAAAGGCTCGATCCGGTAGCGCACCTATCGTCGGCTGACCGACCGCAGCCGCTGCCGCAATCCGGTGGCGCGTACCGCCCGGCGTTCGATCGCGGCGCGAATCGACACCTCGGGGCCAACCACTCGCACCTTGGTCTTCGCCCGGGTCACCGCCGTGTAGAACAATTCCCGCGTCAGCAATCGCGAATCTTCCGGCGGTATCAGCACCGTCACCTCGTCGGCCTGGCTGCCCTGGCTCTTGTGGATGGTCATGGCGTGCATCGTCTCCACCTCGCCCAGGCGGCTGGTCGCGAAGTCCAGCGGTCCTGTCGCGCCGGCGACGACGGCACGAAGGCCGTCCGCGGCGGCCACGGTCACACCGGTGTCACCGTTGTAGAGGCGCAGCCCGTAGTCGTTGGCCGTCACCAGCAGGGGACGGCCGGCATACCACTGCGACCACGCCGGCTGGCCGGTCGCTTCGGCAATCCACCTCTGCACCTGCAAATTCCAGTGTGTCGCCCCGTACGGCCCCGCCCGGTGCGCACACAGCAGTCGGTGTTCGTCCAGCGTCGCCAACGCCTCGGCCACCGCGCCCAGCAGCGCGGCCGAGCGCAGCCGCAACGCGTGAGCGACCAGCACCTCCCGCAGCCGGTCGGTCGGCCGCTCGGAGTTCACCCACTCGATGTGTTCGCCGCCGGCCGCCAACAACCGCACGACGCGGTCCGCGTCGCCGACCCGGATCGCCTCGGCCAGGGCGCCGATCGACGTGCCGAATCGGTGCGGCGTGTGCAGGGCCGCGACCCGCACGTCGTCGCGGGCGGCCAACCCATCCACCAGGTCGGCCAGCACGGCACCGGCCTCCACCGAGGCCAACTGGTCGGGGTCACCGACCAGAATCAGCCGGGTATCCGGTCGAACGGCCTCGACCAGCCGGGCCATCATCGTCAGCGACACCATCGACGTCTCGTCGACCACGATGACGTCGTGCGGCAGTCGATTGGCCCGATTGTGTTTGAATCGCACCGATGTGTCCGGCCGGGGGCCCAGGAGGCGATGCAGGGTGGTTCCCGGCAGGCCGGTAAGCCGCGCCCTGTCCGCGGCGGCCAGCTCCTCGCTTCCCACGGCCACCGCCTCGGCCAGCCGCGCCGCCGCCTTGCCGGTCGGTGCGGCCAGCGCAATCCGCGGCCTCGGCAGACCGGCCCGCTCCGCCTGTTCGACCAGCAGGGCGAGCAGGCGTGCGACCGTGGTGGTCTTACCGGTGCCGGGCCCGCCGGTCAGCACGGTCAGAGCCTGCGCAACGGCAATCTCGGCGGCCGCCCGCTGTTCCTCATAGCCGGGGCCGAAAAGCCGTTCATAGCTGGTCGATTCGACGGCCGCCGGGGTCACCGAAAGGGCCAGCAGATCGGTGCAGACCTGCTCTTCCTCGAGCCAATACCTGTCGAAATACAACAGGTCGCCGAACAATCGCAACACCGGCGGCGACCCGAGCAACGCGCTGGCCCGCACCGCCGCCAGCCAGTCGTCGGCGTCCGGCCAGGGCAGGTCGGCTTCCTCGATCTGGGCCTGCACCGCGCGCAGATCGACGCAGACCGAACCACCGCGCAGCGCGCGCACCACGAGGGCGACCGCGAGCGCCACCCGTTCATCGGATTCGCCGGTGAGCGCGGTAAGCCGTTGCGCCACATGGATATCGGCGGGCTCTAACACGCCGGCATCGCTGAACGTGCGCAGCAGGCCGGCCGCGGAGATGGCTTCCACCGTCACACGGCCACCCCCTGAGCATCGAGCAGATCCGACAGAGCCACGATCAACGGCCAGGGCGGCCGCCAATCGAAGACGCCCGCCAGGTGTCCGCCGAGCACGGGCGTCTGTGCGCCGCACATGCCCCGAACGAACAGGTAGAGTACGCCGCCGAGATGTCGGCTCGGATCGTAATCGCTCAGCCGCCATCGTAAGAACCGGTGCAGCACAGCGCAATACAGCAGCGCCTGCAGCGGATAGTCCGAGTGCAGCATCGCTTCGGCCATCCTTGACCGGTCGTAGTCGGCGGCGGTCAGCGGCCGCTCCGGGTCGCCGAGCCGGTTGGTCTTGTAATCCACCACCACGAAGCGATGCCCCGATCCGTCGGGAATGCGGAGCACGGCGTCGATCGAGCCGCTGAGGTATCCGCGCAGTGACTGATCACCGAGGCCAGGTTCGGCCAGCCGGTCGGCATACGAGGCCAGCACGTCATCGCCGGGCAGATGCTCGCGCAACAGCGGCGCCAGATCCGCGAGCCGAACTTCCGGCGCCGTCGAACCACGATCGCCGCCCGCCAGGGGAAGCTCGAAGTCCATTTCGCGCAACCGATCTGGCAATCCGATCTGGCGCAGCGTCCTCCCATCCATGAATGGGCCCAGCGGCGTATCGTGCATCGGCACCATCGCCGCGGCGAGCTCCTCGGGCGCCGCGGCGACCGCCCACCACGCCGAGTGCGCGCGGATCTGCGTTTCGAGCTCGGCGGCCAGGTCTGCGGCCAACGGGTCGGTCGTCTCCAGTACGGCGTGCACCAGGGTGCCGAATGTGGCGCCCGCCGGCAGGTCCGCCATCGGCGAGGGTACGTCCGGCCCGGCTACCGCTGACACCAAGGGGATGTCGCCGACCTCGTCGTCGAGTTCGCCGATTTCGGGTTCGCTGCTCACCCCGCTGGTTTGGGCCGCTCGGATCAAACCCGAATACGAGGTGCGCCGCCAGCCGGTGTCGATGACCCGGTGAAAGTGACGATTGCCCAGGCGGTCGGGTATCGGCTCGGCGGCCAGCGACGGGACCGGTGCCACTACCGATTCCTCGATGACCGGCCCGCCCGCCGCCTCCCACTCCCGCAGCCGGGCCATAGCGTCGTCGTCGGAGATCTTGGCGGGCTCGCATCGGTCCGGCACCGCGGGTTCACCTGGCCGGCGGCCGCGCAGCAGCCGAGAGAGGCCGCCGTTGGGTTCGTAATACGCCGGTGACCACCATGCCACCACCTGGGACTGGGCCCTGGTCAGCGCGACGTACGTCAACCGGCTGTCGTCGCTGGCGTCCTCTTTACGCCCCAGCCGCTCAACGGATTTGAAGTCAGGGCTGTCCTTGCCGCCGACGTGCAGGCAACGCCTGCCGTCCTCGTCGTGGAACAGCACGACGTCGCTGTCCTGGGTGTTGCGATTGAACGCGAACGGCAGATACACGATCGGGTACTGCAGGCCCTTGCTGACGAAGACGGTCATGATCTGCACGGCCGCGGCGTCGCTGTCCAGCCGGCGATTTCGCTCCGGTGCGCCGCTGCGCTCGTCACGCTGGCGGCGCAGCCAATCGCGCAGCGCGGGCAGGCTGTAGTGGTTGCGGTGCGCGACCTCCTGCAGCAGTTGGGTGACATGCGCCAGATCGGTCATGTGTCGCTCACCGCCCTGCCAGGCGAGCACGCGATTGCCCATGCCCAGCAATTGAGCGGCCTCGAAGATGGCCGCGACACCGCGTTCGCGGGCATGACCGGCCCACTCCCGCAGAGTTTTCGCGACCCGGTCGGTGAGCGCATCACCGCCGGCGGCCAGCGATTCCGCGGTCTCGCCGAAGAACATCGTCGCGGCGGCCGCACGCACCATCCCGGGCCGGTGCGGCTGGTCGAAAGCCTCCAGCAGGCACAGCCAATCCTCGGCGGCCTCGGAGGTGAACACGTCGGAGTTGCCCGTGTACACCGCCGGGACACCCGCGGCGCAGAGCGCCGTGAAGCATGCCTGCGCGTCGCGGTGCCGCTCCACGATCACCGCGATATCGCGGGCCTGCAGTGGCCTGCCGGCGAACGTCGCACCGCTGGCCAGCAACACGCGGATGTCGGACGCGAGATCGGCGCCGATGTGCTCCCGCACCCGGTCGATGGGCAGGTTTTGAACACCGCGGCGCCCCAACGTCTTCCGCGCGACCACGCGCAACCGGAACGGATCGTTGTGCGGTGCGCCGGCGAGCCGATGACCGCGGTGATGCGCGTCGACGTCGTTCACCACGATCGCGGGGTCGCCGAGTTGGGCGCCGCGCAGCACCACCTGCAGCCGCTGCACCAGCGCGGAGTCGCTGCGCCAGTTGGTGTCCAGCGTCTGGCGCCCGCCCGCGGTCTCGGCGGCCCGCAGATAGGTCACGATGTCGCCGCCGCGAAACGCGTAGATCGCCTGCTTCGGATCGCCGATGAGGATCAAGGTGGAACGCCCATTGAACGCCCGGTCGATCACCTGCCATTGCACCGGGTCGGTGTCCTGGAACTCGTCGACCATGACGATCGGCCAGCGTTGGTGCATGCGTAGCCGGGCCGGGGAGTCGTCAATGGCCAGCGCGTCGGCCAACCGGATCAGCAGATCGTCGTAGCCGAGGACGCCCAGCCGCCTCTTGCGCGTATCCAGCTCGGCCAGAACGTCTTTGGCGAACTTCACGCTGGCCGCGGCCCGCGAATCGGGATCCGGGTCTCGCGGCCGCAGCTCGGTCGACGGATTGCTGACGACAGCGCGTGCCAGCCGCAGCGCCTCGCGGTAGTGCAGCGCCGGGTCGTCGCGCTCCTGGCCGAAGTGGGCCAGGTACAGATCGTCGACGATCTCGGTCACCAGGTCATCGAGGCTTTCGAGCAGCGTCACGCTGGCCGCCGTGTCCCCGGCCACGCCCAGCGAGCGCAGCACCAGCTGACAGAACTGATGGGTGGTGGCGATCGTGGCCGCGTCGAAGCCGGCCAGTGCGTCGCGAAGCCGCTGTTGGCGGGCCGCGCGCTGACGTTCGGTGCCCTCCAGCAGGTACGCAAGCACCTGGTTGTCGCCGACTGTCGAGGGATCGGCGAATGCTCGTACGGCATCGACGATTTGACAGCGGACGCGTTCGCGTAGCTCTTGACTGGCGGCCCGGCCAAACGTGATCAGCAGCATCTGGTCGAGCGCCGCCGCGCCGTCGGCGACATACCGCGTCACCAGGGAAGCCAGCGCGAAAGTCTTGCCGGTTCCCGCGCTGGCCTCCAGCACGGTGGTGGAACGCTCGGCCGGTAGCGCACCCAACAGGTCGAAGCGCTCCATCAGGTGAGTCTCCGTTCGGCGCGCAGCATCGGCAGCCAGACCCGGGCCGAGTAGGCGCCGAGCCGGTTGTCCTCGCCGTCGCACTCCTCACCCGGCCGCACCGGCGCCATCAGCACCTCCAGTGCCGCACCCCTGCCCCACGCCCTTGCGTGCGCCGGGGCCTGATCCTCACCCGGGAAGCGGTCACCGGACTTCCAGCGGTATCGCGCCTCGGCCACCGGGTCCTCGCCGCCGTACCGGGCCGCCGCCCAGGCATAGGACGTCTTGATGGGCAACGGAATCGGCTCGCGCCGTCCGGCGTCGTAGATCGCCACCAGCTCGCGCAGCTCCTTGACGGCCTGCTCAGCGTCGGACGGCCGACCCAGGCCCGCCACCCGGGTGCTGGTGCCGCGGCGCATGCGGCCGACACACACCGCCGAGAAGTCCCGGCCCGGATCATGGGCGACCAAGGCCAGCAACGTGATCCACGATTCGAGCAGATGCTTGCCGTCCAGTCGCGAATACGTCACCGATACCAGGCTGTCGCCGTACACCGGCGACACCGTGCCGGTCAGTCGTCGCCCGCCACCCAGGTCGATGTCGACATCGTATGCGGCGGCGTGGCCCTGACTGTGCCGATGATGAAGCGCCTCACGCGCCAACAGGGCGGCCTGGTCGCGGATCTCGGTGACCTTGCGCCAGCCCAGCTGACCCGGCGGCAGGGTGCCGCGGCGCCACTCCGCTTGCCGCGCGTCGTCCGGAGTCATCCCCCGCAGGATGTCGCCCAGCATCCGGTCGCCGACCGTCCACTCTTGGAGGCCGTCGATGTCGACCGGCATGGCGTCTTGCACCCCGTCGACATCGTGCGGCAGGGTGAATTCCAGCGCGCGGAAGAAGCCCTTCACCGGGTCTTTGAAGAAGCCGACGAGGTCGGCCAGGATGACGTCGCCGGCCGGCGGAGACGGCAGCGGCCCCGAGATGAATTTCGGCTGTTCGCCGTGCTCGCCGCTGGCCGCGCGCGCCGCCCGCAGCACCGTCGGGTCGAAACTGAACGGCACGTCCGGCACGAGCCTGCCGGGGACGACGTTGCGAATGTCGTACGGCTGCAACGGATGCTCGACGACGACTCGGTCACGCACCTTGGTCATGGTGGTCATGTCGAGGGTGTCCAGGAGCTCGGCCAGCGGCACCGCCGGCGGGCGCGGCTGGCCCGAATATTCGTTGGCACCGGTGTAGGTGATGACGAGTTTGTCCGTTGCCGCGCCGATCGCGTCGAGCAACAATTGCCGGTCCTCGGAACGGATGTCGCGTTCCCCGGTCATCGGGCATCGGGCCAGCGCGTCGTCGCCGTCGACGATGCCAAGCCGCGGGAACAGCCCGTCGTCCAGGCCGACCAGGCACACCACCCGGTGTGGCACCGAGCGCATCGGAACCATGGTGCACACCGTCAGGGTGCCGGTGCGGAAGTTGGCCCGGGTCGGGCGGCCGGCCAGGAGTCGGGTGAGCAGGGCGCGAAGATCGGGTAGCCGCAGCGCCGTGGCGCCCCGGGAGCCGGCCTGCGCAATCGTCTGAGCAAACTCGCGTTGCATCTGGCCGGTCTGCCATTCGTCCGCATCGCGGACCCGAGTCAGCAGCGCGATGCCCTCGCTGAGGGAGGCCAGCCACTCGGTTAGCGGCCTGGTGCCGGCGAGCAAGTCCAGGACGTGCTGCAACCGGGCGACGAACTCGGCGAACTGGCCGGCCAGTTGGACGCGGTTACTGCTGACGTCGTCCAGCGGCAGCGTCGCATCGATCCATGCGTTCGAATCGTCGGACATCGCGACGCCCGCCAGTATCCGATCGATGCCGAAACGCCATGTGTTGTGCACGAAATCGACGTGGTAGGGACGTCGATGCTGCTGGTCCAACCCCCACCGGATGTTCGCCTGCCGGACCCAGCGGGTGATGGCCTCGAGATCGTCATCGGTGAATCCGAACTGGGCGCGCACCGGTGGGCTCTGGGCCAGGTTGAGCACCTCGCTGGCCGTCACCCGGCCGGCCGCCAGGGCCAGCAATTGGGCGACCACACCCAGCAATGGATTGGTCTGGATCGGCGAGCGGTCCGCCAGCCGGACCCGTAGCTGGTGGGCCGGATGGGCGCCGCGCACCACGTCGCCCAGGCCGAAGTCGGCCATGATCAGCGGCGCGTAGGTCTCGATGTCCGGGCACATCACCAGGATGTCGCGCGGCGCAAGCGTCGGGTCGTCCTGCAGTAGGCCGAGCAGCACCTCGCGCAGCACGTCGACCTGGCGGGCCGGGCCGTGGCAGTTGTGGATCTGTACCGATCGGTCGTCGGCTCGGATCGTGCGGCCAGATGGGCGAACGGCATTTGCGCCGATGTCGGACTGCAGCCAACCGAGCAGCGTGTCCGGGCGCGCGTCGCCGGCCAGATAGGCATCGGTCGCCGGATCCGTCGGCAGGCTGCGCTGCAGCTCGCGCAGGTCTCGTCCGAGTGTCGCGAGCAGCGGATGGGACACCGCGCGATGGCTGACGTCGTCGCGCCGGCGAACCGCGCCGTGCGTGCCGGCCAGCCCGCGCCACAGCGCCTCGCTCGGGTGCGGTAGCCACAGATGCACGTCGTGGTGGGTGGCCAGCGCCTCCAAAAGCTCGACGTCGGTGCGCGTCAACCGGGTGTGCCCGAACAGCGACAGCCGAGGCGGCAGCTGGCTGGGCGCCGCCCGCAGCCGCGCGAGGGTCTTGGCGTGGCGGGTATGCGGCGGATCGGCGCCGACCCGGGCAACCAGCGCCCGCCACAGCTCGGGTTGCCAGCGCAGGTCCACGTCGATATCACCCGGTTCGCCGTTGCCCCAGTCGATGAGCAGTTGTGGGCGCTGGCGCGCGTAGGAGTCGAACAGGCCGGCCAGCCGCCGCGCCACCTCGTATCGGCGGCCCCGGCGCAGCTCGGCCTCCGCGCCGGTGTGGAAGTGGCCCACGTGCGCGGCCAGCGTGCGGCACCAGGGTTCGTCCAGCGAGCAGTCGATCGCCTCCAGCAGCGGCCAGGCCATGGCGTCGGGCGACCACGGATCGTTGTCGGCCGTGCCGGTGATTTCGGCGATCAACGAGCCCGGACTGCGAAACGCCACCCCGGCGCACACCCCGTCGCCGTTGCGCGCGCCGAGCACGTGCGACAAGCGCTGGCTGAGCCAGCGTTCCACGCCGCGCGCCGGGACGACGACGAGTTCAGTCGCGAACGGGTCGGCCAGCGGGTTGGCCAGCAGAGCGCCGAGACCGTCGGCCAACAGGTCGGTGCGCTCGGCGCGGTGTAGATGAAGCGGCATTGCGCTGTCACGATAAACCCGACCACCGACGCGGATGGGCGCTTACGGTGCGGATCCCGCCGGGAATCGGTGCCACGCGGCGCGGGGTTGATCCACGCAAACAGTTACGAAAGGGACCCACATGCAAGCTTGGGACGCGATCTGCGCACGTCGCAATGTCCGGGAGTACCAGCCGAAGCCGATACCGGCCGAGGATTTGGACCGCATCGCCGAGGCCGGCTGGCGCGCGCCGTCTGCGAAGAACCGCCAGCCGTGGGATTTCGTCATCGTCACCGAACGCAACCGGCTGGCCGAGCTGTCCACGGTCTGGCGGGGCGCCGGTCACATCGCCGGGGCCGCGGCCACAATCGCCATCGTGGTTCCGGTGCCGCCCGACGAGCGCCGGGTGATCACCGACAACTACGACGTCGGCCAGGCCACCATGGCGATGATGATCGCCGCCACCGACCTGGGGATCGGGACGGGCCATTCGTCGGTGGGGGACCAGGACAAGGCGCGTGCCATCCTGGGCGTGCCCGATGGTCACCTGGTGGCCTTCCTGCTCGGGGTGGGCTACCCGGCCGATCGCCCGCTCACGCCGATCCGCAAGCCCAATCGGCGGCCGTTTGCCGAGGTCGTCCACCACGGCCGCTGGTGACCACGACGGCGAAACACTTTGCGGGCCTTGGTTCTCGAGGCGCTTGGTCACCGCCACCGAGCGGGGGTGACATCGGGCGGGCATGCTTGGGGCTATGAACAGAACCGAAGTCACCGAACAGGTCGTGTTAGCCCGGCTCCGGCAGGGGCTGACGTGGCAACAGCTGGCCGACGCGATCGGCCGGCCACTGGTGTGGACCACGGCGGCGTTACTCGGCCAGCACCCGCTTCCGGCGGAGCAGGCCAAGGTTCTGGCGGAAAGGTTGAAGCTGGACGAGTCGGTGGTGCCGGTGCTGGCGGCCGCTCCGATGCGTGGCGGGCTGCCCACCGCGGTTCCCACGGATCCGACCATCTACCGCTTCTACGAAGCCCTGCAGGTGTACGGCGGCGCCATCAAGGAGGTGATCGCCGAACAGTTCGGCGACGGCATCATGAGCGCGATCAATTTCAGCGTCGACGTGCAGAAGAAGCCGCACCCGTCCGGCGACCGGGTCGTGGTGACGTTCGACGGGAAGTTCCTCCCCTATCAATGGGTCGAGGCGGACGCTCAGGTCAAGACGCCAAAGTGAAGTGACGGTGAGGCGCGCGCGTGCCAAACTAGCGTCGAGGAGGCGAAGGGAACGCGGTGGCGCCCGGCGGCGGCCACCGCGTTCGCCGTTTCAATTCATCAAGACCTGCGGGGAGAGCTCTTTGAGCATCGCGTTGGCCCAGCGCATCTGGCGCAACGTCTCGGGGTGGCAGCGCGACGTCAGGCTCAGCAGTTCGGAGTCCTTCGCGGCCTGGGCGCCCTGTGCCAGCAGCTCCCAATCCAGCGACACCCCCGCCGACAACCGGTGAATCCGGCGCAGGTCGGCGAGCAGCGCCAGGCCGGGCTCCGGCCGGTGCCGCAACAGACCACTCAGCCGCGACTGCAGGAAACCGGAGATAGCGCCGGTATGCGGGTCGGCGGATAGGCGCAGGCCGTAGTGGCGGCCGTGCTGCGCCAGATCCCTGAGGTGTTGCCGCGACCAGCCGGCCATATCGCGCGCGAGGTGATGGATGTCCTGGTCACTACGGTGACGCGCCGCCACCACGCTGAGTTCGTGGGCCAGCTTGCGTTCGGAGCGGTGCAACTCGCGGATCGCCAACTTCAGCTTCATGGCCGGCCTCCCGCGGGGACGACTTCGGTGACCCCGGCCAACGCGCCACCCACCGTCGCGGGCACCGAACCGTTGACCGGTGTGGACGCCGCGGTCGTCGGCGCGTACCCGTTTCGGTCGGGCGGGTTTACCCGCGCCTTGCGCAGCCGGGCGGCGGCCGTCTTGTAGATCGGCTGCTTGGACACCGGATCCCAATCCGTGAGCGTCATTTCATTGCCGGCCCGGTGATGAGCCCTGCCATCGGTGTCCCAGTAGCCGTAGTGGAACGGCACGAACAGCACTCCGTCGCGGATGCCGCAGATGCGCGCGGCGCATACCACGCGGCCGCGCGGCGTGCTCACCTCGACGAGATCGCCTTCGGCGATGCCCAGGCGCCGCGCGTCCGGCTCGGACACCTCCACCCAAACCTCCGGGGCTGCCCGCTGAAGTTGTTGTGCCCGAGCTGTTTTCGTCCGGGTATGGAAATGGTAGACGGTGCGGCCGGTAACCAACGCGAACGGGTACTCGGCGCTCGGTTGCTCGTGCGGGGGCACGTATTCGGCCGCCTTGATGATGGCCTTACCGAAGGGGTTCATCGAGCGGTACTCGTCTGGCTGCAGTGGCGCGCCGGTGATCAGATCTTTGCCGTATGCCTCGCAGTAGTCCGGTGCCGCCCAGAATTTCGCATCGACATAGAGCCGTTCGGTGCCGTTGGGATGCTCGGTGTTGCAAGGCCATTGGATGCCGCTTCCACCGCGCAGCTTGTCGTAGGTCAGGCCCGTGTAGTCGCATGGCCGGCCCGCGCTGCATTTCTTCCATGCCTCGAACGCCGATTCCGGATCCGTCCAGGGTGGGAACGGTTGGCCGTCGGAGTCGCGGAAGTCCATCCGGCGCGCGTAGTCCAGGAAGATGTCGAGGTCCGAGCGCGCGGAACCCGGTGGCTCCACGGCCTTTTCGGACAGGTGCACGGTGCGGTCGGCATTGGTGAAGGTGCCGGTCTTCTCTGCCCAGGCGGCGGCGGGTAGCACCACGTCGGCCAGTGCGGCGGTCTCGGTCAGGAAGATGTCCTGGACGATGAGGAACAGCCGTTCCTGCGACAGGATGTCGCGGATCCGCGATAGCTCCGGCAGCGACACCGCCGGGTTGGTGGCGGTGACCCACAGCATCCGCAGCGTGCCCTCCTCGGCGTAGCGGAACATCTGCATGGCGTGCGTCGGCGGCCCGTAGTGCGGGATCTGCAGCACGTCCAGGTTCCACAATTTCGCCAACTCGGCGACGTGGGAGTCGTTGGACCAGTTGCGGAAGCCGGCCAGGTCCCCGTCGGCCCCGCACTCGCGCGTGTTCTCCGCGGTCGGCTGCCCGTTCATCTGCAGCACGCCGCAACCCGGCTTGCCCAGCATGCCGCGCACCAGGTGAATGTTGTTGACCTGCACCGCCGCCGCGGTGGCCTGGTGGGACTGGTAGAAGCCCTGCAGCACGGTGGACATCAACCGCTTGGCCGTGCCCAGCAGCCGCGCCGCGCGCCGGATGTCGTCGGCCGCCACACCGCAGATGTCGGCGGCCCGCTCGGGCGGAAACTCTTCGACCCGTTTGCGCAGTTCGTCGAAACCGACTGTGTGCGTGTCGATGTAGTCCTGGTCGATCCAGCCGTTATCGATGATCTCGTGTAGCAGCCCGTTCATCAACGCCACGTTGGTGCCCGGCAGCGGCGCCAGGTGAACCGCGGCGTGCCGGGCCACCGGCGTGAGCCGGGGGTCGACGCAGATGATCGCCGGCGGCGAGTTCCCGGCCAACCGGTCCAGCATCCGCGCCCACAGCACCGTCTGGGTCTCGGCGACGTTGTGCCCGAACAACGCGATGACGTCGGCATGGTCGACATCGGTATAGGAACCCGGTTGTCCGTCGCAACCGAACGATTCCTTGAGCGCCTCGGCGGCCGTCGCCGTGCACAGCCGCGTGTTGCCGTCGACGTGGTTGGTGCCGATCGCGCCGTGCGCGATCGCGCCTTGGGTGTAGTACGCCTCGGCGAACAGCTGCCCGGAGGTGTAGAACCCGATCGAGCTGGGGCCGTAGCTGCCGAGTAACTCCTTGGTGCGGTCCACGATCCGTTGCATGGCCGTGTCCCAGTCGCACGGCTTCAGCTTGCCGCCGACCCGGATCATCGGTGTGGTGAGCCGGTCGGCCGAGGCGTTGGCCTGCCAGCCGAAGAGATCCTTCGGATCGAGCCGCCCGTGGTTGACCCGGTCGACGGCGCGTCCGCGCACGCCCACGATCCGCCCGTCCTTGACGGCGATGTCCAGGCCGTCGCCATTGGAATGCAACACCGCGGCTGACTGCACCCAGCGGTCAACCGACTCGGCACTCACCCCGTCGGCGAGGTAGGTGTCGACTCGTTCCGGCCAGCGGGTGCCGGGTTCGTAGGGAGTCCGCGTTCCCCAGGGGTCCGCGATGCGATCTATGGCCATTCCGGTGGCTTCCCCGGCAGCCGCCCGCGAAACCGGCTGGGGCGTGCGCGCTTGAACGGCTCACACCCCGAATTCGGCTTCGATCCCGTCGATGCCGGCGCGGATGGCCGCCAGGGCGTCCGCGCGGGTGCGCAATTTGGTGGCGGCGTGCGCCCGCTGATTCAGGCCGGCGAATTCCCGCGCGGCCTCTTCGGCGCGGTCGATCACCACCTCGGGTAACACGATCTCGTCGACGAAGCCTGCCGCCAGGGCGGTTTCACCGAAAAACGTCTTGGCGAGCCCGGCGGCCTGCTGGTAGGCCGACGGCGTCAACCGCAGCTTCATGATCTCCAGGGCGGCATAGGGAATGACCATGCCGATCGCGACCTCATTGGCCTGAATGTTGTAGGCGTGCGCGGCCACCCGGTGATCGCCCGCCGACAACAGGAACGCCCCCATCGCGATGGCATGCCCGGTGCACGCCATCACCACCGGCTTGGGATAGGACAACAGGCGATACGCCAGCTCGAATCCGCCGCGCAGCATGTCGATCGCGGGCTGCACCTCGCCGGAAGTCAGGATCTTCAGGTCGAAGCCGCCGCTGAACACGCGATCGTTCCCGGCGATCACCAGCGCGCCGGCATCGTCGGCCTCGGCCCGGTCGATCGCGTCGTTCAGGGCCTGCTGCATGGTCGGGCCCAGCGCGTTGACCTTGCCGTCATCCATCTTGATGACGGCGATGGAGTCCGTGGTGCTGTAGTGGACCGGGGCGCTCATCGGTTACTCCTTGCCGTCAGGCGGGCTGGCTGTGGTGTTTGCCCAGGTCTTCTGCGTGACTCCAGCGCAGGCTGACATCGGTGGGTTCGTCGAGTTGGCGTGTGCGCCATCTGTCTTGGGTTTCCCGAACCGCGGTGTTGATCCGTTCGATCTCGCTGCGGAAGACCTCCGGTCGGGTTTCCTTGCAGACGTAGTGGAAATAGGTCAGCAGGCCGCGCAGCAGCTCCAGTTTCTCCTTCTCCCTCTTGGCCAAGTCATGGGTGGTCATCAGTTCGATGCGCTGGACGGGCGGCAGGGCGTCCCAGTCCAGCACCACCTCGGTATGCAGCGGGGAACGCTTGCGCTCCCAGAACCGGCGGCCGCGG
>NZ_LZJR01000089.1 GCF_001667925.1 Mycobacterium sp. E2479 | reverse complement strand
GTTTTGATTACTTCCGACGTGGCGCGTTACACGTCGATGGTCTGGCTGACGTAGTTCTCCCAGGTGGCGATCTGGCCAGCCTCTACCATGGCGGCCTGCATCTCGGGGTCGCCGAAGAGCGCCTCCTGGACCTGGCCGTACCGCGTCCAATCCTCGGCTGTGGAAAGCAGGCCGATGGCGTTGGTCGCCGGGCCCCCGATCATGGTCGCCAGCACGGTGACGTTCTCGGCGCCGTGCTTGCGAGCGAGGTCTGTTGTCTTCTTGAGTTGCTTCTGCACCTCGTCCCACTGGACGCCCGGGTTTGGGTGGATAACTACGTACGTGACGATGGTCATGATGGTGCCTCCTGTACCTCGTGGCGGTTAGCCACAAGGTAAGCAAACACCCGAATGCCGCCGCGCGCTAGTGCCAAAGTGCATTGGCTAGCAAACTAGTTGCCGCGTCGGGGCCTGCTCGCGCGCCCCGGGCCTCCGAGGCCGTCTAGGCGGTCATTTTATTGTCTTTGCATCGAATGCAATATTCGTCGTTCTGCCTTTGTGTTTCGTGTATGCCTTCGCATTCAGGGCATTGTTGAATGTATTTATGATTCGGATTCCAGTCCGAATTCATTAATCTTTGCTTTTGTATGAATTTGTTCGCTGAGTCACGAGCTCCGTTAGACAACATTTCAATAGACTTCCCTGGTCAATAGTATATTCTGGTTTTATTCAGGGTTTGCTGGTGGCTTAACAACCCATCCGGTGGGACGGGCTTGGCAGCTCGTGAATCACTAGCATTCGCAGCTACCGCCCGTTCGGGCTAACCAATGACCATTCCCCAAATGCGGCCGGTTAAACCCCGGTGGGGCGCGTAATCAACCCCACCCCCTGGCGATTCACGCTCTGCCCAAGTTGTCGGGTGCCGCGTCCGCCGCGCAAACCTGCTCGCCCGCAACGGGCGCTCGGAGATCTGCGGAAGATTGAAGTAGCCGGCTACTCTAGGCTCGCAGTTTGCCACGCCAGAGGCTGTCTGGGTCCCCTCTAGTGAAAGGTGCCCACGATGACAATCCTCGCAACCACTATCGTCCATCCGAATCCCGGCGTGGCCTGGGACGACGTTCAAAAGCAGCTGAAGCGCGCGAGCGAACTTGCCCGCAAGCATGGCGCGGAGAACGTCACTGTGCTCGTCACCATGGTCGGGGGTCAGGGAACCAACGCCGTCGGCTTCCTGACGACCGCCGAGGACTGGGCCGCCTACGGCCGGGTCCAGCAGAGCCTCAGTTCCGACCCGGATTACCAGGGGCTGCTGATTGATGCAGGCCAGATCGCCACCTGGGAGACATACGTCAGCCAGACCATCGACGTGTAACGCGCCACGTCGGAAGTAATCAAAAC
>NZ_LZJR01000088.1 GCF_001667925.1 Mycobacterium sp. E2479 | reverse complement strand
CGCGCCGCCCCAGCCGCAACCGATGTCGAGCAGCGTCATCCCAGGCTCGAGGTTCAGCTTTCCCAGCGCCAGATCGATCTTCGCGATCTGCGCCTCCTCGAGGGTCATGTCCTCACGCTCGAAGTACGCGCAGCTGTAGGTCTGGGTGGGATCCAGGAACAGTCGGAAGAAGTCGTCGGACAAGTCGTAATGAGCTTGCACATTTCCAAAATGCGGCGTGAGCTGCACAGACATGCCGATACGAGCCTTCCTATATGCGGGGGACCGAGGGCAGGCAGCCAACGATGACCCCCGTTAATCCCCCAATGCTCTCCTGCATGTTAGTACCTGCGGCGGTCCCGGTCGCCGTCCAAGTCGCGTGCCTCGCCTCACACGGAACTGTGGAGTCCCAAAGGCGCAGCGGGTGCGGACGCCGCGGTCAGGATCCGAACTCACTTTCTCGGGGCGGCACGATCGGTGACGGATGGGGTTCGTCGCGGAATTTCTCCAGCGATCCGCCGACCTCGACGATTCCTTTGAGCGCGTTCCAGCTCAGCATGGTCAGGTAGTCGATCAACTCATCGCGACTCATTCGCGGGTACGACATCCACGAGTGGGTGGCCAGCTGCACGCCGCCGACGATCAGATACGCCCACGGCTCCACGCCACCGGTGTCCATCCCGGCGTGTTGCATGCGGCGGCGCATCAGTACGGCGAGCATGCGCGCGATGATGCGCTCCGAATCGGCAATGACCTTGCTCTTGCTGGCCGAGCTGTTGGACATCACGAACCGGTACGGCTCGGGCTCGTTGGCGACGGTCTCGACGTACACGCGGATAACCTCGCGGGTCAGGTCGAAGCCGTCGAGGCCAGACGTCAGCGCCCCCGCCATGTTGGGAATCAGGGTGGTCTGAGTGAACCGCATCATCACGGCGGTGGTCAGGTCGTTCTTGTCGACGAAATACCGGTACAGCACCGTCTTTGAGACCCCGATCTCCGCGGCGATCTCATCCATGCTCAGCGCGCCACCCAGCCGGCGAATCGCGTCGATCGTGCCGTCGACCAACTCGTTACGACGGTCCACTTTGTGTTGGTGCCAGCGCCGCTTGCGCCCATCCATCTTGACGCTCACAGCTGTGATTTGCTCTGCCACAGTCCGCCTATTTCCCATTCCCTGGACGTCCATGATCTTACGGCGTGAGGGGTCGCTTTCTTGGCCTGGCCGGGCGCGGGTGAGACGTCGCAAACAGTGTCGTCACACCAATCGGCGGGAAAGATAGATGATGTAGTGGTGGCACATCGAGCCTCGGTGAGAGGCGAAGCGTCGGGCACGCGGGGGGCGAGGCCCGATTCGACGACGCCGCCGGCCGCGCAGACCCCCCATCGCGCGTCGTTTGCCGAATCCTTCGCCGGCGCGGATCCCGAAGCCGACGCGCAGCGCCGACTGGCGTTGCGCCGGATGAAGATGGTGGCACTGAGCTTTCTGATCGGTGCCACCGTCGTGTTCCTCGCCTGCCGGTGGGCCCAGGCGCATGCCGGCCTGGGGGGCTGGGTCGGATACGTCGGCGCCGCCGCCGAGGCCGGCATGGTGGGCGCGCTGGCGGACTGGTTCGCCGTGACCGCGCTCTTCAGGCACCCGCTGGGCATTCCCATCCCGCACACCGCGATCATCAAACGCAAGAAAGACCAGCTTGGCGAGGGTCTGGGCACGTTCGTCCGGGAAAACTTCTTGTCGCCCGAGGTCGTGGAGACCAAGCTGCGCGACGCCCAGGTATCCGGCAGGCTCGGCAAGTGGCTGTCGGAGGCCGTCCACGCAGAGCGGGTGGCGAGCGAGACCGCCACGGTGCTGCGGGTGCTGGTCGAACTTCTGCGCGACGAAGACGTTCAGCAGGTGATCGACCGGATGATCGTGCGCCGGATCGCCGAACCGCAGTGGGGCCCGCCGGTCGGTCGAGTGCTGGCCACCCTGCTGGCCGAGCACCGGCAGGAAGCGCTGATCCAATTGCTTGCCGACCGGGCCTTTCAGTGGTCGCTGAGGGCCGGCGAGGTCATTCAACGGGTGGTCGAGCGTGACTCGCCGACCTGGTCGCCTCGCTTCGTCGACCACCTGGTCGGCGACCGCATCCACCGCGAACTGATGGACTTCACCGACAAGGTGCGCCGCAATCCGGACCACGAATTGCGCCGGTCGGCCACCCGCTTCCTGTTCGATTTCGCCGAGGACCTGCAGCACGACCCGGACACCATCGCGCGCGCCGACGCGATCAAGGAGCAGCTGATGGCGCGCGACGAGATCGCCAACGCCGCGGCGACGGCGTGGAAGACACTGAAACGGCTGGTGCTCGAGGGAGTGGATGACCCGTCCAGTGCGCTGCGCACCCGCATCGCCGACACCGTGGTCCGCATCGGGGAATCGCTGCGCGACGATGCCGACCTGCGGGATAAGGTCGACAACTGGTTGGTCCGGGCAGCCCAGCACCTGGTCTCGCAGTATGGGGTGGAGATCACAGCGATCATCACCGACACGATCGAGCGTTGGGACGCCGAGGAGGCCAGCCGGCGCATCGAACTGCACGTGGGCCGTGACCTGCAATTTATCCGGATCAACGGGACCGTGGTCGGCTCGCTGGCGGGTTTGGTGATCTATGCGGTCGCGCAGTTGTTGATCTAGCGATTTTCTAGCGGTGCTAACAAGTGCTTGCAATAGCAAGCACTTGTAGTAGTCTGGGCGCGTCAAGATCAGCCGACCGACCCGGAGCACGCCATGACACCCGAGGAGAAGCTCTCCGCCAAGGTGTCCAACGCTGCCTCCGACATGGCCTCTGACATCGGGAGTTTCATCCGTAGCCAGCGCGAACTCGCGCAGGTGTCGGTGCGTCAACTCGCCGAGAAGTCCGGGGTCAGCAATCCATATCTGAGCCAGGTGGAGCGCGGGTTGCGTAAGCCCTCCGCCGACGTCCTGAACCAGATCGCGAAGGCCCTCCGGGTCTCCGCCGAGGTTCTCTATGTGCGCGCCGGGATTCTCGAACCCAGTGACAAAAGTCAGGTGCGGGACGCGATCGTCACTGACACCGCGATCACCGAGCGGCAAAAGCAAATCCTGCTCGACATCTACTCATCGTTCACCCAACAAAACGAATCGATCCAAGAGGAGTGTTCGACCGAATCCGACAGCGAATGATCGGTCCACTTGACCGGCGCTGTAAACCCATCTGAACTGGGGGTTTGCGCCGGAGAGCGGGCTAATTAGATCGCGGTCGCGAATTGGTGATGTATAGACGACCGGCCGTCGGGGTTACCCGAAAGGGGGGACTTATCGGTTCCAGCCGAATTGCTGGACGACCCGCCCCGGCACTGGCGGTCCCAGTTGCGAAGGAGACGTTTGCACCTAACTTCTCGACCAGACAGCTAAAAACACCGAATAACGTCGATACCGAAGACACATCATGAAAGGAAAGACCATGGCGGAAAACACCAACATCGAGGACCTGCGGGCCCCGCTGCTCGCGGCGTTGGGCGCGGCCGACCTGGCCCTGGCCACCGTCAACGACCTGATCGCCGGCCTGCGTGAGCGCGCCGAAGAGACCCGCGTCGAGACCCGCACCCGGGTCGAAGAGCGTCGCGCCCGCTTGACCAAACTCCAGGAGGACCTGCCCGATCAGTTCACCGAGCTGCGCGACAAGTTCACCACCGAGGAGCTGCGCAGGGCGGCCGAGGGCTACCTGGAGGCCGCGACCACCCGCTACAACGAGCTCGTGGAGCGCGGGGAGGCGGCCCTGCAGCGGCTGCGTAACCAGACTGCGTTCGAGGACGCCTCCGCGCGCGCCGAGGGCTACGTCGACCAGGCCGTCGAGCTGACTCAGGAAGCTCTCGGCACCGTCGCCTCGCAGACCCGCGCGGTCGGCGAGCGCGCCGCCAAGCTGGTTGGCATCGAGCTGCCGGGCAAGACCGAAGCGACCACCAAGAAGGCCCAGAAGGCCGTCGCCAAGAAGGCTCCGGCCAAGAAGGCTCCGGCCAAGAAGGCTCCGGCCAAGAAGGCTCCGGCCAAGAAGGTCACCCAGAAGTAGGGCACGCCACTCGCACGACGTTCGGCTCCGAGTCGCCTTCGGGTGACTCGGAGTCGACGTTTTGGCGGGTGCCCGCATACCCTTAAGGCGTGAACCACCTCGTGGGAACCGTCATGTTGATCCTGCAGATCGCCGTTTTAGTGACGGCGATCTATGCTTTCGTGCACGCCGCGCTGCAACGACCCGACGCCTATACCGCCGCCGAGAAGCTGACCAAACCGGTGTGGTTGCTGATCCTGGGCGGGGCCGTCGCGCTGTGTTCCATCTTGAGTTTCGTTTTCGGCGTGCTAGGTATGGCGATCGCGGCCTGTGCGGCCGGTGTGTATCTGGTCGATGTTCGGCCCAAACTGCTTGAGATTCAAGGTAAGTCGCGCTAGCGGAATGAGGGTGGTGCTGGCGGCGCCGGTCGCGGTGCTCGTCGCCTTGTCCTGTTCGACACCGCACGCCGTTGCCGCGCCCGACCCGGGCAGCGGCGCGGCGGATCCGCCCGCCCCGCCCTACATCGACCACACCCAGTGGGCGCAGTGGCAGGGCCGACCTAGCCTGCGGGTCTTCCCGTCGCCGGCCGGCCGAACCGCCTCGCGCCTTCCCGCGACCGCGGCGCCGGCCGACGAGGCCTGGGCCGAGGTGATCGCCTTGTCTCCGGACGCCGACACCGCCGGCATGCGCGCGCAGTTCCTGTGTCACTGGCAGTTCGCCGAACTCGCCCAGCCTGGCAAGGTCAGCTGGAACCTGGAGCCGTGGCGACCGGTCGTCGACGACACTGAGATGGTCGGCGCCGGCTGCAATCCCGGCGGTCCGGAAGAATCCTTCTGATGGCAACCCACCCGAGTCGCGCGCAGCTGGCGGCGTTGGTCGACCACACCCTGCTCAAACCCGAGGCGACCGACGCCGACGTCGCGGCCCTCGTCGCCGAGGCGGCTGAGCTGGGCGTCTACGCGGTGTGTGTCTCGCCCTTGATGGTTCCCGTCGCGGTGCGAGCCGGCACCGGCGTGCGGGTGGCCAGCGTGGCGGGGTTTCCGTCCGGCAAGCACCTGCCGGCGGTGAAGGCGCATGAAGCGGCCCTGGCCGTCGCGTCCGGTGCCTGCGAGGTCGACATGGTCATCGATGTCGGCGCGGCGCTGGCCGGCGACATCGACGCGGTGCGTTCCGATATCCATGCCGTGCGCAGCGCCATCGGCGGCACCGTGCTCAAGGTGATCGTGGAGTCGGCGGCGCTACTGGCGCTTGCGGGCGAGGCCACCGTGTTGCAGGTATGCCGCGCCGCCGAAGACGCCGGCGCCGACTTCGTAAAGACGTCAACCGGATTTCATCCGGCCGGCGGTGCGTGCGCACGCGCGGTTGCCCTGATGGCCGAGTCGGTCGGTGACCGCCTCGGGGTGAAGGCTAGCGGCGGCATCCGCACGGCCCCGGACGCGCTCGCGATGCTCGATGCCGGCGCCACCCGCCTGGGGCTCTCGGGCACCCGGGCAGTGCTCGACGGCCTCGACAGGCTCAGCTAGGTCGCTCGCCGTCAGAGGTTGGCGAAGCAGGGGTCGTTGTCGTTGCCGTTCGGAATGCTGGCGTTCTTCGTCGAGAAGTGGCTCGTCACGCCCGTGTCGGTGACCTGCACGCTGTCGGCGTGGATACCCAACGGGTAGTTCTTGGTCTGGTTGGAGGTGAACTCGTCCAGCGTCGACTGCACGGATTCCCTGGGCATGGTGAAACCGAGCGCGTTGAAACTGACGATCTGCAGCTGCAACCCGTTGCCCGACACGACCGGCTTGGCCGTGATGTTGTCCAACATGCCCTTCAACTCGATGGTCCCGTCGGCGGGATGCGTGGTGACGGTGTTGGTGACGAACGGACCCAGGACCGGGACGGCGTCCTGCACCGACTGCTTGATGCCGTCGCTGGTCCAGGTAATG
The DNA here is from genome assembly GCF_001667925.1 of Mycobacterium sp. E2479. Taxonomy (GTDB): domain Bacteria; phylum Actinomycetota; class Actinomycetes; order Mycobacteriales; family Mycobacteriaceae; genus Mycobacterium. The sequence goes on along the minus strand of NZ_LZJR01000088.1, from coordinate 21,024 downwards.
GTGGCGTCTAGCGAACCGATGGTGCCCTTCGAGTTGCCGCTGTCCTGGAGCCGGACGTCGTTGACGTTGACCGACAGCTTCATGCCCTTGGCGTCGCGGAGGTTGTTGCCGGCGGTCTCCACCGAGATGTTGGTGTAGTGCTTCGTCGCCACTTGCCACAGCATCAGGGGCGTCACCCCGAAGGACGCCGTGGCCTGGTCTTTGACCTCGCACGCCACCGCCTGGGCGATCTTGTTGTTCGCGACGTGGCGCACGTACAGCTCGGCCCCGATGAGCGCGGCGATGATCAGCGCGATCACGATGACGAAGATCAGCAGGATCGAGACCGGGTCACGGCCGAAGCGGCGCTTCTTTTTCCCGGACGCCGCGTCCTCGCCGGGGGGAGTGGTCAGGCGCTCCGTCGGACCGGCGGGCGGGGTGGGTGGCGGCGGGTAGCCGGGCTGCTGCATGTTCGGCTGCGGCGTCCCGAATCGCTCGGTCCGCCCCGGCGGGGGACCGTGTGCGGGCGGCGGCGGGGGTACGTGACCCGGCCCGCCGGTGCTCAGCCGCTCGGTCGGCCGCTCCGTGGGCGGTTGGCCGAAGGGTCCCTGGTTGGAGGGACGGGCCCACTTCGACGGGTCCTGGTTCGGGGGTCCTTGTGGGTTCGTCACCCGACTGATTCTGCCCTATCAACCTGAGTAAAGTCCGCGTAGTTGCGCAGGACCGCGATACTCCTGCGGGCCTCGGCCACCCTGTCGACGTCGATATCGGCAACCAGTAGCTGCGGAGGGGACCCGGCCGACGCGACGACTTCGCCCAGCGGCGAGACGATGAGGCTGCCCCCGACGCCGGTCGGTGCGCCCGACCCGGACGGGTCAGCGTCACCGGGATCCGCCTGACCCACGGCCGCGACGTAGCTCATCGAATCGAGTGCGCGGGCGCGAGCCAGCAGCGTCCACTGGTCGAGTTTGCCGGGACCCGCACCCCAGGACGCGCAGACCGCGATCACCTCGGCGCCGCGGCGGGCCAACTCGGTGTAGAGCGCGGGGAAACGAATGTCATAGCAAACGGTCAGTCCCACCCGGACGCCGTCGACGGTGATCACCACCGGATCGTGTCCCGGCGCGACCGTGCGCGATTCGGTGAATCCGAACGCGTCGTAGAGGTGGATCTTGTCATAGTGGGCGTCCGACTTCGAACCGCGCGGACCGGCCGCGATCAATGTGTTCCTCACCCGCCCGTCGCCCGACGGGGTGAACATCCCTGCGACGACGGTGATGCCGGAATCGGCGGCGATGCGGCGCACCCCGTCGGCCCATGGCCCGTCGACCGGCTCGGCGACCGGGCCCAGCGGCACGCCGAACCGGCACATGGTCGCCTCCGGGAACACCACCAGCTTCGCGCCCGCGTCGGCGGCCTGGCGGCTGTAATCGGCCACCAGCTGCAAATTTGCCCGGGGGTCGGTGCCGCTGAGGATCTGCGCCAAGGCGATTCGCATGAGCGCCAGCTTAGGCCCGGTGACCATGCGCGCCGCCGCGGCGACGGTCGAAATCCTCAGTCCGTTTTGGCGATCCACTCGGTGGTGAAGCGTTGTTCGGCGGCGACCAGTTCGGCCAGCCGGCTTCCGATGAAGTTCTCCAGCTTGCCCCCGATGATCGGCACGCGCACCTGAACCGTGGCGCGGAACGTCAGCCGGCTGCCGCCGGTCTCTTCGATGGGCTCCAGGACGGCGGTGCCGGCCAGGTTCACCGGCGCATCGACGATGGATCCCACGACTGAGCCCGTCGCGGCGCCGCCGGTGACCGGCCCCCACGCCTCCTGGCGGCGGATCCGCAGGTCACCGCTGTGCAGCTGCGTAACCATCCCGGGTAGTTTGGCGCTGCGGATCACCTGCAGCGTGACGACCTCGACGGTGTCCTCGTCACCGGACCCACCGCCGACCCGCATCGACTCCAGCGTGGTGACATCGGCGCCGGACGCCGTCAGCCTGGCCCGCCAGTAATTCACGTCGGTGAAGGCCCGATGTACCTCGTCAACGCTGCCGTCGTAGTCGGCCGACAAGTCGAAGGAACGCGGCATAGCAGGTCAGGCTACCGTTACGGGCCATGAAATCCAGCGGAGCCGATTCGGAGTTCGCCGGTGCCGCGGTGGTCGACGCGGCGCCACTGGCGCCGCTGACAACGCTGCGCGTCGGACCGACCGCGCGCCGCCTGATCACCTGCACCACCACCGAACAGGTGATCGCCACATTGCGGGCCCTGGACGCCGAAACGCTTGGCGGGCAACGTGACTCGGTGCTGGTCTTCGCCGGCGGCTCCAACCTGGTGATCTCCGACGCCCTGACCGACCTGACCGCGGTGCGGCTGGCCAATGGCGGCATCACCGTCGAGGGCAACATGGTCCGCGCCGAAGCGGGCGCGGTATGGGACGACGTCGTCGTGACCGCCATCGGGCACGGCCTCGGCGGCCTGGAGTGCCTGTCCGGCATCCCCGGGTCGGCCGGGGCCACCCCGGTGCAGAACGTCGGAGCGTACGGCGCCGAAGTCTCCGACACCATCACCCAAGTCCGGGTGCTCGATCGCGGCAGCGGCAAGGTGCGCTGGGTGCCGGCCGGCGAGCTGGGTTTCGGCTACCGCACCAGCGCCTTCAAACGCGGCGGCGACGACGGACTCGAAACCCCTTCTGTCGTATTGGAAGTGGAGTTTGCGCTGGACGCATCCGGGCGCAGCGCCCCGTTACGCTACGGCGAGCTGGCCGCCGCATTGAACGTTGCCGGCGGCGAGCGTGCCGACCCCCAAACCGTTCGCGACGCCGTGCTCGCCCTGCGGGCGCGTAAGGGCATGGTGCTCGACGCCGCCGACCACGACACCTGGAGCGTGGGCTCGTTCTTCACCAACCCGGTGGTCCCCGCGGACGTCTACGCACGGCTGGCCGCAACCGCCGACGGGCCGGTCCCGAACTACCCGGCGCCCGGCGGGATCAAGCTCGCCGCCGGCTGGTTGGTGGAGCGGGCGGGCTTCGGCAAGGGGTATCCGCAGCCGGGCGCGGGGGGCCTCGAGGCGCCCTGCCGGTTGTCCACCAAGCACGCGCTGGCACTGACGAATCGCGGCGGCGCGGATTCCGACGACGTGATCAGGCTGGCGCGCACCGTCCGCGACGGCGTCCGCGCTGTGTTTGGCATCACACTGGTCCCCGAACCCGTACTGCTCGGCTGCAGGTTGTAGCCGCAGAATTCGCCGGCGCGCGCCCGGCCCCGATTTGTGGTGGCCGGACGGCCCGTTTTTCCCCGGTATCTTTGACTTTCGTGACCCCGTCCAGCGCCCCGCGGCCGTTCAACCGGCGTGCGGCATTGGCGACCCTGGGATTGGGTGTGCTGGCCCCCAACGTGTTGGCCGCGTGCGGGGGCACGACCGCGAACCAGGCCGAGAAGAAACAACAGCCGGCGCCGCAGCTCAAATACCAGCCCGCCAATGCGACCGAGAATGTGGTGCCGATCGCCCCGGTCAGCGTTGAGGTCAATGACGGCTGGTTCCAGCACGTCACCCTGTCGAACTCGGCGGGCAAGGCCGTCGCGGGCGCCTTCAATCAAGACCGCACCGTCTACACGACCACCGAGCCGCTGGGCTATGACCAGACCTATACGTGGAGCGGCGCGGCCGTCGGGCACGACGGCAAGGCGGTCCCGGTGGCGGGCAAGTTCACCACGGTGTCGCCCAGCAAGAAGATCAGCGGGGCATTCCAGCTCGCCGACGGCCAGACCGTCGGGGTCGCGGCGCCGATAATCATCCAGTTCGACGCGCCGATCACCGACAAGGCCGCCGTCGAAAGGGCGCTGTCCGTCACGACCAACCCGCCGGTCGAGGGCAGCTGGGCCTGGTTGCCCGACGAGGCGGCCGGTGCCCGGGCGCACTGGCGCACCCGCGAGTACTACCCGGCGGGCACCACGGTGAACGTCGAGGCCAAGCTCTACGGCCTGCCGTTCGGCGACAGCGCCTACGGTGCCGAGGACATCTCCCTGAACATCCAGATCGGCCGCCGGCAGGTGGTCAAGGCAGAGGTCTCCTCGCACCGCATCCAGGTGATCCGCGACGAGGGCGTCATCATGGACTTCCCGTGCAGCTACGGCGAGGCCGACAAGGCGCGCAACGTCACCCGCAACGGCATCCACGTGGTCAGCGAGAAATACGCCGACTTCTACATGTCCAACCCGGCCGCCGGCTACAGCCACGTGCACGAACGCTGGGCGGTCCGCATCTCCAACAACGGCGAGTTCATCCACGCCAACCCGGCGAGCGCCGGCGCCCAGGGAAACACCAATGTCACCAACGGCTGCATCAACTTGTCGACGGGCGACGCCGAGCAGTACTTCCAGTCGGCGATGTACGGGGACCCGGTCGAGGTGACCGGCAGCTCGATCCAGCTGTCCTACTCCGACGGCGACATCTGGGACTGGGCCGTGGACTGGGACACCTGGGTGGCCATGTCCGCGCTGCCGCCGGCGACCGCGCACCCGCCGTCCACACAGATTCCGGTCACCGCGCCGGTCACGCCGTCCAACGCGCCGACCCTGTCGGGCACCCCGACCACGTCGACGACACCCGCCAGCACGGGCCCGGCTACCCCAGGCGGTTGAACCGGGAGGTAGTGGCCTGGTCGCGCGGCTTCATCACGATCAAGTCCAGATTCACGTGCGGCGGGCGCGACGCGACGAACCCGATCACCTCGGCCACGTCGTCGGCCACCAGCGGCGTGATGCCCGTGTAGACGGCGTCCGCGCGGTCTTGGTCGCCGTCGAAGCGGACCAACGAGAATTCCGTCTCGACCGCCCCCGGGGCGATCTCGGTGAGCCGCACCGGCTTGCCCAGTAGTTCGCCGCGCAGCGTGCGATGCAGCGCTCCCTGGGCGTGTTTGGCCGCCGTGTATCCGGCGCCGCCGTCGTAAACCTCAAGTGCCGCAACCGAAGTGACGGTGACGATCAGCCCGTCGCCGGAGTCGATCAGCTTGGGCAACAACGCTCGGGTGACCCGCAGCGTGCCGATCACGTTGGTCTCCCACATCCACTGCCAGTGTGCGAGGTCGGCATCTTCGACCGGCGCCAGCCCCCGGGCACCGCCGGCGTTGTTGACCAGCACGTCGACACGATCCAATTTGCTCGCCAATGTTTCGACCGCCGCCTGATCTGTGACATCGGCCACAATGGCGGTACCGCCGATTTCACTGGCCAGGGCCTCAATCCGGTTCGCCCGGCGCGCCACTGCGACGACGTGAAAGCCCTGCGCAGCGAGGTTGCGGGCGGTTGCTGCGCCGATTCCCGAGCTGGCACCGGTGATGACCGCGACACGTGTATTCCTGCCAGTTTTAACCATCGAAACAACCTTAATGAACGTGCTAGATTTTGCGTGTGCTTCTCAGCGCCCTGTCCAACACCACGACCACCGCGTGTCTTTGCGCGGCGGGTGCGTGTTGTTGCTGCGCACTTTGCCGCTCCTGACCCAAGCCAGGTGTGGCCAAGACGGCCAGCAAAATTCGGACAAAAGGACGCTCGTGCGCACCAATACCCTCACCCATACCCATCATTCGCCCGGCCGTGCCGTTGGGCACCTGCCTGGCCAAAAGGGACACCGCTCGGTGCGCCGCCAGATCGTGCCGCCGGCGCTGAACATCCCCGACTCGGCGACGGCCTCGGTGTTCCGGGCTGTCCGGCTGCGTGGCCCCGTCGGCCGTGACGTCATCGCAGGCGTCACCTCGCTAAGCATCGCCACCGTCAACCGCCAGGTCATCGCACTGCTGGAGGCAGGCCTGCTGCGCGAACGCGCCGACCTGGCCGTCTCCGGCGCGATCGGCCGCCCGCGCGTGCCGGTCGAGGTCAACCACGAGCCGTTCGTGGCGCTCGGCATCCACATCGGTGCACGAACCACCAGCATCGTGGCCACCGACCTGTTCGGCCGCACCCTCGACACCGTCGAGACCCCGACGCCGCGCAGCCCGGGCGGACCCGCCCTGGCGACGCTCGCCGACAGCGCCCGCCGCTACCTGCGGCGCTGGCATCGCCGGCGCCCCTTGTGGGTGGGGGTCGCCATCGGTGGCACCGTCGACGGCGCCACCGGCCAGGTGGATCACCCGCGCCTGGGCTGGCGGCAGGCGCCGGTCGGACAAGTGCTGGCCGACGCGTTGGGCCTGCCGGTCTCGGTGGCCTCGCACGTCGATGCCATGGCCGGCGCCGAGCTGCTGCTGGGCATGCGGAGATTCATGCCCAACTCGCCGACCAGCTTGTACGTCTACGCCCGCGAGACGGTGGGCTATGCGCTGGTGATCGGTGGTCGGGTACACGTCCCGGCCAGCGGGCCGGGCACCATCGCAACCCTGCCGGCCCACTCGGAGCTGCTCGGCGGCACCGGCCAACTGGAGTCCACCGTCAGCGACGAGGCCGTCGTCGCCGTCGCACGTCAGCTGCGCATCCTGCCCTTCGCCCCGGCGAATCGCGCCAACGGATCCGCCGCCGGCATCTCCGATCTGTTGCGCGTGGCGCGAGCCGGCAACGAGCAGGCCAAGGAGCTGCTCGCCGAGCGGGGCCGCGTGCTCGGTGAGGCGGTGGCATTGCTGCGCGACATGCTCAACCCCGACGAGCTGGTGGTCGGCGGCCAGGCCTTCACCGAGTACCCGGAGGCGATGGAGCAGGTCGAGGCGGCGTTCGTCGAACGCTCCGTGCTGGGGCCGCGCGACATCCGCCTCACCGCCTTCGGCAACCGGGTGCAGGAGGCCGGCGCCGGAACCGTCTCGCTGTCCGGGCTGTATGCCGATCCCCTGGGCGCGATGCGCCGCGCGGGGGCGCTGGACACCCGGGCGCACGACGTCACCCGCGACGAGTCATCCGCCTGACACGGCACCGTGTCCAGCGCGCTTGGGCTGGCCGGTGAACCATCCTGTAAAGATGACAGGGTGCGCCACGATGACGTCTTCCGGCTGAATGAACCGCGCCGGGTCGCAGTGCTGGCGGTTCACACCTCACCACTGGCCCAGCCCGGCACCGGCGACGCGGGCGGCATGAACGTCTACGTGCTGCAGACCGCGCTGCACCTGGCGCGGCGGGGCATCGAGGTGGAGATCTTCACGCGCGCGACCGCTTCCACCGACCCGCCGGTAGCGCGGGTGGCGCCCGGGGTGCTGGTCCGCAATGTCGTGGCGGGCCCGTTCGAGGGCCTCAACAAATACGACCTGCCCACCCAGCTGTGCGCGTTCGCGGCCGCGGTGCTGCGGGCCGAGGCTTCGCACGAGCCCGGCTATTACGACATCGTGCACTCGCACTACTGGCTGTCCGGGCAGGTCGGCTGGCTGGCGCGCGATCGCTGGGCCGTGCCGCTGGTGCACACCGCGCACACGCTCGCCGCGGTCAAGAACGCGGCGCTGGCAAAGGGGGATTCTCCCGAACCGCCGCTGCGTACGGTGGGCGAGCAGCAGGTCGTCGACGAGGCGGACCGGTTGATCGTCAACACCGACGACGAAGCCAAGCAACTGATCTCGATCCACCACGCCGACGCGGCGAGAATCGACGTCGTCCATCCGGGGGTGGATCTCGACGTGTTCCGTCCCGGCGACCGCAGGGCGGCCCGCGCCGCGCTGGGGCTTCCGCTCGATGAGGACATCGTCGCGTTCGTCGGCCGCATCCAGCCACTGAAGGCGCCCGACATCGTGTTGCGCGCCGCCGCGAAGCTGCCCGGCGTGCGCATCGTCGTGGCCGGCGGCCCCTCGGGTAGCGGCCTGGCGTCCCCGGACGGATTGGCCCGGCTGGCCGACGCACTCGGTATCACCGGGCGCGTGACGTTCCTGCCCCCGCAGTCGCGCCCCAATCTGGCCACCCTGTTCCAGGCGGCCGATCTGGTTGCGGTGCCCAGCTATTCGGAGTCGTTCGGTCTGGTCGCCCTCGAGGCGCAGGCGTGTGGGACGCCCGTGGCCGCGGCCGCGGTCGGTGGGCTGCCGGTGGCCGTGCGGGACGGGGTGACCGGCACGCTGGTGGCCGGGCACGATGTCGAGCAGTGGGCCGATGCCCTGGGTCGGCTGCTGCGATTGCCCGCGCCGCAAGCCGACGCGATGGGCCGCGCGGCCACCGCGCATGCCGCCACGTTCTCCTGGGACCACACCACCGACGCGCTGTTGGCCAGCTATCGGCGCGCGATTCGCGAATACACCGCCGAGCGCCGGGGCGTGGGCGCGTGACCTCCACCGTCGAGCGGGTGATCGAGGATGCCCTGCAGGCCAGTGGCCTGAACTACTCGAAACATGGTGGCGCCCACGGTGGTTTGTCGGGGGTGGTGGTCGAGCTTCCCGGCGAGCGCAAGCTCAAGACCAACACCATCCTGAGCGTCGGCGAGCACTCTGTGCGGGTCGAGGCGTTCGTGTGCCGCAAGCCCGACGAGAACCACGAAGGCGTCTACCGCTTCCTGCTCAAGCGCAACCGGCGCCTGTACGGCGTGGCCTACACGCTGGACAAGGTCGGCGACATCTATCTGGTGGGCCGGATGTCGCTGGCCTCGGTGGACGCCGACGAGCTCGACCGAGTGCTCGGGCAAGTGCTCGAAGCGGTGGATTCGGACTTCAATACGTTGCTGGAATTGGGTTTTCGTTCGTCCATCCAGAAGGAGTGGGACTGGCGGGTGTCGCGCGGCGAGTCGCTGAAGAACCTCGAGGCCTTCGCGCACCTGATCGACGACGACGATGACGACACTGACGACCGCTGAATGAGTGCGTGAGAGACTAACCGGCATGGGTGAAACCGCCACGCTGGTACTGCTTCGCCACGGCGAAAGCGAATGGAACTCGCGCAACCTCTTCACCGGTTGGGTCGACGTCGGCCTCACCGAAAAGGGCCGTGCCGAGGCCGTGCGCAGCGGTGAGCTGCTGATCGAAAACGACTTGTTGCCTGACATCCTCTACACCTCGCTGCTGCGCCGCGCCATCTCCACCGCGCACCTGGCGCTGGACGCCGCCGACCGGCTGTGGATTCCGGTGCGGCGCAGCTGGCGGCTCAACGAACGCCATTACGGGGCGCTGCAGGGGCTGGACAAGGCCGAGACCAAGGCCCGCTACGGCGACGAACAGTTCATGGCCTGGCGGCGCAGCTATGACACACCGCCCCCACCCATCGAGAAGGGCAGTACCTACAGCCAGGACACCGATCCCCGGTACGCCGACATCGGCGGAGGCCCGCTCACCGAGTGCCTGGCCGACGTGGTCGTGCGCTTCCTGCCGTATTTCACCGACGTCATCATCCCGGCCCTGCGCAGCGGCAAGACGGTGCTGATCGTGGCGCATGGGAACTCGCTGCGGGCCCTGGTCAAGCACCTCGATCAGGTGTCCGACGACGAGATCGCCGAGTTGAACATCCCGACCGGCATCCCGCTGCGCTACGACCTGGACGCTCACCTGCGCCCGGTGGTGCCCGGCGGCACCTATCTCGACCCGGAGGCGGCCGCCGCCGGCGCCGCTGCGGTTGCCAGCCAGGGGCGCGGCTGACGCCGGCGTGCCCGTGTCGTTTCGCGAGATAACGGCCGTTCAGCCAAACATCGCGTGAACGGGAGCCGAACACCTGTTGCGCAAGGTGTGACTTGTCCGATTTTGGCCTCGTTGCGCTAGGGCAGCGTTCAGGAAGATTTGTAGGATTTGCTATGTGACTGTGTTCTCGGCGCTGTTGCTGGCCGGGGTTGTGTCCGCGCTGGCGCTGGCCGCAGGTGTGCTGGTCGGGACCCGGCTGTCACCGCGGGCGGTTCAGCGCCGCCAGCGGGTCGGCAGCGAATGGACCGGAATCACCGTCGCGCAGATGCTGCAACGCATCGTGGCGCTGATGCCGCTGGGCGCTGCGGTGGTGGACGCGCATCGCGACGTCGTCTACCTCAATGACCGGGCCAAGGAGCTGGGCCTGGTGCGCGACCGTCAGCTCGATGACCAGGCCTGGGAAGCGGCCCAACAGGCGCTGACCGGCGTCGACGTCGAATTCGACCTGCGGCCCGCGAAGCGGGCGGGCGGCCGCTCCGGGCTCTCGGTGCACGGGCAGGCCCGGTTGCTCAGCGAAGAAGACCGCCGGTTCGCCGTGGTCTTCGCTCACGACCAGTCCGACTTCGCGCGAATGGAAGCGACCAGGCGCGACTTCGTGGCCAACGTCAGCCACGAGCTCAAGACCCCGGTGGGTGCCATGGCGCTGCTCGCAGAAGCCCTGCTCGCCTCGGCCGACGACTCCGAAACCGTGCGGCGGTTCGCCGAGAAGGTGCTCGTCGAAGCCAATCGGCTGGGGGACATGGTCGCCGAGCTGATCGAACTGTCCCGGCTACAGGGAGCCGAACGGCTGCCCACCGTCGTCGAGGTCGACGTCGACAAGGTTGTGGGAGAAGCAATTTCGCGCCATAAGGTGGGGGCCGACAACGCCGATATCGAGGTCCGCACGGACGCGCCGAGCGGTCTGCGCGTGTTGGGCGACGAAACTTTGCTGGTGACCGCCCTGGCCAACCTGGTATCCAACGCCATCGCCTATTCGCCGCCGGGATCGCCGGTGTCGATCAGCCGCCGCCGCCGCGGCGACAGCATCGAGATCGCCGTGACCGACCGCGGCATCGGAATAGCCCTGGAAGACCAGGAGCGGGTTTTCGAGCGGTTCTTCCGGGGGGACAAGGCCCGCTCCCGCGCCACCGGTGGCAGCGGGTTGGGTCTGGCCATCGTCAAGCACGTCGCGGCCAATCACAACGGCAGCATCGGCGTGTGGAGCAAGCCCGGGACCGGATCGACATTCACCCTTTCCATTCCGGCGGCCGTCGCGTCTCATCAAGGCGACGGCGAATCCGAGCAATCGCAGGGCCGCGATGCGCGACCCAACCGCTCACAGCGAGAGGAAGAACTAAGTCGATGATCCGCTCGTATGACGATGCAGTGGGGGTACCCCCAGCCGCGCAGCGGCGAGGGGGACGTAGCGATGAGGAGGAATCGCGAAGATGACCAGTGTGCTGATCGTGGAGGACGAGGAGTCGCTGGCCGATCCGTTGGCGTTCCTGCTCCGCAAGGAGGGTTTCGACGCCACGGTGGTGACGGACGGTTCGGCCGCGCTGGCCGAATTCGATCGCGCCGGCGCCGACATCGTGCTGCTTGACCTGATGCTGCCCGGAATGTCCGGCACCGACGTGTGCAAGCAGCTGCGTGCGCGTTCCAGCGTCCCGGTGATCATGGTGACCGCCAGGGACAGCGAGATCGACAAGGTGGTTGGTCTCGAACTCGGCGCCGACGACTATGTGACCAAGCCGTATTCCGCGCGTGAGTTGATCGCGCGGATCCGCGCGGTGTTGCGCCGTGGCGGTGACGACGATTCCGAGATCAGCGATGGCGTGCTCGAATCCGGTCCGGTGCGAATGGATGTCGAGCGCCACGTCGTTTCGGTCAACGGCGACACGATCACCTTGCCGCTCAAGGAATTTGACCTTCTCGAGTATCTGATGCGCAACAGCGGTCGGGTGCTGACCCGCGGACAGTTGATCGACCGGGTGTGGGGCGCCGACTACGTCGGCGACACCAAGACACTCGACGTCCACGTCAAGCGCCTGCGGTCCAAGATCGAGGCGGACCCGGCCAACCCGGTCCACCTGGTGACGGTGCGCGGGCTGGGCTACAAGCTCGAAGGCTAGTCCGCGTTGAATGTGCGCCCGGTACGCACGCTCAGCGGGCGCTGATCACCTCGTCGGCCACCCCCAGCGCCAGCGCCATGATCGACAGCTGAGGATTCACTTCCGGGCAACTGGGCAGAATCGACGCGTCGGCCACCCACACACCGCGCACGCCACGCAGCCGCCCCGTCGCGTCGACCGGACACAACTGCTCGTCGGCGCCCGCCGCCACGGTGCCGGTCGGATGAAACGCCGCGACGTGCAGGCTTCTGGGGTCGGTGCGACGCAACGAATCCTGCAATGCGGGCAGCGAGGTGACCGTTTTGGCATGTGGCAGGCCGGTGAGGACCTCCACGGCACCGGCGGCGAACAGTAGCCGCCCCATGGCCTCCATCGCCGTCACGAGCTTGGCGGCGTCGCCCCTGTCGATCGGGTAGCGCACCACCGTCTCGCCGCGAACCGATGACACCGAGCCGACGCCGCGGTCGGCCACCATGGCGCCGAACGTGGCGACCTGCGGCGCGCGCTCCAGCCAGCCGAGCAGCTCGGCGCCGTAGCCCGGAAACACCATCGAGCCCATACCGGGCGGGGTGGACGTGGCTTCGATGAGCACGCCGTGAGATTTGTGCAGCTCGTGAACCGCGGCGCTCTGCAGCACGCCGTGCCAGGCGACGACGTCGGAGTCGAAGCGCCCGGCGAGCACCGTCGCGGGATGCAGCGCCAGATTGCGACCGAGCCGCGGGTGGGCGCCAAATCCGCTGCGCCGCAACAGCCCTGGCGTTTCTGTGGCGCCGGCCGCCACGATGACCGTGTCGGCCAGGATGTCCACCGCGGTGCCATCCGGACGGCGCGCGCGCACCCCATGGGCGCGCCCGTGCCGGTGCAGCACCCGTTCCACCCGGGCGTGCGAGACGATCCGGGCACCCGCCGCGCAGGCCTGCGGTAGCGCGTTGAGGTGGACACCGAACTTGGCGTTGCGTGGGCAGCCGATCGCGCACTGGCAACAGCCCTCGCAGCCGGGGGCGTTGCGCGGGATCGGCGCCGCTTGCCAGCCCAGCTCCGTGGCGGCCTCGAGCAGCAGCCGACCGTTGCGTCCCATGACGTCCAACGGCACCGGCGCGACCCGCAGCGTGCGTTCGACTTCGTCGAGGTGGTTCGTCAGCCGGTCGTGGTCGGCCAGGGCAAGCCCGAACTCGTCGCGCCAGCGCCGCTGCACGTCCGGCGGCGGCCGGTAGCAGGTGCCCGAGTTCACCACCGTGGTGCCGCCGACGGCGCGGCCGATCGGCAGCACCACCGACGGGCGTCCCAGCGCGACGGTGGCTCCGCCCCCGCGGTACAGCCCGGCGTAACGGTCGATCGGGTGCGTGGTGCGGAATTCCCCGACCGTCCAGCGGCGTCCCTCCTCGAGCACGACGGTGTCCAGACCCGCCCGCGCCAGGGTTCGGGCCGCCATCGCGCCGCCGGCGCCCGAGCCGACGACCACCGCGTCGGCTGAGACGACGGACGGGCAATCGGCCGAGGAGGTGATGGTCAGATCCGCATCGGGGCGCGCCGCGTCATGCTCGCCGGCTCGGGCGAAGAGTTCGGACGCATAGGTGTCGGCACCGTTTGCGAGCAACACGATGGCCTTGAGCGCCTCGAGCGCCGCTGCGGCCTCCGGGCTCAGCGAAGCCACTCGGCGCAGCACCCGATCTCGGCCGCCGGGGCGCAGCCGCGACAGTGACCGCCCGGTGGTGAGAAGGCTTGCGGCGCTTACTGATGCGAATCCGGCACGCACTCCCAACCTGGATGTCGCAGGTAGCTGGGCGAGGTAGCGTTCGATGCGCGCCGCCAGCTGATCCGCCGGCGGGCCGCCGTGTTCCTCGGGCAGCAGCGCGGTGCCGAACGACGCGGTTGCCCGCTCGGCCGCACGGCTCATACCAGGAATCCGAACCGGCGGCCGATCTTGATGAAGAACGGATAGGTCGCGAAGATGCCGGCCGCCGCCGCGTGCATGGGCCAACCGCCCTTTGCGGTGTCGACCCCGAAAACCCCGCTGTTCCACATGAAGTCGCGCCCATTGCGGGCGCGGAACGGCCGCCACAGCAGGCCGAGCCCGGGCACGTTGTTGTAGAGGCCGAACGACCCGCCGAAGAAGATGCCCAGAACCGCGGCCTCGGCGACGTCTCGCCGGTCCGACGGCACGTGCCGCTCGATGAGCGCGCCGCTGGCCACCAGCAGCGGCGGGTCGAGTAGGAAGCTCATGTCGGGATCCTTTCGTTGATCTCGGGTGCCGCGCGGCCGCGCAGGCCCACCTCGGCATGCCCGGTGCCGAGCACCGACCAGTGCCGGTCGTCGATCTCGACGTGCACGTCGGCCTGTTCGGTGTTCGTGCACACCGCGTTGCCGCCGTCGGGGTCGGTGTAGCCCAGGCTCACGCAGCGGTCCGGCGGCTGGTCGATCCGGATGAGCACGCGGCGACCGTCGATGCGTCCCTCCAGCTGCCAGTGCTGCAAGCCCAGCGTCGTCCGCATTCGCAGCGACGGCAGATGCTTTGTTAAAGGGCTTGCGGGCCAATCTTTTCCGTCGATGCGAAACCGAACGAACGCCATCGGGGCCAGCCTGTTCAGGCCCGGCTTGTGCGAGACGGCGGTGACCGCCTCGACAACGTCGCCATGGCCGAGGTCGGCGTGGACCCAGCCCCAGCGCTTGGCGTTGCCGTGCCCGTAGATGTGGGCGACGCCGCCGCGCCAGCCGTCGATCCGGATCCTGGAGTCGGCGACGGTCAGCGAGCCGGTGAAGTCGGCGGTCGGGGCGATGACGACCTGGGCGCCCGGCAGCAGTTCGCGGTCCCAGGCGGCGCGGGGGAACGTCCAGAGCGGCGCGCCGGGATCCGTCCAGGCCAGGTCCCAGGCGAGTGATCCGGCGCGCCCGCTGAGCTGTTTGTCGCCCATCCGCACGCCATCGGCGTCGAACCACCAAGGACCGGTCGCGGGCGAGGCGGGCGCGGGACCGAATCGCTCGGTGCGGGGCGCGGCGTCGGCCGCGAACCAGGTGGCCCAGCCGTGTGCATAGGCGCCGTTTGCCTCGGTCACCGGGGCCACCGTCTCGCAGTGCACCCAGAGCCCGGCCCGGGTCGCCGGATCGGACAGGGTGGCGTACCAGACTTCCAGGCGGCCGGCCTTGCCGCGCCAGCGCGGATTCGCGGCCGATTGCGTTTCGCCGTCCATTGCTCACCTTCCGTGGGTTCGTCCACTATAATGGTTGAGCCAATGAACCAGTCAAGTCCGCTGCGTCCGCCCGATCGCCAACGCGTCGACGAACAGATCGCCGCGTCGATCGCCGACGCGATCCTCGAGGGCGCCTTCCCGCCGGGCTCGGCCCTGCCGCCCGAGCGGGAACTGGCCGAGCAGCTCGGTGTCAACCGCACGTCGCTGCGGCAGGGTTTGGCCCGGTTGCAACAGATGGGACTGATCGATGCGCGGCACGGCAGCGGCAACGTGGTCGCGGACCCGCAGGGGCTCACCCACCCCGCCGTGGTCGAGGCGCTGGTCCGCAAGCTGGGCCCCGAGTTTCTGGTGGAGTTGTTCGAGATCCGGGCGGCGCTGGGGCCGTTGATCGGCCGCTCAGCCGCGCGTCGGATCACCCCCCAAAGTGCCGAGGCCCTGCGCGGGGCATTCGCGGCGGTCCGGGAGGCCGACGGCCCGGCGGCGCTTCAGGCCGCCGACCTCGCCTTTTTCCGGGTGCTCATCCACCACAGTCGCAACCGCGCACTGGCGCTGCTGTATCGCTGGGTCGAGCACGCCCTCGGCGGCCGGGAACACGAGCTCACCGCGGCTTACGACGACGCCGCCCCCGTGATGGCCGGTCTGGAGACGATTACCGAGGCCGTGCTGGCCGGCGACGAGGAGGGAGCCGCCGCAGCGGTCGAGGCATACCTGTGCGCCAGCGGGCAGCGAATGGTGTTGTCCTACAACAAGACCGATGCTACTCGGCGAGACGCGTCGCCGGATGCACCGCAATGAGCCCTAACTTGCTGCGGCGCTTGCACATTGCGGCCAACTCAGCATAGGCCTTCGCGCCCAGCAGTTCGGTGAGTTCGTCGGCCAGGCTTTCCCACACCTGCTTGGCGCCGACATGGGCTGCCGGATCGCCGCTGCAATACCAGTGCAGGTCGGCGCCACCGGAACCCCAACCGCGGCGGTCGTATTCGGTGACCCAGGTCTTGAGGATCTCGGTGCCGTCGGGCCGGGTCACCCACTCCTGGCTGCGCCGGATCGGCAGCTGCCAGCAGACATCGGGCTTCATGGTCAGCGGCGGCACGCCCAGCTTGAGGGCCTTGCTGTGCAGCGCGCAGCCCACACCGCCCGCAAAACCCGGCCGGTTCAGGAAAATGCACGCGTCCTTGTGCTTGCGGGTACGGTACTGCGGCTGGCCGTCATGCTCGTCGAGTTCCAGATATCCCTTGCGGCCCAACCCTTTTTCGCGGAACTGCCAGTCGGCATTGGTCAGCTTTTTCACCGCGTCATCGAGGCGGGCGCGGTCGTCGTCGTCGGACAGGAACGCGCCGTGCGAACAACACCCGTCGTCGGGGCGCCCCGCCACCGTCCCGCGGCAGGCCGGAGTGCCGAACACACATGTCCACCGGGAGAGCAGCCAGGTCAGGTCCGCCGCGATCAGGTGCTCGGGGTTGTCGGGGTCGTAGAACTCCACCCATTCGCGGGCGAAATCCAGCTCGACCTCTTGTCCCGGTTCCGGGTGCGAATTCCCCACGCAATCCACGTTAGACCACGATTCGGCCCATCCGAGCCGCTGACACTCGCGGCCCGGGTGGCCGCGGTCAAGGCGGATTGACCGGGTCGCGCAAACCACCGTCCCGGTGGCTTCGTTAGGTTGTTTACGTGCGATTGGGCGTTCTCGACGTGGGCAGCAACACGGTGCATCTGCTGGTGGTGGATGCCCACCGGGGCGGCCATCCGACGCCGATGAGTTCGACGAAAGCCACTCTGCGTCTTGCCGAGGCCACCGACAGCGCCGGCAAGATCACCAAACGCGGTGCGGACAAGCTGATCTCCACGATCGACGAGTTCGCCAAGATCGCCGACAGTTCGGGCTGCGCGGAGCTGATGGCCTTCGCCACATCCGCGGTCCGGGACGCCGGCAACTCCGACGATGTCCTGGCTCGGGTGCGCAAGGAAACCGGCGTCGAGTTGCGCGTCCTGACCGGGGTCGACGAGTCGCGGCTGACCTTCCTCGCGGTGCGCCGGTGGTACGGGTGGAGCGCGGGCCGCATCATCAACCTCGACATCGGCGGCGGCTCGCTGGAGATGTCCAGCGGCGTGGACGAGGAGCCCGACGTCGCGTTGTCACTGCCGTTGGGCGCGGGACGGCTGACCCGCGAGTGGCTGCCCGACGATCCGCCCGGCCGGCGGCGGGTGGCGATGCTGCGGGATTGGCTGGACGCCGAGCTCTCCGAAACCAGCGTGAAGATCCTCGACGCGGGTAGTCCGGACCTGGCGGTCGCGACATCGAAGACTTTCCGCTCGCTGGCGCGGCTCACCGGCGCGGCGCCCTCGGGTGCCGGACCGCGGGTCAAGAGGACGCTGACAGCAAACGGCCTCAGGCAACTCATATCTTTCATCTCTAGGATGACGACCGCTGACCGGGCAGAACTGGAAGGAGTGAGCGCCGAGCGGGCACCGCAGATCGTTGCGGGTGCTCTGGTGGCGGAGGCAAGCATGCGAGCGCTGTCAATCGAATCGGTGGATATTTGCCCGTGGGCGTTACGGGAAGGTCTCATCTTGCGCAAACTCGACAGCGAAGCCGACGGATCGGCCCTCATGGAGCCTTCGGTGCGCAATGCTGGAGGTCAGGTAGTTGATCGGAATCAGAACCGATCGAGAGGCGACAAACCATGACCGGACCGCACTCCGAGGCCGAGGACTCCGGCACTCGGCCAATCTCGGTTGCCGAACTGCTGGCAAAAAACGGAACCATCGGTGCCCCGGCCGTCACCCGGCGGCGCCGGCGCCGGCGCGGCGACAACGACGCGGTGACCGTCGCCGAACTGACCGGTGACCTCCCGGCGATCGGCGACGACGACGAACCCGGATACGACGCCAACCAAGCCACCGACACAATCGACGCTGTCGAACCCGCCCTGCCTGAACCCGCCGGAGACGAATCCAACGCGCCCTACTGGTCCGAGCCGGAGCCGCGCTGGCCCAAGTCGCCGCCGCAGCCCGAGCGGACGTCAGCGCCCGAACGCAGCGAATATCCGCGGCCGTTGCCCGAGGCCGGCCCGGTCGGCTCGTCCGGCTCGGGCACCGGGGAACCGGGCTCCGGGGCCGAGGACATGACCTTCGACCCGATGGATCACTACGCCGACGCGCCAGTGGACGTCATGGACTCCGACGTGCGCGAGGCCGAACCGGCGCTGGAGGACTCCGCGTACGTCCGGTCCTTTCTGCGGTCTGGGGATTTCGACGATGACGAGGACGGATCCGGACCGCTACCCGCCGCAGTGCTCGGGGAGGACGAGCACCTCGATCTCGAGGACGGGCACGCGGACACAGACCCGGATGCCTACGTCGAGGAGGGCAGATTCGACGCGGTGTGGCGCGGCGGCCTCGTCGTCCTGCAGTCGATGCTGGCCGTCGCCTTCGGCGGCGGGTTGTTCGTGGCCTTCGACCAGCTTTGGCGCTGGAACAGCCTGGTGGCGCTGGTGCTATCGGTGCTGGTCATCCTCGGCTTGGTCGCCGGGGTCCGGGTGGTTCGCAAAACCGAGGACATTGCCAGCACGTTGATCGCGGTCGCGGTGGGTGCGCTGATCACCCTGGGGCCCTTGGCGCTGTCGCTGCAATCGGGCTAGCGGCACCGTAGACAGTGCGCCCAGCCATCAAAGTCGGCCTCTCCACGGCTTCGGTGTACCCGTTGCGGGCCGAGGCCGCCTTCGAGTACGCGGCCCGGCTCGGTTACGACGGCGTCGAGCTGATGGTGTGGGCCGAGTCGGTCAGTCAGGATGTCGCCGCCGTCAAGAAGCTGTCGCGGCACTACCGCGTCCCGGTGTTGTCCGTACACGCGCCCTGCCTGCTCATCTCCCAGCGGGTGTGGGGTGCCAACCCGGTACCCAAGCTGGATCGCAGCGTGCGCGCCGCCGAACAGCTGGGCGCACAGACCGTCGTCGTGCATCCGCCGTTTCGCTGGCAGCGGCGCTACGCCGAGGGTTTCAGCGAGCAGGTGGCGGCGCTGGAAGCGTCGAGCGACGTGATGATCGCCGTGGAGAACATGTTTCCCTTCCGCGCGGACCGGCTCTTCGGGGCGGGCCAGTCACTGGAACGGATGCGCAGGCGCGGTGGCGGGCCCGGCCCGGCGATCTCGGCGTTCGCGCCCTCCTACGACCCGCTCGACGGCAACCACGCGCACTACACGCTGGACCTCTCGCACACCGCGACCGCGGGCACCGACTCGCTGGACATGGCCCGGCGGATGGGGGCGGGGCTGGTGCATCTGCACCTATGCGACGGCAACGGTCTGCCCGCCGACGAGCATCTGGTGCCCGGGCGCGGCACCCAACCCACCGCCGAGGTGTGCCAGATGCTGGCCGGCAGCCATTTCGCCGGGCACGTAATCCTGGAGGTGTCGACGTCCAGCGCGCGTTCCGCCAACGAGCGCGAGGCCATGCTCGCCGAATCGCTGCAGTTTGCCCGCGCGCACCTGCTGCGCTGACCAAGCCAGGAGAAACCCAGACAACATGAGTGCCTTATTCACCACCGCAATGACATTGCGGGAGGTCGGTTCGGGCGTCTTTGAAGGCGAGCTCGACAAGCGCTGGACGATCGGTGCCAAAGTGCACGGCGGCGCGATGCTGGCGCTGTGCGCCAACGCCGCCCGCATCGCGTGCGCCGGGCACTCCGGCGGGCTCGCATCGGTCCAGCAGCCGGTCGCGGTGTCGGCGAGCTTCCTGTGGGCGCCCGACCCCGGTCACGTGCAGCTGGTGACCTCGATTCGCAAGCGGGGCCGCCGGATCAGCGTCGTCGACGTGGAACTCAACCAGGGCGACCGCACCGCCGTGCACGCCGTGGTCAACCTGGGCGAGCCCGAGCATTGGCATCCGGACGGCTCGGAAGGGGTAGCCGCGCCGCTGCTGTCCGCCAACCCGGTGGCCGACTTGATGGCGCCCGAGCCTCCCGACGACGTCGAGCCGATCGGGCCCGGGCATCCGCTGGCCGGCCTCGTGCACCTGGGGGAGGGCTGCGACGTGCGGCCGGTGCTGGCCACGATGGCGCCCCGCGGCGACGGGCGGCCGCCGGTGATCCAGATGTGGGCGCGCCCCCGTGGCGTGGCCCCGGACGCCCTGTTTGCGCTCATGTGCGGCGATCTGTCGGCGCCGGTGACCTTCGCCGTAGACCGCACCGGCTGGGCGCCCACGATCCAGCTCACGGCCTTTCTGCGCGGCCTACCGGCCGACGGCTGGCTGCGCATCATCGCGACCTGCACCGAGATCGGGCAGGACTGGTTCGACGAGGACCACACCGTCGTCGACAGCCTCGGCCGCCTGGTGGTGCAGGCCCGCCAGTTGGCATTGGTCCCTGCCGCTCGCTAGCGCGCGGTGTCTGCGATGCTGTCCGGCATGGCAAGAATCGCGATCATCGGTGGCGGCAGCATCGGGGAGGCTCTGCTGTCGGGTCTGCTGCGGGCGGGCCGGCAGGTCAAGGACCTGGTGGTGGTCGAACGGGTTCCCGAGCGCGCCAAGTACCTGGCCGACACCTATTCCGTGCTGATCAGCTCGGTATCCGACGCGGTGGAGAACGCCTCATTCGTCGTGGTCGCGGTCAAGCCCGCCGACGTCGAGCCGGTGATGGCGGACCTTGCCCGCGCGGCCGCCGCCGCCGAGAGCGATACCGCCGAGCAGGTCTTCGTCACGGTCGCGGCGGGGATCACCATCTCCTACCTCGAGTCGAAGCTTCCGGCCGGCACCCCGGTCGTGCGGGCGATGCCGAACGCGGCGGCCCTGGTCGGCGCCGGGGTCACGGCGCTGGCCAAGGGCAGGTTCGTCACGGCGCCGCAGCTCGAAGGCGTCTCGGCCCTGTTCGACTCCGTCGGTGGCGTCCTGAGCGTTCCGGAAGGCCAGATGGACGCCGTCACCGCGCTGTCAGGCTCGGGGCCGGCGTATTTCTTCTTGCTGGTCGAGGCTTTGATCGACGCGGGCGTCGCCGCGGCATCGGCCCGCGGTACCGGCGCCTCGGCCTCGCCCAGCCGCCGATCGGCGTCCGTGCGCTCGAGCAGCATGGCCGCCGAGCCCGCCATGGTCTGCGCAGTCAGGTCGGCGGCCACCTCGCGGCTCAGGCCCGCGGCGACGCCCGCGTCGATCAAAGCCTCGACCAGCAAGAAGAAATACGCCGGCCCCGAGCCTGACAGCGCGGTG
>NZ_LZJR01000087.1 GCF_001667925.1 Mycobacterium sp. E2479 | reverse complement strand
CCCGCGGGCGCTGTGGCGCGGTCAGCGCGACGAATGCGATTGCGGCGCAACACGCCACAAACAGCACCGCGACGACGGTGTTGAGCACCGTCGGCGGCTGCCAGAACCCGAGCTTGGGGTCGAATCCCCGCCAACCGGTGAACGACTTGATGACGTTGTACAGCGAGTCCATATCGTCGCCGCGGCGCGTGTTCAGCCGGAAGAACTCCGACCAGCCACGCGGGAAAAACACCAGCACGGGCAGGTTCACCAACAACCAGGTCGCCCCGGCGGCCAACGCGGTACGAACCCATCCGCGCAGCTGCCCGGTCCGGATTCCCAGCAGCAGCATCGGGCCCAGAAACAGCAACGGATACAGCTTCGCCGCGGCACCCAAGCCAATCAGCACACCGGCCAGCACAGGTCTTCGTCGCGCCCACGCCAATAGTCCGGCCATCGCGAAAGCCGTTGCCAGCGCGTCGAAGTTGGTGAATATCTGAAAAATCAGGATCGGCGAGCCCGCCACCAATGCGGCGTCCCAGATTCGCCGCCCGGCCAGGCCCGCACTCGCCCAGACGGTGGCCAGCCAGGCCAGCGCCAGCCCGAACGCCGCAACATTGAAGAACACCACGACCTCGGCGACCACCGGAAGCGGGGCGACCTTGCTCAGCGCGGTGTACGTCTTGGCCAGCGCCATCGACACGTACTGATAGATACCTGTCAGCACCGGATATTCCATGTAGCGCACCGCGGGCTGGCCGTCGTAACGGATCTGCTGGGCGCCCGTCGAGTCGGTCTCGACCCAGCTCGACTTGTAGGGAAACTTGCCTTGGCTCAACAATTCTGCGCTGTAGAGCGGCACGGTATCGGAGTAGCACAACTCGTAGTAAGCGCGTTGGTTGTTCCAATTGGCCACCCGCTGATCGCCCGTGCCGGTGCCGGTGCTCTGCAGACAGGCCGCCTTCGTTGACCAGCCCAGCGCCAGGAAAACCAGCGCGATCAAAAACATCACCCGCAGCGGGGTCATCAGCCGGGAGCGGCCGATCAGCGCGTGCCGGCCCACCGGTCCCCCGACGACGTCGGCGAGTGCGGCGCCAAGGAAGTCGTTGCGGCTCGGGCAATCTCGGTTGTCGGCGCTGCGCAGATCCGCGGCCAGCCGCTGCGGTGAAGTGGCCGCGCCGTGCTCCGCGGCGTCGGTCACGGTGGCGGTGGCGGCGCTTGGGGTCCGCCCGGCGGGACGCCGATGCCCGGCTGGCCGAAACCGCCCGGCGGGACACCACCACCAGGCGGGCCGAAACCGCCTGGCGGGCCACCAGGCGGGCCGCCCGATTCCGGACCACCAGGTGGGCCGCCCGGCGCCGGCGGCGCCGCGGTGATCGTCGTGGGCGGACCGACCGGAATGGTGATGCCCGGCGCCACTTCGATGGTGGGCTGGATGACGGTCTCCGACGGCGGCGGGGGCGGCGGAGGCGCAACCGGCACACCCGCGTAACCGCCGATCTCCGTCGGCTTGGGGAACGATTCGTTGGACGTGCCCTTGAGCGCGCCGTCCATCGTGGACTTCCAGATATCCGATGGTAGACCCGACCCGTAAACCGGTCCGCCCGAAGCGGTTACCAATGGGCTATCGCCTTTGGCCGTGCCGACCCACACCGCCGTCGACAGCGACGGCGTGTAGCCCACCATCCAGGCATCCTTGTTCGAGGTGGTGTCACCGAGCTGGGTGGTACCGGTCTTGGCCGCCGACGGCCTGCCACCCGCCAGCGCGTGGCCGCGGGAATAGGCGGCGATCGGCACCATCGCCGCGGTGGTGTTGTCGGCAACGGCCTTGGGGATGCGCTGCTCGTTCTTGTTGTCGGAGTTGGCGGCGTCAAAAAGGACCTGGCCGTCGGAGTTGACGACCTTTTGCACGAAGTGCGGTTGGTGATACACGCCGGAAGCCGCCAGCGTGGCGTACGCCGAGGCCATATCGAACACCCGGGTTTGATACTGGCCCAGCACAATTCCGTTGTTCGGCGGGCCGCCCTTGCCATCCTCGGAGAGGGTGTGCTCCACACCGGGGAAGCTGGTCGCGACGCCGGCCTGGTGGGCTGCGTCCGCGACGGCCTGCGGTCCCCCCTTGAGCTTGAGCATCAGGCGGTAGTAGGAGGTGTTCAGCGATTGCTTGAGTGCCTCGGCAATGTTGCAGGTACCGCAGCTCTCACCGTCGACATTGGTGATTTTGATGCCATCGACCGTCAGCGGTGAGCTGTCCACCTGGTAGCCCAGGCCGATCCCCTGCTCGAGCGCGGCGATCAGACAGAACACCTTGAACGACGACCCGGTCTGCAGCCCCGCCTGGGCGAAGTCGAACCCGTTGGCGTCGGTGCCGCCGAAGTACGCACGTACCGCGCCGTCATGTGGATCGATCGAGACTGCGGCCGAACGCATATCGGGGTCTTGGCCGTCGAGATACTTCGACACCGCTTTCTCCGCCGCCTGCTGGGCCTTCGGGTCGATGGTGGTGGTGACCTGCAGGCCCTGGGTGTTCAGGGTGCGCTCGTCGATGTTGAACAGCTCCATCAACTCTCTGGTCACCTGACGCTCGATCAACCCGTTGGGCCCGGTCGTCTGGTTCTGTGCGCGCGCCTGATCCGGTGGCACGGTCGGCGGGAACTGTTGAGCGGAACGGTCAGTCGGAGACAACGCCTTGGTCTCCACCATGCCGTCGAGCACCCACGCCCAGCGCGCCCGAGCGCCCTGCGGATCGATCGCCGGGTCCAGTGAGGACGGCCGCCGGATGAGCGCCGCCAGCAGGGCGCCTTCGGAAACCGTGAGCTGCTCGACGGGTTTGTTGAAGTAGGCCTTGGCGGCGGCTGAAATCCCGTAGGCGCCCCGCCCGAAGTAAATGATGTTCAGATAGGCCTGCAGCACATCGTCTTTCGACCACTCCCCCGACATCTTGGTCGCGATCACCAATTCCTTGGCCTTACGCATCAAGCCGCTGACTCCGTGCTGCGCCGAACCCACCAGCGCGTTCTTCACGTACTGCTGCGTGATCGTCGAGCCACCCTGCAGGTCACCGCTGCCGAAGAGGTTGTTGTTCACCGCACGCACGAAACCGCTGAAATCGAACCCGGGGTTGGAGTAGAAATTGCGATCTTCGGCGGCGATCACCGCTTGGCGTACATGCACGGGAACCTGGTTGATGTTGACGTCGACCCGATTGCCTTCCGGCGGGATGATCTTGGCGATCTCCGAGCCATCACTGGCCAGGATGGTCGAAACCTGGTTGGTGCGAAGGTCGCCCGGCTTCGGAATGTCAACGATGAAGTACGCCATCGCGAACGTGACGATGGGCAGCAACACCAGCACGGCCGCGGAGAGGTACAGCCCGCGCCGGACCCACAACCAGTTGATCTGCTCGGTCCAGGTCCAGTCGCGCCACGGTGGGGCGGGTCGCCCGCCGGGACCGCCGGGTCCTCCCGGGCGTCCGGGGCGCCGCGGCGGAGGGGGTGGTCCCGCAGGCGGCCCACCGCCGAGGCTGGCCCGCTCTTGCCGCCCGGACGTCGGGCCCCGGCTGTCGAGTGCGGCCTTGACCTCGTCGAGCGCGTCTCGCCGTAAGGGCGTGGAAGGGGGGCCGGCCAGCGCGGCTTTGACTTCCTCGATGGGATCGGAGCGCCGGGGCGCCCGGTCGCCTTCTACCGGCGGCAGGATCGTCGTCATCCGATCATCGGGCGGGGCCTGACGGCGGCGTTTGATCGCCGGCGGCGCCTCGCGGCGTTCTGGCTCCCGCGGACCCGCGCCCGGCCGGTCGGGGCCCGGACGGTCATCAGAACTCTTATCGCCTACATGCTCAGTCGCTGGCCCACGCTGGTCACCGGTCGGCTGGTCGTGGCGCCCTTCGTTATTCAATGGCCGTGCGGGCGTTGTTGCGCGCCGTCCGCGTGCGTCCGGTGCCCCGGGGCGGAGGTGCCGTGCGAGCCGCACCGAGCACATATGACTTGACGAGATGATTCCAGCTGCAGGTCCTGCACACCTCCACCACGTGGACGGCGAACTCCTCGAAGCGGCTTGCCAGCATCACCAATTCCTCGGCCGTGCGCGCCGAGCCCGACACCGCACCGAGGTGTTCGCCGAACACCCATGACACCAGGGTCAACTGCTCCTTGCGGCAGATCGGACACATGACCTGGCTCGGTTTCCCGTGAAACTTGGCGGCGCGCAGCAGATACGGGTTCGCGTCACAAACCTCGGACACACCCGTGCGGCCCGAGTACACCTCGGCCAGCAGTGAGCGCCGCCGGAGCGCGTAGTCCACCACTTGTCGCTGCAATCGCACGCCCACCAGAGTACGTCGCCATCTCGAGCAGGGATACGCAACCGAACCGTGGCGCCCGGCGCGCAGTAGTCGACGGTGGTTTCTGCGCCAAACCGGGGACTGGACTTCTACGATCGTCTCCGTGGCGAAATGGCTCGGGACAACGCTGGCCGCCGGCGCGACGACGACTACCCGCGCCAAGGACACCGACCGTCAAGACACGTGCACGGTCCTCGACGACGCTCTGGCCGACGGCGAGCTCTCCGCCGAAGAGCACCGGGAGCGGGTCAGCGCGGCCACCAAGGCAGTGACGCTGGGCGACTTGTACGCCCTGGTGAACGATCTGCAGACCAATGCAGGGCGGCAACCGCCCGCCCTCGACTCGCAGCCGAAGGTACCGCGCGTCGGCGGCTGGCGAGTGCTGGCAGCCGCCTTCGTCGTGTCGGTGTTGCTGGGCATGGGCATCGGGTGGGGGCTCTACGGCAACACCCGCTCGCCGCTGGACTTCACCACCGATCCGGGAGCCAAGCCGGACGGAGTCGCCCCCGTGGTGCTCACGCCGCCCACACAGCTGCACTCGGTCGGCGGGCTCACCGGGCTCTTCGAGCAGATGCGCAAGCGTGTGGGGGACACGATCGGCTACCGGTTGGTGATCTACCCGACCTATGCGGCTCTAGACCGCCCGGATCCCTCCGACGACCGCCGGATACTGGCGTATACCTATCGCGGTGGCTGGGGCGATCCGACTAGTTCGGCCAAGAGTTCGGCCGACGGGCCCGTCCCGGTCGACCTGAGCAAATTCGATGTGACCAAGACCGTGGCGATCATGCGCGGCGCCCCCGAGACGCTGCACATGAAGCCGTCTGACGTCAAGAGCAGCTACCTGATCGTCGAGCCGGCAACCGACCCGACCACACCGGGCGCGCTTTCGCTGTCTTTGTATGTGTCCAGCGACTACGGAGGCGGATACGTCACCTTCTCGGGTGACGGCACCGTCAAGCAGACGAATCTGCCCACGTAAAGACCGAACCCACGGCGCATTTCACACCCACGCGCTGCGACGAACTCCACACCAACAGTTGGTGGTGTTGTGGCTAATATATCGAGACGATACGATTGCGCGAGGCGTCGAACCGTCGTAACCAGCCACGCAAATCCTTTCAGGGAGGTGATTCGATTGCTGGAGCTCGCCATCCTGGGTCTGCTGATCGAGTCGCCGATGCACGGCTACGAGTTGCGCAAGCGGCTGACCGGTCTACTCGGCGCGTTCCGGGCGTTTTCGTACGGATCGCTCTACCCGGCCTTGCGGCGCATGCAGGCCGAGGGCTTGATTGCCGAGAATGCCGCCCCGGCCGGGACGCCGGTCCGGCGGGCCCGCCGCGTCTACCAGCTGACCGACGAGGGCCGCCGACGCTTCGGGGAACTGGTGTCCGACACCGGTCCCCACAACTACACCGACGACGGCTTCGGGGTACACCTGGCGTTCTTCAACCGGACTCCGGCAGAGGCGCGGATGCGCATTCTGGAAGGCCGCCGCCGTCAGGTCGAGGAAAGGCGGGAAGGTCTGCGCGAAGCGGTTGCGCGGGCCAGTAGCTCGTTCGACCGCTACACCCGCCAGCTTCATCAATTGGGGCTCGAGTCCAGTGAGCGCGAAGTCAAGTGGCTCAACGAGCTCATCGCTGCGGAGCGGGCTATGCCCGGCCTCTCCGAGCAAACGTAAATCCCTGCACGAACCCAGCATCCCAGTCAGTGGCTAGAGGTTAGGAGAACGCCCATATGAGTGAGCAGAACGCGCCGCAGGCGTCGACGGAGGTACGAGTCGCCATTGTCGGCGTCGGTAACTGCGCGTCTTCGCTGGTTCAGGGCGTGCAGTACTACTACGACGCCGACGCGAACAGCACCGTGCCCGGCTTGATGCACGTGAAGTTCGGCCAGTATCACGTCCGCGACGTGAAGTTCGTCGCCGCGTTCGATGTGGACGCCAAGAAGGTTGGCTTCGACCTGTCCGAGGCGATCTTCGCTTCGGAGAACAACACCATCAAGATCGCCGACGTGCCGCCCACCAACGTAACGGTGCAACGCGGGCCGACGCTGGACGGCATCGGTAAGTACTACGCCGACACCATCGAGGTGTCCGACGTCGAGCCCGTCGACGTGGTCGAGGCGCTGCGCGAGGCCAACGTCGACGTGCTGGTGTCGTACCTGCCGGTGGGCTCCGAAGAGGCCGACAAGTTCTACGCCCAGTGCGCCATCGACGCCGGCGTGGCGTTCGTCAACGCGCTGCCGGTCTTCATCGCCTCGGACCCGGTGTGGGCCAAGAAGTTCGCCGACGCCGGCGTGCCGATCGTCGGTGACGACATCAAGAGCCAGGTCGGCGCGACCATCACCCACCGTGTGATGGCCAAGCTGTTCGAAGACCGCGGCGTGCAGCTGGACCGCACCATGCAGCTCAACGTCGGCGGCAACATGGACTTCCTCAACATGCTCGAGCGCGAGCGCCTCGAGTCCAAGAAGATCTCCAAGACGCAGGCCGTCACCTCGAACCTGCAGCGCGAGTTCAAAACCAAGGACGTGCACATCGGCCCGTCCGACCACGTCAGCTGGCTCGACGACCGCAAGTGGGCCTACGTGCGGCTCGAGGGCCGCGCCTTCGGTGATGTGCCGCTGAACCTGGAGTACAAGCTCGAGGTCTGGGATTCGCCGAACTCCGCAGGCGTCATCATCGACGCGGTGCGCGCCGCCAAGATCGCCAAGGACCGCGGCATCGGCGGTCCGGTGATCCCGGCGTCGGCCTACCTGATGAAGAGCCCGCCGCAGCAGCTGCCCGACGACATCGCGCGCAGCCAGCTCGAAGAGTTCATCATCTCGGGCTGAGACGTTCGAGATTGCGGCAACCCCGTTTCCGGAAGTCTTTCGGACGGGGCCGGTACTCCGTCGGTCATCGTCGTGTGCGCGGCGCTGCCGATCGGACCGTGGGCGGCACGTAACATCGTCGTCGTGTACCAAGCCGGCCAGATCTCCAGAAGTACGTTCGCGGAATCGCTCTGGTACGGCAAGGGGGTGGTGTCGGGGCCGCCCGGCTCCGTCGCTCACTGCGGATCTGGGTCGTCACTACCGGGACCAACATTTGCGCGTTCCGGCCGTCCGGGATTCTGCGCGCCGCGTGGGAGGGCCGCTTGGAGATGGCGTGGTTCGCGCTATCGTTCGTTTACACGGTTGCGGGCGTCCTCTTTCGGCTCAATGTCGCCGAGCCGCGCAACAACCAATCCGTCTATGCCTGTTTTTCGGTGATGGCGGCGTTCATGTTGCGTCATCTCTACGCCACCTCGAGGCGCCGGAGGCTGCGGGCATGAGTCCATCGCTTGCTCTCAAATTGCTCTTTAGACGCTTCTTCTGTTTAAAGCTGGCCAACCTATGCCCATTTACCTCTGGGCGAATCGTCCTTTATCGGCTCATGGGCATTCGAATCGGCTCGGACGTGTACATGGGTTTCAATGTCGAGCTCGAGACGAACTTCCCGGAACTCGTGAGCATCGGCAATCACGTCACGATCTCCCATCGCTGCATCATCACCGCCCACATGGACAGCCCTTCGGACACACCCGTGAAAGATTTCCTTCCAATGGGCGCGAAGCCGGTCATCATCGAAGACGGGGCATGGATCTGCATCGGCGCGACCATCCTGCCCGGGGTTACGGTCGGCGAAAACGCGGTGGTCGCGGCGGGAGCGGTAGTGTCTCGAGACGTCCCGGCCAATACCGTGGTCGCGGGCATTCCCGCGCGGCATGTCAAGCGCCTCGACGCTGCTTTTCCGGAGGCCGGACTATGACGGCGGTCGGCATCGTCGGTTCCGGGCACACTGCTATTGCCGTCGCGAAAGTGCTTGTGCGGCGCGGTGTTCGCCCCATCATCCTCGACGTAGGAGAAACGCTCGACGCCGATCGACAGGCCGTCGTGACGCGGATGGGCGCGCAGCAGAAGACGGAGTGGAGCGCCGAGGATCTGGCCGTGGTCACGCACAATCCCACCGTTTCGCAGAAGAAAGTGCTGCGACTTGCGTTCGGGTCGGACTACCCCTACGCGGGCACGAGGGCGAACGCGCCGCTCGACGTGGTCGAGGATGGCCCGAGCCCCTCCATGGCACGCGGCGGCTACAGCACGATTTGGGGTGCCGCGATGCTGCCCGCCGCACCGTGCGATCTGCAGGCGTGGCCCTTTGACGCGCGCGATCTCGATCCGTACTACGAGCTTGTCCTGCGGGACTTGCCGTTCTCCGCGACGAACGATGCGCTGGCCCGCGTGTTTCCTCTCTACCGAGACGACGCTCAGCCGCTCGCCCCGTCGCCGCTCGTCCAATCCTTTCTGCGGACGCTGGAACGCTCGCAGTTCTTTCGAAGCCGCAACGACGTGGCCTACGGGCAAGCGCGCATTGCGGTCCGCGCCATAGACGGTCCGGACGGTCCCGGGTGCGTCTACTGTGGGCGCTGCCTTTCGGGGTGTGTCTACGGATCGATTTACTCCGCCGAGCAAGACCTCCGGAAGATGATTCGAGCCGGCGAAGTCGACTACCGATCTGGCCGAACGGTGATCGAATTTTCGGAGCGCGGCAACGAGGTAGAAGTCCTCTGCGAGACCAGCGCAGGCCCCGAACAGGTCGTGGTTGATCGTCTGTTCGTTGCGGCCGGCGCGCTCAACTCGACGCGCCTCGTGCTCGAGTCGAAACGACTCTATGACCGTCCGGCGGTAATGAAGACGACGCAGGGCTTCGTTGTCCCGATGGTCAACGTTCGAGGCGCGCCATACGAGTGGCCAAACGCCAACACCCTCTCGGGAGCCTTCTTCGAGTTCAAACATCCCTCGATTTCGGACCATTGGATCCATACGCAGATCAGCCCAGCCAACGAGCTCATCCTGGCGAAGTTGGGTTACCAAGCGAATGACAGGCTCTTCGACAACGTCCGCAAACTCGCGCTCCGACGACTCCTTATCGCGCAGTGTAATTTTCACTCGGATCTAGCCGGTTCCTATCTGGTGCGCCTGAACCCCGGAGGCGCCAACAAACGCAGCGTCCTTTCGGTAAGAATTCAGCCTTCAACGCAATTTGCACATGTAATGAAAAAGGGTTCGCGACGACTCACCCGGCTCCTGTCCATGGTCGGCGTCGTACCCGTCACCCCGTTGATGTACGGCGACCCGCTGCATCCGATCGGCTGGCACTTCGGCGGTACGCTGCCCATGACTAAGGCTCCCAGCGACGAGATGCACACGGACTTGCTGGGACGCCCAAAGGGGTGGCGGCAAATCCACGTCGTCGACAGCAGCGTCTTCTCTTCCGTACCCGCAACGACGGTTGCCTTACTCGCGATGGCAAACGCGTCTCGAATCGCCCAAACCGCTCCGCTCGAAAACTGAGGAATCCGTGGCTATCCCGCGCACCATCATCTACCATCCCGTGAGGTTTGATGTCCGGAACTACATCGCTTCGTTCCGGGACCTGAACCGCACCTCGAAGGCGCAAGCGAACGAAACGGTCGCGGAGTTCGAACGCGCCTTTGCGCGCTACATGGGCGTAAGCAGCGCGCACGCGTTTCCGTATGCACGAACAGCGCTCTACTTCGCGTTAAAAGCGCAGAACTTCGAACCGGGTTCGGAGATCATCATGCCGCCCATCACGATCAAGCCGATGATGGATATCGTCATCAGCCTCGGCCTAAAACCCGTATTCGCCGATATCGAGCTGGACACGCTGTGCTTCGACCTCGACGAACTGAAGAAGGCGATCACTCCCAAAACCCGCGCGGTCCTGCTCACCTATCTGTTCGGAATCGCTCCCAACGTGGACCGACTCATGGCCCTGTGCCGAGAGCACGCTTTGTTCGTAGTAGAGGATTTCTCGCACGCGCTGAACGCCTCGTGGAACGGCAAGAAGCTCGGCACGTTCGGAAACGTTGGCATCTACTCGTGTTCGAGGACCAAGACCTTGGACGCCTACGGCGGCGGACTCGCGGTCACGAACGACCCAGCACTCGCGAAGCATCTCCAAGAGGCGAAGGATTCGCTGAAGCCGACACCCCCTGCGCGCCTTCGCGCGAAAATTATAGAAACCCTCATCACGAACGTCGCTACGCGCCGTCCGGTCTTCACAGCCGCCGTGGCGCCGATGCTTTCGCTGGTCGGAAGGATCAATCCGGAGAAGCAAAAAGCGCTCACGGGCGCGCGCCAAAACCTGAAACCCGACACCGTGCTTCCAGAGGACTACTTCGAGCAATTTACTTGGGCGCAGGCCGAAGCCGGGTTGGCGATGCTGGCGAAGGTCGAGAAGGAAGACGAAAGACGAATCTCGAATGTTGCGGAGATCCGCCAGCCTCTAGTGGCATTCGGCGAACCCTGCGCGCGAACTGACCAGCCCGCGCGGAGCGTGTACTGGCAGTTCGTGGTGTTCGCCCCGGACCCGGAGCGTTTCCGAAAAGCACTCGCGAGCCGCGGAATCGACACGGGTACAACGAACCTCTCGATCGTCAGCGGCCTGGGAATCTATCCGGAATTCGAAGAGAAGTGTCCCAACGCCGAGCGCGTAAAGAACAACGCCATGTACATTCCCGTTTACCCGCGGCTCGGCGAGAGGTCTGTCAAGCACGTCATCGACGCGATTTCCTACGCGCTCGAGCAGTCGGGGTGATTCGAAACCTCTAGAGCGGGCGATCTGACCTCGCCGAAGCGCACACTGTCGCTCGCGCTTCTACAACGAGATCAGTGACCTACCGACGATTCAATCGCACCCTGCACCGAGTAGGGCCTCTGACTTCGACACCCAACGAGGTTGCGCCCGTGCCCGCTGGCTCGAGCTCTACAAACCCTCGGCGCTGCCACGGTGCACTCAACGGACCCCCGCCCCTCAGCCGACTGCCACCAACCTCATAACCGACCACAACCAGCGCCTTTGCGGATCACCCAATGATCGGTGCGCGGTACCGGTGCGGCCGGTGCGGCGGGCGCAATCGTCAAACCATCGACACACTGCTGTGCAGGTGCTTAGCATCATGTCTCGATGACCGTTCAGCCCGCAGCGTTTCTGCGTACCACGCTCCCCCTTGACTTGTCCGGACTCGCCGGACTCGACAGCGGTCGCTACCACTCCATCTGGCTGCCCGACCACATGGTCAGCTTCTGGCCGGACTCGATCTGGACACCCGAATTCACCGACCTGGCCACCGCTTCCCCCTCACCGCACCGCCACTTGGACGGCCTCGCCGTAGCGGCCGCGGCCGCCGTGCTCACCGAAAGGGTTCCTCTGGTCAGCGCCGTGGTCGATACCGTGCGCCGCCATCCCGCCATGCTCGCGCAGACCGCGTTGACCATCGATCACCTCGCCAAGGGTCGTTTCATCCTCGGACTGGGCAGCGGCGAGAGCGAGAACACGCTGCCTTACGGCTTCGACTTCTCGCGTTCGGTCAGCCGCTTCGAGGAAGCGCTGACGGTGATCCAGTTGCTGTGGCGCGGCGACGGCCCGGTCGACTTCGACGGCCGGTTCTTTTCGCTGCGCCATGCCCGGTTGGACACCGAACCCTACGACGGCCGGCCTCCGCCGATCTGGATCGGCGCCAGCGGTCCACGAATGCTCGACATCGCGGGTCGGTACGCCGACGGGTGGTGGCCGGCGGGCGCCTGGACTCCCGAGCACTACGCCCAGATGCTCTCGGCGGTGCGGTCGTCCGCCGAACGCGCCGGCCGCGATCCGATGGCGATCGTCCCCTGCTTCATCCAGGTGTGCCTGATCGGTGCGGACGACACCGCCCTCGCCGAGATCCTGCAGGCTCCCCTGGTCAAGGCCTTTCTATTGCAGGTCTCTGCAAAGACGCTGCGCGGCTTTGGGTTTGACCACCCGATGGGTGAGAATTGGGGTGGTTTCCAGGACATCGACCCGGCGGTACTCACTCGGGAACGGATCGTCCAGTTTCTGGAGAACGTGCGCCCCGAGATGGTTCTGGCCGTCGTACCCCACGGCACGCCGAAAGAGGTCGCCAAGATCGTCAAGACGTACGTAGACGCGGGCCTGCGTGTGCCCAAGATCCTCGACTACGGCGCCATGGCCGGACTCAACTTCGCACAGGCTTCGTCAGCGAACGTCCGCGCGGCTGAGGACGAGCTGGTACGACTCTGCGGAGACCGTTCGTGACAACGGGTTTGGACGCCGCAGAGATGCTCGCCGCCGCCGAGGCGGAAACCGGACTGCGCGACTACGGTGATCCCACCTTGCCAGAACGCTTCGCTATCGCCGTCGGGCATCTGAACGATCTGGGCATGGATGCGGATGGGCGCTTCGAAGCCACGCAGGTATGTCGTTGGCTGCTGACGTCGCGCCTCGAACTCATCGAGGACCGCAACCGCTACCCGATAGGCGCTGAAGTCATCGAGTCGCCGATGTTCGTCACCGGCGAACCCCGTTCGGGGACAACGCTTATGCACGCCCTGATGTCGGTCGACCCGCGATCCAGAGCGCTGCGGTTCTGGGAGGTGATGTACCCATCCCCCCCGCCGGGGCTGGCCACGCCCAACGACCAGCGCCGCACGCGCGCCGATGCCGACTGGCGGGAGATCAACGCCAAGATGCCGAAATGGTTGCACAGCCACCCCTACAACGACATGCTGGGCGACGGCCTTCCCGAGGACGAACGCACCTGGGCGTTCGACTTCCGGGTGCTGACCCCCACCGCGTGGTGGCGGGTGCCGATGCAATCACTGGTCGGCGGTCTGCCAACCGATCCGGCCGCGCAATATCGGCTGCACAAGGCCATGCTGCAGCAGCTGCAATATCAGCGGCCGCGAAAGTACTGGGTGCTGAAGGGTTTTCATGGCTTTCGGCTCAAAGAAATGTTCGACGCCTATCCCGACGCCACGCTGGTGTGGCTGCACCGCGATCCTGTCCAGGTCGCGGCCTCACGCACGATGATGATGGCTGACATTGCCGAAGGTATGGTCGGTCCCGTTGACCTCCACGCCCACGCAAAGCTGCATCTGGAACTGACGCGCGCCAGCATTGCCAATACGATGAGCAATCCCATGGTGAACGATCCGCGCATTCTGCACATCCGTTACACCGATTTCGTCGCCGATCAAGTCGGTACGGTGCAGCGCTACTACGCATTCGCCGGCCGCGAGGTGACGCCCGCCGCCGAATCGGCCATGCGCGACTACCTGGCCAACAATCGCGGCGACCGGTACGGCAAGTTCCGTTACTCCACCCAGCTGCTGGTCGACATCGGCGAAGACCTCGACGCCCTGCACGCCGAATTCCGGGCGTTTCGTGAACGATTCGGCGTCGAGATCGAAGCCCGTGATTGACGTGACGACGCCGCACAAACGTCTGTCGGTCCACGATGTCACCTTCTTCGGCGCTTCCTTGGCCGAGGTGGAACAGCATTGGGCGGCCCTCGGCGTGTCGCGGTTGAGCGTTCTGGACAGCGAGCTGCTCGATCCTGGATTCCCGAAGTTATTGCAGCGCAATACCTATACTGTGGAGGCGGCGTGCCACATCTTCGGCGGTGGCCGGCTGGACACCAGCGCGCAGGCAGCACGGGACGCGCTGCTGGAAGTGATCGACGCCGCGGCCGCGGTGGGTGCGCGCGTGGTCTATCTGCTCAGCGGCGGGCGGGGCGCGCTGACCTGGCCGCAGGCCGCCGACCGCTTCACCGCCATGATCGCCCCCTGTGTCGAGCGCGCCAAGCAGGCAGGTGTGTCGTTGGCGATCGAGAACGCCTCGAGCCTGTACGCCGATATTCATCTCGCCCACACCCTGCGCGATACCGTTGCGTTGGCCGAGATGAGCGGGCTCGGCATCTGCATCGATGTGTTCCACTGCTGGGCAGAGGGCGATGTCGAAGCGATGGTGCAGCAGGCGCTGCCACGAACCGAGCTCATTCAGCTCAGCGATTACGTGCTGGGCGACCGAGCGCTTCCGGGTCGCGCGGTGCCTGGGGACGGCGCGATCCCCCTCGAAGCCTTCATTGGCCAGGTTCTGGCCGGTGGCTACACACACGGATTCGACCTGGAATTGATCGGGCCCCGCATCGAATCGGAGGGCCGCTTGCAATCCGCGCGTCGCGCCTGCGGCGTTGTCGGCGCAATACTGGACAGATTGGGTGCCTGACAATGACTTTCGGCGACGGCCTCGACGACGAGGCGCTGCGCTCGGCATGGGCAGAATTCTGTGCCCGACTCCAACGCGCGGGCGAACAAGTCTTCAAAGACGCCAACCCGGGCGCCGCACTGCAGCGCGCCGACGCATACCGATTTCTGACCCAGAATCTCGGTCAGGCCTTCGATCTGGCGCTGGAAACCCGCGACACCGGCTATCCGGCGCTGCACACCTTCTGCGGCCCCACCCGCAAGCTCGGCGGTGACTGTGCCGACTTCACCTACCAACAAGCATGGATCGACGGACACTCGACCTACCGGATCACCGGCACTCGGGGCACCGCGCGCTTCTTCAACGTCACCGTGCAGGGACGACGTCCGCCCGGCCCGGGCGTCTTGCATGAACCCTTCGGTGACACACCGCAGGCCAACCTGCTGGGCCATCAACTCGACATCGGTGGGGACGGACGCTTCGAGCTCTACATCGGCGGGGCCGAGCGGTCGACCAACTGGCTGCCCACCACGCCGGAATCACGAAAACTGTTCATCCGCCAAGGGTTTGACCGGTGGGACGAATCGCCGGCGCAGATGTGCCTCGAACGCGTCGACATGGCCTCCCCCAAGCCATTGCCCAGCCCTTCCGACATGGTCGACGCGATGCGCTGGGCCGGTGATTTCGTCACCGGTCTGATGTCCGATTGGCCCGAGTACCCCTTCACCCACGGCGGCGTGGACGCCGAACACCCGAACACCTTCCCGCGCGTCGGCGCCACCGACGCCGACAACAAGCGCGGCCGGACCGCTGCCAACATGTATTGGGAACTGGCGGCCGACGAGGCACTGATCATCGAATTCGACGCCCATGACGGACTGTGGATGTTCACCAACATGGGCGTCTTCTTCAACAGCATGGACTACCTGTATCGCCCGGTGAGCTACACACCGAGCCGCACCCAAATCGACCACGACGGCCGCATCCGGTTGGTCATGGCTCACCGCGATCCCGGCGTGCACAACTGGCTGGACACCCAGGGCTTCGAACGCGGCAATCTGACCTACCGGCACCTGCTCGAGGGCGAACCCGCCGTGCTGGACACCCGAGTGGTCAAGCACGATGAACTGCTCGGCGTCCTGCCCGAAGAAACCGCCATGGCGAGTGCGCCGGAGCGCGTCGCCGCGATGTGGGAACGCTTCCATGGCATCCGCCGCCGTTACGTCCTCTAGGCCGATGGTGGCGACCCGCTGCGCCCGGCCTACACCGCGCTTGCGATCACCACAAGCCGATGGTGGCGACCCGCTGCGCCCG
Organism: Mycobacterium sp. E2479; assembly: GCF_001667925.1. Lineage (GTDB taxonomy): Bacteria > Actinomycetota > Actinomycetes > Mycobacteriales > Mycobacteriaceae > Mycobacterium. The sequence goes on along the minus strand of NZ_LZJR01000087.1, from coordinate 58,202 downwards.
GCCTACACCGCGCTTGCGATCACCACAAGCCGATGGTGGCGACCCGCTGCGCCCGGCCTACACCGCGCTTGCGATCGCCACAAGCCGATGGTGGCGACCCGCTCGAACCGACGGCGCTAGTGTCAAAGATCGTGACCGAGATCTCCGAAGACGAACTGGCCGGGCTGTCCGAATTCTCGCTGCTGTCCGAAAACGCCGAGCAGGCCGGATTCTCCGGCCCCCTGCCCGAAGCCGAGCGCGTCGCGTCCGGCACGGGCGAAAGCAAAATCAGCGCCTTGAGGTGGGGCAGCGCTCCCCCGCGGATCGTGTTCGTGCATGGCGGCGGCCAGAACGCGCACACCTGGGACACCATCATCGTCGGCATCGGTGAACCCGCGCTTGCGGTCGATTTGCCCGGCCACGGCCACTCCGCCTGGCGCGAGGACGGCGACTATTCGCCGCAGCACAACGCCGACGCGTTACTGCCGATCCTGCGCGAACACGCCGCGTCGGCCGACCTCGTCGTCGGCATGTCGCTGGGCGGATTGACCGCGATCCGGCTGGGCGCGGTCGCGCCCGAGCTGGTCAAAGAGCTGGTGCTGGTCGACGTCACTCCGTCGGCACTACAACGGCATTCGGAGATGACCAAGGAGCAGCAGGGCACCGTAGCGCTGATGCACGGGGAACGCGAGTTCCCCAGCTTCCAGGCCATGCTCGACTTGACGGTCGCGGCGGCGCCGCACCGCGAGGTGAAGGCACTGCGCCGCGGGGTGTTCCACAACTCGCGCAAGCTGGACAACGGCAAGTGGACGTGGCGCTATGACGCCATCCGCACCTTCCCGGATTTCGCCAGTCTGTGGGACGACGTCGACGCCTTGTCCGCACCGGTGACGCTGGTGCGCGGCGGCTCATCGGCCTTCGTCAGCGACGAGGACGCGGCCGAGCTCGGCCGTCGCGCAAAGCATTTCCGTTCTGCGCACGTGGTAGAGAATTCGGGCCATTCCGTGCAAAGCGACCAGCCCCGCGCGCTGATCGACCTACTGCGAGGGGTGCTCGACGCACGCTGAGCCTACGGTGGGGAGATGACTCCTGACCGTCCCGTGCGTATCGGTGTCCAGCTGCAGCCGCAACACGCGCCGCAGTACAGCCAGATTCGAGATGCCGTGCGCCGCTGCGAGGACATCGGCGTAGACATCGCCTTCAACTGGGATCATTTCTTCCCGCTCTACGGCGACCCCGACGGTCCGCATTTCGAATGCTGGACGATGCTCGGGGCCTGGGCCGAGCAAACATCACGCATCCAGATCGGCGCGCTGGTGACGTGCAACTCCTACCGCAATCCGGAGCTGCTGGCCGATATGGCCCGCACCGTCGACCATATTTCCGACGGCCGGCTCATCCTGGGCATCGGTTCGGGGTGGAAACAAAAGGACTATGACGAGTACGGCTACGAATTCGGCACCGTCGGCAGCCGCCTGGACGACCTGGCGACCGCACTGCCTCGAATTCAAGCGCGGCTGGCCAAACTGAACCCGCCTCCCACCCGTGAGCTGCCGATCCTGATCGGCGGTAAGGGCCCCCGAAAGACGCTGCGACTGGTCGCCGAATACGGCGACATCTGGCACGGCTTCACCACCGTCGAAACCTATCCGGCCGCGTCGGCCGTGCTTGAAGAACACTGCGCCGCCGTGGGCCGCGACCCGTCCACCATCGAGAGATCTGCCGGCGTCGAGGACAACAGCGGTGTTCGCCGCGGCGAGCGCCTTGACGGGTTGATTGCCAACGCCGAAGGCCTCACCGCGCTAGGCGTGACCCTGCTGACCGTCGGCGTGAACGGTCCGGACTACGACCTGACCGCCGCCGAAGCGCTGTGCGAGTGGCGCGATCACCGTTAGACCGGCGGCTGCAATCGAACATGGGGCAAACACCTAAACGCACGCGCCAATTCGTGAGAAACTCTCACCGCTAGATGGCCGAACCGGTGTGAAAGAGACTCAACAAAAAGATGCCGAAGAAATACGGGGTCAAAGAAAAGGACCTGGTTGTTTCGCACATCCTCCACCTTTTGTTGACCGGTAAGCTGCGCACTGGGGACCGCGTCGACCGCAATGAAATTGCGATCTGCTTAGGAGTGAGCCGAGTCCCTATTCAAGAAGCACTGGTCCAGCTCGAACACGACGGCATCGTGTCCACGCGTTATCACCGCGGCGCGTTTGTCGAACGGTTCGATGAAGCCACCGTGCTCGAGCACCACGAGCTCGACGGGCTGCTCAATGCGATTGCGTCCGCCCGCGCGGCGACCAGCCCAACGCCGCGGATCCTGGGGCACCTCGATCGGCTGATGCGCTCGCTGCGCGGCGCCAAGGATGCGCGCGCCTTCACCGACATCGCCGCCGAATACCGGCGCACGGTCAACGACGAATACGCCGGTCCGCGGCTGCATGCCACGATCCGCGCCTCGCAGAACCTCATCCCGCGCCTGTTCTGGACGACGTATCAAAGCGGACGTGACGAGATGCTGCCGTTCTACGAAGACGAGACTGCGGCGATACAGCGGCGCGACCCCGACGCCGCGCGGGCAGCGTGCGTCAACCGTTCCTATCTGATGGCCCAGAGAATGCTGGCCGAACTGTTCCGGCGGCGGGTCTTCACCCCCACCGACGACTTCAGCCGGGTCGGTCCCGGCGCGCTGCCGGTCATCCCCGGCGCGAACACCATCCGCGCCGAACCATCGCTGTCGCTTTGAACCGACTCTGATCGGGCCGCGTTGCCGCTGTGTCGTTACCGTGACACTGATGAGTTCGCGCGTAGGCCGGTATGCCAAGCGTCGCGGACGGGCCTTTGGCCTGGCCGCGACCGTCCTCATGGTATGCGGCGTCGCATTGGGTGTCCCGGTCGCGCCGGCCGCCGCCGACTGGAACCAATGCGCGCCGGCCGGTGTGGAGGCCGCCCGGAGCCTGCCCAAAGACCTGACCAAAAACACGACCGCCGGCGAGGACGACCGCGACACAACGGCATCGGTCGAGCCGGTCAGCGCGGTCGACGTCGGTGCCTTGGATCTCGGGACGCCGGCTGTGCTGACGGTCGGCACGTTATCGGATGCCCCGCCCAACGTCTGCATCAATCCGACTGGCGAATTCAGCGGCTTCGACAACGAACTGCTGCGCGCCATCGCCGACAAACTAGGTCTGCCGGTCCGGTTCGTCAGTACCGACTTTTCCGCGCTGCTGGCCCAGGTCGCGTCCCGGCGCTTCGACGTCGGCTCGGCAGCGGTTAAGGCCACCGAAGCCCGTCGGCGCACCGTCTCGTTCACCAACGGCTATGACTTCGGGTTCTATTCGCTGGTCGTTCCGCCCGGTTCGGCGATCCACAAGTTCAGCGACCTCGCGGCCGCCCAGCGCATCGCCGTCGTGCAAGGCACCGTCGAGGAGTCGTACGTCGTCGATGTACTGCATATGCAACCCGTGAAGTATCCGAGCTTTGCCACCTTGTACGCCAGCCTCAAATCCCGCCAGATCGATGCGTGGGTGGCGCCGGGAAGCCTCGCGGCGACCGTCATTCGCCCGGGTGATCCCGCGGTGGTCACCGCGAACACTTACAGCCCAGGCAATTTCGTGGCTTTTGCGGTGGCCCAGAACAACAAGCCGTTGATCGACGCGCTCAATTCCGGGCTGGACGCCGTCATCGCCGACGGCACCTGGGCACGCCTGTACACCCAATGGGTGCCGCGGTCGTTGCCGCCCGGCTGGAAGCCCGGCTCCAAAGCCGCCCCCATCCCCAAACTGCCGGACTTCGCCGCGATCGCGCAACAACACCGCTCCCCCACAGGCCCTCCCGCCCCGAAATCACCACTGGCGCAATTGGGGGATTCGTTCTTCGACTGGGATATGTACCGGCGGGCCATTCCGATTCTATTCACCACGGGATTGCCCAATACCTTGATTCTGACCACCAGCGCCCTCGCGATCGGTCTGGCGTTGGGGATGGTGTTGGCGATGGCGGGAATCTCGCACCGGGGCTGGCTGCGTTGGCCGGCCCGGGTATACACCGACATTTTCCGAGGCTTGCCCGAAGTGGTGATCATCTTGCTGATCGGAATGGGCATCGGCCCGTTGGTCAGCGCGTTGACCAACAAGAATCCTTACCCCCTCGGCATCGCAGCACTGGGATTGATGGCAGCCGCCTACGTCGGCGAGATTCTGCGCTCCGGAATTCAAAGCGTCGACCCCGGGCAACTGGAAGCGTCTCGGGCGCTGGGCTTCAGCTATTCCACCGCGATGCGGCTGGTGGTGGTACCGCAGGGAGTCCGTCGCGTGCTCCCCGCCCTGGTCAATCAGGCCATCGGGTTGTTGAAGGCATCGGCGCTGGTGTACTTCCTCGGCCTGATCGCCGATCAGCGGGAGCTGTTTCAAGTCGGACGAGACCTCAACGCGCAGACCGGCAGCCTTTCGCCATTGGTGGCCGCCGGTCTTTTCTATCTGCTATTGACCATTCCGCTAACGCATTTGGTGAACTACATCGACACCCGCCTTCGCCGCGGCCGCAGTGCCGCGGCCCCAGAGGACGACGACGCCGACCTACTTGCGACGACATTCGGCCAGGAAATCACGTGACCTCCAGCATTCATGCCCGAGTGTCAGTCTCGCTGGCGGCCAAGAACCTTCACCAGACGCTGGGCGCAAGCAAGGTGCTGCGCGGCGTCGATATCGAGGCACCCGCGGGCAGCACCGTAGCGATCATCGGGCCGTCCGGCTCGGGAAAGTCAACACTGCTGCGTACCATGAACCGCCTGTATGAGCCCGACAGCGGCGACATTCTGCTGGATGGCAGATCGGTGCTGCACGATGATCCCGACGAGCTGCGCCAACGCATAGGCATGGTGTTCCAGCATTTCAATCTCTTCCCGCACCGCAGCGTTTTGGACAACGTGGCGATGGCCCCGCGAAAGCTGCGGCGTCTGCCGGCTGACAAGGCTCGCGACCTGGCGCTGGCACAGCTGGACCGAGTTGGCCTGAAGCACAAGGCCGGTGCCCGCCCCAGCACGCTGTCCGGCGGACAACAACAGCGGGTGGCGATCGCCCGTGCGCTGGCGATGGCGCCGCAGGTGATGTTTTTCGATGAGGCGACCTCGGCGTTGGATCCCGAAATGGTCAAGGGAATACTCCAACTCATTGCGGACCTCGGCGAGGATGGCATGACAATGATTGTGGTAACCCACGAAATGGGTTTCGCGCGGTCGGCATCCGATGTCGTTGCTTTTATGGATCACGGCAGGGTCGTGGAGTCGGGCCCTCCGGAGCAAATATTCGATGCCGCAGAGACCGAACGGCTGCAGCGGTTTTTGTCCCAAGTCCTTTGACCTGAACTATCTGGTGCGCGATAGCTCCCTTGTAAGCACCTCATATCGGGATAGACTCCCGATTTATGGCAGACAGCGAATCGCCTCCGGCCGAGGTAGCCGAGCTCGCCGAGGGTTTGCACCGAGCGCTGTCCAAACTGTTTGCCATTCTCCGCCGCGGCGACCCCAGCGGGGCGGCGGCCGGAGAGCTGACCCTGGCGCAATTGTCGATCCTGGTCACGCTGCTCGACCAGGGCCCGATCCGGATGACCGATCTCGCCGCACACGAACGGGTGCGAACTCCCACCACGACCGTGGCGATCCGCCGGCTGGAGAAGGTGGGGTTGGTCAAACGTTCCCGTGACCCGTCCGATCTGCGTGCGGTACTCGTGGACATCACCCCGCGGGGGCGAGCTGTCCACGGTGAATCGCTGGCTAATCGGCGCGCTTCGCTGGCCGCGATGCTGAGCCAGCTCCCGGCGTCCGACCTGGACACCCTGATGCAGGCGTTGGCGCCACTCGAACGGCTGGCCTCCGGTGACCCGACGTCGGGACCGGCCGGCGTGCCACCCGCACGCAAGGAAGCCTGAAAGGCTTTCGCCGTCACCGGTTTTCGGTTACCTCTGTGCCGTGGGTAGACTGCAGGGCATGCCCAATGCACTCATCACCGGCGCCGGCGGTGGTATCGGCTCGGCCATCGCCACTGCGCTGGCACCCACGCATACCCTGCTGTTGGCGGGCCGCCCGTCCGATCGGCTCGATGCGGTGTCGGAGCGACTAGGGGCCACCACGTTTCCGCTGGATCTCACCGACTCCGGCGATATCGAAGCCGCCTGCGAAATCGTGGACGAACTCGACGTACTGGTGCACAATGCGGGGGTGGCCATACCCGGCAGTGTTGCCGACTCGAACGTCGACGAATGGCGCGCCACCTTTGCCGTCAATGTCTTTGGCGCGGTGGAACTTACGCTGGCGCTGTTGCCGGCGCTGCGAAGGGCCCGCGGACAGGTGGTGTTCATCAACTCCGGCGCCGGCCGCACCGCTTCGCGGAGTATGGCCTCCTATTCGTCCAGTAAGTTCGCGCTGCGCGCCTTCGCGGATTCGCTGCGCAGCGGCGAACCGGAGTTGAGGGTGACGACCGTTTATCCGGGACGGACCGACAGCGACATGCAGCGAGAACTCGTCCGGTTCGAGGGCGGCACGTATGACCCCGCCAACTTTTTGAAGCCCGAGACGGTGGCGACTGCGGTGGCCAATGCGGTTGCCACCCCGCCGGACGGCCACATGCACGAGGTGGTGCTGCGGCCCGCCGAGCGCTAGGCGTCGCTACACGACCAGGTTGACCAGTCGGCCCGGGACCACGATCACTTTGCGCGGGTTGGCACCCGCCAAAAATGCCTGGACCTTCTCATCGGCGAGCGCGGCGGCCTTCAGCGTGTCCTGGTCGGCGTCGGCGGCCACCACCACTCGCCCGCGCACCTTGCCATTCACCTGCACGGGGTACTCGACGGTGTCGTCGACCAGATAGGCGGGATCGGCGACTGGGAAGGGACCGTGCGCCAGCGGGGTCTGATGGCCCAGGCGCAGCCACAATTCCTCGGCCATATGCGGGGCCAGCGGAGCCAACATCAACACCAGCGGCTCGACGGCCGCACGCGGCACCGCGTCGCGGTGCTCCTTGGTGAGATGGTTGGTGTACTCGATCAGCTTCGCAGCAGCGGTGTTATTGCGAAGTGCCGCATAGTCTTCCGCAACCCCGGCGATCGTCCGATTCAGTGCTCGCAGCGTATCGGTCGCCATGTCCTGTGCCAGTCCGTCGACCACCCGGGTGTCACCGGTCTGCTCGTCGATCACCAAACGCCACACGCGCTGCAGGAAGCGGTGGGCTCCTACGACATCCTTGGTCGCCCAGGGTCGGGAGGCCTCCAGCGGGCCCATCGACATTTCATAGACCCGCAGCGTGTCGGCGCCGTAGTCGTCGCAGATCTCGTCGGGCGAGATCGAATTTTTCAGGCTCTTACCGATTTTCCCGAATTCCTGGAAGACTTCGATCTCTCCCCCGGGCCCCGGATAAATGAAACGGCCATCCCGCTCGACCACTTCTTCCGCCGGGACGTACGAGCCGCGCGCGTCGGTGTAGGCGAAGGCCTGGATATAACCCTGGTTGACCAGCCGGCGATAGGGTTCGCGGGAGCTCACGTGGCCCAGGTCGTAGAGGACCTTGTGCCAGAACCTGCAATACAGCAGGTGCAGCACCGCGTGTTCGGCGCCGCCGACGTAAAGGTCGACGCCACCGGGATCGTCCGCGCCGTGCTCGGCCGGCCGCGGGCCCATCCAGTAGGCCTCGTTTTCCTTGTCGCAGAACCGTTCCGAGTTGTGCGGGTCGGTGTAGCGCAGTTCGTACCAAGAGCTGGCGGCCCACTGAGGCATCACGTTGGTGTCGCGGGTGTAGGGCTTGAGGCCGTCGCCGAGGTCCAATTCGACGTGCACCCACTCCGTCGCCTTGGCCAGCGGCGGCGAGGGCTCGCTGTCGGCGTCGTCGGGGTCGAACAGCACGGGCGCGTAGTCCGGCATGTCGGGCAACTCCACCGGCAGTGCGGCTTCGCTGAGGGCGTGCGCACGCCCGTCGGCGTCATAGACGATGGGAAACGGTTCGCCCCAATAGCGCTGACGGGCGAAAAGCCAATCCCGCAGCTTGTATTCGATGCGCGCGCGGCCGCGACCCTCGGCCTCCAGGCGCGCGGTGACCTTGTCCTTGGCCGCGGCCACATCCAATCCGTCGAGGTACCCGGAGTTGACCAGCACCCCGTCACCGGCATACGCGGACTCCGAAATGTCACCGCCGGCAATGACTTCCACAATCGGAAGCCCGAACTCGTGGGCGAAGTCCCAGTCGCGCTGATCGTGGCCGGGGACCGCCATGATCGCCCCGGTGCCGTATCCGGCCAGCACGTAGTCGGCAATGAAGATCGGCACCGGTTTACCGTTGGTCGGATTTGTGGCGTAACTGCCCAAGAAGACACCGGTCTTCGCCTTGCTCTCCTGGCGTTCGAGGTCGGATTTCGATCCGATCGCCCGCCGGTACGCGGTGACGGCCTCGCGCGGTGTGGCGGCACCGTACGTCCAGCGTGCGTCGGTGCCGTCCGGCCAGGCGGCCGCCACCAACTCATCGACCAGGTCGTGCTCGGGCGCCAGCACCAGGTATGTGGCGCCGAACAGCGTGTCGGGCCGGGTGGTGAACACCTCGATATCGAGCGTCTCGCCGTCGGTGCCGGTCGCCGCGAACAGCGCTGCAGCGCCTGTGGACCGGCCGATCCAGTTGCGCTGCATGGTCTTGACCGGTTCAGGCCAGTCCAGCAGGTCGAGGTCGTCAAGCAGCCGGTCGGAGTATGCGGTGATGCGCATCATCCACTGCCGCAATCGTTTCCGGAACACCGGGAAATTGCCGCGGTCGCTGCGCCCGTCGGCGGTCACCTCTTCGTTGGCCAGCACGGTGCCCAGACCGGGACACCAGTTCACCATCGAGTCGGCCCGGTAGACCAGTCGGTGGCCGTCGATGACGTCGGCGCGCTCCCCCGCCGACAACCCGGCCCAGTCCCGCCCGTCCTCCAGGCGACGTGCGCCGGAATCGAATTCGGCGACCAATTCGGTGATCGGGCGGGCCTTGTTGGCGGCGGTGTCGAACCAGGCGTTGTAGATCTGCAGGAAGATCCACTGGGTCCACTTGTAGAACTCGACATCGGTCGTCGAGAAGCTGCGTCGGCTGTCGTGGCCGAGGCCCAGGCGTCCCAGCTGGCGCCGGAAATTGATGACGTTGGCCTCGGTCCGGATGCGCGGATGGGTGCCGGTCTGCACCGCGTACTGCTCGGCCGGCAGCCCGAAGGCGTCAAACCCTAATGCGTGCAGCACATTGCGGCCGGTCATCCGGAAGTAGCGTGCGTATACGTCCGTTGCGATGTAGCCCAGTGGGTGACCGACGTGCAGCCCCTCCCCCGACGGGTAGGGAAACATGTCCTGCACGAACAACTTGTCGTCCGGGACCGGCGCTCCGTCTGAGGGAGCCAACGAACCGACCGGGTTTGGCACGTTGAACGTCCCCAGCTTCGCCCAGTTCTCCTGCCACGCGCCCTCGATACGGCCCGCCAGCGCCGCGGTGTAGCGATGCGGCGGCGCGTCAGAGTCGGGCGCGGCGGCGCCAGAGCTGCTCGCCGGCGAGGCGATCGGGGAGTCGGTCACCTGAACAGGGTATAAGGGCCGACACGAGGGGTCTGCCGGCCACAGGTTGGTCTCGGTTCCGTTGCGCGCCGATCAGAGGTTCATCCCAGGTGTGTTTCGGCCCTGTGCACGCCTTTGACCTCTAGTTACAGTCAGCCACTATCGACGGCTTCTGGTAGAAGAGCCTTTGGAAGGACCGACGCAGATGATTGAGATCGTCCCCGTCCGCCGGGCACTGCTCGGCGGACTGGTCGCAGGCCTGATGGGCCTGGCGGTTGTTGCGGGCGGCACGGCATCGGCAGACCCGTTGCCTCCGGTACCGGCGCCCGTCCCCACGGTTCCCGCGCAGGCACCGCCGAACCTCGGACCCGAGCTGGTGCCGCCGAGCAGATATCTCGCGGCTCCGCCGGCCGGCAACCAGACCGCCCCGCAGGCGACCGCCACAGCCCCCGGAACCACGGCACCGGCTACTGCCGGCCCAGCGGTTCCGGTTCCGGCGTCCTCTGGAACGATCCACGAATTCCTGCAGTCGAAGGGCGTGAAGCTCGAGGCGCAAAAGCCGCAGGGCTTCACTGCTCTCGACATCACCTTGCCGATGCCCCCGCGCTGGACCCAGGTACCCGATCCCAACGTGCCCGATGCGTTCGCGGTCATCGCCGACCGGCATGGCAGCAGTATCTACTCATCGAATGCGCAAGTCGTGGTCTACAAACTGGTCGGCGCCTTCGATCCGAAAGAGGCCATCACCCACGGCTACATCGACAGCCAGAAGCTGTTTGCCTGGCAGCCCACCAACGCCTCGATGGCCGATTTCAACGGCTTCCCGTCGTCGATCATTGAGGGCACCTACCGCGACGGCGACTTGACGCTCAACACCTCGCGGCGCCATGTCATCGCCACGTCGGGACACGACAAGTACCTCGTGTCGCTGGCGGTGACCACCGATCGCGCGGTGAGCGTCGCCGACGCACCGGCCACCGACGCCATCATCAACGGATTCCGCGTGAGCGTCCCCGGCGCGGCTGCCCCGGCACCGGCCCAGGTTCCCGCCACCTCTCCGGTTGGGCTGCCCAATCAGGCTCCCGCCGCCGCACCGGGCGCACCGGTACCGGCCGTGGCTCCAGTCGCGCCTGCCGCCCCGGCACCCGGCACGGCTCCACTGGTGCCGCTCGCCCAGACGTCACCCCCGGCGCCCGTCGGGCTCCCCGCGCAGCCGCCGATGACAAATCCGCAGCGCACACCCAGCCTGCTGGCCATGGTGCCGGGACTGCCCCCGCTACCGAATTTCTCGTTCCTCCAGCACTAGCGGACGGCGGCACCGGCACCCGCCGAGCCGGGTGTGCGGGCCGGCGACCCGGCTCGTATTGTGAGCCCATGCTGATTGCGGGCGTGCTGTGCATGTGTGCTGCGGTGGCCTCGGCGGGGTTCGGCACCTGGACGCTCGCGCATAACCGGAGTTTCGGCGCCACCGCATTGGCGCTGCGCGCGATGGCGCCGACACAGTTGGCCGCCGCCGTGATGCTGGCAGCCGGTGGCGCGGTGGCCGTGGCCGCGGCTCCAGACACCGCGCTGGTCGTGCTCGTCGTCTGTGTGGTAGGGGCGCTGGGTACGTTGGCCGCGGGCTCGTGGCAGAGTGCGCGTTTCGTGCTGCGCCAGGAAGCGGCGGCACCCACCTGCGTCGGCAGCTGCGCCGGCTGCATACAGTCGTGCCACTGATTGAATTGGGGGAGTGGCCCTAGTTTCGGCTGATGTCGATGGGGTGGGTGGCCAGCAGCGAAAGCGGCAGCGGCTGACGCCGCAAAACCTGGCCCCACAGGTCGGACCTCGGTCCCACCAGCACGTCGGATGGTAAGGCGGACAACACGATCCAATCGTCGCGTTCGATCTCGCCCTCCAGCTGACCGATAGTCCAGCCTGAGTACCCCGCGAAGATCCGGACCCCTTCGACCAGAGGCGCGATGCCGTCGGGGTCGGCGTCCAGATCGACCATGACCACCCGGCCGTCCACGTGCCGCAGGCCCGGCGCGTCCTGGGGATCGGCGCCCACCCGCAGCGTGGCCAGGCACAGCGCCGCGTCACGCTTCACCGGTCCGCCGATGAACATGGTCTTCGGCTTGGCCGACAACTTGGTCCACTGGGGCAACACGTTGTACACCGCGGTGTCGCTGGCGCGGTTCAGGACGACGCCCAGCGTGCCGCCGTCGTTGTGCTCGACGATGTAGATCACGCTGCGGCGAAACGTGGGCTCGAGAAGGTCGGTATTGGCGAGCAGCAAAGTGCCCGCGCGCACCCGTTGCGCGGCGGGTGCGACGTAGTCCTCTGGATCCTCCGGCGGCGGCACCACACCATCATCGCATCCGGCGCATCGTGGCCCGGGGCAATCCGAACCGTGGGCCCTGGAGATTTGTACTGTTGTTGGACGGCTCTGATCGCGCGAGCCTTATCAGCCCCAATCGTGGAAGTCGGTTTCGGTGATCCCAACTCGGATGCAGTCCAGCGCACCCGTCGAAGTCTGGCGGTCGGTGCGCGTTTTGCCAGACTTCTGGCGGCTGCTGCAGGTGCGCATCGCGAGCCAATTCGGTGACGGTTTGTTCCAGGCGGCGCTTGCCGGGGCTTTGCTGTTCAGCCCCGATCGGGCCGCCGACCCTCTTTCCATAGCGCGCGCCTTCACGGTTCTGTTCTTGCCGTACTCGCTTTTGGGCCCGTTCGCCGGCGCCCTGATGGACCGTTGGGATCGGCGGCTGGTGCTCGTCGGCGCCAACGTGGGCCGGCTGGTCCTCTTCGCCGCGATCGGCACCATCCTGGCGGTCCGGGCCGGCGATGTGCCGCTACTGCTGGGCGCCCTGTTGGCCAACGGTTTGGCGCGGTTCGTCGGGTCCGGGCTGTCGGCGTCGCTGCCGCATGTGGTGCCGCGCGAGCAGGTGGTGACGATGAACTCGGTCGCCACGGCATCCGGGGCCATCGCGGCGTTCGTCGGCGCAAATTTCATGCTGGTGCCACGATTCATCTTGGGCGCCAGCGACAAGGGCGCCTCGGCAATCGTGTTCATCACAACGATCCCCGTGTCCATCGCGTTGCTGTTGTCCTGGCGCTTCGGTTCGCGGGTGCTGGGCCCCGACGACACCCGGCGTGCGATCCACGGGCCCGTCGTCTACGCGGTGATCACCGGCTGGCTGCACGGAGCACGCACGGTGGCGCAGCGGCCCACGGTCGCCGCCACCCTGTCCGGCTTGGCCGCGCACCGCATGGTCGTCGGCATCAACTCGCTGTTGGTCTTGTTGCTGGTCCATCACATGCCCAACCTCAAGGGTGGGGGGTTCGGCACCGCCCTCCTGTTCTTCGGCGCCGCGGGCCTCGGCGCCTTTTTGGCCAACGTTCTCACCCCGCCCGCGGTCCGCCGCTGGGGGCGGTACGCGACGGCGAACGGCGCGTTGGCGACGTCGGCGATCATCGAGGTCGCCGGCGCCGAACTGCTCGTCCCGGTCATGGTCGCGTGCGGCTTCCTGCTCGGGATTACCGGGCAGGTGGTCAAGCTCTGCGCCGACACCGCAATTCAGATGGATGTCGATGACGCACTTCGCGGGCACGTGTTCGCCGTACAGGACGCGCTGTTCTGGGTCGCGTTCATCGTCTCGATCACGGTGGCCGGCATCTTGATTCCCGACGACGGGCACGCGCCCACCTTCGCGCTGTTCGGATCCGTGCTTTACCTGATGGGCCTGGTCGTGCACAGCATCATCGGTCGCGGCGGCGACGCAACGAGCGATCGTTAAGGTACAGACGTGAGTTGTGCGATGGCCGCAGCCGACAGCCGGGAGTGCCGATGACCGGTCCCGCGCCCATGGTCGACGATCTGCGCGCCGAGAGCGACACCCTCGACGCACTGGTCTCACCGTTGTCGCCGGACCGCTGGGCCGACCCGACGCCCGCGCCCGGCTGGACCATCGCCCACCAGATCGGCCACCTGCTGTGGACCGATCGGGTCGCTCTGATCGCCATTACCGACGAGGCCGGGTTCGCCGAGGTGTTGGAACGCGCGGCCGCTGACCCGGCAGGTTTCGTGGACAAAGGCGCCGACGAGCTGGCGGCGCTGGCGCCGGCCGATCTACTGGCCGACTGGCGGCTCACCCGGGGACGATTACACGATGCACTGCTCACGGTGCAGTCCGGTCGCAAACTCCCATGGTTCGGCCCGCCGATGAGCGCGGCCTCGATGGCCACCGCGCGCCTGATGGAGACGTGGGCGCACGGCGTCGATGTCGCCGACGCTCTGGGCGTCACGCGACACGCGACCGAACGGCTGCGGTCGATCGCTCACCTCGGGGTACGGACCCGCGATTTCGCCTTCGCCATCAACAATTTGGTGCCGCCGGCAGAGCCCTTCTTCGTCGAACTGCGTGGTCCCGGCGGCGACACGTGGACCTGGGGGCCGCCCGATGCCGAGCAGCGGGTCAGTGGGTCCGCGCAGGATTTCTGTTTCCTTGTCACCCAACGGCGACCGCTGAGCGCCCTCGACATCACCGCCCATGGCGCCGACGCCCAGCGCTGGTTGCAGATCGCTCAAGCCTTCGCCGGGCCTCCCGGCGCCGGTCGATGAGCACGCGAAGCGCGCGAAGAGAGCCGGAGCCCATCAGCACACGCGCCGGTCGATGAGCACGCGAAGCGCGCGAAGAGAGCCGGAGCCCATCAGCACACGCGCCGGTCGATGAGCACGCGAAGCGCGCGTCAGTGCAGTGGGCCGCCGTAACTCGCCCGGTTCTCGGCCTCAGCCTCCTCGCGCAGCGCGGTAATCGCGAGGTTCAGTCTCTCGGCCAGCTCGACGTGGCCGTATCCGGTCATCACCCCGGGATGCAAAGTCAATTTCAGCAGCCGGCCGTCGGAATTCGCAACGGCGTAAATGTCGCCCAGGTCGACGCTGTAGGTAACGGCTTCCGCCTGCGCCACAAGGGCTTCCCACTTGTCGGCCGCCTCGCTCAGATCCCGAAGAACCGATTCGACGAGATCCTTCTCGCTGAGATTCGCGCGACTGCCCGAATCCGCCACCATGACAGTATCGTCGACCCCTCCGACCAGCGTCAATTCATATGCGAGCAGGCTTTCGGCCTACCTGCCGGCAGCTCACCCGGCAAGCTTTTGGTACCACGCGAGGTGGTAGTTAGCGGACACGGCGTCTCCGCTGGCGATGCCCTCGGTGGCGGCCATCAACAGGCACTTGAGCAGGAGCCCGGGATTGACGTTCGGATACTGAACGAGGAGCTGGTAACGCGCGGTATCGAGATGGACCCGCAGCACGTCGACCTCCTGGTCGACGACAACCGTTCCCGTGGCGGCGGCTTCGGCCAACCTCGGCGCGATCTTGGGTAGATCGTCACGACCGCGCGTGGCCGCACTCAACACGCTCGCCAGGTCATCGATGGCGGGCAGCGTGCGCGGCTCCATCGACGATCTGGTCGCGGTGAAGTCGACCGAGCGGTGCAAAGAATCGCCGGGGGCGTATGTGACGACGCGCGCCGTTTCGCCGATCAGTGCGGCGACCCTACCGCTGCGACGCTCGGGTTCCAACAATCGCACGCCCGCCGGAAGGGTGATGCCTGAAGGTATCCACCCGTGAGCGAGATCGGTGACCAGTACGGTCGTGCCGTCGCCACGATCTCCGATAGCCCAATTGAGGCGCGGCTCCTGCCGAACCACGAACTCGAGCAACCGGTTCAGCCGCTCACTATCGAGACTCGTTGCAAATCTGCGTTTTTCGTCGCCAGGCTGGGCAGTCGTGGCGGATGGTCTGCCGCTTCCCGCAACGGCAGGCGTGGCGGCGGTGGCGGTTGGATCGACAACCCGTTCCTGGCGGACCACCTGCGGCTCCGCCATACCGGTGACCGCCTCGTCGACGACCGCGTGGTGGCGGCCGGAGTCGGCCTGATCCGGTGCCGGCTCGGGCGCTGGCTGCACCGGCACCGGTGAATCAGGCTCGTCCCTGACCACCGGGATAACTTGCGTCTCGCCGAGATGTGACACATCGGCGGTGCGGTCGGCATGTGCCCGCTGACTGGGTGCCTGCGGCGTACCGGGGTCGGCGACAAGTTCGATCGCAGACTCGCGACGACGCCTTCCTTCCGGCCGTGGGGTTGCCTCAGGGTCAAGCCGCATGGGCGGCTCGGCGACGGGCTTGGCCTCGCGGATCGCAGGCAGTACCTGCGTTCTTTCCAGATCCGCGCCGTGCGGCTCGAGCCTCGGTGGGGGAGTAACGGGAGCTTGGGCTCCGCTTCGCATGGCATGCAGATAGCGCATCGTCGACTCGACTCGGCGCACCGCACGGGCGCGGGCCTCGTCGATGACTCGCGCCTCTGCCGCCTGGCGGGAGGCGTCGGTCATTCCCGATCGCTTGAGCAACTTCAGTTCGTCGTTGGCGGCGTGAGAAATCCGCTGCAGGTCAGCTTTGAGATGCTCAGCGAGAGTAGCGGTTTCGGCTGTGACCGTCGACAGTTCGGCAGGCCACAATCCGCCTGTCACCCACGGGGTGCAGTCGATAGGGGAGCTGAAAGCCGGCATCGCCAGCGATTCCCGGGTAGCTCTCCGGAGGCGCTGACGCGCCGACATCCGACCGAAGACCGCCACCGGCTAAGCGTACCGGGGCCCGGCCGGCGACCTTTGCGGTCGGTGAATTGTGCGGTCGCAAGGCCCTCGGTAGCGTAAGGACATGGCTGATTCTGCACTGGAGCAGCAACTCGATGAGGTGCGCGCCTTCCTCGCTCGCGCGCGAGAGTTGTTCGGCCCCAATCCGGTAGAACCGCCAACCGGTATCGCTCCCGATCCAAGCGTGGCTCAGCCACGGTTACGCTAGGCCAGCGTGCGCCTGATCGCTCTCTAGATTGCGCCACTACGGCGACGCAGTTTGTGGGACAGCAACTTTTCGATGGCCGCATCAAGGTCTCGGGGGGTTGGGACCGCCGCGGAGGGTGTGTGCCCGGCAGCGACGATCTCGTCGCGGATTTCCAGCAAAGCTTTGAGGCATGACACGTCGGCGGTCAGGAGAATGCCGTGCGCCAATGCCTCAGCGTCGGTTTCCATCGCCTCCTCGCTCAGGGTGACGCTGTGCATATAGCCGCCCCGGCAGGAGCGGACAAGAATGTGTCCGCTCGGATGAACAGTGTCGAAAGCGGGATTCGCGTCGGTCATCGACCGCGGTCGACGATGTCGTCGAACTTCCCTGCCGCCTCCTGCTCGTGCTGTTCCCACATCGTCGCCGAGGCGTTCAGTTTGTCGGCCAGATCAGCGTGGTCGGCAGCCTGCTGTTCATAACACTGGCGTCGAAGTTCCAGCAGCTCACGGCCTGCGTCGCGCAGCTCACTGAAGACCGGTCCGAGCGAATCGAGGCTGTCTTGGATCGCCGCGTGCGACGACGGGACGGTACGCAGGTACTCGGAGATGTCCTGGTGGTCTGCGGCAGCCTGACGTAGGTGCGCAGGCACTACATGAATCGAATCTGCCATCCGCTATCTCCTGTTGACGACCGCCGGTTGCGCCGGCGAGTTTTGGTCAGGTGGTCGACGAGGTCGCCGGCCGGGTAGGTGTCGGTGGGTCAGGCTTGGCCGGCGTCGTTACTGCCGCATGCGACGACGGCGGATGCTCCCAGCCTAGGAAGCTCGGTCCGCTCACGGTGGCGATGTGTTGAATTTGGCCATCGAGAAGCGCCTTTCCGGGGCCAAGGGCGAGCGCATGCCGATCGGTGAGCATCCCGATATCGCCGGGCGAAACCTGCGGGGCATCGATAGGGCTCGGGACTGCGGTTCCCGGTGGGGGAATGGTGATTCCCTGCTGCTGGAAGGCCTCCGCTATCGGAGTGCCGCCGAGGGCGGCCGTGATCACCGCTGCCAGCGCTGGGCTACCCGCGGTGACTGTTTCCCCATCGGGCAAGGTCACCGGTGTCGGACCCGCCGGCGGCTCCTCGGATGCCGTGCCTTCCTCGGCGTCGGTCCCGTCGCCTGGCTCGTTCGAGGCTCCCCGCGAGCTCGGATCCTGGGTTCGCTCGTCGGGCACCTCCTCGTCGGCCAGATCGCCCAGAGCCGGATCGGTCCTGTCACCATCCCCCAGCCGGGAGAGCGGCAGTCCGCCGGGCCCTTCCCAACCGGCCATCGATGCGGGTAGAGAACCGAGCCCCGGCAGTGACCCCCCACCAAAGTTAGGCACGGCGGACGCCATCGGCTGTTGCGGTATGGCCGGCATCGCGGCGACGCCCGCCGTCTCCGGTCCTGACACATCGCCGGGGACGCCACCATCGTCGGCCAGCAACGAGTCCAGTAGCGGATCCCATTCGGCGTCGAGATCGTCGGTCGGGCCGCCCCCGGGCGCATCACCAACCGGCGCCGCGGCTCCCGGGCGTCCGCCCGGGGCATTCGGTTCACCTTTGGAGGCGTCGTACAGCGACGTCCAGGCGGCCATCAGTGCCGACTTCGACGTGTCGTCCAGGCTGGCATTCAGGACGACCTCCCGAATGTCTCGGAGCTTGCCGATAAGAAACCGCTGGAAGTCACGCGCCCCGGCCGGGGTGTCCAGATCCGACCGGGTCCGTACCGCGGCTTCGGTGTCGTGTTGCAACCTGACGAGGGCTTGGCTGCCGTCAACCGCATGCAGGTGCGCGTTCAAGATGGCCGAGATTACCTGCAGGTCCAGTTGCGAGCTCGCCGAGTTCTGTTGTGCCAGAGCCGCTTCGGCATGGGCGATGGCATCGGCCGCATCGCCCGACTCTCGGTCCGGCGATGCCGCGGCTTCGGCGAACGGCCGCACGGGCGCGTTCGCCGTCGTTCCCGCGCCGAGCACGCCGGCTTGTTGTTGGCGGATCTTGCGCAGGATTGCCTCGATCTGTTCGGAACGCGTGGTCGGGCTGAGCGCGGCAGTCACTTCGGCCGGCGTCAATCCTGTCTGCCACGCGTTCGGATCGCCGGTGCGATCTCTTACGGATTCGAGCGCGGCGAGCAGGTCGTCATAGGCCGACATCAGCCAGGCAAGCGGCGTCGCAGCCTGCTCGGACGCTGCTGCGGGAAACGGCGCGGCCCCTTCATGTTCGGCGACAGTACTCAGCGGCAGAGTTGTCGACAATTCACTGTGTTGCACGGTGTGGACTAGTTCTGGCTAGCCGCTATCGGCGGCATATTGAGCCCGAAGGCTCTGCAACACAGCGGTTTTCGCCCGGCTGATTTCGCGCGCTTCGGCAATGACCGAAGCGATCTCGCGTTGCTTGGCCATCAAAAACTTTCGAAATTCGCGCGCACCCATCGGGGTATCGAGGGCGAGGTCCGCCTGGTTCACGGTCGCTCGGTCGATCTGCTCGGCGATGGAGTCGAGTCGCCTGACACTTTCGCGCGCCGCGTCGTGAACGCTGGTCAGCACCTCGCTCAGCGCCCGATCGGCTTCGGTCGCGGTGCCGTGCTGGCTCGCCAGCGCCGACCGCCGCGCCTCGACGGCCTCTAACGAGGGGCCGGGTTGTTCCGGCATCGGCTCACCCCCATTCGTTGTGCCCGTATACCGGGCCCTCTGCTGGTCATATCGGTCGGCGGATCGCAACGTTGCTGCCCAGTCGGCTTATTCGCACCGAGGCACCCGAGTAGGGGGCTTCTACAACCAGGTTGTTCCCGATGGCCAGCTGCACATGGCCGGCGTGCGGAAACACCAGATCACCAGGCCGCACTTGGGCACGAGATATTGGGATGCCGTCGTTGATCTGCTGATATGTGGTGCGATCCAGGTGAATACCGGCCTGCGCGTAACTCCACTGCACCAGCCCCGAACAATCGAACCGGTCGGGTCCGGTCGCTCCCCAGACATAGGGTCGGCCCAGTCGAGACAATGCGGCGCGCACCGCCAGCCCGGCGCGGTCATTTGTCAGCCCGCGCAGTCCCGACATCCCGAGCCGACGGTCGCGCCGGAGCCGATAACGCAAGGCCAGCAGTTCGGCGTGGCGGCGCCGCGCATGCGCGCGTGCCGACACGACGTGCGCCCGCTGGGCCCGCAGGCGAGTCACGCGGCGACGCATCGCTTCCCGCTGGGCCAATGGTGTCGCCGGCGTATCGGCATCCGCGCGGGCCGCGTCCAGCACGCTTCGGGTCCGGTCGCTTGCCTGTGCGCGATCGCGGTGGGCGCCGGCAACGACGTCGGTGGCCGCCGCGTCGGTGTCGGCCGCCGCGGCGAGGCGTTCCCGACCGTGGTCCACCGCGAGTTGGTAACCGCCGCGCGCCATCCTGTCGCTCAGTCTGGCAGCCCGGTGCAACACATTGCGGTAATGCGCGGTGTCCGCGTTCAACGACGACCGCTGGGCGCTGCCCGCGAAGAGTTGATGGGCCCGGCTCAACGCCTCGACTTCGGATTCACTCACGATGCCCCCTCGTCGTCCCGGCTTGCATCTTTTTCGTCCGACTCGACCGCCTCGGTGAAGGCACGAACCCGCGGCAGCGCACCCGGTGCGATCACGCCCCGATTGCGGATATCCCACATCTCGTCGACATCGACGCCGACCAGGGCGGCAATGATGGTCTCCGGCAGCGACGACCTTGCGCATGCCCGGTCGAAACGGGCGCTCAAGGTGGAGGGCATCCGCTTCAACAGCGCCGCACGCGTCGCCTCCAAAGCTTGAACATGTTCCATCAACCGACCGGTCGAGTCGGCACCGGCGTTCACGGCAACCCGCCACGAGCTGGCGGCGAGCATCTCGGCCTTCACGCACTGCGCAATCACAGACAGAATATACGTCTCATATTCGTTTGATGTTGTCGCAGGCAATCGATCGATGACGGATTTGAGCGCATCGAGCTGCGCTTCGGCGTAGCCTTCCAGCACCTCGGTGTCGCTATGACGGTCCACCACCACCGGTCCGCTGCGCCGCGCGGGCGTGGGCGCCGGCGGCCGCGCGGACATCAGGCGCGCCAATTCGGCGTCCGGATCGGCGGCCACCAACAGCCGCGAGTAGGTGCCCGGGGGCAGGCCGAGGCCGTTTTCAAGCTTCTGGACTGTGCTTTTGTGCGGTTTCCGGGCACCACGCTCAATGAAACTGAGCCCCATGATGCTGACACCGGTCGCGGCGGCGAGGTCGGCTAGTGACCAATCGCGTGATTCACGTAGCGCGCGGATAGCCGCACCGGCCGATTCACGGGTCACCGCACGCTCCGGCCATGAGCCGGATATTACACAGCAGGCGGCTCCCGCATCTGGATATACGCTTTTGTCACGTTTCTCTTGTGCGCAGGCGCTTCTTCTGTATACGCTTCCATCTACGTTTCACGCTCAACAAGGAGACCGACATGGGACACCCCTGCGCAGCCAATCCGGAACTTTGGTTCGGCTACCCCGACGACGACGGTGGAGACGGCGCCGCGAAGGCGCGCGCATACGAGCGGTCGGCCACCGAAGCACGGATCCAGTGCCTGCGCCGCTGCCCGCTGGCGCAACAGCGCCGCTGCGCCGCGCATGCCATCGCACACCACGAGGAGTACGGCGTCTGGGCCGGGGTGAAGCTGCCGGGCGGTCAATACCGTAAGCGTGACCAGCTCGCGCACGCACACGATGTCCTGCGGCGCATTGCCGCGGGGGAGATCAACGCCCGGCAACTGCCCGAGAACGCGGCGCTGCTGGCACGTCATGAACACCAGTCGGTCGCGGTGGCCGCGGTCGTTCTGCATCTGCCGCTGGGGCAAGTCAAACCCCGTTCGGCCGCCTGACATTTCGTCGAAAGGTGCGCTGGCAGTTTGCCGAGCCGATCAACGGGGTAGTCGGGGTCGGCAGGAACAGTCTGTCGACCTAGAGGCGCCCCATGACGTTCGACCTGACCCCGACGGCGGCCCAACACGACCTTGCGCGGCGTACGCACGAGTTCGCCGAATCCGTAATACGCCCAGTAGCGCTCGACTACGACCAACGACAGGAATTTCCCTGGGCAGTGCTCGAAGAGGCGGCCCAGCGCGGTTTCTACAGTCCGCTCTTTTACCGCGATCTGATCGGTGATCCGACCGGCATCTCGTTGCCCATGTTCATGGAGGAGCTGTTCTGGGGCTGCGCGGGCATCGGCTTGGCCATCGTCATGCCGGCGTTGGCGTTGTCGGCAATCGGCCAGGCCGCCTCACCCGAACAGATGCTGGAATGGGCGCCCGAATGTTTCGGCACACCAGGAGATCTCAAACTCGCTGCGCTGGCCATCTCCGAACCCGAAGGCGGCAGCGATGTGCGTAACCTGCGCACCCACGCGCGCCGCGACGGCGACGACTGGATCATCGACGGCCATAAGATGTGGATCGGCAATGGCGGCATCGCCAACGTGCACGTGGTCAACGCGGTGGTCGACGAGGAGCTCGGCCATCGCGGTCAGGCACTGTTCGTAGTGCCGGGCGGCACCCCTGGGCTGAAGCTGGTGCGGAAACTGGACAAACTGGGCTGCCGGGCGTCTCATACCGCCGAGTTGCTCTTCGAAGGTGTGCGCGTTCCGGCCGCCAACTTGCTTGGCGGAGAAGAGAAACTCGAGCACAAGCTCGCCAAGGCCAGGGAAGTCGTAGCCGGCGGAAAACGCTCCGGTTCTGCGACGTTGGGCACCTTCGAGCAGACCCGACCCATGGTCGCCGCCCAAGCCATCGGCATCGCCCGCGCCGCGCTCGAGTACGCCACCGCGTACGCCACCGAGCGTGAGGCTTTCGGTGGCCCCATCATCGACAACCAGGGCATCGCATTCCCGCTGGCGGAACTGGCGACCCAGATCGACGCCGCTCGGCTGCTCACGTGGCGCGCGTCGTGGATGGCGGCAAATAACGTTCCCTTCGAACGGGGCGAGGGTTCGATGTCGAAGATGGCCGCCAGCGAAGTCGCGGTCAGGGCCACCGAACGTGCGATCCAAACCATGGGCGGCTGGGGATACATCACTGATCATCCGGTTGAGAAATGGTATCGAGATGCCAAGCTGTACACCATCTTTGAAGGAACAAGCGAGATTCAGCGGATGGTCATCTCCAACGCGCTAGGCGCCGCCGTCGGTACTCCGCCGCTGCATGTGGTGCTGGAGCCGACCGGCGGGCCGCTCAACCGGGTATTCGGGCGGGGAACCCCGCTGCGAAGTCGCCTCGCCGACAACGCCCTGTCTATCAAGGATCGCGTGCCCGAGCCCGTCATGAGCCTTGCCATGAAGGTGCTGCGGCCCCCACGAAAGTAAGCGCGCCGGGTACGGTCGCGGACGAAGGCGCTGCAGGCGGCTTCGCGACGGAGGGGGGACGATGAGCAATCTTGAAGCCGCCCCAGCCGAAGTCGCCTGCGCTGCTTCACCACAGGCGGGCGACTCGCCGACGGTGGAAGTGCTGCGTCCGCGGGAGGTTCCGTTAGGCGGCCCGAGGGCGATCCGGGTGCAACGCACCCTTCCACAGCGCCAGCGATCGCTCGTCGGCGCCTGGTGTTTCATCGACCATTACGGCCCGGTCGCCGCGAGAATGGACGTCGCGCCGCACCCCCACACGGGACTACAAACCGTCAGTTGGTTGTTTAGTGGCGAGGTGGAGCACCGTGACAGCGCGGGCGTACACGCGGCCATCCGGCCCGGCGAGCTGAATCTGATGACTGCGGGCGCCGGTATCTGCCATTCGGAAGTCTCGGTCGATTCGGGCGCCCCGCTGCACGGCGTCCAGCTTTGGGTCGCGTTGCCCGCATCCGATCGCGACTCAGGGCGAGACTTCGCCCACTACGCGCCCGCGCCCCTGTCCCTGCCGGGCGCGCACGCTCGCGTCTTTCTCGGCGAGCTGGCCGGCAGCCGATCGCCGGTGCCGACGTTCACACCCTTGCTGGGTGCCCAGATAGACCTTGAGCCGGGGGCCACCCTCGAGATCGACGTGGACCCGAACTTCGAGCATGGGGTGTTGTGTGATTCCGGGACCATACACGTGGGCGGGACGGCCCTGGCGCTGGCTGACTTGGCATACCAAAGGCCCGGCCAGGACCGGCTGCGGTTGCATAACGCGGGGGAGGGACCCGCGCGGGTGCTGCTGCTCGGTGGCACACCGTTCACCGATGAGGTGGTGATGTGGTGGAACTTCGTGGGACGAAGCCACGAGGACATCGTCAACTACCGCCGATTGTGGGAGGACGCCGATGACCGATTCGGCGCTGTCCAGGGATACCGGGGAGCGCTCGACCGGCTTCCCGCCCCGCCGCTGCCGACCACTCGGCTGCGGCCCAGGCCTACACCGCAAAGAAAGGGAAACACAGATGACAACCGATAAGACCGGCGCGGAAGCCACGGTCACCCTCGAGGACGGCAAGTACACGATCGCCGTCGACGGCAGGTCGGTGGGGCTGGCCGATTTCGCCGACCGCGGCGATCAGCGCGTCTTCTACCACACAGAAATCGATCCGGACTATGGCGGACGTGGGCTGGCGACCATCCTGGTCGAGGAGGCGCTCAACGAGGCGCGGGACGATGGCAAGCGCATCGTTCCGGTGTGCTCGATGATTGGCACGGTGCTCAAGAAGCATCCCGAATTCGATGACATCACCGACCCGGTCACTCCCGAGATCACGCAGTGGGTGCGCTCGTAGGTCACCTATGTCGACCAGCGGCGTAGCATCCGCGCTCCCTCCAGGTGGGGCGATGCGCAACGGCCAGTCTGCCACCGCCGTTCCTGGTTAGCTATATCGCCACGGCCACAACAACTTTGAAGTCTGTTCCATCAGCCTCCTGTGTCGCACCTTTAATACGAACACCAAAGGTGCGATCTGGAATGATGATCTGGTGACTGGCCCCTGCGCCGAATGCGGTTTCACCTATGACCCGCGGCAGGCCACAACCGTCGGAGACGACATCCGCGCCGCGGCCACCCATATTGGCGCGCTGCTGTGTAGTAACGGCGGGGCCGTCCGGCTGCGGGTGCGGCCCGACGTGTGGTCCCCGCTGCAGTACGCATGCCATGCACGCGATGTGCTGCTCGTCCAACGTGAACGAGTGCTCGCGGCGCGTCGAGTCGATGGCGCCGATTGCGTGTCCATGGGACGCGAGGAGCGCGCCGAACACGACGGCTACAACGATCAGGACCCCGTGCGGGTCGCTCGCCAACTGGCCGATGCCGCAACGATGTTCACCAATGTGCTGGCGCGGCTCTCCGCGGACGACTGGGCCCGCACGGTTGTCTATCACTACCCCGAGACCAGTGTGCGGTCGCTGCGGTGGGTCGCGGTACACACCGCACACGAACTGCAGCACCACCTTCTCGACATTCGCCGTCAATTATGACAACCCGGCCGGGGCGCAGCCGGCATCATCGCTGACCCGCGGCGTCATGGAGGTATGGGGCCGAGCCTTCGCACGCATTCCGGATCCGCGGTTCCGCTTGAAGCGCATTCGTTCGCGACCCGGTCACGCGCCGCCCTTCCAGCCCGGCGCGGTCGTCGAGGGCTACGAGACCTATCGCCGCGCCGATAGGGGTGGGGCGAAAGCATCCTTCACGAACGCAAAGCCACGACCTCTTTCGAGGCCGTGACCTTTTGTAGAACCGCTCAGTGTGGGCGAAGGGGGACTTGAACCCCCACGTCCCGAAGGACACTGGCACCTGAAGCCAGCGCGTCTGCCATTCCGCCACTCGCCCGGAAAAACAACCGATGGACCATATCACTCTAATGGCTTGATTCCCGAACCGGCGAAGTGGGATCCGAAGCCGTACCGCACCTCGCGGTCTCCAGTGCGCACGGCTCTGAACTGCGCCGATGCGGTTCTCACGATTTCGAAAGTGCCGCAGCGACACGATGTCCCGATACGATGCGGGAGTGATCCAGCGCCGTGGTGATTCGTTTGCCGTCCAGCGGCAATACGTAATGGCAAGTGCACACGAACGGTAGGACATGAATAGCCAACGGGGGCTGGTCGCGCGCATCGAGCGCAAACTCGAGGCGACGGTAGACAACGCCTTCGCCCGGGTATTCGGTGGAGCGATCGTTCCGCAGGAGGTGGAAGCTCTGTTATGCCGCGAGGCGCGTGACGGGGTGCAGAAACTTCAGGGAAATCGCCTTTTGGCCCCCAACGAATACATCATTACGCTCGGTATGCACGACTTCGAGAAGGTGAGCGCCGATTCAAATCTCACGTCGAGCGCTTTCGCGAGGTACTTGGCCGACTACATCCACGAACAGGGGTGGCAAACGTATGGTGAGGTGGTCGTTCGGTTCGAACAGTCGTCGGACCTGCGCACCGGCCAGTACCGCGCCCGCGGTGCTGTCAACCCTGATGTCCAGCCCCGCCCGACGGTCGACGACCCCGTCCGGCCACAATCAAAGAACGCGTTCGGCGAAGAACGAGGAGTGGCACCAATGACTGACAATTCTGGCTACCGCGGGGGTCAGGGGCCGGGCCGATCCGGCGACGAGTATTACGACGACCGCTACGGGCGTCCGCAGGACGACGCGCGCGGTGGTCCAGACCCGCAGGGAGCACCCGACCAGCAGGGCGGATATCCACCCGAGCAGCACGGCTACCCACCTCAGCAGGGCTACCCGCCGCCTCCCCGCCAGCCCGAGCAGGGCGGCTACCCGGAACAAAGCGGTTACCCCGAGCAGGGGCACGGCGGTGGCTACCCGCCGCAACAGGGCTACCCGGAACAAGCCGGCTACCCCGAGCAGCGCGGCTACCCCGACCAACAGGGCCAGGGCGGTTACGCGCCCCAACAGGGCTACCAAGAACAGCGCGGCTACCCCGAGCAGGGACAGGGCGGCTATCCGCAGTCGTATGAGCAACGTCCGCCCGCGCCCGGCGGCTACGGCGGGCAAGGCTACGACCAGGGATACCGCCAAGGCGGCGGCTACGCTCCCCCTCCCGGCGGTCAGCAGGGCTACGGCGGATACGGCGACTACGGTCGCGGCCCGGCCCGTCAGGACGAGGGCGGCTACGCCCCGCCCGAACAACGACCCGGGTACCCCGAGCACGGTGGTGGGTACGACCAGGGCTACCCACAAGGCGGCGGGTACGGCCGCCAGGACTATGGCTCCGCCGAGTACACCCAATACGCCGAGCACGCGCAGGGCGGGCCGTACGGCGGTCAAGCCGGCGGTTATCCCGAGACCGCCAGCCCCGAGTATGACTACGGCCAGCAGGCGGAGTACGGACAGCAACCGGAATACGGACAGGCGGCTGACTACGGCCAGCCCGCCGACTACGGACAACAGGCTGGTTACGGCGGCTACGGCCAGGGCGGCTACGGCGCCGGTGGAACCACGATCACCCTTCAGCTCGACGACGGCAGCGGCCGCACCTACCAACTGCGCGAGGGCTCCAACATCGTGGGCCGCGGACAAGACGCCCAGTTCCGGTTGCCTGACACCGGTGTGTCCCGGCGTCACCTCGAGATCCGCTGGGACGGACAGGTCGCGCTGCTGTCGGATCTGAACTCGACCAACGGCACCACGGTGAACAACGCACCGATCCAGGAGTGGCAGCTGGCCGACGGCGACGTGATCCGCTTGGGCCACTCCGAGATCATCGTCCGGATCCACTAAGCCACCGGGCTTAAGCTGCCGTGCTTCGCCCCGTGTCATCCGCCGTCCAAGTATCGTGACGTAGCCGATGTGCTCGGAGTCACGGGCGCCAGGGATGCGACGCTAGGACGGAAAGGACGCCAGATGCAGGGACTGGTACTGCAGCTGACGCGCGCCGGCTTTCTGATGCTGCTGTGGGTATTCATCTGGTCCGTGCTGCGGATCCTTCGGACCGACATCTACGCGCCCACCGGTGCTGTCATGGTGCGTCGCGGTTTGGCGCTGCGCAGCACGCTGCTGCCGTCACGCCAGCGCCGGCATGCGGCCCGCTATCTGGTAGTCACCGAAGGCGCGCTGGCAGGCGGACGTATCACGCTGAGCGGACAGCCGGTATTGATCGGAAGAGCTGACGACTCCACGCTGGTGCTCACCGACGATTACGCCTCGACGCGGCACGCCCGGCTGACTCAGCGCGGCTCGGAGTGGTACGTCGAGGATCTAGGATCGACCAACGGTACTTACCTTGACAGGGCGAAGGTGACGACTGCGGTACGAGTTCCAATCGGAACGCCGATTCGAATCGGCAAAACGGCGATTGAGTTGCGTCCGTGACCCGAGCCTACGACTATGCTGCCGGCGCAGCCGGGATCGAGGAGTGGCGCCCGTGACCTTGGTCCTGCGATATGCCGCGCGAAGCGATCGCGGCCTGGTACGCGCCAACAACGAAGACTCCGTCTACGCCGGCGCACGACTGCTCGCGCTGGCCGACGGCATGGGCGGTCACGCCGCCGGCGAGGTGGCATCCCAACTGGTGATCGCTGCGCTGGCACACCTGGATGACGACGAGCCGGGCGGCGATCTGCTGGCCAAGCTCGACAACGCGGTCCGCTCCGGCAACGCGGCCATCGCCGCCCAAGTGGAGGCCGAGCCCGAACTCGAGGGGATGGGCACCACCCTTACCGCGATCCTGTTCGCGGGTGACCGCATCGGGCTGGTGCACATCGGCGACTCGCGCGGCTACTTGTTGCGCGACGGAGAACTGACTCAGATCACCAAAGACGACACTTTTGTTCAGACTTTGGTCGATGAGGGCCGGATCACCCGGGAAGAGGCGCACAGCCACCCGCAGCGGTCGTTGATCATGCGGGCCCTCACGGGTCACGAGGTCGAGCCGACGTTGACCATGCGCGAGGCGCGGGCCGGGGACCGCTATCTGCTGTGCTCCGACGGGTTATCGGATCCGGTGAGCGACGAGACCATCCTGGAGGCACTGCAGATACCCGACGTCGCCGAGGCTGCCTACCGCCTGATCGAATTGGCGTTGCGTGGCGGGGGCCCGGACAACGTGACCGTGGTGGTCGCCGATGTAGTCGACTACGACTACGGGCAAACCCAGCCGATCCTTGCCGGTGCGGTGTCGGGCGACGAGGATCAAATGACCCTGCCCAATACCTCCGCCGGGCGTGCTTCCGCGATTCGTCCCCGCGATGAGTCTGCCAAACGCGTTGCGCCGCAACCAGAAGCACCGCATCGCCCGCGCTGGCCACGGTGGAAGATGCTCGCCGCCGTCGGCCTGGCGGTGCTCCTGGTGTTCGCTGGCCTCGGCGTCGGATACTGGGTCATTCAACGCAACTACTACGTCGCCGAATACGACGGCCGCGTTTCCATCGTCCGCGGGATCCAGGGCACCCTGCTGGGCATCCCGTTGCAGCAGCCCTATCTGGTGGGATGCCTCAACACCCGCAACGAGCTTTCCCTGGTCGGTTACCGGCAATCCGGTGCCCACACCAACTGCCAGGTGATGACGCTGCAAGATCTGCGCCGCCCGGGACAAGTCCAAGTTCAAACCGGACTACCCGGTGGCAGCCTGGACCAGGCCGAGTCGCAGCTTCGGCAGCTGTTGGCCGAATATCTATTGCCGATCTGTCCGGCGCCGCGCGCCACCTCTCCGCCCGGCTCACCGGGCACCCGCAGCGGAACACCAGAATCCGGCACCACAGCATCACCCGCACCACCAACCACCAGCTCCCCGAGCGCCAGCCCCGCACCGAGCACGAGCGCCAACGGCCCCGCGAATTCCGCACCGGCAGGTCCGACGACCACGTCGCAGCCAGTGACCACGCTTCCCGGGCCGCCACCTGAACCAGGCATCGATTGCCGTACGGTGGCATGACCACACAGCTTCAGCCGCCGGTCGCGGTCACACCCCCGTTGCCTACCCGGCGCAATGCCGAGTTGTTGCTACTCGGATTCGCCGCACTGATCACCGTCGCCGCGCTGCTCATAGTCGAAGCCAACCAAGCGCGCGATCTGCATTGGACTGCCATCAGCTACGGGCTGGTGTTTCTTGTCGTCTTCGGGTCGGCGCACGTGGCCATCAGGCGTTTTGCGCCCTATACCGATCCGCTGCTGCTGCCGATCGTGGCGCTGCTCAACGGTCTTGGCCTGGTGATGATTCACCGGTTGGATCTGGTCACCAATCAGCTCAGCGGCCGGCACCACCCCAGCGCGACCCAGCAGATGCTGTGGACCCTGATCGGCGTTGTGACCTTTTCTTTGGTGGTCACGTTCTTGAAAGACCATCGGCAGCTTGCGCGCTACGGCTACATATGCGGACTGGTCGGTTTGGTGTTGTTGGTGATCCCGGCCCTGCTGCCGGCGTCGCTGTCCGAGCAGAACGGCGCCAAGATCTGGATCCGCTTGCCCGGCTTCTCAATTCAGCCCGCCGAGTTCTCCAAGATTTTGTTGCTGATCTTCTTTTCCGCGGTGCTGATCGCCAAGCGCGGCCTGTTCACCAGCGTGGGCAAGCATTTCATGGGGTTGACGCTGCCCCGGCCTCGAGACCTCGCGCCCCTACTGGCAGCGTGGGTGATCTCGGTCGGGGTGATGGCCTTCGAAAAGGACCTTGGCACTTCGCTATTGCTCTACACGTCATTTCTGGTGGTGGTCTACCTCGCCACCCAACGCTTCAGTTGGGTGGGAATCGGCCTCGTGCTATTCGCCGCGGGAAGTGTTGTCGCGTATTACATTTTCGCCCACGTGCGGGTGCGAGTGCAGATGTGGTGGGACCCGTTCTCCGACCCCGACGGCAGCGGCTACCAAGTCGTCCAGTCGCTCTTCAGCTTTGCCACCGGCGGGATCTTCGGGACCGGCCTGGGCAACGGTCAGCCCGATACCGTGCCCGCCGCCTCGACCGATTTCATCATCGCCGCGTTCGGCGAAGAGCTCGGATTGGTGGGCCTGGCCAGCATCTTGATGCTTTACACCATCGTCATCGTGCGGGGTCTGCGCACGGCGATCGCGACCCGCGACAGCTTCGGCAAGCTGCTGGCCGCGGGCCTGGCGTCGACGCTGGCCCTTCAGCTGTTCATCGTTGTCGGCGGGGTAACCCAGCTGATTCCGCTGACGGGGCTGACGACCCCGTGGATGTCCTACGGTGGCTCGTCCTTGCTGGCGAACTAC
This sequence comes from Mycobacterium sp. E2479, assembly GCF_001667925.1. Classification (GTDB taxonomy): domain Bacteria; phylum Actinomycetota; class Actinomycetes; order Mycobacteriales; family Mycobacteriaceae; genus Mycobacterium. The sequence goes on along the minus strand of NZ_LZJR01000087.1, from coordinate 27,730 downwards.
GTGCTGCTGGCCATACTGGCGCGCATTTCGCACAGCGCCCGTCGTCCCCTGCGCACCCGGGCCCGCAAACCCTCGATCGCGGCGGCCAGCACCGAGGTGATCGAGAAAGTATGAACGCCTCTCTGCGCCGGATCTCGGTGACCGTGATGGCGTTGATCGTGCTGCTGTTGATCAACGCCACGATGACGCAGGTCTTCGCCGCGGACTCGCTGCGTGCCGACCCACGCAACCAGCGGGTTCTGCTCGACGAGTATTCACGTCAGCGCGGCCAGATTGTGGCGGGCGGCCAGCTGTTGGCTTATTCGGTTGCCACCGACAACCGCTATCGCTTTCTGCGCGTCTACCCCAACCCGGCGGAGTACGCGCCTGTGACCGGCTTTTATTCGTTGCGGTATTCCAGCACCGGTCTGGAACGTGCCGAGGACCCGCTGTTGAACGGTTCCGACGAGCGGCTGTTCGGCCGCCGGCTCGCGGACTTCTTCACCGGTCGCGACCCGCGCGGCGCCAATGTCGACACCACAATCAAGCCGCGGGTCCAGCGGGCCGCGTGGGACGCGATGCAACAGGACTGCGGCGGTCCGCCGTGCAAGGGCGCCGTCGTGGCCCTGGAACCGTCGACCGGCAAGATCTTGGCGATGGTGTCCTCGCCGTCCTATGACGCCAACCTGCTGTCGTCGCACGATCCCGAAGTCCAGGCGCAGGCGTGGCAGAAGTTGCGTGACGACCCCAACAATCCGCTGACCAACCGCGCGATTTCTGAGACATACCCGCCGGGGTCGACGTTCAAGGTGATCACGACGGCGGCCGCCCTGCAGGCCGGTGCCTCGGACACCCAGCAGCTGACCGCCGCCCCCTCGATTCCGCTGCCCAACAGCACCGCAACGTTGGAGAACTACGGTGGGGAGTCGTGTGGAAACGAGCCGACGGTGTCTTTGCGGCAGGCGTTCGCCCTGTCGTGCAACACCGCATTCGTCCAGCTCGGGATCCTCACCGGCTCCGATGCGCTGCGCAACATGGCGCGCTCGTTCGGGCTGGACAGCACGCCGAGCGTCATCCCGCTGCAGGTCGCAGAGTCGACCGTGGGGATCATTCCCGACGCCGCGGCGCTGGGGATGTCCAGCATCGGCCAAAAGGACGTCGCCCTGACGCCCTTGCAAAACGCCGAAATCGCCGCGACCATCGCGAACGATGGGGTGACGATGCAGCCGTACCTTGTCGACAGCCTCAAGGGGCCCGACCTGACGACGATCAGCACCACTGCACCCTATGAGCAGCGGCGCGCCGTGTCGCCGCAGGTCGCCGCTAAGCTGAGAGAGCTGATGGTCGGCGCCGAGAAGGTCGCACAACAGAAAGGGGCCATTCCCGGCGTGCAGATCGCATCGAAGACTGGTACCGCAGAGCATGGCAGCGATCCGCGGCACACACCGCCGCACGCCTGGTACATCGCTTTCGCACCCGCGCAGACCCCGAAGGTCGCCGTGGCGGTGTTGGTAGAGAATGGCGCCAACCGCCTGTCCGCGACGGGGGGTGCACTCGCCGCGCCGATCGGACGGGCCGTCATCCAGGCCGCGCTACAGGGAGGACCATGAGCCCGCGAGTTGGTGTGACGCTGTCCGGCAGATACCGTCTACAGCGCCTGATCGCCACCGGCGGCATGGGTCAGGTGTGGGAGGCGGTAGACAGCCGGCTGGGCCGGCGCGTCGCGGTCAAGGTGCTCAAGCAGGAGTTCTCTCAAGACCCCGAGTTCATCGAGCGGTTCCGTGCCGAAGCGCGTACCACCGCGATGCTCAACCACCCTGGCATCGCGGCCGTCCACGACTACGGTGAAAGCCAGCTGGACGGGGAGGGCCGGACTGCCTATCTGGTGATGGAGCTGGTCAACGGCGAGCCGCTGAACTCGGTTCTCAAGCGAACCGGCCGGCTGTCGCTGCGGCACGCACTGGACATGCTTGAGCAGACGGGTCGTGCGCTGCAGGTAGCGCACGCCGCCGGACTGGTGCACCGCGACGTCAAACCCGGCAACATCCTGATCACCCCGACTGGTCAGGTGAAGATCACCGACTTCGGTATCGCCAAGGCCGTCGACGCCGCGCCGGTGACCCAGACGGGGATGGTGATGGGCACGGCCCAATACATCGCACCCGAACAGGCCCTGGGTCACGACGCCACCCCGTCGAGCGATGTGTACTCGCTGGGGGTCGTTGGTTACGAGGTTGTATGTGGCAAGCGGCCGTTCACCGGTGATGGTGCCCTGACGGTGGCGATGAAGCACATCAAAGAACCGCCGCCGCCCCTGCCCGCAGAACTGCCGCCCAATGTGCGCGAACTCATCGAGATCACGCTGGTGAAGAACCCGGCGATGCGGTACCGCAGCGGTGGACCGTTCGCCGACGCGGTGGCGGCGGTGCGGGCCGGCCGTCGTCCGCCACGCCCGAGCCAGTCACCGCCGCCGGGCCGCGCATCGCCGGCAGCCATTCCGTCCAGTCCGACGACCCGCGCCGCCGCGGTGTCTCCGAGCCGAAGCTCCGCCGCACGCCGGTCGCGGCCGGCCACCGGCGGCCACCGCCCGCCCCCGGCCCGTCGTACCTTCTCCTCGGGTCAGCGCGCGTTGTTGTGGGCAGCCGGTGTGCTCGGAGCGCTGGCGATCATCATTGCGGTGCTGATCGTCATCAACTCGCGGGCGGATCAGCAGCAACAGCCACCGACGGTGACCGACACCGGGACACCGCCCGCCTCGGCGCCGCCGCCGAGCGCCACTCCGGGCGGTGCCGGAGCCCGACCCGAAATGCGGTTGAAATGGCCGGATGACGGGACAATAGGGATCTCCGGCTTTCGCACTGTGCCGGCTCGACACGGAACACCGCAATGACCACGCCGCAGCACCTGTCCGACCGCTATGAACTGGGCGAAATCCTCGGCTTCGGGGGGATGTCCGAGGTTCATCTGGCCCGCGACGTCCGTTTGCATCGCGATGTCGCGGTCAAGGTGCTGCGCGCGGATCTGGCCCGCGATCCCAGTTTCTACCTCCGCTTCCGGCGTGAGGCGCAAAATGCCGCCGCATTGAATCACCCGTCGATCGTCGCCGTCTATGACACTGGCGAGGCCGAGACTCCCACCGGGCCGCTGCCCTACATCGTCATGGAATACGTCGACGGCGTCACCCTGCGCGACATCGTGCACACGGACGGCCCCCTGCCACCGCGCCGAGCCATCGAGATCATCGCCGACGCGTGCCAGGCGCTGAACTTCAGCCACCAGAACGGCATCATCCATCGAGACGTCAAACCGGCCAACATCATGATCAGCACCACCAACGCGGTCAAGGTGATGGACTTCGGTATCGCCCGCGCGATCGCCGACAGCGGCAACAGCGTCACCCAGACCGCCGCGGTGATCGGAACCGCACAATATCTCTCCCCCGAGCAGGCTCGTGGTGATGCCGTCGATGCACGTTCCGATGTGTATTCATTGGGCTGCGTTCTGTACGAGATCCTCACGGGCGAACCACCTTTCACCGGTGACTCGCCAGTAGCCGTTGCCTACCAACATGTTCGGGAAGACCCGGTCCCCCCGTCCCAGCGGCACGAAGGCATCTCCGCCGACCTCGACGCGGTGGTGCTCAAGGCGCTGGCCAAGAATCCAGACAACCGTTATCAGACCGCGGCGGAAATGCGTGCCGATCTGATTCGGGTGCACAACGGCGAGAAACCGGAGGCACCCAAGGTACTCACGGACGCCGACCGGAGTTCGCTGCTGTCGTCCAACGCCGGTAGCTCCGGCCCGTCGCGTACCGACCCGCTGCCACGTCAGGTCCTCGCCGACGCCGGCGAGGACCGCAGCGTCGGTTCGGTCGGCCGCTGGATCGTCGCCGTGGCCGCGCTTGCGGTCCTGACGATCGTTGTTGTCATTGCCTTCAACACGTTCGGGGGTAGTGCCCGGGACGTGCAGGTGCCCGACGTGCGCGGGCAGGTGTCCGCCGATGCCATTGCGGCGCTGCAGAATCGTGGCTTCAAGACCCGCACCCTGCAGAAGCCGGATTCGGCGATCCCACCCGACCACGTCATCAGTACCGACCCGGGCGCCAACGCGTCGGTCAATGCGGGCGACGAGATCACCATCAACGTCTCCACCGGACCCGAACAGCGGGAGGTGCCCGACGTTTCCTCACTGAGCTACTCCGATGCGGTCAGCAAGCTGAAGGCTGCGGGCTTCAGTAAGTTCAAGCAGGCCAACTCCCCGTCGACCCCGGAACTGCTGGGCAAGGTGATCGGCACGAATCCACCGGCCAACCAGACGTCGGCGATCACAAACGTCGTCACCCTCATCGTCGGCTCTGGCCCAGAGACCAAGCAGGTTCCCGATGTCGCGGGCCAAACCGTCGACATCGCGCAGAAGAATCTGACGGTTTACGGCTTTAGCAAGGTCACCCAGGTGCAGGTGGACAGCACCCGACCGGCCGGTGAGGTGATCGGAACCAACCCATCCAAGGGACAGGTGGTTCCGGTGGACTCGGTGATCGAGCTGCAAGTGTCCAAGGGCAATCAGTTCGTCATGCCCGACCTGTCCGGCATGTTCTGGACCGACGCCGAACCACGGCTACGCGCGCTGGGCTGGACGGGAATCCTGGACAAGGGTGCCGACGTCGACGCCGGCGGCTCCCAATCCCATCGGGTGGTCTATCAGAATCCGCCGGCGGGCTCCGGGGTCAACCGGGACGGCATCATCACGCTGAAGTTCGGTCAGTAGCCGACGGCTCGGCCGGGAAGTACGGCCGCACGGCGGCGTGCACGTCATTCTCGAGGCGCCGCACCAACGTGTCGTTGCGCTCCCACCCGCAATCGGCGAGCCAGTTCGCCAGCATTCGATGGCCGCCCTCGGTCAGGATCGACTCGGGGTGGAACTGCACACCGTGAATCGGCAATTCGGTGTGCCGCACACCCATGATCACGCCGGTTTGGGTCTGAGCCGTGACCTCAAGCACCGGGGGCAGCGACTCGGGCAGGATCGTCAGCGAATGATAACGCGTCGCCGTGAATGGATCCGGAAGTCCTTGCAGCACACCGACATTAGTGTGGTGGACGCTGCTGGTTTTGCCGTGCAGCAGTTCTGGTGCGCGGTCAACGGTCGCACCGAACGCGACGCCGATGGCCTGATGCCCCAGGCAGACCCCGAGCAGCGGGGTCCGCGCGGCGGCACACGCCCGAACCATCGGGATCGACGCGCCCGCGCGCTCCGGGGTGCCCGGGCCCGGACTGAGCAGCACCCCGTCGAAGCGACCGGCGACTGCGGCCTCGTCGGAGAGCCGGGTGTCGTCATTGCGCCAGACCTCGGCGTCCATGCCCAGCTGCCCGAGGTACTGCACCAGGTTGAACACGAAGCTGTCGTAGTTGTCGACGACCAGGATCCGCACCGTGCCAGGTTACCGTCCCACGGCGATCGCGATCCTGGTCGGTATGCGTCAGTAGCCGATCGGGCCGCCGGGCTGGGCGGAATGCAGCCGATCCGGCTCGAAATGGCCCACCACCTCTACATCGGACTTGACTTCTTCTTGGTAGCCGAGGCCGAAGCGGACGACGTATTGCTTGTAGAGGACCACGAGGGGAGCGGCCGCGAGGGCGGCTTGCATGGCCGTTGCGTTGCCGATCGCGGTGATCGCATACGGCGGGCTGTAGGTCCGCCCGTTGAGCAGCAAGGTGTTACCGACGCAGCGCGGCACCGACGTCGCGATGAGCCGCTGATCTTGCATCTGGATCGCCTCGGCCCCGGCGCTCCACAACGCGTTGAGTACTGCCTCGATGTCTTGCTGATGGACCACCAGGTCGTCGGGGGACGCATCACGGGGGAAACGGCCATTGGCGTCGCGCTGCGCATCCGCAAGGGTGACCACCAAGCCCGGTCCGTGGACCGGGTTCATCCCCGCCTCGCCGGCGAGCTCGGTGGAGCGCCGCAGCATGGCCGCGAGCGCGGCATCCGACGACCGCCCGTGCGCGGCGTCGATCTTGCCCGCCAGCGCCTCACGCTGAGCATTCAGCCGGTTGACCGAAGACTGGGTCTCGCGGACCAGGTCCACCAGCCGCGGGGCATCACTGCGGCGGATTTCAGCGCCGCCGGAGACTCCGTGGGTGGCGGCGAGCAGCAGTCCGGCCAGCAGACACACGACCGGGACGCCAAAGCGCCACGGCGACCGGCGCGTCTGGATCATCGCCTCTCCATTTCCTGGTCACCGCCCTAGGTGAGTTAGTCTCGTAGCCAAGCTATGGGGTGCAGTTGCGGTGTTTATCGTTGCACCCCGTCCTGCTCACCGTGTCGTTGAGGTAATCCGCGAGGTAATCATGCCCAAGTCCAAGGTCCGCAAGAAGAACGACTTCGCCGTCGGCGCGGTCAGCCGCACCCCGGTGAAAGTCAAGGTCGGACCATCGAGCGTGTGGTTCGTCGCCCTGTTCATCGGTCTCATGCTGATCGGCCTGGTCTGGCTGATGGTGTTCCAGTTGGCCGCGGTCGGGAGTCAGGCGCCGACCGCGCTGAACTGGATGGCGCAGTTGGGCCCGTGGAACTATGCCATCGCGTTCGCTTTCATGATCACCGGGTTGTTGCTCACGATGCGCTGGCACTGATCAGGACGGTCGGCGTGATGAATTCATTTTTGGTCTGATTCGTTACTGCGTCAGCAACTTTCCGGTCACCCAATCACACGCGTGTGATTTATCCCCACTGTTGATAGCTGATGTGGATAACTGCATAGGCCGTGGTGGGAGGGGTTAACGAGAGCATGCAGCAAACACAATGGGAGCCGCACACGGCGGGAATCGCTGGTTGCGGAGCCGCAGGTGTTTTGATGGCTATCGCCGGTGTGACCGTGGTCACAGACCCGCCCGGGCGCATTTTCGCGGGTGTTGCCGCGGCAGGTCTGATCTTGTTTGCCGGCGTGTCGTGGCACGCGCGTCCCAAGCTGGCAATCACACCCGACGGCCTGCTCCTTCGCGGGTGGTTGAGAACGCAGTTATTGCAGCATTCCGACATCAAGATCATCCGCATCATCGAGTTCCGCCGCTACGGACGCAAGGTGCGGTTGCTCGAGGTCGAGAAGGCCGACGGCAACCTGGTGCTGTTCTCCCGCTGGGACCTTGGGACAGATCCCGTGGAGGTGCTCGACGTCCTCACGGCAGCGGGCTACGCGGGCCCCCGGCAAGGCTGATCGACCCCCCGGCCTACGTCCTGGCTCAGGAAATGGTGATCGACTCGATGACCACCGGCTCGGTGGGGCGGTCGTTACCATCGGTGCCCGTCGTCGAGATCGCGTCGACGACCTTCTGCGACTCGGGGTCGGTCACTTCACCGAAGATCGTGTGGCGCCGGTTCAGGTGCGGGGTTTGGCCCACCGTGATGAAGAACTGAGAGCCGTTGGTGCCCGGGCCCGCGTTCGCCATCGCCAGCAGGTAGGGCTTGTCGAATTGCAGTTCGGGGTGGAACTCGTCGGCGAACTTGTACCCGGGGCCGCCGCGGCCGGTTCCCGTCGGGTCGCCGCCCTGGATCATGAAGCCCCGGATAACCCGGTGAAAGACCGCGCCGTCGTAGAAGGGGCCCGAGGAACCTCCCGATGCATTCTGCGTCGAGTACTCCTTGGTCCCCTGCGCCAGGCCGACGAAGTTGGCGACGGTCTTGGGCGCGTGGTTTCCGAAGAGGGCGACCTTGATGTCGCCGCGGTTGGTGTGGAGCGTGGCGGTAGCAGTCTGAAAGGGGCTGTTGGTCACGGCATGAGAGTCTGCCACTACGGGTGGGAGTCGCCGCACGCGGTGTCACCCAAGGCGAACCGCCGCGGACACCGCGGCGCGCCCATACGACACGCACGTCCCTATGCTGGGGAGTCTGTTCGGATACCGGAGTTTCCTGAGCCGGCTTCAGGGCGGGCTCTATGAGCGGGACAGAAAGGCGACCGATGAGGGCGAAGATGGATTCCCGGCTGACCCCGCGGCAGCGACTGACCCGCGGCCTGACCTATTCGGCGCAGGGACCGCTGGACGTCACCCGGGGAGTTGCCGGCCTGAGTGTTCAGTCCGCGCAGTCGACCGCCTCGCAGCTGCGTCGGCGATACCAAGAGGGGCGGCTGGCCCGTGACCTCGCCGCGGCCCAAGAAACGTTGGCCCAGGAGCTGGCCGCCGCGCAGGAAGTGGTCACCAGTCTGCCCCAAGCGCTGCAGGATGCGCGACGCGCGCAGCGTCGCGGCAAGCGCCCGTTGATCTTTGCGGGGGTAGCCGTCGCCGTCCTTGTCGGGGGCGCGGCCGCGTTCAGCATCGTCCGGCGCTCGGTGCGGGCCAAGCCTCAGGACCCGCAGTCACGGCCGCCCAGCGTCGACGTGCAGCCGCGTCCCTGAGGTCACCGCACGACCAGCCGCAACCGTTCGCGGCGCCGGACCAGAATGCTCGGCAGCCATTGTCCGATGTCCGCGGCGTCGATCCAGGTAGTGCGCTCGAGCAGCATGCGTAACACGATGGTGGCTTCCAACCGGGCCAATGCGGCGCCGACGCAGAAATGCACGCCCTTGCCGAAGCTCACGTGGCTCTTGGCGGCGGTGCGGTCGAGCCGAAATTCGTTTGGAGTTTCGAAGTGCACCGGGTCGCGGTTGGCGGCTCCCCACATCAGCAGCAGGTGGGAGTTGGCCGGCACCTCCACCCCGCCTAGCGTGGTATCGCGCCACACGTGACGGTAATGACCGCGAAACGGCGGCTCGAAGCGCAACGTCTCTTCGATGAAAGTGCTTAGTAATTCCGGGTTCTCGCGAAGCCGCTGTTGGATCACGGGGCGATCGGTGAGGATCCATGCCGCGCTGCCCAGCAGCGATGCGGTCGATTCGCCGGCCGCGCTGAAGAGCGTGAGCATGATGCCCAGCGCCGGCACCTGCTCGAGCTCACCCGATGCGTAACGTGCCGCCAGGTCGCCTATGAGCCCGGAATTTGGCTTGCCGCTGGCCTTTTCGAAATGCTCCAACACATAGGCGGACAGCTCCATCGCGGCTAGTCCGGCCTGCTCGATCTGCTCGGGAGTGACGATTCCGTCGAGGAGTGTGGTGGTCGAGTAGCTGAGCCGAATGAGTTCGTCGACATCGCCGTCGGGAAGACCCAGCAGCTTGCAGACCACCATCATCGGCAGCCGATTGGCGATGCTGCCCATCCATTCGATCTGGCCGTCGCGCAGGTTCTGGTCCCAAAGATGGTCGGCGGTTCGGGCCGCGAATTCCTCGATGATCCGCACTCGTCTGGCCGACAAATGCGGCAGCAGTATCTTGCGGTGTTGCGCGTGCGCGGGGTCGTCGGCGGTGGCCAGCGCGTGCATCGGGGCTCCGGGCGGCCCCATGTCGAGCGGCGTGACCGCGCCGTCCTGGTGAAGGACCATCGTCGCCGTGAGGTTCGACGAGAAGTCCTCGACCCGCTCCACGGCCTCCTGCACCGAATCCCAGCCACACACGGCGTAGAAGACGGAGTCGCCGATCCGGTGCACGGGTGCCTCGGCGCGCATCCGGTCATACAGCGGGTAGGGATCCTGTATCGCCTCGCTGTCGAAGAACCGGGTCGCACTGTCCAAGACCGCCATGTGCTTCAGGCTCGGTGTAGCTCACCGCTGGGTCAATGGAACGGGGGAAAGTTGAGGACCGGTCGTGATCCGGCGTGATCGCAGGTGACCACGTGAACCCTGCACGAGCAGGCCGTTCTCGTGAGAGAAGATGCCAGAATTTCTCATGCTGCGAGAAGCGTTTCCGTGCTCCGCAATATGGGGGAGCATGGGTGGATGCCACGTGACGACTGGCTGGTTGGCCGCGACCGCCGTAGTGAAGCCACCGAACGGATCTATGCCGCGGCCGCAGACATCATCGCTCGCCAGGGCTATGAGGGGTTCACGATCGAAGCCTTGGCGGCCCGGGTTCACTGCTCACCCGCGACGATCTATCGGCATGCCGGCGGTAAATCGACTATCCGCGATGCGGTCATCGGGATTCAAGCGGCTCGCATTGTTGACACCACGAGGGAAGCCATCAAGGATCTCGTCGGCCCGGAGCGCGTGGTGACCGCCACCATCATGGCGCTTCAACGCCTGCGCTCCGATCCACTGGCCCAACTCATGCGGTCGATCCATGCCGCTCCGGTCAGCGACTGGGTCATCAGTTCGCCGACCGTGACGGACCTGGCCGCCGAGATGCTGGGGCCCGGCAACGATGATCCGCTGGCCGCGCAGTGGCTGATCCGGGTCTTCCTGGCGCTGTGGGGGTGGCCGCTGAAAGACCCTGCCGCCGAACGCGCCCTGGTGGAGCGCTTTCTCGGCTCGTCTTACACGAGGCCAGGTTAGACCCGCACGGTCGAGCCGCGGCTCCTACGGCATCTCCTTGGCCCATGCGATATGTCCTTCGAAGCCAAGCGTTCTCGCCAGGTCACGGTAACGATCCCTGAAGTGCGTGTAAGCCTCGGCATCATCATGAGCTCGCGCCAGTAACGCCCGCATCCGCTGCAGCCATGTCTCACGCATCGCCAGGTGGTCATCGGCTGGCTCGGACGCCAACCGTTCGATCGCTGCCTCGGCTTCGGTGACGTCGCTCTCGGTCCCGCGTTCGAGCAGTGTCTCGACCAAGACGCCCGTCGTCAAAACTCCCCACGAAAGCGCTTGTCCCCCAAGCATGAGATGGTCGACCGCGGCGCGCATCAGCGGTATCGCCCGGTCACGATCGCCGCGGCGCGCCTGCTCACGGGCCACGTACACGTCGAGCATCGGTAGATCGCACAAGAAGTGCCCCCCGCGCCGGAACACTTCGCGGACCTCAGCCAGCAACTGTCGTCCGCGATCACGCTCGTCGTCCGTGTGGCGATGCACCAGCGCAAGCCCGAGGGTCAGCCAGGCGACCCCCAATTGGAGGTTGTCGCCGGATGGTTGGGCGATCACCAGCGCATCCTCGATCTCTCCCACCGCGGCCTCGTCGGGCACAAGCGCGCCGGCCGGTATACCCGTGGTGTACACGTAGCTGACAACCGTGACGTAGGACAGGGAGTCGGCGCCGTGCGCCATGACCACGCCGCGCTGCAGGTCGTCTCGCCATCCGGGCCGACCCAGGGCCCATCGGGCGGTGCCACGCTGGGCGAATGCGAGCGCCAGGGGAGACCCGAAGAGGAAGTTGCCCTTTGTGGGGTCACCGTCAGCCAGGTCGATGACCCTCTGCGACAGGCGATGCATCTCGGCCCACTCGCCGGTCCCGATCTTGGCGCGGATCGCGGTGAAGGACAGCCCTACCGTCAAAGTCGGGTCGCCGATGGATTCGATGAGGGCGATGGCCTCGGAAGCCAGCCGCGACGCCTCACGCACCCTGTCCTGGAACGTGTGATCCACGACCAGCCCCGCCATTGCGATCGCCAGCGACGGCTTGTCTCCTGCGGCGTTGCACAACTGACGCAACTCGTCGAAACGGTCCGCGACGTCGCTCACATGCAACCGCCAGGCGATCCCGCACAACATGGTGCGAGGAGCAATGCACATGGCTACCAGGTCTGGGTCATCGGCGCTCAACGCGTCGGCTATCCGGGTTGCGTTTTCCCAACTCAGCCGCGCCGCAGCGATGTCGCGGTACGTCGCCCATGTTGCCGCCCGCATGTGCCAGCCATAGGCACCCCGCAAATCACCCGCGGCTTCGAGATGTTCGGCGATCAACGCCGCGTTCTGGTCGGCGGATTCCGGCTCACCCGCCTCGATGGCATCGGCCAGCCGCCGGTGCATCTTTGCACGATCGGACCGCAGTTGGGATTCGTAGGCCACGCTGCGGATCAGCGAGTGGCGGAAGGCGAACTCGGCGCTGGGCGTAAAACGAACCTGGTCGATCAGCGCGGCCGCGACGAGCGTGTCGAGGACAGGTGTATTGCCCACCGCCGCGAGTAACTCGGGTGTGAACCGCGAGCCGATCACCGCCGCGGCGTTCAGCGTCTGCTTGGCATCAGGTTCCAGGCGGTCGATGCGCGCGGCGATGGTGGCCTGCAGCGTCGCAGGCACTGAGACCTCGGCCAGATCCGTGCCACAGGTGAAGCCGCCGCGGTCACCCTCGAGCACACCGCGCTCGGCGAGCTCGCGCACCATCTCCTGCGCGAAGAACGGGTTCCCGCCTGCCCGTTCGGCAACGAGCGTTTTGATCCCGGCGACCGACGAATCGGGGCCCAACAATTCGTCGAGTAGCACCGCGGTTTCCGATTCGCTCAGGGGGGAGAGCGAAATCGTCTGCGCTCCGGGCACACTCGCGAGTAGGCCGGTGTATTCGGGGCGGTAGGTGATCACCACCATCGAAGGCGTCCGGGGGATGACGGCAAGGAAGTCGGCCACCAGCGACTCGCTGACCTCATCGATCCAGTGCGCGTCCTCGATCACGTAGAGGACCGGTTCGGTGCGGGCCAGCGACATCGAGTTGATCAGTGCGGTCAACCGCCGTCGCCGCGCGTCGGGGTGGATCGTCGGAGGGGGTGTGTCGGGGTCTCGAATGCCCATCAGGTCATAGAGCAGCAGCACATCCTCATCGGGCACGTCGGGGATCCTGGCGCGCACCTGTGCCCGGGCCGCCTCGTCGTCGAGTTCGGTTATTCCCAGTCCTGCACGCAGCAGCGCCGCCGCCGCGACAAAGGGGACATCGTTGGTGTGTGACTCGCAAAAGGCTGAAACCACCTCGACGCCTTTACGTTTCGCCAACATGACGGCCTCATCGGCGAGTCGCGTTTTGCCGATGCCCGCCGGACCGACAACACAGACCACACATCCGCGTCCGCTTTTCGATCGATCCAGGAGGCCGGCGATCGTTGTCACCTCCAGCTCTCGTCCGACCAGTGCGCCTTGCAAGGACCGGCTTCGTTGCGGCCCGCCGGTCAGGCTGAGTAGACGACGGGCCAGGACCGGAACGGCGCTGCCCTTGACGTGCACCTGCTCGGCATCGGCCAACACGGCGGCCTGCGCGACGAGCCGGGCGGTGGATTCGCTGAGCATCACTCCACCGGGCGGCGCCACGGATTCCATCCGTTGCGCCATCCCGACCTGCTCGCCGATGGCGGTGTAACCGAACGCTTTCGAACCGATTTCGCCCGCGATCACCTGACCGGAGTTCAGCCCCACGCGCAGTTGAAGCTCCACACCGTCACGCTCGCGGACGTCGACGGCAAGCCGCTTGATCTCCTCCTGAAGGCCCAGGGCCGCTAGACAGGCGCGAAGGGCATGATCCTCCATCGCCACCGGCGCGCCGAACACCGCCATGATCCCGTCGCCGGTGAACTTGTCCACCGTCCCCCCGTAACGGTGGACCACCTTGGTGCAGCGGTGCACCAGATCGCCCATGATTTCGCGCAACCGCTCGGCGCCGACGGCCGCGGCGATGTCCATGGAACGCACGACGTCGGCGAACAGCACCGACACTTGCTTGTACTCCGCATGTGCGGCGGGTTCGCCGACCGGCGCGCCGCACCCGTGGCAGAACCGCGCGTCCTCGAGGAGTTCGGTGCCGCATGCTTGGCACGCCGCTACGGCCGTCATCCGACCCTCCGCCAATCCTTGCCCCCGGCGTTTGCTGACTCCTCAAAGGATAGGCCGTCGGGCACTGCAGGAGGGAGTGTTAACCGCTCACCCGGATGCTCGCGGCACAAATTCTGGTGGCGTGCGTCTCAATCCTTGGCAAAGCAAAACAGCCGATAGGAGGCCTCGCCGTTGCCGAGCCGGCGGTAGATCAACGAGCCTGGCCCACCCGCGTAGTCGTTGGCTATGCCGCGCAACGACGCGATATTCGGTAGCCGGCGAGTGATTTGGTCGACGAACCGATTTTTCTCCAGCCCACGCATGACCTCCGCGTTGATGACGCGTTCCGATAACAGCCGCATTGGGATGTTAGCCAGGTCGGCCTCCCAGGCGGGGATTTCGTCGGCGTAGCGGATATCGGCGTACAGGAACCGGCCGCCCGGGCGGAGCACGCGTTCCACCTCGGCGAAGAACCTGGGAACGTTCTGGTAGTTGATCGCGGCTTCGACATTGACCACGGCGTCGAATGATCGATCGGCGAACGGCAGGCTTTCTGCGTTGCCCTGCACGAATTTCAGGCCCGGCAACGTGTGCCTTTTGCGGCAGAACTCGATGCCGACCGTGTTCAGATCCAGGCCCGTGTACGAAGCCGGGCGCAGAGTCCGCACCAAATACGAAGCGCCGCCGCCGTGGCCGCAGCTCACCTCCAGCACGTCCTTGCCTGCGAGGTCCGCCTGCGTGGCCGTGCGGTGGTAGAGCTGGATGGGGTACCGATCGGCCTCATCGCCCGGCGTCAGCGGCAAGGACATCGGCGGGTCCTCTTCGTAGCCGTAATTCAGGAACAATACGTCGTCCCGCATGAGCAGCCAGCTAAGTAATCGGTAACCGTATTTGAAGCGCAAATTCAGAACTCTCAGCGTGACTGGGTTGCGATTCAACCGGTCGATGATGCTTTCGATCGGCGTACGTTGCAGCGGCCCACCGTCTTTGCTGCAAAACCGGCGTGGTGATAACGGCCGAGGTAACCTGACGCCCATGCTCAAGTCTCCCATTCCGGCCCTGCTGCGCGAACGCGCCAGTCTGCAGCCGAATCGGACGGCGTTCACGTTTATGAATTACGAACTGGACCGAATCGGCGTTGAGGAAAGTCTGACATGGTCGCAGCTGCATCGACGAGTGCTGAACCTGGCACACGAGCTACGGCTTCATGGGTCGACCGGTGACCGTGCCCTGATATTGGCACCTCAGGGACTCGACTACGTCACCGCGTTTCTCGGCGCAATACAGGCCGGCTTCATCGCGGTTCCGTTAGGTGCCGCCAGCGACGAACGTGTCAGCTCGGTGCTGCGCGACGCATCTCCCTCTGCCGTCCTCACGACATCCTCGATCGCGGGCGATTGTGCCGGCTATCTCGGGTCCACGCCGGGCGAAGCCGCTCCATCGCTTATCGAAGTCGACCTGTTGGATCTCGACTCGAAAAAGGTGCCCGCTGCGAGTGTCGAGAGTTCAACGGACACGGTGTATTTGCAGTACACCTCGGGATCGACCCGAACCCCCGCCGGGGTCATGATCTCGCACAAGAACATCCTGGCCAATTTCGAGCACATGAATGCCGGTTTCTTCGGCGACCACGGCGGAGTTGCCCCACCGGACAGCACGATGGTGTCCTGGCTGCCGCTCTACCACGACATGGGTTTGCAGTTAGGGATCATCTTTTCGGTTCTTTCGGGATTTCGCAGTGTGCTCACGAGTCCGGTTTCCTTTCTGCAGCGCCCAGCCCGATGGATGCAATTGCTGGCACACAACGGTCGCGCACATTCGGCAGCACCTAACTTTGCCTTCGAATTGGCGGCACGAAAGACCTCGGATGACGATCTCGTGGGGCTCGATTTTAAAGACGTGTCTTGCATCTTCAACGGTGGGGAGCGGGTACAGCCCGCGACACTGCAGCGTTTCGCCGAGCGGTTCGCCCGGTTTAACCTTCAGCCCAAGGTGTTACGGCCGTCGTATGGATTGGCGGAAGCGACGTTGTACGTCTCGACCCGCGAGGCGGGTCAACCACCGCAGATCGCTCATTTCGATTCCGGAGAGCTCACCGCTGGCCAGGCGAAGCGTCACGCGGACAAAGGGGGCACAGCGCTCGTCAGTTACGGTGCGCCGCGCTCACCGATGGTGCGCATCGTCGATCCCGAAACCCGTGTTGAATGTCCCGCGGGAACGACCGGTGAGATCTGGGTGCACGGGGGCAACGTCGCTAGCGGATATTGGCAGAAGGCGAGCGAGACCGAGCACACGTTCGGCGCAACACTTGTCGCGCCGTCCCCCGGCACGCCTGAAGCGCCTTGGTTGAGGACCGGGGACTTGGGATTCATGTCCGAAGGGGAGCTGTTCATCATCGGCCGTATCAAGGATCTTTTGATCGTGTATGGGCGCAACCACTCTCCAGACGACCTCGAGGGAACGATCCAGAGCGTCGCGCCGGGGCGGTGCGCGGCGATCGCGGTGCCGGACAAGGGAACCGAAAAGCTCGTAGCCATCATCGAGCTCAAAAACCGGGTCAGCTGCGCGGACGGAACCGACGATGGATTCGACGCCGTCAAACGTAAGGTCACCTCTGCGATTTCCGACGCCCACGGGGTGAGCGTCGCGGATCTGGTTGTAGTAGCGCCGGGTTCGATTCCCATCACCACCAGCGGCAAGGTCAGAAGAGCGGCCTGCGTCGAGCGGTATCGCCAGAATCAGTTCGCCCGCTTGGACGCCTAGTGGCAGGGCCACGGGTGATCGCAAAGTTCACCTACAGGTGCCGGTACTCGTCGCGGGAGAACGGGCCAAGATTCCCGAGCGAACTTGCCGGATGGCATTTACCGCCTGGTCGGCGTTACCTGTCAATCGCCGATGAGAAATATCGTGTCGAGATCGTCTGTCCGAGTTTGCTTTTCAACACTGCCCTTGCTCCCGATCGCGGGGTCGATGGCCTGGATGGCATCGGCTCATCCGCGGACACCATCTCGAAGGGGTGCGCGCCGGTCGCAGTGCCCACTTCGCATGCACCGGACGACATCGGGGTGCCGTGAACCTGTCGAACATGCTGCGAACGGAGACCGAACGCACCTTGGCCATCATTGGATACCGGCTGCGCCGCGACGCTTTGCAATTCCTTTGCGAAAGCCACCTAGAGCTTCCACCGCAACCTCCTTCCGGGCGGCGCACCCTCGTTCTGTTCGCACATTTCGACGTCCAAGGCATCGTCGATCCTTACGTCACCTATTACCTGCAGGGGCTGTACCGACTCGGTGCGACGATTGTCTTCGTCTCCGCCTCGCCCATACTCTCGGCGGAATCGGCCGCTCCCATCCGCCCCTACTGTGCGGGCATTTACACCCGCCGCACGCTCGCTTTCGACTTCGGCTCGTGGCACCTCGCGTGGTGCATCCTCAGGCAGCGCGGCTGGTCACTCGATCAGTTCGACCGCTTCGTCATCGCCAACGACAGCGTCTTCGGTCCGCTCTTTCCTCTGGAAGAGATGTGGAGCTCCTTTCATGGCGCTGATATGTACGGCGCCATCGAAAACACTCAGATGTTTTCCCACCTCCAGTCCTTTTTTCTCGCCTGGGACCTCAATTCGCGCACCCGCCCTTTCCTCAACGACCTATGGGACGAATTCCGATACACCGCCCACAAAAACACCCTGATCTGGCGTTACGAGGTCGGCCTATCCCGGCGGGCGCGCAAAGCAGGGCTCAGCGTCCAACCGTTCGTCTCGGCCGCCGCCATCAGAACCGCCGGCGGTCTCTCGTCGCATCCGTGGGACAACAACCGCTCCGGGCGAAACAACGGCACCCTCTACTTTTGGGAGGGCCTCATCAGGGACTTCCGATTTCCTTTCCTCAAGGTGGCCGTGGTGCGCGACAAACGCCGACACGAGTCCATGACGCACCTGCGCGACGTCATCGAGCAGCACACCCCCTATCCCTACCAATTGATCCAATCGAACGTCGAAAGGCTCAGCCGCAGAGGCTATGCCCTGCCCTAGGCCGGGCTCAGATGTTGCCTAGGCCAGCCGTCAGCAGTAGAACCCCTGCCACTGCGGGGACGGCGATGAGAATCCGCCGACGGTGAGCTAGCGCAAGCCTTTGCAGCTGCAACACCGCCGCCTGGGTTCTTGCCGGCATGACCAGATAGCAGACGAGCGGGAGTTCAACGAGGGCGAGCACCACGACCGTGAACAGCACGACCGCGCCGAACTGCGTGCCGATCGCGGCTCCCGATGAGGCGATGACGATGAGGACGAACAGATAGTCGATGGGCGGAATTGTCGACACCAAACCAATCCCGAACGCGAGCCACGGGTTGCCGCCTTGCAACGCCCGGCCGGCGCGCGCCCTTATCCGTGCGAGTCCGGTTGACGCGAGTGGTTGGCAATCCGGGCCGGACGGGAAGCCGGCGTACGTCGGCACTTCGACATCCGGCCGTGCCCGAAACCTCGCCGACAGCAGTGCCGCTATCAGCAGCGCGAGGACGCCGACCGCGATTTGGAAATACCCGCCCGTGAATCGGGAGACCGCGGACCTGATGCCTTCCAGCGGTACGGCATCGCGCATCACCAGCATCAGGCCCAAGACCACGATTCCCGGGGCGGTGCCGGCCGCCAGGCCGCCCAGCCAGTATGCGACCAGGTTGTGCTTAGGCCGTACGCGCGACATCAACGCCGCAACGACGACCAGGCGCGTCGGGTCGGTTGCGATCCATAGCGCCAGTGCCAGCACCGTCGCCCACATCAGGCAGCCCGCTTCCGGTGAATGGCGCCTTCGATGAGATCGGCCGCCGCGCTGACGCTTTCGGCGGGATCGGTCATTCGGGCGGCGATTTCGCCGGCACGGGCGACGTAACGCGGTGCGCGAATACGGCGTAGGTGTGCGATTAGTGAGTTTCGGGTGATGGTTGACAAACGTTGAGCATGACCGACTTTCATCCGGGTAACCTGCGCCGCCCATATCGGCTGATCGGCTACGTCCCAAAGGATCAACATCGGGATTCCGGCGCGCAGGGCCGCGGCCGTGGTGCCCGCACCACCGTGATGGACGGCTGCGCGACATCGCGGAAGGATGGCGGCATAGTTCACGGGGCCGACCAGTTTCACGTCGTCGCAATGTCGGATGCAGGTGGAAATGCCCGCGTCGCAATAGATCAGGGCACGTTCGCCTAGCTCCGCACATGCCGCGATGATCATGGAGATCGTGTCGGCGGGGGAGTGGACGTGTGTGCTGCCGAAGCCGAAGTAGATGGGCGGCGTTTTGGTGCCGATCCAGCTCGCGGCCTCGTCGTCGGAATCCGTCGGCAACTGCAGTGTCAGTGCGCCGACGAAGGGCCGCCGGCCGTTCCATTCGGCTGCCAGGTTGGGAAAGCAAGCCTCGTCGTAGGCCTGAATTTCAAGCGATCCACGTTCCGCCATTCGCTTCGCGGCGGGAGCTGAGGTCCGTCGTAGGCCGAGTTCACGTCGTTGCGCGTCGTCGGCGTCCTTGGTGATGCGCCAATACATCCACCATGCCGCCCTCAATGTGGAGCGCACCAGCGGTGTCGGCGACGGTATCAAAGGCAGTGCGAGCTGGCCATTGACGCAGATCGGCATGTGGTGGATCGCCACCAGCGGAATGTCGTAGTACTCAGCGACGTTGGCGACGACGCCGTGGTACGTCTGGCCGGTCACGAGCAGGTCGGCCCCGTCCGCCAGGGAAGCCAACGTCCGGCTCATCTGGGCCCAACCGGCAACGAAAAGGGCTCTGCCTGAGTGGACGAAGTTGATGGGGTTCTGCGGCTTGAAGGCGTGGTGCACGAAGTCAGCGACCGCGCTCACCTGCTCCTGCGAATCCGGCCCGTAAGCGACCGCGTTCAGGCCGACCGACTCCACGAAGCGAACCAGGTTGGGCGGAGCCGCGATGCGCACTTCATGCCCTCTGTGCAGTAGCTCCAAACCGACTGCGGCGCAGGGTTCGACGTCACCGCGAGTCCCATGGGCGGCCAACACGATTTTCATCGGCGGGCCCCGACCTTTCGTCGGTATTTCGCGCCGATATTCATCAGGACACCTGAACCGCTGCGCCGGTGTAACGCCCGTCAGCGACACGCTTCAACACGGACTTCATCGCACTCACGTAACGGATCACGGAGTCCTTGGCGATTGCGTTTTTCGGCAGGTTCACCCACATCGACACCTCGTCGAAAAGGCGGATCACCGAGAAGTAGAGGTGTGCAGGGTCTCTGGGGTCGCAGTAGATGCTTACATTCGCGTCTTTCATGTGAGAGGTGACGGTGGCCGAGAAGGGAGGAAGGCCCGCATCCATGTAGTTGACCATCGTGCAGTTCGGACCCCATGCCCGAAGCCAGGGAGCCAACTTCAAGATTTCGTTGAACGACACGTCGGCGAGGCCCATATTCGAATCGAAGGAAGTCTGCGCGGCTCGGGCGGTCTCTTCGAATGACGATGGGTTCACCGGCACAGTGAAGGGAACCACGCCGGTGAACCAGCCCATCGTCGAAAATTCCGCAAGCGACCTGCGCTTGTCGGTCGGCGCAAGGCCATAATATGTTGTCGCGCCCGTCAACTCATGTTGCGCGAGGGCTATACAGGCAAACAGGCCGCCGCTGACCCGTGCGCCCGCCGCGATGCACCGGGATTCGAATTCGGCCGTCTGTCCCTGATCCATCAGCCGATCGACCAGCACGTCGCCGCCCGCGGCCTGCGACAGATCGCCAAGCGGCAATGGGAAGTCCGGCAGTGTTCCGCCGTTGTTCTCAGCGAATTCGATCCATTTGCGAACCTCGACGGAATCCAAGGTCAAAGATGCGACGTGCTGCTGTTCGCGCACGCAGAAGTCGTCATGACTGGCCGGCGGCGGGGCCTGACCCAGCGCACGGCCAGCCACTAAAAGGCGATAGTTCATCACGATTTCGGTGTATAAGCCCGCGATAATCGTCGGGTCGCAGTGGAGGTGATCGACGATCGCAAAGATAGTGAAGTGGTCGTTGCGCTGAATAATGCCGAACCTGAAGCAATCCCACTGTAACGGGTCCGGAGTGGACAGCACATACTGGTGCCACTCGGGCGGCGTCATACTGTCCTGCCGGGTCAGGACGAACTCGATGTCGGCGGGGTCGACGATGGTATGCCGAACAATGCTATCCGCATCGTCATACTCGAACCAGCTGTGATATGTCTTGTGCCGACGAAGGTGTGAGTTGATGACGTAACTCATGGCTCGCACATCACATCGGCCGGGTTCGTCCCCGGAGCCGATCACCAGCCGCGCATAGTCGAGACCGCGGGCCGCGTAGCGGGAGAAGCCGCGAAGATGCGCGTCTTGCATCGCGCTGAGCGGTACAGCACTTATGGGAGCTTGTCGAGCTTTCGCCAGCGAGGCGGGCGATGGCTGCCAAGACACAATTGTGCCCGCCTCGGGCGCCCAGTCATAAACCGTTCCCACGAACAGCCCGCGCGACGGCCCTGCACCTATTAACACCATCCCTCCCTCAGTCCACTTGCGGCTCGGCCGACGATTCGCGGTCCTGGTCTACCGCCATAACGCCGAGACCACTTGCCGGAGCCAGCCTTTCGCATAGCAGTCCGGCCAGTCCCCGAATGGTGGTGATGTCGTTGGTGGTGACGCGTATCCCTGTCTCGGCCTCGATGCGGGTCCGCAGCTCGAGGTTGCCCATCGAGTCGAGTCCATATTCGGAGAGCGGATGATCAGGATCGATGGTACGGCGCAGAATCAGGCTGACCGCATCGGAGATCATCCGACGCAGGCGAATGGGCCACTCCTGCGAGGGCAGCGCGTACAACTCGTTCAACAATTCGCCCGCGTCCCAGGCGCTTTCGTCGTTGGAACGGAACAGTTCAGCGAACCGGCCACGTTGCGCATACGCCGCGAACCACGGCGTCCCCGTCAAGGTTGCATATCCGGAGTACGGGCGGTCGTGGCGCAGCAGAGCCTGGAATGCGTAGGCACCCTGGTCCGCAGTGAAAGCGGTGTCACGCCAGTGCGCGATCGCGGTGCCTTCGCCATCGCGGCCGGGCGTAGTTTCTTCGCCGACCTCGGCTCGGACTTCGGCGGCGCGGCCCACCTCGGACCACAACGCCCATCCGATCGCCGTGGCGGGTAAGCCCTGAGTTCGCCGCCAGCGCGCGAAAGCGTCCAGCCAGCCGTTGGCGGCGGCGTACGCCCCCTGCCCCGGCGAGCCCAGCAGACCCACGGCTGAGGAGAACAAACAGAACCAATCCAGGGGAATAGCGGCCGTGGCCCGGTGTAAATTCCACGCGCCGTGAACCTTTGGAGCCCAATTGCGGTCAATGAGCTCGTCGGTCATGTTGGCCAGCATCGCGTTTTCGAAGACCGCGGCGGCGTGCAGCACCCCGCGTAACTGAAGCCCGGTGGCGGTCGCGGCGCTCACCAATCGCGGGGCCGTGTCCACTTCGGTGATGTCGCCGCATTCCACCGCGATGTCGGTGCCCATCGCCCGAATGAGCTCGATCGTTTCCAGCGCCTTGGGGCTGGGCTCAGAACGCGAGCTGAGCACGATGCGGCCACAACCGCCTTCGGCCATTTTCTCGGCGAGAAAAAGTCCTATGCCACCCAGGCCTCCGGTGACGATGTAGGAGCCATCATGCCGGAAGGGCCTGGCCTGCTCGGGCGGTACCACGACGCTGGTGTGTCCGAACTGGGGCACGTCGAGTACCACCTTGCCCGCCCGCTCTGCCGCGTCCATCGCGCGCACGACGATGGCGGCATCGCCGAGCGGATAGTGAGTGATCTCCGGCAACGGCAGCGCACCGTCTGCGACGAGCCGATACACCGTGCTCAGCAGGTCGCCGACTCGCTGTGGATGACTCTGCGACATCAGCGCCAGGTCGACGTAGTGGAACGTGAGATTGCGATGGAACGGAAAGAGGCCAAGCCGGCTATTGGCGTACACGTCGTGCTTACCGATCTCGACGAATCGTCCACCGATGGACAGCACTTCGAGTCCGGCGCGCTGTGCCGCGCCGGATAGCGAGTTGAGCACAATGTCGACTCCGCGTCCGTCGGTTTTGCGGCGGATCTGCTCGGCGAAGTCGGTGCTTCGCGAGTCGTAGATGTGCTTGACACCCAACTCGCACAACAGTTTGCGGCGCTCCGCGCTGCCTGCGGTGGCGAAGATTTCGGCTCCTGCGGCGCGCGCGATCCCGATCGCCGCCCGCCCCACGCTGCCAGTGGCGGAGTGAATCAACACGCGGTCGCCGGAGGCGATCCTGGCCTGATCGTGCAGGCCGTACCACGCGATGGCATGCGGGGTACTCACCGCTGCCGCCTGGTCCTCCGTCAGCTCATCCGGCAACGTCACGGCCAGGCGCGCGTCACATGTGACGAAAGTGGCCCAGCAACCATTTGTGGAGAAACCGCCGACGCGGTCTCCCACACGATGAGATGTCACGCCGGGTCCGACCGCGGTGACCACGCCGGCGAAATCCATGCCGAGCCGGGGTGCATCGCCGTCGATGCGGGGATACCGGCCGCAGGCCAACAGGACATCCGCGAAGTTGATGCCGGATGTGCTGATCCTGACTTCGATCTCGCCGGGACCCGGCGCAATACGTTGATCTGCAGCCAGTTCCATTGTTTCCAGGTCGCCGGGCGTGCGGACCCGCACGCGCAGGCCATCGTGCTGGTGGTTCACTACGGCGGTTCGCCGCTCCTCTATGCGTAGGGGAGCGGGACTCAGCCGTGCCGTGTACCATCGGCCACTCCGCCAGGCTGTCTCGTCCTCGGCCGAGTTCCCCAGCAGTTGCCGGGCCAGTTGCTCCGCCTCGCTATTCTCGTCCATGTCGATCTGTGTGGCGCGCAAGTGCGGATATTCGGTGCCGATAGCTCGCACCAGGCCACGCAGCCCGGCCTGCTCGAGGTTCACCACGTCGCCCGCCAACACGGTCTGGGCGTTCCGTGTCACGACGTAGAGCCGGGGCGATTCTTCGTCAATGTCCGTGATCTTCTGCGCAATTCGCACCAGGTGACGCGCATAACCGCCGCCGAGGACGCCCCACTCGTCCGCCGGGCTGCCGTGCTGGGGGCCGGTGAGTATGACGGTTGCGCTGAGCTCGCCGGTGAGATGCGAGCCGAGCGCTTCGGCGTTGGCCCGGTGGTCGGCATGCTGCGGCCATGTCATGGTCGTGCACCTGGCGCCCTCGACCTTCAACGCGTCGGTCAACCTTGTCGTCATGACCTCGGCGGTGGCGGAGGTACTGATCAGCAACCATGTTCCCGGGTCGATGCGATCCACATCCGGCAGCGTTCGGCGCTTCCACTCGACGGTCAGCAACCGCTCGTTCAGCACGCGATCGCGGTTCACGCTGTCCGAGGTGCCGGTCCCCAGTTGCAATCCGCGCACGGCCAGCAGGACCGTCCCGTCCTCGTCGACCACATCGAGGTCCGCCTCCAGCCCCGCCAAATCGGCCCGTGTCACCGTCGTGTAGCAGTAACGCGCGGTGCGCGCAGAACCGTAGGCACAGATTCGGCGTACGCCCAGCGGCAGAAGCAGGCCGGCGTTGCCCGCGACCCGGGCACCGGGATGGGCCGCGACCGCCTGAAAACAGGCATCCAGCAAGGCGGGATGCACCGCGTAGGCGCTGTGTTGCGAGCGGATGGGCAAGGGTAGGTTCACCTCGCCCAGCAGCGTGTCGATCGTCTCGTTCGAGTGGTGCACGGCGGCCAATCCGGCGAATGCCGTTCCATACTGCAAACCGTGCCCGTCGAACTGCGTCCGCAGCTCGGTCCCGTCGAGCCGGCATGAGTGGGAGTTGATCAGGGCGGGCATGTCGTAAGCCGGGGGCTGGTGCTCCGCCACCCCCGCGTGCAGGGTCGCGGTCGCTCGCACCATCTGTGTGCCGTCCTGGGAGGTCTCCACCGCGAAATCGAGCGCGCCCGTCGGGGTCGCCGACGCAACCACCGACACCGGTGTCTCGTCGTCCAGCAGCAGCATCGCTTCGAAGCGGATGTCGCGAACTTCGGACCTCTCGCCAAATACCTTGCGGGCCGCGGACAATGCCATCTCACAGTAGGCGGCACCCGGAAGGGCTGCCACATTATGTATCCGGTGGTCGCCGAGCCAGGGCTGCGCCGCGATGCCGACCTCACCCTGCCAAACGTGGCGCTCCGGTTCCTCGTGCAGCCGGACATGCGCCCCCATCAATGGGTGCACCGGGACCGTGTATGCGCCGTGTGCCCGCAGCTCCTGACTCTTGCGGGTGAGCAGCAGCGGGCGGTGGCTCCAGGCCGGCAGCGGTGCATCCACCAGACGGCCACCCGGATGAATCACCGAGAAGTCAATTGCCGCACCGCAACTGAACAGCTCCGCCAGGAAGGTACGCAGTCCGTGCGGCAGCGCCTCCTCTCGGCGCATGGCGGCTAGTGCGGCGACCGGCATGCCGACGCTGCCGGCAGTCTGCTCGACGGCGTGGATGAGTAGGGGGCGCGGTGCCAACTCCGCGAAGACCCGGAAGCCGTCCTCGAGCGCGGCCTGTACCGCCGCGGCGAAACGCACCATGTGGCGCAAATTGTCCGACCAGTACCAGCCATCGCAGACGGGCTGCTCACGCGGGTCGAACGCGGTCGCGGAGTAGAAGGGCAACTCCGGTGTCCTGGGCTCGATCTCCGCAAGCACGCCGACCAGTTCGTCGAGGATCGGCTCGACCTGTGGGGAGTGCGAAGCGACATCGACTGCGATCTCGCGCGCCACCAGGTCCCGTTCCTCCCAGCCGGCGACCAACTCGCGCACCGTCCGTGCCGCGCCGCCGATCACCGACGAGTGGGGCGAGGCCACCACCGCCAGCACGACATCGTCGACGCCTCGCGCCATCAGTTCCAAAAGCACTTGCTCGGCGGGCAGTTCGACCGATGCCATTGCCCCGGAGCCGGCGATCGTGGACATCAGCCGCGATCGTCGGCAGATCACGCGGACACCGTCTTCCAGCGTAAGCGCTCCGGCCACGACCGCGGCCGCGGCTTCGCCCATCGAGTGGCCGATCACGGCCCCCGGCACAACACCGTATTCCCTCATCGTGGCCGCCAGGGCGACCTGCATCGTGAACAATGCGGGCTGAATCCGATCGATCTGACTCACCGTCTCGGGGGCCGAGATCGCCTCGCTGACAGAGAATCCGGACTCTTTGGCGATCAGCGGCTCTACCGCGGCCACGGTCGCTGCGAACACCGGTTCTGTCGCGAGCAGCTCGACACCCATCGCGGCCCACTGCGAGCCCTGTCCGGAGAACAGCCATACCGGGCCGCGATCGCCCTGTCCGGCAGCGGGCTGATAGGGAAAGTCGCCCGCGGCGATCTCGCCCAGACCCCGGGTCAGCTCCTCGATGTTGCGTGCGATGACCGCCGTGCGCACCGGCCGGTGCGCACGCCGGCGAGCGAGTGTGTAGGCCAAATCTGTTGGCGCAAGGTTTGACCCGTGTGTATCGGCCCAATCAGCAAGTCGCCGCGCGGTTTGCCGCAGTCCGCCGTCAGAGGTGGCAGACAGCACGAAAAGGAGCGGCGCGTCGGCGGCGGAAGGGCTCGATGCGCGGTCCGGCGCGGGCGTCTCGGGAGCTTGCTCGACGATCGCGTGCACGTTGGTCCCCGAAAACCCGTACGACGACACCGCCGCGCGCCGGGGTCCAAGGTGACCGTTGCTGGGCCACCGTGAATTTGCTCGTGGCACAAAAAGTTTGGTCTCGATTTGCGCCATCTCGTCAGGCAGACGGGTGAAATGTAGATTACGTGGAATCACACCGTGCTGCACCGCGAGGACGGCCTTCATCAGTCCCAGCGCGCCCGCAGCCGACTGGGTGTGGCCGAAGTTGGTTTTCGCCGATGCCAGCGCGCAAGGGCCGTCGAGCCCGTAAACCTCTGCGAGGCTTGCGTATTCGATCGGATCACCCACCGGGGTACCGGGGCCGTGCGCCTCGACCATGCCGACGGTGCGGGCGTCGACACCGGCCACGGCCAGCGCCGACCGATAGGCCTCGACCTGCGCCGTCTTCGATGGCGTCACGATATTCACGGTGTGACCGTCCTGGTTGGCGGCCGTACCCCGGACCACCGCCAAAATCCGGTCGCCCGCGCGGACCGCGTCGGGTAACCGCTTGAGCATCAGGACGACGCATCCTTCGCCCACGACGAAACCGTCGGCGGCGACGTCGAACGCGTGACAGCGCCCGGTCGGCGAGAGCATTCCGATGGCAGAACCTGAGCAGGATTTGCGCGGCTCGAACGACACGGATGCGCCGCCCGCCAGGACGATGTCGCTTTCGCCGTCATGCAAACTGCGACAGCCCATGTGGACCGCAGACAAGCCGGACGAGCAGGCGGTATCCACCGTCATCGCCGGACCGCGCAGTCCCAGGGTGTAGGCGATCCGCCCGGAGCCCATGGCGAAGCTGTTGCCCAGGTATCCGTATGGCCCCTCCAACGCGTTGGCGTCGGCGTGCACGAATTGGTAGTCGTCATGCATCAACCCCATGAACACGCCGGTGCGCGAGTTGGCCAGCGTGCGCGGGGTGAGCCCGCCGTGCTCGATGGCCTCCCACGAGGTTTCCAGCAGCAAGCGATGCTGCGGGTCCATCGCGGTCGCCTCTTGCTCGGTGATGCCGAAGAACCCGGCATCAAAGCCCGCGACGTCCTCGAGGAACGCACCCCACTTACACACTGACCGGCCCGGCACGCCGGCCTGCGGGTCGTAATATTCGTCGGCGTCCCACCGGTCCGGTGGAATTTCGGTGACCAGGTCGTCGCCGCGCAGCAACGCCTCCCACAACTGGTCCGGTGAGGCGATTCCGCCGGGCAGTCGGCAGGCCATCCCGATGACCGCGATTGGAGTAAGAGGTGAATTGACTATCTGGACCGTGGACATGGCCGATCCCGAGTCCCCAACCCATTGCGGATTAGCCCGAACAAAGCCGTTTCCTCCTCATAGCAAGGTGGAGTTGCGCTGTGGGATCCCTTATCGCGGGGTAGCAACCTCTCGGATGTCGGGGATGTTAGCGGATCGCCGGCGGTCCCAGGGGGTATCTGGAAACCCTGGTTGTGTGCGACACAGGAGTTAACGGGAAGTTTGTGGAGCCTAGGGTGTCTGAGTTCACGACATAGGTGACAGATGAGTCGGGTCATGGGTTACAGATTCCCCGGCCATCGGCCGGGGT
>NZ_LZJR01000086.1 GCF_001667925.1 Mycobacterium sp. E2479 | reverse complement strand
TCGCGGCTCCTTTGCCGTGGGCGAACTAGTTGCTGATCTCGAATCCTGCGTTGACCTTGGTCGGGCGCACCCGCACCACCAATTCACCGGGAACGCCGTTGCGACGGCCGAATTCGTCCGCGCGTGCTGCGCCCATGTAGCGGCGACCGGTGCGGGTGGCGATGTCGCGCACCTCATGCGCATCCTCGCTGACCGTGGCCAGACCCTGCACCTGGACGAACGAGTACGGCGGATGGGGATCGTCGACGCAGATCACCACGCGCGGATCACGCGCCAGTGCACGGCCTTTCGACGTGTCGCGCCCGGTGTTGAACGCCAGCTCGGCGCCGTCCTGCCCGATGTCGACCACGAACCACACCGGCGCGACCAGCGGCCGGCCGTCGGCGGCGAGGTAACCCAGCATCCCGGTGCGGGTGCCGGCCGACAAGAACTCGATGACCTTCTCACTCAGTTCCGCGGGCTCGGCCATGCCTTACAGACGGGCCAGGTCGTAGTCGCCGATGTGGTCAATCAGGTTGTGCAGGTGCTCATTCGAGGTTCCCAGGGTGTTTTCGATCGCGGTGAGTCGGGCGGCGTAGTGGCTGACCGGATATTCCGCCGTCACGCCGATACCCCCGTGCATCTGGACCGACTCCTGAGCGATGTGCCGGCCCGAGCGACCGATCTGCAGCTTGGCCCGCGACGCGATCAACGGGTCGATGTTGCCGTCGGCGATCGACATCGCCGCGTACAACGTCATGCTGCGGGCCAATTCCAACGACACATACATGTCCGCCGCGCGCTGCGTAAGCGCCTGGAATTTGTTGAGCGTGACGCCGAACTGCTTGCGGGTCTTGAGGTAATCGGTGGTCAGGCGCAGCGATTCCTCCATCGCCCCCAGCGCTTCGGCACACAGCGCCGACTGGATGCGCACGACGGCGTCACGGATGGCACCCGACGCGTCGCGCGCCTCGCCGAGCGGTTCGGCGGCGGTGGAATCCAGATCGATCTGGGCGCCGCGCTGTCCGTCGAACGTCCGGTACGGGTGCCTGGTCACCGATGCCGCATCGACCAGGAAAAGCCCGGTGCCGCCGTTCGGCAACCCGGCGCTGACCACCAAGGTGTCGGCGCAGTCCCCGGCGAGTATCGGGTTCTTCTGACCGGTGAGTGTCCACGAATCACCTTGCTGCGCAGCCTTCGTGCTCACCTCGGCGGAAGGGTTGCGCCGGCCGGGCTCGAGGTGGGCGAACGCCAGCAGCCGCTGTCCGCCGGCGACCTCGTCGAGCAGTTGCTTCTGCTCGGCGCTGCCGAGTTCGGCGATCAGCGCACCGGGTCCCAAGGCGGCGTGTAGCACCGGTTCGGGGGCCAATCGGCGGCCGACCTCATGGAGCACCACCATGATCTCAATCTGGCCGGACTCTTCTGGCTCGAAGCCGAGACCGAGAATCCCGGTGTCGGCGAGCTGATTCCAGACCTCGCGGCTCCAGCCGAGGTCGGAGCCGATGATCTTGTTGCGGCTTTCCGGGTCGTAGGTGCGCGACAACAGGTCGCGGGTGGTGTCTCGGAGCAGGGCTTGCTCGTCACTCAGCTGAAAGTCCATGGCTGCCTCACAATCCCAGAATCGTCGACGCGATGATGTTGCGCTGCACCTCGCTGCTACCGCCGTAGATCGTTGTCTTGCGGTAGTTGAGGTAATGGGGCGCACTGTGTTGCGCCCAGGAAGGCGATGAGATGTCTTCGCCGTTGGCCGGAAGCGCATCCGGCCCCGCCACCTCGACGAGCAGTTCGGTGGCGGCCTGTTGCAGTTGGCTACCCTGCAGCTTGAGCACCGACGACGCCGGGTTGGGCTGGCCGTCCGCCGAGTCGGTCACCACTCGTGACTGCGTGAGTTCCAATGCCAGCAGCTCGTTTTCGACCTCCGCCAGCCGCGCCGCGAACAGCGGGTCGTTGAGCACGCCGGTGGCCGCGGCGTGCCTCTTGACCTCGGCGAGGCGCACCTTGGTCCGCCCCACACCGGCGATGCCCGTGCGCTCGTTGCCCAGCAGGAACTTCGCGTATGTCCAGCCCTGGTTCTCTTCTCCGACAAGCTGGTTGGCGGGTACGCGGACGTCCTCGAAGAACACCTCGTTGATCTCGTGTCCGCCGTCGATCGTCTTGATGGGCCGCAGTGTGATGCCCGGCGTATCCATGTCGAACAGCAGGAACGAGATCCCGGCCTGCCGCTTGGGCGCCTGCGGATCGGTGCGGACCAGGCAGAAGATCCAGTCGGCGTACTGGCCGAGTGTGGTCCAGGTCTTTTGACCGTTGACGACGTAGTCGTCGCCGTCGCGGACCGCGGTGGTGCGCAGCGACGCCAGGTCGGAGCCGGCCTCGGGCTCGGAGAAGCCCTGGCACCACCAGATGTCCAGGCTGGCCGTCGGGGGCAGGAAGCGTTGTTTGACCTCCTCCGAACCGAATTCGGCGATTACCGGGCCCACCATTTTGGTGTTGAAGTTCAGCGGTTCGGGGACGCACGCCAGCTGCATCTCGTCGGCCCAGATCTGATGCTGGGTCGGCGTCCAGTCCTTGCCGCCCCACTCGACCGGCCAGTTCGGCACCGCCAGCCCGTGCTCGTGCAGGATCTTGTGGCTGGTGACGATGTCCTCGTGGATCGCTTGCGCCGAGCCCTGGCGCACCCGCTCGCGCAGCTCCTCCGGAATTTTGGTCGTGTAGATGGTGCGGAGTTCGTCGCGGAACGCGGCTTCCTCTGGTGTGAGCGCCAATTGCATGGCAGCCTCCTGTCGTTTCTCCGGTGACCGGGACGACGCAGCGCCCAGAGCTGTTTTCTGGCGATGCCGGTCGTTCGCTCGGCTTCCATCTTGACCCATCCCTTACACGCCCTGTGCACAGCCTCGGGTTAATCCACAGATCGGCCCGGCGGCGCGGTTGAACGGTGCCGTCGTGGTGGTGCGCGGACCTACCGTCGGACCATGCGAACAGAACTCCCGGCGGAGCGCCTCCAGCGACGGCTCAGCGCTGAACCGGAGACCGACGCGCACACCGAGCCCGGGGACGAACGGTCGGCCTCGGAGGACACCGGCGATGATGACCAGAATTCGCTGCTCCCGCGGTGGCTCCCCGACGCGTCGCAGGACCGCGGCTGGGTGGCCAAAGTGCGTGCCGACCCCGGACGGGCCGGCGCCATCGGGCTGGCGATCATTGCGGCGCTTGCGGTGCTGGTCACGGTGTTCACCTTGCTGCGCGACCGCCCGGTGCCGGTGATGACGGCCAAGCTGCCACCGGTGGAGAAAGTGTCGACCGCGGCCCCCAGGTCATCGGCCGGCCCGGGCGCCGCGCAGCCGCCGAGTCCCGACCGACCGGTGGTGGTCAGCGTGGTCGGCCTGGTGCACACGCCGGGTCTGGTGACCCTGGCACCGGGTGCGCGCATCGCCGATGCGCTGTCGGCCGCCGGTGGTGCGATGGACGGCGCGGACACCATTGGCTTGAACATGGCCCGACCGCTTGGTGACGGCGAACAGATCGTGGTCGGTCTCGCTCCGGCCCCGGGCCAGCCGACGGCGCTGGGCAGCTCGGTGGCCACCGGGTCGACACCCACATCGAAGGCACCGCCATCCGCGCCGGGACCGGTCAAGCCGAAGGCCGGCCAGGCCGTCGACCTGAACACCGCGACCGTTCAGGAACTCGACGCTCTGCCCGGGGTGGGGCCGGTCACCGCCGCCGCGATCGTGGCGTGGCGGCAAGCCAACGGCAGATTCACCAGCGTCGACCAGCTCGGCGAAGTCGAGGGCATCGGGCCGGCGAGGCTGGAGAAACTGCGCGCCCTTGTCCGTGTCTGATCCCGGTGGTTCATCCCGAGCCGGGTGGATCTGCCTCCGGGCGTGTCGATGTGCGCCTGGTACCGGCCGCGTTGACCTGTTGGGCGGTGACCGCCGGCGGGATCTGGTGGCAGGCCGGCCAAATTCTCCCCTGGTGCTGCGTCGCGTTGACCGGGGTCGGTGCACTGGCGTGGCGTGCGGTGCGCCGGCGCGGGCGAAATGCGCGGCTCCGGGCGATCACCACCGGCCTCGCAGCGATCGGAATGGTGGGGGCCGGCTACGGCTTCGCCATCGCGCTGCGCACCGACGCCGTCGTTCATCACCCGATCACCGCGGTCTTCAGCAACAGCGTTCCGGTCACGGTCGTCCCCACCGAGAGCGCAGTGTCGCTGGGCGGCAGCCGCTTGATGTTTCGGGCGACCCTGCAACGCCTGCGCACCGTCGAAACAACCGGGCGGGTCGTCGTTTTCGCGCGTGCCTCGGACTTCGGCTCCGTCATGGTGGGCCAGCCGATGCGGTTCACCGCGCGCATCACCCGGCCGATCCGTCGTGACCTGACGGTCGCGGTACTCAACGCGTCGGGCCGGCCGACCTTGGGCACCGCAGGCCCCGTGCAGCGGGCCGCGCATGGGGTGCGCAGCCGATTCGCCACCGCCGTCCGCGAGACGCTGCCCGGTGAACAGGCGGCGATGCTGCCCGCGCTGGTGTTAGGCGACACCTCGGCGGTGCCGGGCAACACCAGCCGCGACTTTCGCGCCGCGGGCATGACGCACCTGATGGCCGTGTCGGGTGCAAACGTGATGATCGTGTGTGGCGCGGTGTTGTTCTCGGCGCGGTTGATCGGCCCCCGGGCGGCCATCGCGTTTGCCGCACTGGCGCTGGTGGCCTTCGTCATCGTCGTGCAGCCGACGGCGAGTGTGTTGCGGGCGGCGGTGATGAGCGCCATCGCGCTGGCGGGAATGTTGTCTTCGCGTCGGCGCCAAGCCATTCCGGCCCTGGCCGCCACCGTGCTGGTGCTGCTGGCTGTCGCCCCCGCGTTGGCCGTCGACGTGGGGTTCGCGCTGTCCGTAGTCGCCACGGGCGCGCTGATCGTCGTCGCGCCGGTTTGGTCGCGGCGACTGGTCGCAAAGGGATGGCCCAAGCCGCTGGCTGACGCGCTCGCCGTCGCCTGGGCGGCGCAGGTGGTGACCGCGCCTTTGGTCGCGGCGATCTCGGGCCGATTCAGTGTGGTTGCCGCGCTCGCGAACCTGGTCGTGGCTGCCGTCATCGCGCCGATCACGGTGCTCGGCACCGCCGCGGCCGCGCTCTGCGGGGTATGGCCGGCCGCGGCGCGGCTCCTGATCCGGTTCACCGGTCCCGAGTTGTGGTGGGTGGACGGTGTGGCCCGCTGGGCGGCCCACATGCCGGGCGCGACGCTGCCGGTGCCGGAGGGTGTGCCCGGCACGCTTATCGTCGGCGGTGTCACGGTGCTGGTGGTGGTGTTGTGGCGATGGCGGCTCGTCCGCATCGTGGGTGCACTCGTGGCGCTTACTGGGCTGGCCTGGGCGCTGTCCGGGCTGGGTTAGACGAGTTGTTGAGCTGTTGGATCCCCGGGCGGCACAGTCGGTAGGGCGTGACACCATCGTGGGATGAGCGAAGTTTCGCCGTTGCACCTGGTCCTGGGAGACGAGGAACTGCTGGTCGAACGGGCGGTAGCCGACGTGCTGCGGTCGGCGCGGAAGCGGGCCGGCACCGAGGACGTTCCGGTCAACCGGATGCGGGCGGGCGACGTCAGCACGTATGAGCTCGCCGAGCTGCTGAGTCCGTCACTGTTCGCCGACGAGCGCATCGTCGTGCTGGAGGCCGCCGCCGAAGCCGGCAAAGACGCTGCCGCGGTGATTGTTTCGGCCGCGAGTGACATGCCGACGGGTGTAGTGCTGGTCGTGGTGCACTCGGGGGGTGGGCGAGCCAAGGCGCTTGCCGCCGAGCTGCAGTCCCTCGGCGCCGAGGTGCATGCCTGCGCGCGCATCACCAAACTCAGCGAACGCATCGACTTCATCCGCAAGGAATTTCGCGGCCTGCGCGTCAAGGCCGACGAGGACACCGTGACCGCGATGCTGGATTCGGTCGGTTCCGATCTGCGGGAGTTGGCTTCTGCCTGCTCGCAGTTGGTCGCCGATACCGGCGGGGTGGTCGACGCCGCCGCGGTGCGTCGCTATCACAGCGGCAAGGCCGAGGTGAAGGGCTTCGACATCGCGGACAAGGCGGTAACCGGCGACGTCGAGGGAGCCGCCGAGGCGTTGCGGTGGGCCATGATGCGGGGGGAGCCACTTGTGGTGCTGGCCGATGCTCTGGCCGAGGCGATCCACACGATCGGTCGGGTCGGCCCCCTGTCGGGGGATCCCTATCGGCTCGCGTCACAGCTCGGGATGCCGCCCTGGCGGGTGCAGAAGGCGCAGAAACAGGCTCGGCGTTGGTCGCGTGACTCGGTGGCGTCGGCGATGAAGGTGGTGGCGACGCTCAACGCGAACGTCAAGGGAGCGGTGGTGGACGCCGACTACGCCCTGGAATCCGCGGTCAGACAGGTTGCCGAGCTAGCCGCCCAGCGCAGCCACTAGAGGGGGCGGGCGCCGTCGGCCTGCAGGGCCTCAGATCTTGTTGAGCGCCTTCGTCAGCGCTGACTTCTTGTTCGCGGCCTGGTTCTTGTGGATCACGCCCTTGCTGGCCGCCTTGTCCAGCTTGCGGTTGGTCGACACCAGCAGTTCGGCGGCCTTCTCTTTGTCGCCGGCGTGGGCGGCCTCGCGGAACGCGCGCACGGCGGTACGCAGCGACGACTTCACCGACTTGTTGCGCAGGCGAGCGCGCTCGTTCGTCTTGTTGCGCTTCTGCTGCGACTTGATGTTGGCCACGCTGGAGTTCCTTCTTCGATTAGACGTTTTGTGGGGCGCCGGATATCACCACAGCGACTGCCCAGGTTATCAGTGAGTTACGTTTTCTCCCAAAACGGGAACCCGTGGGCTGCCAGAACGTCGATTTGAGGCAGCATCTGAACAGTGAGTCTTACAAACCAGCTTGACGAGACCAAGCGGGGTTTTCGCGCTGCGCGTTCTGAGCGCATTTTTGGTGGATACAACGAGTCTTCGGACGCCTACCAGATGGCGTTCGACGAGATGTTCGATGCCCAGGGCGCTGTCCGCGGTCCCTACCGGGGTATCTACGCCGAGCTTGCGCCGTCGGACGCCTCGGAATTGAAAGCTCGCGCCGAAGCGCTATCCCGCGCCTTCCTCGACCAGGGGATCACCTTCTCGTTATCAGGCCAGGAACGGCCGTTTCCGCTGGACCTGGTGCCCCGGGTTATCTCGGCCGCCGAGTGGACGCGCCTGGAGCGCGGCATCACCCAGCGGGTCAAGGCGCTCGAGATGTACCTCGATGACATCTACGGTGACCAGGAGATATTGAACGACAATGTCATCCCACGCCGCCTGGTCACCTCCTGCGAACATTTCCACCGGCAGGCGATGGGCATCGTCCCGCCCAACGGCGTGCGCATCCACGTGGCGGGCATCGATCTGATCCGCGATGAAAAGGGGGTCTGGCGGGTCCTCGAGGACAACCTGCGCTCGCCGTCGGGTGTGTCCTATGTCATGGAGAACCGGCGCACCATGGCGCGCGTCTTTCCGAACCTGTTCGCGACCCACCGGGTGCGCGCCGTCGACGACTACGCCTCGCACCTGCTGCGGGCGCTGCGCAACTCCGCGGCCACCAACGAGGCCGACCCGACGGTGGTGGTGCTGACCCCCGGTGTGTACAACTCGGCCTATTTCGAGCATTCCCTGCTGGCCCGCCAGATGGGTGTCGAGCTGGTCGAAGGGCGCGACCTGTTCTGCCGCGACAACCAGGTGTACATGCGCACCACCGAGGGCGAGCGCCAGGTCGACGTCATCTATCGGCGCATCGACGACGCCTTCTTGGACCCGCTGCAGTTCCGCGCCGACTCGGTGCTGGGAGTGGCCGGCCTGGTCAACGCCGCGCGCGCCGGCAATGTCTCCATCTCCAGCGCTATCGGCAACGGCGTCGGCGACGACAAACTCGTCTACACCTACGTCCCCACCATGATCGAGTACTACCTGGGCGAAAAGCCCCTGCTGGCCAACGTGGAGACCTTGCGCTGCTGGCTCGATGACGAGCGCGAAGCGGTGCTGGACCGCATCGACGAGTTGGTTCTCAAGCCGGTGGAGGGGTCCGGCGGCTACGGCATCGTGTTCGGTCCGGAGGCCTCGGACAAGGAGTTGGCTGCGGTCGCCAAGAAGATTCGCGACGATCCCCGGAGCTGGATCGCGCAGCCGATGATGGAACTGTCGACGGTGCCGACGCAGATCGGCAATACCCTGGCGCCCCGCTACGTGGATCTGCGACCGTTCGCGGTCAACGACGGCGACGACGTGTGGGTGCTGCCCGGCGGGCTGAGCCGGGTGGCCCTGGTCGAGGGGTCGCGGGTGGTCAACTCCAGTCAGGGCGGCGGCTCCAAGGACACCTGGGTGCTGGCGTCGCGTGCGGCGGCCGGCGACCATGAGCTCGAGGCGGCTGAGGTGGTGCGCTCGCTGCCCACCTCGATGCCCGACCCGTTGGAAGACGCGTCGCGGCTGACGTCCATGTCGTCTCAGCAGGCGCAGCCCACCGAACTGCCCCGGCGCGAGCAGCTCGAGCAGCAGCAGCAACAAAGGGCGGTGCACGATGCTGGCTCGTAACGCCGAGGCGCTGTACTGGATCGGCCGCTACGTCGAGCGCGCCGACGACACCGCCCGCATCCTGGACGTGGCGCTGCACCAGTTGCTCGAGGACTCCAGCGTCGACCCGGACCAGGCTTCGCGCCTTTTGCTGCGGGTGCTCGGCATCGACCCGCCGGATCACCACCTGGATGTGTGGTCGTTGACCGACTTGGTGGCCTACAGCACCAACACCCAGGGTGGCTGCTCGATCGTCGACGCCATCACCTCGGCACGCGAGAACGCGAAGTCAGCGCGCGAGGTGACGTCCAGCGAGATCTGGGAGTGCCTCAACACCACCTATCATGCCCTGCCTGAACGGGAGCGTGCCGCCAAACGCCTTGGGCCGCACGACTTCTTGTCGTTCATCGAACGACGCGCGGCGATGTTCGCCGGCCTGGCCGACTCGACGCTGTCCCGCGACGACGGCTACCGGTTCATGGTATTGGGTCGGGCGATCGAACGGGTCGACATGACGGTGCGGCTGTTGCTGTCGCGGGTCGGGGACAGCGCCTCGTCCCCGGCGTGGGTGACGCTGTTGCGTTCGGCGGGCGCCCACGACACCTACCTGCGGACTTACCGTGGTGTGTTGGATGCGGGCCGGGTCGTCGAATTCATGTTGTTGGACCGGCTGTTTCCGCGTTCGGTGTTCTACTCGCTGCGACTGGCCGAACACAACTTGGACGAACTCGTCCACAACCGACAGAGCCGGATTGGGGCCACCGCCGAGGCGCAGCGGCTGCTCGGTCAGGCGCGCAGCGAGTTGGAGTTCGTCCAGCCGGGAGCGCTGCTGGAATCGCTGGAGAGCCGTCTGGCCGGGCTGCAGCGGACCTGCCATGACGTCGGAGAGGCGTTGGCGCTGCAGTACTTTCACGTGACGCCCTGGGTGGCGTGGTCGGACGCGGGCCAACGCGCCCGGCTGGTCCGCAGGAAAGGGGACGGCTGATGTGGCGGCTGCGCGTCGTGCACACCACGGGATACGCCTACCAGTCGCCGGTGACCGCCTCCTACAACGAGGCCCGGCTGACCCCGCGGTCGAACACCCGGCAGAACGTCATCCTCAACCGGGTCGAAACCATCCCGGCAACGCGGTCCTACCGCTACATCGACTACTGGGGCACCGCGGTCACGGCGTTCGACCTGCACGCCCCCCACACAGATCTCACGGTGATGTCATCCTCGGTCGTCGAAACCGAGCGAGCCGAACCGCTGATGTCGGAAGTCGGTTGGGGCGACCTGCAATCGGAGGTAGTGATCGATCGCTACGACGAGCTGCTGCGCCCCACCGAGCACACGCCGGCCAGCAAGCGGGTGGCGTCGGTGGGCAAAAAGATCAGCAAGTCCCACAAGCCGGCCGAGGCCGTTGTCGCCGCCGCCGATTGGGTGCGCAATGAACTCGAATACCTTCCCGGAACCACCAGCGTGGCCTCGTCGGGGCTGGACGCGCTCAAACAGGGCAAGGGCGTCTGCCAGGACTTCGTGCACCTGTCGCTGATGTTGTTGCGCAGCATGGGAATTCCGGCGCATTACGTCTCGGGCTACCTCCATCCCAAACGCGAGGCCGTGGTCGGGGACACCGTGGATGGGCGAAGCCACGCCTGGATCGAGGCGTGGACTGGTGCCTGGTGGAGCTATGACCCCACCAACGACACCGAGATCACCGAGCAGTACGTCGGCGTGGGCGCGGGCCGCGACTACGCCGACGTCTCCCCGTTGAAGGGCATCTATTCCGGCGAGGGCGCCACCGACCTCGACGTGATCGTGGAGGTGACCCGGCTGGCCTAGCCCGGTGATATTCGCCGACAGTGGCCGACCCCGGGGATACCGTTGCAGGAATGAATGATTCAGCCGAGGGCGCGGCTCGGCGCGATGGGAACCCACCCGGGCGTGGCTGGGGGCCCCTGGTGCCGCTATCCCTGGCCTGCATCGGTCTGCTCATCGGCGGCATCGCGATCGGGGTTGCCGTGGGCGGCGTCATGCCGTTGCCTTACGGGCCGGCAAGTGCCGTCACGAGCTACGTCCGTGCCCAGTCGGTGGCCGTGCGCATCGTCGCCGTTGCGACGTTCGCGTCGTCGGTGCCGCTGGCGCTCTACGCGGCGATCGCCGGTGCCCGGCTGCGGCAACTCGAGGCAAGCAGCAGATCCGCCGCGATCGCTCTGACCGGTGGCGCCTTGGCCGCCGGTGCGCTCGGCCTGGCTGGACTGCTGGGCTGGACGTTGTCGATACCGGAAGTTGGAGCTGACGCGGCGTTGGTCAGAGCGCTGTACTTACTGGTATTCCTCACCGGCGGCCCGGGCCACATTGCGGCGTTGGGGCTGCTGGTCGGCGCAATCGCGGCGGCCGGCACGGGAGTGCTGCCCAGATCGGTCACCCGGATCGGTCTGGCGACGGCCGTCCTCGCGGAAGTGACCGTGGTGGTGCTGATCTGGCCGGCGCTGGGCGTCATCCTGCCGGTCGCGCGGGTCCTGGCGCTCACCTGGCTGATGGTGGCGAGCGTTGCCCTATCGCCTGCGGCGCAACGAGGTTCGCCGGTCCGGTGAGCCGCCGCCGGCGATCGTCATGTGGATGCCTCGACCTGGACCCGGTGCAGATCGTCACCGAGTTCGATGCGCCCACCGAACTGCGTCGCCGCCAGGGCCCGCCACTGTTCTTCCTGGCCGGGTACCAGCGCCGGCACGTAATGCGTCATGACAAGGGTGCCCACCCCCGCGCGGGCCGCGGTCGCCGCCGCTTCCTCAACTGACGAGTGGTAGTCGCAGATGTCCTGCAGCCGCTGCTGGGGGATGGTGACGACGATGTCCTTGCGGATCACGGTGTGCACCAGCGCGTCGGCGCCCGCCGCCAGCTCATCCAGGCCGGCACAGGGAATGGTGTCACCGGCGAGCACCACCGAGGCGCCCTGGTGATCGACCCGAAAACCGATGGTCGGGGCCACCGGCCGGTGATCGGTCGGGGCCACCCGAATGCCCACCCCGTCGTGGTCCCAGACGGGGCCGTCGGTGTACTCGCGGACATCCACCGCCGGCGGCTCGTTGAGGTCGCTGTGATGGGCGATCCGGTAGCCGATGTCGTGCCGGAACGCGTTCAGCGTCGCCGCGACCACCTCGGCGGTGCCGGGCGGTCCGATGATGGGCAGCGGCGCGGGATCCGGGGTGAACGTGCCGATCCACCGCGTGATGAGGACATCGCCGAGGTCCCCGATGTGGTCGCTGTGCAGGTGGGTGAGCAGCAACGCCGACACTCCGGCCGCGCCCACCCCGACCGCGGCCGCGCGCTGCAGCACGCCACGCCCGCAGTCGACCAGGAACACCTGCCCGCCG
Organism: Mycobacterium sp. E2479; assembly: GCF_001667925.1. Taxonomy (GTDB): domain Bacteria; phylum Actinomycetota; class Actinomycetes; order Mycobacteriales; family Mycobacteriaceae; genus Mycobacterium. The sequence goes on along the minus strand of NZ_LZJR01000086.1, from coordinate 199,275 downwards.
GCACGCACCAGAGTTGACGGCCCGGCGCGGTTCGGATCGGGAATCGGACTTCCGGTGCCCAGCAGCGTGACCTCGATCATGGACCCATCTTGCAAGCCCCCGGTGCCTGCGGGTGGGCCAACCGAGGGATCAGCCGCGCTTTCACCGTTTTGGACACGATCTGTATGAGGTTTCTCTGGTGGCTTTTCCGCCGCGCGAGGAACCCGTAACCTGGTGTGAAGCGGATCACAACCCGGCTGGAGGCCTCGATGCGGATAGCGGACGTCTTGCGAAACAAGGGCGCGGCGGTGGTGACCATCAATCCGGACGCGACGGTTCGCGAGCTGCTTGCGGGGTTGAGCGACCAAAACATCGGCGCCATGGTCGTGGTCGGCGACGAGGGTGTGGTCGGCATCGTGTCGGAGCGTGACGTGGTGCGCCAGCTGCACACGCATGGCGCGAGCGTGCTGTCGCGCCCGGTGTCCAAGATCATGACCTCGATGCTGGCCACCTGCGCCAAGACCGACGAGGTCGACGCCATCAGCGTGTTGATGACCAAGAATCGGGTGCGGCATGTGCCGGTGCTCGACGGCAAGAAGCTGATCGGCATCGTCAGCATCGGTGACGTCGTGAAGACCCGGATGGAAGAACTTGAGGCCGAGCAGCGACAGCTGCAGTCCTACATCACCCAGGGCTGATCGCCCAGGCTCGGCGGATCGCCCGGCGCGGCCCCGCTCGCCGAACGTGCACTCACGGCGAAGACGAAGTCGTTTTCTCGCCGTGAGTGCACGCTCGGCGCATCGCCGGACGCGCTAGCGCCAGGAGTACTCGGCGCGCAATCGCGCGGCCACCACATCGAAGATCTCGCGATCCAGGATGGCGCCTTCACGGCGAATGCCCTCTTCGGGCACGTCGAGCACCCGGTCCAACCGGACCCAACTTGGCCTGCCCTCGTAATCCCAAGGGCCGGAACCAATTCCGACCCAGTCGTGATCCGCGGCGTGGCGCTCCTGGCTGGACACCATCAAGCCCAGCAGAACGCTACGGTCTCGCCCCACGACCAGGACGGGGCGGTCCTTGCCCCGCGTGGGGTCGTCCTCGTAGACCACCCAGGTCCAGACGATCTCGCCGGGATCGGCCCGGCCGTCGAGGCTCGGCGCGTACACCAGCTTGCGGGCGCGTTGCGCGGTCGGCAGGCTGCCGCTGGTCACCGGCCGGCCGGAGACGGGCGTGTCGGAAGGTGGGGGCGCCACCGCGGCGATGACATTCGCGGTGATCCGCACCGCCTGCTGCAGCTCACGCAGCACGGTCTGGGAGTTCTGCACCTGTCGGACGAGGCGAGGGGCGTTGTTGAATACGAAGTTCTCGGCGAACCGCTGAAACGTCTTCCACTGAGACTTTCGGGGAGACGGCATATTCGCAGCATAGACGCGAGCGGCGGGGTGCGATTGTGTCCAAGTAGGTTCCGGCGGCCCTGTCTGGATACGCTGGACATACCCGCGAACGCCCCGGAAACGGCCGCGCAGCGCCCCGATAAGCTTGCACGCACCAGGAGATTCCCATCAGCAGTTTCGCCGACAAGACCTTCACTGCGCCGGCGCAGATTCGGAACTTCTGCATCATCGCCCACATCGACCATGGCAAGTCCACGCTGGCCGACCGGATGCTCCAGCTCACCGGCGTCGTCGACGAGCGATCGATGCGTGCCCAGTACCTGGACCGGATGGACATCGAGCGCGAACGCGGGATCACCATCAAGGCCCAGAACGTGCGCCTGCCGTGGAAAGTCGGCGACACCGATTACGTGCTGCACCTGATCGACACCCCGGGCCACGTCGACTTCACCTACGAGGTGTCGCGCGCACTGGAGGCGTGCGAGGGTGCGGTGCTGCTGGTCGACGCCGCGCAGGGCATCGAGGCGCAGACCTTGGCCAATCTCTACCTGGCACTGGACCGCGACCTGCACATCATTCCGGTGCTCAACAAGATCGACCTGCCCGCCGCCGACCCGGACCGTTACGCCGCCGAGATCGCCCATATCATCGGTTGCGAGCCGGGTGACGTGCTGCGCGTCTCCGGCAAGACCGGAGACGGCGTCGCCGACCTGCTCGATCACGTGGTGCGCGAGGTGCCGCCCCCGCAGGGTGAGGCCGACGCCCCACTGCGGGCGATGATCTTCGACTCGGTCTACGACATCTACCGCGGCGTGGTGACCTACGTCCGGGTGGTCGACGGCAAGATCACCCCGCGCGAACGCATCGCAATGATGTCGACCGGCGCCACCCACGAACTGCTCGAGGTCGGCATCGTCTCGCCTGAGCCGAAGGCCAGCGACGGCCTCGGCGTCGGGGAGGTGGGTTACCTGATCACCGGCGTCAAGGACGTCCGTCAATCCAAGGTGGGTGACACCGTGACGACGGCCCGCCACGGTGCCGCCGAAGCGCTGACCGGATACCGCGAACCCAAGCCGATGGTCTACTCGGGTCTGTATCCGGTGGACGGTTCGGACTACCCGGTTCTGCGCGACGCCCTGGACCGCCTGCAACTCAACGACGCCGCCTTGACCTACGAGCCCGAGACGTCGGTGGCGCTGGGCTTCGGATTCCGTTGCGGCTTCTTGGGTCTGCTGCACATGGAGATCACCCGGGAGCGCCTGGAGCGCGAGTTCAATCTAGACCTGATCTCCACGTCGCCCAACGTGGTCTATCGCGTGATCAAAGAGGACGACACCGAGATCCGGGTGACCAACCCGTCGGATTGGCCGGAGGGCAAGATCCGCGAGGTCTACGAGCCGGTGGTCAAGACGACGATCATCGCGCCGAGCGAATTCATCGGCACCATCATGGAACTGTGCCAGTCGCGCCGCGGCGAGCTGGGCGGCATGGATTACCTGTCGCCCGAACGGGTCGAGTTGCGCTACACCATGCCGCTGGGCGAGATCATCTTCGACTTCTTCGACTCGCTGAAGTCACGCACCCGCGGCTACGCCAGCCTCGACTACGAGGAGGCCGGCGAGCAGGAGGCTCAATTGGTCAAGGTCGACATTCTGTTGCAGGGCGAGGCGGTCGACGCGTTCAGTGCGATCGTGCACAAGGACGGGGCATCGGCCTACGGCAACAAGATGACCACCAAGCTCAAAGAGCTCATCCCGCGTCAGCAGTTCGAGGTGCCTGTCCAGGCCGCCATCGGATCGAAAATCATTGCGCGCGAGAACATTCGCGCGATCCGTAAGGACGTGTTGTCCAAGTGCTACGGCGGCGACATCACCCGTAAACGCAAACTTCTGGAAAAGCAGAAGGAAGGCAAGAAGCGGATGAAAACCATCGGGCGCGTCGATGTGCCGCAGGAGGCGTTCGTTGCGGCGCTGTCCGCCGACGCCGCGGGGGACAAGGGCAAAAAATAGCCATGCGAATACGTGGGATGGCGACGGCGCTGGTGGCGGTTGCCGCGTTGGCGACGGGTTGCGGTGGAGTAGTGGCGGGCACGGCCAAGCCGGCGCCAAACCTGAAGCCCGGACCGCTGCGCGGCACGACGGTCAAGCAAGTGCTTCTCGACGGCGCGACGCTCTCGCGGATGCTCAATCAGACCTTCGTGGCGCGGGATCCGGCCGAATTCGGCGGGCCCGAGAAGCTTTATCAGGTCAAGCGATCGACGTCGCAGGCCGGTTGCCTGGGCGTGACGGCGATGTTGCAGCACGGCGTCTACCGGTCCGCCGACGTGAAAGACGTTGCGTCGGAGTCGTGGTGGAACAATGGCGAACCGGCGCAGGTGATCGTGGTTGAGGAAGGCGTGGTCACGCTCCCATCGGCCACGCAGGCCCAGGCGTTGTTCGCGCAGTTCTCCCAGCAGTGGCAGCAGTGCAACGGCATGACGACATCGGAACAGTCAGGTCCGATCAGCACAACGAACGTCATCAGCGATGTCCGCGCCACCGATTCCACCGTCGCGGCCACCAAAACCGCGACATCGATACTGCCCAACATGCCGCCCCTGCGGCCCACACCACAGGCGCGCGCCATCGGCGTCCGGTCGAACTGCCTCGTCGAGGTTGAGGTGGTGTTCTTCGGCGGCCGACGGTCCTCTGACCCGGGATCGGCGGACATCAACTCCAGCGCCACCGACATCGCGCGTGCCCTGATGGACAAGGTCAGCGCTCTGGGCTGACACCGCGCGCTTCGCCGCGTTCGGGTAGCTACCTGATGGTGGCGACCCGCTTCGCCCGGCTTCGCCGCGCTCGCGATCGCCACTGACTACCTGATGGTGGCGACCCGCTTCGCCCGGCTTCGCCGCGCTCGCGATCGCCGCGCTCGCGATCGCCACTACATGGGTGCGTTTGCGGGCTGGAACATCCCAGAGCCGTCGGCTTCCTCCTCAGCGCGGATGACGTGCACCACCGCGTTGATCAGCGCCAGGTGGGTGAACGCCTGCGGGAAGTTGCCCAGCTGCCGGCCGGTGCGCGGCTCGATCTCCTCGGCGTAGAGGTGCAGTGGGCTGGCGTAGGACAGTAGCCGCTCACACAGGCGTTTGGCGCGCCGCACCTCCCCGATTTCGACCAGCGCCGACACCAGCCAGAATGAGCAGATCGTGAAGGTGCCCTCCTCGCCGGACAGCCCGTCGTCGGTCTCCTCGACCCGGTAGCGCAGCACCAGGCCTTCCTGGGTGAGTTCGTCGGCGATCGCCACGACCGTGTTGCGCACCCGCGGGTCATCGGGCGGCAGGAACCGCGTCAGCACCACCAGCAGCAGCGAGGCATCCAGCGCGTCGCTGCCGTAGCGCTGGGTGAACACCCCGCGGGAGTCCACCCCGTGCTGCAGGATGTCGTTCTTGATCTCCTCGGCGATTGCCCGCCACTGCTGGGCATAGCTCTTCTCACCCTGCCGGTCGGCCAGCTTGGCTCCGCGATCGAGCGCCACCCAGCACATCACCTTTGACGACGTGAAGTGCTGCGGTTCCCCGCGCACCTCCCAGATGCCGCGGTCCGGCTCGCGCCAGTGCTTGATCGCCTCCTCCACCTGCTTCTTGAGCACCGGCCACAACGTCTCCGGGACTTGCTCGCGCGACTTGGCGTGCAGGTAGAACGAATCCAGGATGGAACCCCAGATATCGTGCTGGACCTGGTCGTAGGCGCCGTTGCCGATGCGCACCGGGCGGGCATGGTCATAGCCGGACAGGTGATGCAGCTCTTCTTCGACCAGGCTGCGCTCGCCACCCACGCCGTACATCACCTGCAGCGGGTGCCGCTCGTTGTGGTTGGCGCCGGAGACGTCGGCGATGAAGGCGAAGAAATCGTCGGCCTCGCGGTCCAGCCCCAGCGTGTACAGACCCCACAACGCGAACGTCGAGTCGCGCACCCAGGCGTAGCGGTAATCCCAATTGCGTTCGCCCTGCGGCGTTTCCGGCAGCGAGGTGGTGCTGGCCGCCAGCAGCGCACCGGTGGGCGAGTAGGTCAGGCCCTTCAGCGTCAGCGCGCTGCGCTGCAGGTACGCGCGCCACGGATGGTCGGGGAAGTTACCGATGTTGATCCACTGCCGCCAGCACTCGGTGGTCTGCCACATCTTGTCGGCGGCCTCCTGGTACGTCTGCGGCGCCGGGTGTTTGGTCCAGCTCAGCGCGACGAACACGTCGTCGCCTTCTTTCATCCGGGTGCGCGCGCGTGCCTCCCGGCCTTCCAGCCCGATGCGCAGGTTGCTGGTGAGCCGCAGCGTCGGGTGGGCGTCGGGTTCCTTGGTGGCGCGCGCGACGGCCTCGCCGTACGCGTTAGCGGAGTACTCCCAGGCGGCGCCGACGCGGTGATAGTCGAACGCCGGCTCGCAGCTCATCATCAATTCGACGGTGCCGCTGACGCACCGCACGGTGCGTAGCAGGATGTGCTCGGCATCCCAGTCCATCGGCGTGCGGCGATGCGTCCGCGACCGCCGCTCTAGGTCGTGCCAGGGCCCCATGACCAGCGCGTCACGCACGATGAGCCACCCGGTGTGGGTCTGCCAGGTGGTCTCCATGATGAGGCTGCCGGGAAGGTACCGGCGGGCCGAGGGCACCGAGACGCCGTAGGGGCCCAGCCGGAAGTGGCCGGCGCTGCGGTCCAAGATCGCGCCGAAGACGCTGGGGGAGTCCGGTCGCGGCACGCACAGCCATTCGACCGAGCCGGCCGGGGAGATCAGGCAGGTGGTTTCCCAGTCTGACAGGAACGCGTAGTCGGCGATGGGCGGGAACGGGTTCCGGAGGGCGGCGCTGGGAGCGAGGGGCCCCGGCGTGCGCAAGTCGATGGACGACGACAGCGACGCTGCGGAGGTGGCTTGGAACGCATCCTCGGGCATGGCGTCGGCCGGCTGGTCTTCGGATTGGGCATGCAGAACCATCTGGACATCATCGCTGCTCAGCGGTCTCGCGTCCAACCTTTCGCCGAGGTGGCGTGGCGCGCGCGTATCCCCTGCGTAAAGCGCATACGCGGGCGAGTTCGGGCCGCGCACACGAGGTCGGCGTGCTTTTCCGTCGCCGTGATGTTGATGCCGGGACGGACAACGGCGGGCGAGCACCGTGCCCGCCGGTCCGGCGCCGTCGATCGGGCAGGTCGTGGCCTCGGGACGGTAGCCATGCGCCGGTCCTCATATTGGTCTTCGGCAGCGGTGCCGAATAGGGTGGGCCCCGTGAACGCGTTCCTCGATTGGTGGGACGGCAACGAGCTTTGGCTTTCGGGGCTCCCTTTCGTACTGCAGGCCATGGTGGTGGTGCCGATCGTGCTGGTGGTGGCCTACGCCGCGGCGGCCCTGTTGGATGGCCTGCTCGGCAAGGGCATCGAGCTGATGCGCCGCGCCCGCCACGCTGACGCGACATCCGAGTAGGGCCCATGCCGCGGTCGCATGTCACGCTGGTTCTCGCCATCCTGGTGGCGCTGGTCGTCGTCACATGGCTGGTAACCCACCTGATGCACCACTAGCGGGGATGCCGTTCGCTCGGCGCCCGCTGCGGTGGCGGCAACGTCAATTCCTGTTAGGCTTCCGGCCATGCGCATGGCATTTGGCATTCCGGGCTGCTATGCCTTCGTGCACTGTTGTCGTTGACTGCCACACCCGTACCCGGTCTGGTCTGGAGTTTTCGAATTCTCCTGAAGTTCTAGGTGCCTATCCGCGGTAACGGGACCGAAATCCCATATGTTCCACATCGGAAGGCCCGCAATGCACATCAGGACCGCATCAGGTTGGCGGCCCGTCCTCGCCTTCGCCCTGATCGCCGGCCTCATCGCCGGATGCCACGGCGGTGCCAGTGATGCCGTCGGTGGCGGCGGACTGTCCAACGCGCGAACCAGCATCACCCTGGTCGCCTACTCGGTCCCAGAACCGGGGTGGAGCAAGATAATTCCGGCGTTCAACGCCTCCGATGAGGGCAAGGGCGTGCAAGTCGTCACTTCCTATGGGGCGTCGGGTGATCAGTCCCGCGGCGTTGTCGACGGCAAGCCGGCCGATGTCGTCAACTTCTCCGTCGAACCGGACATCGCTCGTCTGGTGAAGGCCGGCAAGGTTTCCAAGGACTGGAATGTCGACGCCACCAAGGGAATCCCGTTCGGCTCCGTGGTCACGCTGGTGGTGCGAAAGGGCAATCCGAAGAACATCAGGGATTGGGATGACCTGTTACGGCCGGGAGTCGAGGTCATCACCCCCAGTCCGCTGAGTTCAGGATCGGCCAAATGGAACCTGCTCGCACCGTACGCCGTCAAGAGCGAAGGCGGCGCCCATCGCGACGCCGGTGTGGATTTCATCAAAAAGTTGGTGACCGAACACGTCAAACTGCGTCCCGGGTCGGGGCGGGAAGCCACCGATGTCTTCATTCAGGGCAGTGGCGACGTACTGATCAGCTACGAGAACGAGGCCATCGCCACCGAGCGGGCGGGAAAGCCGGTCGAACACATCAATTTGCCGCAGACCTTCAGGATCGACAATCCGGTGGCCGTGGTCAACACCAGCCCGCATCTGGATGCCGCCGTCGCCTTCAAGAACTTCCAGTACACGGCTGCGGCTCAAAAGGTTTGGGCGCAGGCGGGTTTCCGCCCGGTCGATCCGGGCGTCGCCGCCGACTACCGAAACCAGTACCCGGTGCCGACGAAACTGTGGACCATCGCCGACCTGGGTGGCTGGGCCACGGCGGATCCGCAATTGTTCGACAAGACCACCGGCAGCATCACCAAGATCTACACGAAGGCCACCGGATGACGACCATCACGCCGGACCCGGCGGCAATCCGGCCCGAGCACAACGGTGACGTGCCACCGGGACCGCTTGCCGGGCGCGGCCGCGGGACCACCGCCCTTCGGGTCGGCGCGGCCACGGTGTGGCTGTCGGTGATCGTGTTGTTGCCGCTGGCGGCAATCGCCTGGCAATCCGCGGGTGGCGGCTGGCAGGCCTTCTGGCTCGCGGTCTCATCGAATGCCGCGGTCGAGTCGTTCCGGGTGACCCTGACGATTTCAGCGGGGGTCACCGTGCTCAACCTGGGTTTCGGCCTGGTGATCGCGTGGGTGCTGGTGCGTGATGACTTTCCGGGCAAGCGGCTCGTCGACGCGATCATCGATCTGCCGTTCGCGCTGCCCACCATCGTCGCGAGCCTGGTGATGCTGGCGTTGTACGGCAACAACAGCCCGGTCGGCCTGCATCTGCAGCACACAGCATGGGGTGTGACCGCGGCGCTGGCGTTTGTCACGTTGCCGTTCGTGGTGCGCGCCGTCCAGCCGGTACTACTCGAATTGGACCGCGAAACCGAAGAGGCCGCGGCGTCGCTCGGTGCCAGCGGACGTAAAATCTTCACCTCCGTCGTGCTGCCGTCGCTGCTGCCGGCGTTGCTATCCGGTGCCGGCCTGGCATTTTCACGGGCGATCGGTGAGTTCGGATCCGTGGTGCTCATCGGTGGCGCTGTGCCTGGCAAGACCGAAGTGTCGTCGCAGTGGATACGCACCTTGATCGAGAACGACGACCGCACCGGCGCTGCCGCAATATCGATTGTCTTGCTGGCCATTTCGTTTGTCGTGCTGCTCATCCTGCGGATCGTGGGCGGGCGCGCGGCCAAGCGAGAGGAGCTGTCTGCATGACATCGTCTGCGGGAGTGCGCTATTGGTTGCGATTCGTCGCGCTCGGATATATCTTCGTCCTGCTCGTCGTCCCGGTGACGTTGATCCTGTGGCGGACCTTTCAACCCGGGCTCGGCCAGTTCTACGCCTGGGTGAGCACCCCCGCTGCGATATCGGCGCTGAATCTGACGCTTCTGGTGGTGGCCATCGTGGTGCCCCTCAACGTCGTCTTCGGTATTCCCACGGCATTGGTTCTCGCGCGCAACAGGTTTCGTGGCAAGGGCGTGCTGCAGGCCGTCATCGATCTGCCGTTCGCGGTATCGCCCGTCATTGTGGGCGTGGCGTTGATCGTGTTGTGGGGGTCGGCCGGTGCGCTCGGGTTCGTGGAGCAAGACCTCGGGTTCAAGATCATCTTCGGCCTGCCGGGCATTGTGCTCGCCAGCATCTTCGTCACGCTGCCTTTCGTGGTGCGTGAAGTGGAGCCGGTGCTGCACGAGCTGGGAACCGATCAGGAGGAGGCGGCCGCCACCCTCGGTTCGGGCTGGTGGCAGACCTTCTGGCGGATCACCCTGCCGTCCATCCGATGGGGCCTGACGTACGGCATCGTCTTGACCATCGCACGTACCCTGGGGGAATACGGTGCCGTGCTCATGGTGTCGTCGAACTTGCCGGGGAAGTCGCAGACACTGACACTGCTGGTCTCTGACCGCTACAACCGCGGCGCGGAGTACGGCGCCTACGCGCTGTCCACGCTGCTGATGGGAGTTGCCGTGCTGGTGTTGGTTTTCCAGGTGGCGCTTGATGCGCGCCGCACGCGAGCGGCCAGACAGGCCTGACGAGGGGAATGACCGTGACTGATGCCGGCACCAATCGCGACGACCTCGCCATCATCGTGCGTGACGCGAACAAAAGGTATGGCGATTACGTCGCTCTGGACCACGTGGACTTCGTCGTGCCCACCGGCTCGCTGACGGCATTGCTGGGTCCCAGCGGTTCGGGCAAGTCAACCCTGCTGCGTGCCATCGCCGGTCTCGATGAGCCCGACACGGGAACCGTCACGATCTACGGCCGTGACGTGACCCGGGTGCCACCGCAGCGCCGCGGCATCGGCTTCGTGTTCCAGCACTATGCGGCGTTCAAGCATTTGACGGTCCGCGACAACGTGGCCTACGGGCTCAAGGTCCGCAAGCGACCCAAAGCCGAGATCAAAGCCAAAGTGGACAACCTGCTAGAGGTGGTGGGACTGAGCGGGCTGCAGGCTCGCTACCCGAATCAGCTGTCCGGCGGTCAGCGACAGCGGATGGCATTGGCCCGGGCGCTGGCCGTCGATCCGCAAGTGCTCCTGCTCGACGAGCCGTTCGGCGCGCTGGATGCCAAGGTGCGCGAGGATCTGCGGGCGTGGCTGCGGCGCCTGCACGACGAGGTGCACGTGACCACGGTGCTGGTCACCCACGACCAGGCCGAGGCACTGGACGTCGCCGACCGCATCGCCGTGTTGAACCATGGCCGCATCGAGCAGATCGGTTCCCCAACCGACGTCTACGACTCCCCGGTGAACGCGTTCGTGATGTCGTTCCTCGGTGCGGTATCCACCCTTAACGGCATCCTGGTGCGCCCGCATGACATCCGGGTGGGTCGCAACCCCCAGATGGCGATCGCCGGCGGAGACGGCACCGCCGATTCCGTCGGCGTGGTGCGCGCCGTCGTCGACCGGGTGGTAACGCTGGGTTTCGAGGTCCGGGTCGAGTTGACCAGCGCCGCCACCGGGGGCTTCTTCACCGCCCAGATCACCCGTGGTGACGCGGAGGCGCTGGCCCTGCGCGACGGCGACACGGTCTACGTGCGTGCCACCCGGGTTCCGCCGATCGCCCTAAAATCAACCAACGTGAGTAGCGCGGACGCGGCCGATGAGGACGAGAACACGTTGACGTCGGCCTGACGGGCGGGTCGTCGCCTGTTTGCGCGCTGTCACTACGACGCGTGCAAACCGCATTCGGTCTTGGCCCGGCCCTGCCAGCGTCCGCTGCGCGGGTCGGCACCCGCCAACGGCTTGGCCGTGCAGGGCTCGCAGCCTATCGATGAATACCCCTCGTAGATAAGCGGATTGACGAGCACACTGTGCTCGTCAATGTAGTTCTGCACGTCCTCGTCGGTCCACGTCGCCATCGGGTTGACCTTGACCAGCTTGAAGCCCTCGTCGAAACCGACCACCGGTGCGTTCGCACGGGTCGCCGTTTCCGACCGGCGCAGCCCGGTCACCCACGCCGAGAACCCCCGCAGCGTCTTGCCGAGCGGCTCGACCTTGCGCAGCCGGCAGCATTCTCCCGGATCGCGCGCAAACAGGTCCTTGCCCAGCAGTCTGTCTTGCTGGGCGACGCTCTGCTCGGGAGTGACGTTGAGCACCCGGATGTCATAAACGGACTCGATCGCGTCGCGGGTGCCGATCGTCTCCACGAAGTGGTAGCCGGTGTCCAGGAATACAACGGGCACACCCGGACGCGCCTTGGCCGCCAGATCGATCAGCACGGCCTCCTGCATGCTGGAGGCCACCACATAGTTGCAGGTGGCCCAGCCGCGGGGCCCGTTGATGCCGCCGAATGTCTCGTCAGTCCATCGCAACACGTCGGCGGCGCTGGCGCCCTCCAATTCGGCCGCCCCGCGGGCGGCAAGCGCACGCAGTTCGGCTTCTGGAAGCCTGGTTGTTCGTTCGCTCATCGCAAATCGTCCTCGTCTGCCCTCATTGCCCACTGTGCGAAACGTTCACCCTCGTCGCGATATTTCAGGAAGTTGCGTGTGACCCGCTCGATGTAGTCGCCGAGCTCGTCGCTGGTCACCTTGTGCTGACGCAGCTTTCGACCGAACCCGCTGTCCAGACCCAGGCTGCCGCCCAGGTGAACCTGGAAACCCTCGACCGAGCCGCCCTGTCCGTCGTCGACCATCTGGCCCTTGAGTCCGATATCGGCGACCTGAATGCGCGCGCATGAATTCGGACATCCGTTGATGTTGACGGTGATGGGCACGTCGAGTTGCTCGTTGATATCCGCGAGGCGGTGTTCGAGGTCGGGCACCAAAGACTGTGCCTTGACCCGAGTTTCGGCGAAAGATAATTTGCAAAACTCAATCCCGGTGCACGCCATCACATTCCGGCGCCAATGCGAGGGCTGCGAGTGCAGGCCCAGCGCCTCCAGACCAGCGATCAGCGCATCGAGCTTGTCGTCGGGCACGTCGAGGATCACCAGCTTCTGGTAGGGGGTGAGCCGGATCCGGTCCGAGCCGGCCCGCTGGGCGAGGTCGGCCACCGTGGTGAGGATGGTGCCCGACACCCGTCCCGCGATCGAGGCGACGCCCACCGCGTTGAGACCGTTCTTGAGCCGTTGCACACCGACGTGGTCGATCGGGTGCTTCAGCGGCTGGGGAGCCGGACCGTCGATCAGTGGACGCTTGAGGTACTCCTGTTCGAGAACTTCACGGAATTTTTCAATACCCCAGTCCTTGATGAGGAACTTCAGCCGCGCCTTGGACCGCAGCCGTCGGTAGCCGTAGTCGCGGAAGATCGAGGTCACCGCGTGCCACACCTCGGGCACCTCCTCGAGCGGCACCCAGGCGCCGACCCGCTGGGCCAGCATCGGGTTGGTCGACAACCCGCCGCCCACCCACAGGTCCAGCCCCGGGCCGTGCTCTGGATGGTTGACGCCGATAAACGCGATGTCGTTGACCTCGTGCACCACATCCTGCAGACCCGAGATCGCGGTCTTGTACTTGCGCGGCAGGTCGGCGAAGTCGGGCTGACCGATGTAGCGGCGCGCGATCTCCTCGATCGCCCAACTGGGGTCGAGAACCTCGTCGAGCGACTCCCCGGCCAATGGTGAACCCAGGATCACACGGGGGCAGTCACCGCACGCCTCGGCGGTCTGCAGGCCGACCTCGGCCAGCCGCCGCCAGATTTCGGGTACGTTCTCCACCTCGATCCAGTGGTACTGGACGTTTTCGCGGTCGGTGATGTCGGCGGTGTCGCGGCCGAATTCGGTAGAGATCTGGCCCACCGTGCGCAGCGCGGCCGCCGACAGCGCACCGCCGTCGCACCGCACCCGCATCATGAAGTACCTGGCTTCCAGCAAGTCCGCGTTGTCGTCGCCCGTGAACGTGCCGTCGTAGCCCTGTTCGCGCTGGGTGTACAGGCCCCACCAGCGGAAACGCCCCCGCAGGTCGCTTTTGTCGATGCTGTCGAAGCCGTTGCGGGCATAAACGGTCTCGATGCGCTCGCGTACGTCCAGCGGGGCGCCGGCCTGCTTCATTTCTTCGTTCGCGTTCAGCGGCTCACGATTCCCCAGTGCCCATTGGCCCTCGTCACGGGCCTTCGCGGGTCGGGCGGTGGTCATCGGAAGTTCTCTCCTTCAAAAAGATCGCCAGCGCGGCCAGCACAGTTCACCGGCACTTTTGGGCGGCACGGAACCATCGGCCAGCTGAGGACGCAGGGGGGCCTGGGTCTACCACGTCAAGGCAGACAGATACAGCTGCAAACGCGCTTGAGATCAATGTGCCGTCGCGCCACGAGCACAATCTGCACGCTGGGCTGGTCGACAGTCACGTCCACCATTGTGCCACGGATGCCGAGGGGCCGCGCGAGCAGGGTAAATCTTGGCTCACGGTGATTAAAATTACCGGCCGACTCTGGGAAATCGCACGCGAAAAACCTTGGAAGTTCATGCGACCGTTCGTTGTGCGCGGGTCGGCGTCGCGACCGAAACCGACAACCCGGGTCGCCCGGTTCGTCGTGGGATCATGTGGCATGGCCATTCGCGAGGAACGGGTCGACCTGCCCGACGTCGGGGTGGTCGCGGGGCAGCCGTTTGGCATTTACGTGCATGTGCCGTTTTGCATAACCCGTTGCGGCTATTGCGATTTCAACACCTACACGCCGGCCGAGCTGGGTGGTGTCAATCCCGACGCCTGGCTCAGCGCGCTGGGGGCGGAACTGGAACTGGCCGCAGCAAGATTGCAGGCGCCCCCCGTCGACACCGTGTTTGTCGGTGGCGGGACGCCCTCACTACTCGGGGGCCCGCGGATGGCGACGCTGCTGGGCATGGTGCGTCAGCACTTCACGCTGGCACCCGACGTCGAGGTCACCACCGAGGCCAACCCCGAGTCGGCATGGCCGGATTTCTTCGACGCCATCCGCGCGGCCGGCTACACCCGGGTATCGCTGGGGATGCAGTCGGTGGCCCCGAAGGTCTTGGGTGTTCTTGACCGCATCCACACACCCAATCGGTCCGCGGCCGCGGCCCGCGAGGCGTTGGCCGCGGGCTTCGAGCACGTGAGCCTGGATTTGATCTACGGAACTCCGGGGGAGTCCGACGACGATCTGTTGTGCTCGGTCGACACCGCGATCGAGACCGGCGTGGACCACGTGTCCGCCTATGCGCTGGTGGTCGAGGAAGGCACCGCGCTGGCCCGGCGAGTCCGGCGCGGCGAACTGGCGGCACCCGATGACGACGTGTTGGCGCACCGCTACGGATTGGTGGATGCGCGGTTGTCGCAGGCGGGCATGTCCTGGTACGAAGTGTCCAACTGGTCGCGGCCCGGCGGTGAGTGCCGGCACAATCTCCGTTACTGGGACGGCGGTCAGTGGTGGGGCGCGGGGCCGGGTGCGCACGGATTCGTAGGTAAGACACGCTGGTGGAACGTCAAGCATCCCAACGCTTATGCGGAGAGGTTGAGCGCCGCGTCGCTGCCGGTGGCAGGGTTCGAGCAGCTCGATGCCGAGGCCTTGCACACCGAGGACGTGCTATTGAAAACTCGACTGCGGCAAGGGCTTCCGGTTGATCTGCTCAGTGCCGCCGAGCGCGACCGCGCCCACGGCGTGGTTGCCGACGGGTTGCTGGTGTCCGACGGTGACAGGCTTGTCCTGACTCCGCGCGGGCGGCTGCTGGCCGATGCGGTGGTGCGAACGCTGTTGGGCTAGCGGCGATGTCGGTGCGGTCAGACGCCGAACCAATGCTTGAAGGCGCGGGCGATCTCGATGTAGAGCGGGATCCCCACGGTGACGTTGTAGGAGAACGTCAGGCCCAATGACGCGGCCAATGGCAGTGTGGGGCTCGCTTCGGGGATCGCCAGGCGTTGCACCGCCGGGACCGCGATGTAGGACGCCGCGCCGCACAGGACCGCGAATAGTACATAGGTTCCGGTCTTGAAGTCGGCGTGCGTCAGCGATGCATAGCTGCAGGCGACGACGATGCCCAGTGTCGCAAAGACATTCGGCGCCACCAGGCCGAAAACGATGAACCCGGGACCCGCGGTGCGCAGGTCCTTCAACTTGCGCGACGCCGTCATCCCCATCTCGAGGAGGAACAGACACAGCACGCCCTGGAAAGCCAGCACGAAGAATTTGTCGTCGTCGGCCACGACCTTCTGCCCCTGCAGTCCACTGACGAGGCCGATGATGATGCCACCCATCAACAGGACTAGGCCGGGATTGAGGAAGACCTCCTGGAAAAGTTCGCGGGAGAAAATCGGCGCCTTTTTGCTCTTGGCGGGCGCGGGCCTCGAATTGGGTTCCCAGTCCGGGTGCTCCAGTTTTTCCAGCGACAGTTCGAGCTCCTGCTCGATGGCGGCTTCCTCCTGGCTCTCGAGACTCTGGCCGTGCGGAGGACGCGCGGCGGTGCCGGGCCCGACCCCGACCTTGACGGGCGGCGAGTAGCCGGCCTCGTCGGGCATGTAGCCCGCTGAGTCCATGCCCCGATGGCGCAGTCGCGCCACGAAATACAGCGCCACCAAGCAGCCTGGGATCTCCATCACAGCCAGCATCACCGGCATGTAGGCGTTGAACGCGATGTTCACCGCGGCCAGGACGGCCACGCACGTGGCAAACGTTCCCGCCGAGTCCGACCCGTAGTAGCCGGCGATGGTCGCGCGGTCGATTTTTCGGAGCGATTTGAGGCGGCTGAGGCCCAGATAGGCCAGGCCGCCGATCAGACAGTTCAGCACGAAGCCCAGGACCATGAAGCCCACGATGACCCCGACGCTCGACGCACTGACCTGTGCGAGTTCTTCACCGCCGTGCCAGCCGATCGCCAGCAACAGATACAGGGTCAAGCCCTGATAGATGACGTAGGGGAATTCGAACCGCACCTTGAGAACGGGAATCAGGAACCCGAAGTAGAAGAACAGCAGAAGCGGCTTGAACAAGTTATGGGTGAAGTTGTGCCAGAACTCTTGCAGCATCGATGCCTCCGTGGGTTAGAGCGCCGATCTGGGAAGCACCGTCCGCAAACGGGCAACCACGAAACGTCCCGACGACCGTCAAGAACGTATCCCCGGCACTGACTTGCCGCCACTTGAATACACACAGGCAAGCGGCCGGCTGACGAGCTGACGAAGACTGGCAAAATAGCAGGTCAAGCCGGATTCGTCGAAGCAACAACGCTCCCGCAACCGCTGAATGGGGGACAGATAGTTTGGTGTGAACTTACTGTGCATTGACTGTCAAGACAATATTTTGGCCACCCTGATGGGACACGCGACGGCGTGATGCCGTCCCCCAATTTGTGCGGTGCGTTACCGGCGGCTGGGCCGGCCGTGGGCGGCAGTGAGCGCTAGGAAAAGTCTGACCGCTAAAGCCGCCGGCTGTGCGACCGCGACGTAAACGGTCGGGAAACATTTCGAGTGGCGATGTTCCCAACTGGCTGGGGCGATCTGGGACGGCGGAGGTAGTTGGCCCGGCTGCGCAGACAGGCGGGCGGTGCGCGGCATGCTTCAAGGAACGCACCCGATGGGCCGACGTCAAGCCGACGGCGGCATCCGAGGGGACGGATCGTGGAATCGGTTGCGCACAGCTACATAGGTTAGGCTACATTTACTAACCGTGACCGAGGTCAGCGTCGAGACAAATTCCGCCGGCTCTGAGTCGCCGTCGATTCCGCTCCTCGGGCACATCGATCCGGCGAACCTGGCGGCCGCGCTGGTGGTGGAGTTGTCCGAGCGCGTCGGGGAAGAGTATCTGCTCTACGAGCGCGGCGGTGAATGGGTGCTGGCCACGGGCGTGCGCGCAATGATCGAGCTGGACAGCGACGAGCTGCGGGTGAGCCGCGACGGTGTGACCCGAAGCCAACAATGGTCGGGCAGGCCTGGGCCCGTCCTCGGCGAAGCCATCGATCGGCTGTTGCTGGAAACCGAGCAGCTCTTCGGCTGGATCGCCTTCGAATTCGGCGTGTACCGCTACGGGCTGCAGCAGCGCCTGGCCCCGGGAACCGCACTGGCCCGGGTGTTTTGGCCGCGCGGCCGCATTGTGGTGACCGAAGAGGAGGTCCGGCTGTTCGGTACGTCGGCGGGCCGCCGGGACGAAGTGCAAAGCGTGCTAAACGACGGCGTGCCCGATGTGCGCGACGCCTCAGCCGTCGACGTGGCCGCTGACCCGTCCGCCTATCGCGAGCGCGTGGCGTCGGCCGTCGACGAGATCGCCGCGGGCCGCTACCACAAGGTGATCCTCTCCCGGTCGCTCGAAGTGCCTTTCGCGCTTGATTTCCCGTCCACCTATCGGCTGGCCCGTCGGCACAACACGCCGGTGAGGTCGTTTTTGCTGCGGCTGGCCGGCATTCGTGCCGTGGGTTATAGCCCCGAACTGGTCGCGGCCGTCCACCACGACGGCCTCGTGGTGACCGAACCGCTCGCGGGCACCCGCGCGCTCGGGCGCGGTGAGGTCCGTGACCGCCAGGCACGCAACGACCTGGAGTCGAATTCCAAAGAGATTGTCGAGCACGCTATCTCGGTGCGCAGTTCACTGCAGGAAATGACCGAGATCGCCGAGCCGGGCACCGCTGTCGTCACCGATTTCATGACGGTGCGGGAGCGGGGGAGCGTGCAGCACCTCGGCTCCACGGTCAGCGGTCGGCTGGGCAGGGGGAATGACCGGATGGATGCACTCGAAGCCCTTTTCCCGGCGGTCACCGCGTCGGGTATTCCGAAAGCGAATGGCGTTGAAGCGATCATGCGCCTCGACGAGGGACCCCGCGGGCTGTATTCGGGTGCGGTCGTGATGGTTTCAGCCGACGGGGGGCTTGATGCGGCGCTGACGCTGCGGGCGGCTTACGAATGTGATGGTAGGACATGGCTGAGGGCGGGTGCGGGCATCATCGAAGGGTCGACACCCGACCGCGAATTCGAAGAGACCTGCGAAAAGCTGTCCACACTCGCGCCGTATCTGATTGCGCGCCACTAGCTTTCTGATCGCGATGTGCCCGCCAGCGGCTGGTGTCCACACCGAGCCAGGCTCAGGCCGTAGAGCTCGATTCCAGATAGTCGGCCAATATGTGGCCGACGAGTGATTCGATATTGGCTTCGATCGACGAGGCGAGCGTGGCGGTGACGGTGGCCACCGCTTGAGTTCGGAAGCGCACCAGCATGGTGATCAGCTCGGCGATTTCGGCGTCGGCGGGCAGGGGTTCGCCGGGCTTGATGCGATTCAGCACGTGCTCGGCTCCCGCGCGCACCAGCATGTCACTGATCTTGTCGATCTCGGGGACGATCTGCTCGTGAAGGTCGATGAGCTTGTCGAATTCGACGCCGTAGCTGCGAATCTCGTTGAAGGCTTCGATGAGTTTCGGGCGGGTGATGGTGGCTTGCGTCCCATCGATCCGGATCACGTGTAGCGCCACCAGGCGCTCGAACGCGTCGGCGTCGTCGACCAGGCGTCGGGCCTCGGCCAGCGGTACCGTTTCCGGCTTTTCGGTGGTCCAGGTGCCGACGATGGCGGTTTCGAGTCCCAGCACGTCGCCGAGGTTTTTGCCTTCCTCCCACGCGCTGAGCATTTCTCGCACGTGTGCGATGTTGTAGCCGCGGTCGAGCATCGAGGTGATGAGCCGCAACCGGGTCAGGTGGGTGTCGTTGAACAACGCGATTCGGCCCACTCGCAGTGGAGGCGGCAGCAGTCCGCGGTCGCGGTAGACCCGGATGTTGCGCGTGGTGGTGCCGGCGAGCCGGGCCAGGTCATCGATCCGGTACTCACCGGAGTTCGCGGCGCCGTGCGGGTGCCGCGCGGCCGCATCGAAAAGCTGTGACACCGCTCCCTCGATGAGTTGGCGGTATTCCCGCGATTGGCGCCGCACCCGTTTGGGCGCGCGCCGCACGTTGTGCAGCACGCTGGCGATGGTGCCGGGTTCGGGCCGCGATGCGCGTTCGGTTGCCATGTCAGTGGCGTCTCAAACCGACGCGGTGGTCTGCGTCTGGGCGTGACGCGTCACCGCCCGATAGTGCTCGTATCGGAAATCTTTCATCTGGCGAAGATACTGCGTGGCGAAACCGGGGTACATCGACCCGTTGAATCCGTCCTTGGTGAGGTACCAACTGCGGCAGCCCGACATCCAGGTCGTCTTGGTGAGCCGACGCTGGATCCGCTCGTTGTGGTGACGTTGGACCTCTTCGCGCACATCGAGGTAACGCAGGTCGTTGTTGAGGATGGCGCTGATCCCGCGTACCGCGTAGTCCAGCTGGCCTTCGATGTAAACCAGCAGGGAGTTGTGGCCGGGCCCGGAGTTGGGGCCGGTCATGACGAACAGGTTGGGATAGCCGTGCACGTTGATGCTCTTGTAAGCCTGTGCGCCATCGGCCCATTCGGCGGTTAGCGACCGGCCGCCGAGCCCGGTGACCGGAAACGGCGGACCGGTCAGGTGTACGTCGTAGCCGGTGGCGAACACGATGCAGTCGAGGTGGTGTTCGATGCCGTCGCTGGTGCGGATGCCGGCCGGGCTCAAGGTGGCGATGGGCCAGTCGATGAGCTTGCAGTTGTCGCCTTGCAGCGCGGGGTAGTAGTCGCTGGAGACCAGCATGCGCTTGCACCCCGGCCGGAAGTCTGGCGTCAGCTGACGTCGTAACCACGGATCTTTCACCTGAGCGCGCAAGTGTGCCCGCCCGAGCCGGGCGACCAGCGAGGTCAGCGGCGTGTCCCACACCAGCGCCGTGGCGCTGGCTTCGTGGCCCCAGTACAGTGCCTGGCGCGCAAGCTGTTGGGTGGCAGGCACTTTGGTGAATAACGATTGGACGGCCGGCGGAGTGGCGACGTCCAGTCGTGGCAGCACCCAGCACGGCGTGCGCTGAAACACCTTGACGAACCCGGCCTGCTTGACCAGCTCGGGGATGATCTGAATTGCGCTGGCGCCGGTCCCTATCACCGCGACGCGCTTGCCGGCGAAGTCGTAGTCGTGGTCCCAGCGTGCGCTGTGGATCTTGTGTCCGCGATAGGTTTCCATCCCCCGGATGTCGGGGAAGCTGACGTCTGAGAGCGGGCCGGATGCGAGGACCACGGTACGGGCGCGAAACTTCTTGCGGTTCTTGGTGGTGGCTGTCCAGACGCCGGCCTCCTCGTCGAAGGTCAGGCCCTTCACTTCGTGGCCGAACCTGATGCGGCCGCGGACGTCGAACCTGTCCGCCATGTCCTCGAGATGCCGATAGATCTCCGGGGCGGGCGAATAGGTGCGGGACCACGTCGGGTTCTTGACGAATGAGTACGAGTACAGCAGTGATGGGACGTCGCAGCTGGCCCCCGGATACGTTGTGTCGCGCCAGGTCCCGCCTACTCGGTCCGCGCGCTCCAGCAGCACGATGTCGTCGACTCCGGCTTCGGCCAGGCGGATTGCCGCCCCGAGTCCGGTGAAGCCGGCTCCGACGATGAGCGCCGCATGGGCGCGGTTGTTCACCACGGTCACGCCGCCGGCTCGTGCGTGAGTTCTGCAACCCACGTCGGTACAGACGGAAGCAGGAGTCGCGGATATCGGTCGGAAAGCCAGACCATCGAATTCGCCAGCAGGTGGTACGGGTGGCGTGGATTTGTGACCACTCCGGCGTAATGCCTCAGGAAACGGTAAGTCGGTACCCGCCTGGTACGTTCGCCGCGATCACCAAGCTCTCTAAATCGCTTCACAGCCCGGTAAAGCCGCTCTGGCTCCATGCCCATGGCGGTGATCTCGTTGCGAATCCTGTTGATCAGCGGTGCGCCCATGATCGCACCGATGATGAGACCCGGAGTGGCATTGTGACCGACGAAGTCGATCAGTAGCCGTCGGATCTTCGCGTGCCCAATCATGTCGAGAACTTCGAAGTCGACGACCAGATGGCGTGATTCGTCGTTGTTGATCTTCTCGAAGACCTGGTGGCAAACGGGGTCGTGCACCTCGTCGAGGAGGAATTTCAATAGGGCGCCGTCCAGTGCGACTTCGAGCATCGGAATGACGGTGCCGAGCAGAGACAGCGGCATGTCGTCGGCCCAGCGGTCCAGCCAGTCGATGGCCAGTCGGATGTTCACGTTCGGCTCGGGAATCTCACCGTCCTCGAGCATGCCCCAACGCTTCATCAACGCTAGTTCGGCGTTGGCGTGCCGCTGCTCCTCGGCGTGGAAGTAGCGGTAGATCTCGGCAATGGTCGGTGTGGGTGCCTTTTTCGCCAGTGCCGCGAAGCCCCTGGCGCCGATGTTCTCGATCCAGCACAGGTCGGCCATGAACGCCTTGAGCTGTGGCCGTTGCTCATCACTGATCATCTCGGCGCCGGCTGCGTCCCAGCCGATATCAACGAGCGCCCACTGGCGATCCTTGATCTTGGCGAGCATGGCTTCCATGTCGATGGCCACCGGTAGCTCCTTTGCGTCGAGTGATCAGGGCAGGTTGATACGGGACACCAGGCCGGCCGCACGCGTATATGTCTGTGGGGCGAGCCGTTTGATGTTCCAACCGATCTTCGCGTCGATTTGCGGCATGCAGTACAGCTCGCCGCGGTCATGGGCGTCCAAGCAGGTACGCGCGACCTTCTCCGCGGATAATCCGGTCCAGCGCATCAGTTTTCCGGCCAGTTCGCTGGATTGCTCACTGATGCGGCCGGACTCGAGGATGTTGGTTTTGACGAAGGTGGGGCACAGCACGGTGACTCGCACCGGCGTGCCGGCCAGTTCGGCGGCGAGGGTCTCCGAGAGTGAGAGCACACCGGCCTTGCTGACGTTATAGGCGGCCATGCCGGGCGCTGCACCGAATGCCGCCGCCGAGGCCACGTTGATGATGCCCCGCGGCGCGTGCGACCGCCCGGCATCACGCAGGATCGGGGTGAACACGTGGCAGCCGTGAATGGGCCCCCACAGGTTGATGCCCAGGGTCCACAGCCAGTCGTCCAGCGGTGTCTCGCCGATGGCGGCACCGCCCGCGCCCACCCCGGCGTTGTTGATCAGCAGCGTGGGTGGCGCCGCGAACCAGGACTGTGACTGTTCGGCCAGCGCTTGCACATCCTCGATTCGTGATACGTCGCAACGGATTGCGACCGCCTTCGCGCCGTGTGCGGTGATCGTGTCTGCCGTCCGGTGCGCGGCCGCGTCGTCGATGTCACTGCACACCACCGCGCCGCCGCGCTTGCTCAGTTCGACGGCGAATGCAGCGCCGATGCCGCTTCCGGCGCCGGTGACCACCGCTAGGGCGCCACGGCTGGTTTTCGACCCGCCGAGCAGTCTGTCCAGAGGCCCGAGCATCGTCAGTGGACCTCCTCGGTGACGGCGCGCGCATCCTGAAGGGCGTGAGCGATGAATCGCGCGACGTAGGCCATGGCCTTGGCGGCTTCGAGTGTGATGCGTGGCAACGCCTGAAAGACATGCACCTGGTGCGGCCAGATCTGCAGTTCGCATCTGCCGCCGGCGGTGCGGATGTCGGCGGCGAGCTGGCGCGCATCCTCCTGCAGCATCTCGGCGCCACCGGCCTGGATGAGGGTGGGGGGAAGTGCAGGGGCGCCGGCGACATCGAGCGTCAACCGCCGGTGGGTGAGGTCGATGCCGCGGTGATAGAGGCTGACAAGGCGGACCGCGCTCGCCGCCCGGGTGGCCGGATCGGGGCGAATCCGTTCGCGCGCGAGCGAGAGTTCGAAGGTGAGGTCGTACAACGGGGAGAACAACACCATTGCGGCGGGGGGACTGCTGGATATCTCGGGCTGCAGCAGCAAGTCGACCGACAGGTGACCGCCCGCCGAATCTCCGGCGATCACAACCTGTTTCGGCGGCACGCCGACGGCGGTGGCCAGCCAGTCCCAGCCCGCCCGGACGTCGTCGGCCGCACTGGGGAAGCGATGACGCGGCGCAAGCCGATAATCGATGCAGAACACCGGAAGGCCGGTCAGGGCCGAGAGCCAGGATGTTAACCGGCGGTGCGTCTTTGGCGAACACACGGCGTACCCGCTGCCGTGCACGTAGTAAATCGCACCCTCGTTGATTGACGAGCGCGCGGTCTCGCTTGTGGGTGTGCGTGGTCCATACACCCATTCACCCTTGACCCGGCGGCCTTCGGGCAGCTTGACGTCTACCGACTCGACGCGGGCGCCCGCAAGTGAGGGGCCGAAGGTCCCCATGATCCCGGCGATGATCTGGCGTGATAGCCACAGGCCCCATGGCCGTTCGGGCGGAATCACGCTGGTGATCGGCCGAAGGGTGTACGTACTCACCGCTGCCGCGCCGCGGGATCGCAACGACCCGCGAGCCGGAACGCCGTCCGTCATACAACGCAGTCAACACCAAATGGTGACATTGGTCAATGGCAGCTTTCGTGGGTATGACGGAGTTCTATCCCGCGTCGTGTTGTCGCAACGCGGCCCCGAGGCGCACGGCGTCAGTCGAAGGCGATGACGCCGCGAATATTCTTGCCGGCTCGAAGGTCTTTCATGGCCTCGTTGATGTCGTCGAGCTTGTATTTCTGCGTGACCAGCTCATCGAGCTTGATCAGGCCCGCCTCGTACATCGCCAACAGTTTCGGCATGGCTTCCCGCGGGTTCATCTCGCCGTAAAGCACACCCTTGAATGTCTTACACGAGCTGATCATGTCGGTAAGGACCATCGGTACCATCAGGTCGGTGATCTTGGGCATTGCGGTCAGTACGCATGTTCCGCCCTTGCGCAACAACATCATTCCCATCATCACCATGTCTGCGGGCACCACCCCGGGGGTGAGAACGACCCTGTCGGCCATCACGCCCCAGGTGATCTCCTTGACCAGTTCCAGCGCGGCGCCGGTGTCGACAGCGGTGTGGGTGGCGCCGAAAGTCGGCGCGATGTCGCGTTTGAACTCGTTGGGGTCGACGGCGACGATGTGTTTGGCGCCCGCGACTTTCGCGCCTTGCACGGCGTTCATGCCGATGCCGCCGACACCGACTATCACGACCGTGTCACCCGGTTGGGTGCCTGCCGCAACCGAACCTGAACCGAATCCCGTTGTCACACCGCAGGAGACCAGCGAGGCCGCCTCTAAGGGGATCCAATCGTGCACCTTGACCAGCGAGCGCTCGGATGCAACCACGAATTCGGAGAAGGTGCCGACCTGCATCATCGCCATGAGGTCTTCACCCGCCAGGTGACGCCGCCGGGTGCCATCGGTGGTCATCGCCTTGTCATAGATGTCGGCACCCACGTCGCACAGGTAGGTGTAGCCGGTGGCGCACCATCGACAGTTACCGCAGGCAGGAAGAAACGAGATGGCCACATGGTCACCGGGTTTGAGCGTCTTGACCTCTGGGCCGACCGTTTCGACGACCCCGGCTCCCTCATGACCGCCGAGCATGGGGAACCATTCGGGCACGGAAAGCCCTGAGGCCCGCATCATCTCTTCCATCTCGGCTGTCGGGACACTGTCGCCGGTGTAGAAGTGCTCATCGGAGTGGCAGATCCCCGCGTAGGCCATCTTGACCAGCACTTCGCCCGCGTGGGGCGGGTCGAGCTCCACGTCGGTGACTTCCCAGTCCACACCGACGCCGCGCAATACCGCTGCTTTGGACTTCATCTGGACTCTTTCCCTAAGGATTTGGGGATTATGACGCCGGCCAGCCGACAGTCTTTGTCTCGGTGAATATTTCGAGCCCCTCGATGCCACACTGCCGGCCGACGCCGGACTGCTTGTACCCACCGAACGGGGCGTCCGCGCCGTACCACAGTCCGCCGTTGATGCCGAGCGTGCCGGTTCTGATCCGGCCCGCAACAGACTTGGCGCGGTCGAGGTCGTTGGCGAACACCACACCCGACAGGCCGTAGATGGATTCGTTGGCGATTCGCACAGCGTCGTCGTCGCCGTCGAATCCGATCACCGACAGCACGGGTCCGAAGATCTCCTCCTGTGCGATGGTCATCTTGTTGTCGACATTTGAGAACACCGTCGGCTCGACGAAATAGCCCTTCGGTAGATGCTTGGGCACCCCGCCGCCGGTAACCAGGCGGGCGCCTTCCTGCTTGCCCTTCTCGATGTAGCCGAGGACTCGATCGTGCTGCTTCCTGGAGACCAACGGGCCCTGCAGCACCGAAGGATCCGTGGGGTCGCCGTATTTGTTCTTTTCCATTGCGGCTTTGACGATCTCGACAGCTTCGTCGTAGCGAGAGTTGGGCACGAGCAGGCGGGTGGGCATGGCGCAGCCCTGTCCGGCATGCATGCAGACGAATGCGCTGCCGCCAACCGCGCCGCCGATGTCACCGTCCTCGTCGAGGACGAGGTACACGGACTTGCCCCCGAGCTCGAGGAAGGTGGGTTTGACGGTCTGGGCAGCGTCAGCCATGATGCGCCTGCCGGTCGCCGTCGAGCCGGTGAAAGCGACCATGTCGATCAGGGGGGATTTCGAAATCACCTCGCCGACAAGGTGGTCGGATGATGGCACGATGTTGATGACGCCGGGCGGGATGTCGGTGCGCTCGGCGATGATGCGGCCGATTCTGGTGGCGTTCCACGGCGTGTCCGGGGCGGGTTTGAGCACGCAGGTGTTGCCCATCGCCAGGATGGGCCCGATCTTGTTGAGGATGATCTCGAACGGGAAGTTCCACGGCGTGATGACGCCGACGACACCGATGGGCTCTTTCCAGACTTCGCGGGTGGTGAGGCTGCCCATGCCGAAAGCGTCCTTGTCGGGAAGTGAACGCTTCCAAGTGAATTCGTCGATCATCTTGGTGGGCCAGGTTAGGGCTTCATTGAGGGGGACGTCGAGCTGCGGCCCGTAGGTCGACAGCACGGGACAGCCCACTTCGGCGACGAGTTCGGTGCGCAGGTCCTCGCGTTCGGCCTCGAGCGCTGCCTGCAGTTGCCGTAGTCCGGCGGCCCGCGCCGCGCCGTCGCGTGACCACTCGGTGTTGTCGAACGCATGCCGCGCCGCAGCGACGGCGCGTTCCATGTCGGCGCGGGTCCCGTCGCTGGTGGCGCCGAGGATTTCTTCGGTCGCGGGGTTGATGTTGTCGAACTGCCGTCCCGTCTCGGACTCGACGAGCTTGCCGTCGATGAGCATGCGCGGTTCGTGGTTCACCATTGCCGAAGTTCCTTCACTGCGTCGGAGGCGCGCGGGGCCAAGGTCAGATAGGGGATGAAACTGCTATTGCCGCAGCGGATCACGGAATTGACGACATCGGTCAGGTGCTCGGCGTCAACGAGGCCCCCCTGCATGTACTTGTTCTCCATCCAGAATCTGATTGCCGATTCCAGGGCGTCGGGATCCCAGCTTTTGTTGAATTCGGTCTGCGCGTCGCCGGCCCCGCCGAGACTGTCGCCCACGGCGAGGCGAGTAAAGGCGATCTCCGGATGTTCGGTGCGCCAGGCCTCGACGAGCTTGTCCAGTGCGCTCTTGGAAACCGCGTAGGCCCCGAGTAATGGCCACGGAGTGGTGTAGGACGCGCTCAGTGAAGACAGGTACACCACGGAGCCCGCCGCCGCGGCCAAGTGTGGTGCCGCTGCCGCGGTGATGAGCGAGGCACCGATGACATTGGTGGCGAACAACTGCGCCCATTGATCCGCGGTCACCTCGCGCAGTGGCGCCAGCACGCCCACGCCGGTCGTGTACACGAGGGCATCGAGGCCACCGAGTGCGGCGACGACCTCAGACATGGCTTTCTGGCAGTTGTCGGCAACGGTGACGTCGCAAGCGACGGCCACGGCCTCATTGCCGGCTTCCTTGGCCGCGTCGACCAACCTGTCATATCGGCGTGCCAGCAGAGCGACGTGGGCGCCGCGCTGGGCGAGGCCGGTGCCGATGCATCGGCCGAGGCCGGAAGAGGCGCCGACGACCGCGACCCGCACCGAGCGTTGTCCGTTGTCAGACATCGAGCTTCGCACTTTCGGAGCCGAGGGTCGCGCCCGCGGTGCATTCGAATCGGCCCCGGTCAAAGCTGCGGACCGCGACGTCGTGGTCACCAACCTCGGCGCGCAGAGCGCCCACCGTGCACTGCTCGCGGGTGCGGTGTTGCCGGCCTGCGAAGCCAGGGAAGGATGGGAAGCACATCGACCCGAGCACGCCGCCGGCATCCATGTCCTTGATCCGCTCGTGGATGTCGTAGCACCCCGGCCGCATCTCGTCGAAGGCGGTGGGCTCGACGCCGTACTCTTCGCGTGGGCGACCGGCCACAGCATTGAGCCCGATGTTGGGAATGATCGCGCCGTTGAAGGTCCAGACCTCCGAGCCGTCACGTTGGCGAATGATTAGCGGTGTCTCGTCGGCATACTTGCTCGCGACCCTGCCCTCGAACAGGTTCGGAGGCTCCACCAGATGGTCGTCGACGCTCACCAAGATCATGTCTTCGGGCTGCATGGGTCTCCTTGCACAGAGGTTGAGAGCGAGGCTATCAGTTACCGGAAGAACTGTATTCAGTTTTCGGAAATGAACGTTTTCATCAGGGCAGCGACCGTCCGCATGCGGCAGTCAAAACGATCACCGCCGCAATATTTTTCGGGGCTTGACCGCGAATGAAAGCAGAAGCCGGTCAAGGACCTTGGCGGCTCGACGGCGGGCCGCGGTGGGATTTGCGGCATGCACGACCAGAAGCGAGGCCTCCTCGAGCGCGGCGACCAGCATGTGTGTCAGCTCCCCGACGGGTTGGTCGTCGATGATGCCGGCTGCGATAGCCTCGCGGACCACCTCGTTGATGAGGGCGATGCTATTGCCCTCCTGTATTTTGCGCAGGGCCTCCCAGCCCAGAACCACCGGTCCATCGATAAGCATCACTCGCTGTACCGCGGGTTCCTGTGCCGCTTCGAGGAATCCGTGCAAACCGCTGGTGAGCCGCTCCCATGGGTCCGCCCCGGGCGGGGGAGCGGCGATGGACCGCAGCGTGAGGTCGTTCTCGACATCTTCGAACACGGCGCGAAACAGCTCGGCCTTGTCTTTGAAGTGGTGGTAGAAGGCGCCGCGCGTACCGACACCCGACTTCGCCACCAGGTCACCGATGCTCGTGTTGAAGTATCCAAGTTCCACGAAGATTTCTCGACCCGCGTCGATCAGGTCGCGACGGGTCTGCTCGCCTCGGGCGCGCCGATCCACGTCCGTCCCGCCGCGCTTCGCCATGTCGACGATCGTATCAACATTTAGTCTGTATGTTGACTGCCGGTTGGGGCCGTTCTCAGCGCACGATGCCGCGAACAGTCATGAGCCCGAGGTCGGCGTGCGACTTGAAACCGGGCGAGGCGTCGCAGATGGCGGGAATGGAGTTCACCGGTTCCATCGCAGTCCAGGCGTAACCGATGTAGCCGGGTTTCGCGTGGTCTCGCGCATGCTGGCTGCCCCGCAGGATCAGCTCGGTACCTGGGTCTCCTTCAATCACCACCCGGTAGTGGTAGTACGGCTCCCAGTCCGGCTTCGGGTCGATTGCGTCGTGTTCGATGAACGAGTAGAGCTCATGCAGGGTAATGAATGGCCGGCCGTCCACCCATGCAGTCCAGAGGTGATGCTGGGACGCGACGGTGCCCTTCTTGATCACACCTTTGAGGCCCGGCATATCCATATCCGGAGTTCCCTCATAGGGGATATCGCGGATGGCCGTGCCCAATTCCACGTCCGTCGTGAATTTCTCGACAGTTTTGCCCAGCCCTTCGACGACCATCGTCAGCGACTGCGCGAACAATGACCAAGCGTCTTGGAAAAGATTGCCCTTGGCGAACTCGGCCGGGGATTTCCCGAACCCCATCTCGTCCAGGTACTTCAACGTGTCCTTGTTGAAGTTCACCGCCTCGTAGATGTGGATGTGGTCGGTCTTGCCGACGATTCGGGCCAATGTCAGAACTAGCAGGTCCGCCGCATAACCAGGGTGGATGCCACCTCCATGGAACGAAGTACCGCCGTCTTGGCACGCCGCTTCGATCTTGTCGATGTCCGCGCTGTTGGTTTCGGTCCGATGCCACCACGCGCCGCCCGAGGCGACGACGCTCTTTCCCCCGCGCAGCAGGCGGCAGATCTCGTCGACGTCCGACCACAGTGGCGCGTAGAACACGCAGTCGGCGTCGAGGGCCTCCAGGGCGGACTTGTCGGTGGTCGCTAGCACGCCGATTGGCCCTACCCCGACGAGTTCTCCTGCGTCTCTGCCGACTTTCTCCGGGCGATTGCAGAGTACCCCGACCACTTCGTAGAGGGGGT
Organism: Mycobacterium sp. E2479; assembly: GCF_001667925.1. GTDB lineage: Bacteria > Actinomycetota > Actinomycetes > Mycobacteriales > Mycobacteriaceae > Mycobacterium. The sequence continues at coordinate 169,868 of NZ_LZJR01000086.1, read as the reverse complement.
TGTTCGCAAAGTGTCGCAACGCCAAGGTGCCGACATTGCCTATGCCCCACTGGATCACGCGATACTTCTTCTCCGTCGGTGGCGCACTGGCTCCGAGCGGCGACATGAGCGTCATTGCTCCTCCTTAGAGCGGCGACCCCTATCCGGAAAAGCTAACACGCCAAAAGCGCTATATGCGCTTTTCGTAAACGATGGTTTCCGCAGGCATGAAGTCTGACGTCCCCGTCGATACCCTCTACCTTCATCCGGTATGTTGCCGCTATGGCAGACGACGAGGTTCGCGCGTACGGTTCAGTCGCTCCCCTGAAAGTCGGCCTGCTCAACGACTATCCGACCACCGGCGACACCGACAACGACAGTGTTGACGCCCTGCGGCTGGCGATGGACGAAGCGCTGTCCTCGGGTCTGCTCGACCGGCCGATCGAACTTGTGACACGCAACGTGGTTGGCTTGCCGAACGGCACCTACCTTGCGGTCGAACGAGCCTTCGATGAGCTTGTGGCGGAGGGCTGTCTTGCCATCTACGGGCCGTGGGTATCGGACAATGTGGTGCCGCTGCGTTCGCACGTCGAGGCCACGGCGCGAGTACCGATCGTCACCCTCTCGGGATCGGAGGGAGCGCTCGGTGACTGGTGCTTCGCGTTGAACAACGGCTCGATGCCCGAGGAGCCGGTAATGCTGGCCGCGGTGATGATCGGCGATGGCCGGTCGCGCATCGCCATTGCCTACGAGGCCTCGCTGATCGGTAAGGAATACCTCGGCTTTGCGCAACGGGCATACGATGCCGCGGGTTTGAAGGTCGTTGCGACGGTGGCGATTCCCCAGGTCGAAGCCGACAAGTCCGAGGCGGTAACCGCGCTGCGCGCATCGGAACCCGACGCACTGGTGCATGTCGGGTTCGGACACGGCCTCTGGGGCTTCACGGATGCGCTGCTGGCCGCGGGCTGGGATCCCCCGCGGTATACGACGACGGCTTTCGAAATGGCCCACATCAGCGCGGAATGGATGCGGCACCTGTCCGGCTGGATCGGCCTGGACAGCTACGACGAGCGCAACACCGTGGGCCAGGCCTTCCTCGACCGCTTCGAGGCCCGATACGGCCGCCGGCCCGCACACTCGATGCCGGGCCTGTCCCACGACGCGGCCACCGTGATCGTGCGGGGCCTCGCCGCCGCGCGCCCGCTGACCGGCGAGGGGGTTAAGAACGGTATGGAGCAGGTGAAGCTCGTCCCGTCGGCCAGCGGCGCCCCGGGCACCTTCCTTCGGTTCGGACGGTTCATAAGACAGGGCTGGATGGGTTCGGACTATCTTGTGGCCCGACGGGTGCTACCGGATGGCAGCGCGCATGTGTTTTATGCGGCGCCCAGCGACCACATCGCACGCGCGGTGGCCCCGAGCTCAAGTTAATTGGATCGCACCGAACACCGGTGCGGTCACGATGCCCGGCGGTTGGGCAAGCACGTAGGGAATGGCGCGAACCGCGCCCATCGCGATCATCAGATGACCCGGCATGGCGTGCTGGCCCACTGCTGCCTGGCCGTCGGAGCCGACGTCGAGTTGCAGTTCGAAGCTCGGCTCACCCCTGATGACCGCGCGAATCAGCGGCGCCTTCTCACCAGGCGCCAGGGGGGCCATGCCCCACTGAGGAAGGTCGCGCGTCAACACCCACTCCTCGTGAATGGCCAGCAACGGTCGACCCGACCAATGTCCCACCCACGAAAAACGCTGTCCGACAACTGTTCCCGCGTCAATCGTGCCGGCGAGGACCTCGATGTCATAGGGCAGGGTGGTGGCGTCGACCGCCACATCGATGTGCGACAGGGTAATTCCGAGCACGTCGGCCGTCGCATTGAGCGCTTGGCGATAGGCCAGGTCCAGCTTCTTGATGATCGGGGAATCGATGCTGACGTCTTCTGGGCGCCTGCCCATGCCCATCAGGTCGACGAGCATGGGCCGACTGTCGACGGCTGACACGTCGGTGGCCTCGTAGAGGTCGATGCGGTCGATCGTCTTGCTCAACCCCGTCACCGTCGCGACCAAACGCTCGAACATGAACCCCGGGTTCTCACCTGCTGCGTGGAACCTCGATCCGCCTTGTTGGCAGGCCTTCGCGAACGCCGCCTCGGTGTCCGCACCATAGGTGGGCAGGTGGTTATACGACGTCGTGGTGATGACTGTGCTGCCGGCGGCCAGAAGGCGGCAGATGTCCTCGGCGTTCGTCTCGATGGCATGCGCCTTGCTGGCCGCGTGCACGACGACATCCGCGCACAGCGCGGTGATCTCATCCTTGTCTGCCGTGGCGACCACGCCGGTGGTCGGCGGTAGTCCGCACAGCGCGGCGGCGTCGAGGCCGACCTTCGCGGGATCGTATACAAGTACGCCCACCAGCTGATAATGGGGGTTCTCAATGAGCTCCTGCAGCGCGGCGCGACCGACGGCGCCCGTCGCCCACTGCGCAACTCGAATAGCCAATCGAATTCTCCAGGTTCTGCTTTCGCGATCTGGCCAGGTTCTGGTTGGTTCAACCTACATCATGTAGGTTTGCAACCGGGAAGCTGGAAGTCTTGCCGACCGTACGGGAGGTGCAGGTGGTGGAGCCGACGGTTGCTGACGACATCGAGCAGCGTATTCGTGAGGCGCAGGAGAAGTTCAACGCCGGGATGGGCGCAGACGGCGATGCGACTCCTTATCCGCTGCTGCGGGAGCTGCGGGCAAAGGCGGCTGTCCACCCGGGCTGGCCGGAAATGGGCGTTTCCGAGAGCGGCCCTGACGGCAAGAAGACCTTCACGGCGTACTCGTTCGACGCAGTCAAGGCCGTTTTCACCGACAACATCACCTTCAGCACCCGAATCTATGAGGACATGGTGAGGCCGCTGCAGGGTCCGACGATCCTGGAGATGCAGGAGCCCGAGCACGCAACCTATCGCCGGTTGCACGAATTTGCGTTCGCCCGATCGTCGATGAAGCGCTGGGACACCGAGCTTGTCGGCCCGTTGGTGGATCGCACGATAGCGAAGTTCCGTGACGACAAACGCGCGGACTTGGTCGATGCGGTGTTCATGCCGATCCCAGTCCGGATCATCGCTGCCCTTCTCGGGCTGCCCGAGTCGGATATCGGCGAGTTTCACCGGTTGGCCATCGACCTGCTTGGCTTTCGCGCCGACATGGAAACCGCGATGAAGGCGTCCGCGGAGATGAAGGAGTACTTCATCGGGGTGCTCGCCGACCGGCGTAAGTCGCCAAAGGACGACATGGTGACCATCTTGTCGCAGGCCGAGATCGACGGCGTCAAGATGTCGGACGAGCAGATCTACGGGTTCATGCGCAATCTTCTCCCCGCAGGAGCCGAGACCACGTCGCGGTCGACCGCCAGCCTCGCGTTGGGTCTGCTGACCCACACCGACCAGCTCGAGGCGGTGCGCGCCGACCGCAGCTTGTTGCCGCAAGCGATCGAGGAGGGCGTCCGGTGGGAGACACCGTTGCTGAACTTCATCCGGGAGGTCAGCGCCGACGTCGAATTCTTCGGCATGAGCATTCCGAAGGGTTCGACGATGATGGTGAACCTGGGCAGTGCCAACCACGACGAGACGCGCTGGGATGAGGCCGAGTCCTTCGACATATTCCGGGAACGTAAGCCGCACATCGGGTTTGGTCATGGTGCGCACGTGTGCCTGGGAATGCACTTGGCCCGGCTGGAAAGCTCCAAGATTTTCAACGCGCTGCTCGACGCACTGCCCGGCCTGCGGATTGACCCAGACGCGCCAGCGCCCTTTGTGACGGGCACGATGTTCCGTTCGCCGCCACGTCTCGACGTGGTGTGGGATTGAGGACTGCCTGACATGACTCGCGTGATCCAGTGGGCGACGGGCGTGACGGGCATGATGTCGTTGCGTCACGTCGTGAGCCGGCCGGACCTGGAACTGGTTGGCGTGCGCGTGTACGACCCGGCCAAAGCCGGCGTCGACGCAGGTGTTCTGTGCGGAGCGCCCGAAGCGGGCGTGCTCACCTCGGCCGATCGCGAAGCGGTCGTCGCCACCGATGCCGACGTGGTGCTCTACATGGGCAAGGTCGAGATCGACACACCCGGCTGCTTCGCCGATGTCTGCGACCTGCTGGCGTCGGGCAAGAATGTCGTGGCCACCGGCAGCCGGTTCATACATCCCCGTTCGCTGCACGAATCTCTGGCCGGCGGCATCGAAAAGGCTTGCCAATCCGGGGGTTCCTCGTTTCTCGGGCTGGGCCTGTACCCGGGCTTCATCGGCGAGTCGCTGGCACCGGTCCTGTCCCGGCTCACCGAGCGGGCCGACCGGATCAGTGTGCGGGAGGTGCTGAACTACTCGACCTATGCCAGCCACGACTTGATCTTCAACGCCATGGGATTCGGCCACACGCCCGGCGACACCACCCCCTTGCTGACGAACACCGACTACGCCGCGAGCGCCTGGATCGGCAGCGCGACGGTCCTTGCGCAGGCCCTCGGTCTCGAGATCCGGTCGGTCGTGGGGTTTCGTGAGGTCGCGACGACGCCGCGGGCGCTGGTGGTGGCGGCCGGGGAGATTCCCGCGGGAACCGTGGGGGCCATGCGTTTTGGCGTCGAAGTCGACTGCGGCGACACCACGCTCGCCGTCGAACATCTCACCAGGATGGCTGACGATCTGGCCCCCGACTGGCCAACAGAAATCGGTTATGCGGTGACCGTCGAGGGGAAGCCCAGCATGAGTCTTCATCTCGTGATCGGTTCTCACGGCGAGGATCACGCCGAACAGGGCTGCCTGGCCACCGCCATGCACGCCATCAACGCGATCCCGGCCGTGATTGCGGCACGACCGGGACTCTACGACCTGTCGACTATCGCCCCGTTCGTCGCGCACTGGACTGAGCGCGGTGTCGTGCCAACAAGATAGTTGCTCGAAGATCCCGACAACCGTCGCATCCCGGCGAGGAGGATTGAGTGCTCAAATCGATTGATTTCGAGGTCATTCGCCAGCCCCCATCCCTCGCCCATTACCGACGCGAATGGGTCCCCACGCCGGGCATGGGACTGTCGGGCATCTGGTTGGGGGCAGTCGTTGCCGACGCATCCGGTCAAAGCTATTGGGGGGTGCGTGGGTGCGACGACTTCGTTACCGGAATGACCCATGTCGTGTCTCCAGTGTGCGGATTTCGCTCACTGCCGAAGGACCTCGGGATCGATGCACCTCACCTCTACACCGAGTACTCGACGCTCGACTGGTTCGAGCCGCTGCAATACGTCGATGACGGCGCGACTGTCCAGCTGCTGTATCCCAGCGGACGAATCGAGCGCGATGCCAACGGGTTTCACTGGCACGATGCGAGCAACCGATGGGAGTTACATGGCCGGACGGTCAGCGATATCGTCCTCACATTCGTGCCCGCGCAACAAGGCATCGACGACGACGTCTACTACCGCCATGAGCTGATGTACGCCACCGGCAAGGTCGATGGCGTCGAGGTTTCCGGCTACGCACACCAGGACTTCGCGTACGGACCGCCAGGAAAGGTGTACACCGAGCTCCCCATCGCCCGCCATCTGCAAGGCATGTGGGTGTCCTGGCTGCACGAATTCGACGATGGGCAGTTGGGCGGCGGCAGCTTCTGGCAGGGGCGCGAAGGCGTGACCTTCGGCCCGGGCTATCAGCTCAAAGACGGTGTCACCACGGTGCATGAGGACATCGCTGCGAAGCCGATATTCAACGAGTCCGGAAGGATGACCAAGCTCGACGCGAACATCGGCGCCGATTCCTACACCTTCGGCTTCGAATCGAGTGGGAGCCCGCTGCACGTCTTCGGTTCAGTGACACTCGCCTCGTCGGGGGTGCGGCCGGCGCGAAGCTGGTGCTGGGTCGAGTACACCGGAAACATGCTGACACCGGAGCTACTCGACGCGGCCACCGCCATGTTCGCCCTGGCGCGTGGGCTCGTCTGATGACGTTTTTCACGGTAGCCGTTCGGCCGCCCCGCATCGTCACCGCGCTGGACCGTGCGGTGCCGTACCCGGAGGGGAGGCAAAATGATTACCTTTGACGATCGAATCGTCCTGGTCACCGGCGGTGCGCGTGGCCTCGGCGAGGCGTACTGCCATGAAATGGCCCGCCGCGGAGCGGCGCTGGTGGTCCACGATAACGGAGCCGAAACCGATGGAAGCGGTGGCGGACCGGAACCGGCCGATGACGTCGCCGCCGCAATTCGCGCGGCGGGCGGGCGGGTGGTGGCGTGCGACTCCGACGCCAGCACCGAGCAAGGGGGAAGGGCCGCAGTCGACCTTGCGGTCAGGGAGTTCGGGCGGTTAGACGCGATCGTCGCCTACGCCGGCATCATTCACGACGACACGTTTCCGGATTGGCCCACCGAACGCTTCGAGGCGCTGCTGCGCCATCACCTGTTGGCCGCTTTTCATGTCGTCCGACCGGGTTTCGCGGTGATGCGCGACGCCGGATACGGCCGACTGGTGTTCGTTTTGTCCGCAGCAGGAGTCTTCGGGTAGCCAGGCTTGTTGGGATACGCCACGGCAAAGACGGGCATGCTCGGGTTGATGAACGTCGCGGCGCTCGAGGGTGTCGCATGCGGTATACATGCCAACGCGATCATGCCAATGGGCGACACTCGAATGGCCATGGCGCTCATGGGCGAGGCCGGCCACACTGCCGAAGCGCGCGCGTTCTTGAAGACCTTGCGCCTCGATCAAGTGGCGCCCGTCGTTGCCTACCTCGCCAGCGAGGATTGCACGCTGACGCATCGGCTTCTCAGCGCCTTCCGTGGACGGGTGGCCGCATTGCAGATCGGTGTGACTTGCGGTTGGTTCGGCGGCGATGGCGCCTTCGCCGCCGAGGACGTGGCGGCCAACCTCGACCGGATCCTCGATGAGTCGGAGATGTTCGTGCCCGGCAGCATATTCGACGAAATGGAGCATGTTTTCGCGGCGGCTCCCGATAACTCGCAACGCGGCCCGTGACCGGTCGGAGAGCCGATCTTCGGGTGGTTGCCGACGACGCCCGCTGACGCGATCGGCACCCGCCGATGTCAGTCCGCGACGACGATGGGCGGATCACCGAAGCCGGTATAACTACGGATCAACGGCAGATCGGCCATGGTGGCAAAACCTGCGGGTGCGGCACATATCGCGGGTATGGCGTTGACGACCTGCAGCGCAACGGCGACCAAGCCCGCGCGGACATGCTCGGCGACCGACGCCGGCCGTGAATAGCTGGCCAGGCAAAAGAAGTGCACGCGCATCGATGGATCACCTTCGAGCGTAAGGGTCCACCCATCGTCCGGTTTAGGCCAGTGCTCCGGATACTTGCCGCCCACCGTCCATAGTGTCTCGAACTCGATAAGCGGCTCACCGTCGCGGTGTCCGACGAAGTTCCAGCGCTGACCAGCGGTCGTACCAGCGCGCACCTCATGGTCGAAGATCTGAAAGTCCTTGGTTGCCGGCACTGCGTCGACGCTGACCGTGACGTCGTCTATCGCGGCGTTCAATGTATCGGCGATGAACCATGTCTGCTGGGTGAACAGGGCGGTGTTGAAGGTCAGGAAGTCGTTTGCGGTCGGGGTGATGTGGTCGACTGGGCGACCGAACCACATTCCGTCAAACGTGATTTCGGTGCTCTCCCACAGCGACCAGTCGGCGCGCTCCTGCAGGGTGAGTCGATCGATCGTGCGACTCATGCCGGACAGCGCCAGCGGCAGCACGCCCGACAGGTTGCCCGGGTTGAGGCCGCTGGCGTGGATGGTGCTGTTGCCCTTGCGGCAGGCCGCCAGCAGCCGCCGACGGTCGGCTTGCCCGATGCGCTGGGGGTAAAACAGGAATGAGACGGTCGCGACGTTCTTCCCGCTCTCCAGCAGCGCGCACACGTCGTCGAGACTGGTGAACGACGGCGCATAGAGCACGAGATCGCAATCCGTGGACAGGATTTCGCTGACGTCGGTGGTGGCGGTGATCCCGATGGGGCTCCGTCCGACCAGCGTCCCGACGTCGACGCCGTGCTTGGAATCTGAATACACCCGCGCCCCGACCAGTTCGAGGTCGGGGCGGTAGTCGAGGATCGTGTTGATCATCTCGGTGCCCACCGCACCGGTCGCCCACTGGATTATTCGCAGCCGTCGGGATTCGCCGGTCACCTTATAGACTCCCTTCGCATGTTGATCAGATGAAGTCCGATCCGCCGTCCACGTTGACGGTGGCTCCCGTCACGTAGCCGTTTCGCCGCGACGCCAGATAGGTGGTGGCCGAGGCGATCTCTTCGGGTAGCCCGGCGCGACCGATGTCGCAGGGATGACCGTAGGTCTTTTCGACCCATTTCATCACGTCTTTCGGGTCCGACGAGTCCAGCCCGTCCGCGGCGAGGACATCACGCAGAATCTCGGTGAAGCTGGCCGTCACGATGGTGCCGGGACAGACGCAGTTGACCAGGATGCCCTCGGGGCCCAGGCTTTTGGACAGGTTCTTGGTCAAACTCGACAGTGCCGACTTGGCCGCCGTGTAGGCGACCAGTCGCGCGCTCTGGCGCTGGATCGAATGCGCCGAAAGTGTGACGATGCGAGCCCAGTCAGCCGTTCGCAGCAACGGCAGTGCGGCCCGGACCGAGCGCACGGCTGACAGCGTGCCGAGATCGAATGCGGCGTGCCAGTCATCGTCGGTGAGCTCCTCGAAGGTGCCGGCACTCGGACCGACGGTGTGCACCAGCACATTCAGGCTGTCCCAGGAATCGGCGACCGATGTAAACGCCGACGCGATGGACTCGGCGTCGGCCATATCGGCGCTGATAGCCAGGACTTCGGGGGCGCCGGCACGGCGGACGCACTCCGCCGCAGCGTCCAGCGCTGCCCGCCCGCGCGCCATGATCGCCACCGAGGCCCCCTCGGCCCCAAGGGTTTCGGCGATCGCGAGCCCCATCCCCTTGCTTCCGCCGGTCACAACGGCCGTCGCGCCCTCGAAACCAAGGTCCATTAAGTCATCCTCTCGGGGGCGTAGGGTTTCTGATGATTCGCGGCGCCAGGTGCACGATCTCGCTGACGACCGTAGGGTTCGCACGCGAAACCGCGATCAGGGACAGCATCGCGTTGGCGACATCCTCAACGGCGGACATCTCGGCTGGAATCTGGCCGCCCTGCGCCCAGGCCCGGTACAGGTCGGCCAGCAGGTCGCGGTCTGCGCCGCGCAGGATCTCGGTGTCACACGTGGGGCCGACGCTCACCCGGATCAGGGCGAGCTCGGGGTGCTCGGCCCGCCAGGAGCGCAGGATCTCGTCGAGAGCGGCCTTGCTCGCGTGATAGGCGGCCACACCGGGGCGTGGACGACCGACGTCATGGCTCGATGCGACGACAACCGTGGCGTTTTCGGCCAGGTGGGGTAGCGCCATCCGCAGCACGTGGGAGGCACCGACGGCGTTGACGGCGTAGGCATGCAGCCAGGTCGCGACATCGGTGTCTTCGATCAGCGCGAACGGCACGACAGCGCTGGTGAATACCACCGTATCGAGGCTGCCGAACTTGGCAGCGACGTCGCCGATAACCGTTTCGACGGCACGCGGGTCCGACACATCGAGCTCGTACGCCGAACCGCTCAGCCGATCGGCCAGCTCGGACAGGACGTCCAACCGGCGCGCCGCGAGCGCCACCTCGGCGCCCCTGGAGTGGGCGGCGAGGGCCATCGCCTGTCCGATACCGGACGATGCCCCGATGATCAGCATCCGCGTCCCCGCGATGTTGGAGTGTCGGTCGGCCATACCCGTTTCCTTCGCCAGAGAGTCAGCCGATTCTCTCATGCGAGAATTGTTATTCTCGTCCGGGGTGCTTGAGACGAGCCCCGCCCGCCGAATAGGAGGCCGCGTGGTCGTTCATCTTGATTACCTCAATTTCGAGGGCAAGGTCGTGCTGGCCCGGCTGGATGGTATCGCGACGACCAGGGGACGTGGACGAACATGCCCGTGATCAAGGGCGACAGCGGAATGCCCGCGGACACGGTCGCGACATGACGAATACCCTTGATTCCAGGACGCATTCATCGTCGCGGACCTGGGTGGGGTGGGCAATCTTCGTCGTCGCCTACCTGGCCTTCGCGGTCGTCACAGTAGCGAGCATCCAATCGGGCACACATGGCGACCCGCGGACCACCAATCCCGACCCGACCGCGCCGCCGTATCCGCCGTTCCTCGGTTTCGACAACTGGCCGCTGGCTGTCGCCCTCAGTTCCATTCCGATGGCGATCGGCTTGATCGCGACATTGGTATGGCTCTCGGTCCGGCAGCGCAAGGTGCACTGGACCGTGGTCATCGCGTTCGCCGGCCTCATCACCGGAGCGCTGGATCCCCTGGCCAACTGGGCGACCTTCGCGATCTTCGACCCGCGCATGCTGCACTTCCCCCTGTCGTGGCCGTATGTGAACATCTCGCCGAACCTCGAGCCCGCGTTGGCCTTTCTCGGCGGATATGCCGCCTACTACCTGCTCAATGGTCTGGGATTCCTGCAATTGCATGACCGATTCATCGACCCGCCGATGCAACGCAACGCCTGGCTGGCCCGCCATCGTCTGGTCGGGGTCTTCATCGGCGCAACAATCGTCGCAGTCCCCATCAACGGGTTGATCCAGTTCACCTGGATGCGTTTCGGCATCTTCTTCTACACCGAGGCCGTCGGTCCAACGCTGCAGATCGGCCATATTCATTTCCCACTGATCATGGCGGTCTACGACTCCATCATCTTCGGCATGGTCGCCGTGATGTGCGTCCGCGACAATAGTGGCGAGCTGATCCTGATCAACCGGATCGCCCGGCGGCTCCCGGCGCGGCCCGGAGGTAGCACGGTCACGTTGACGCGCCAGCTGCTGATTTCCTTGGCGGTGGGTCTCGTCTCCTTCGCGGCGCCGCTGGCGGCGCTGTCCGGGTTGCGGGTCGCGGGATTGTCCAAACCCGCCTACGAGCAGAACCCGTATCCGAATATCAAGGTGTACGACCCGTACGGGCATCTCGAGCGATCGGGCAAGCCCGGTCCTTTCTACAAGTAGACCGCAGGGAGTCTTGATGGGTGATCACACGGCCGCCCGCTATCGCGTCGCTCATATCGGCACGGGACTCACCGGGCGGGAAGCATTGCGGGCCACGATTCTCGACCCCGCACTGGAGCTCGTCGGAGTGAAGGTCTCCACGCCGGGCAAGATCGGATCCGATGCGGGCGGCCTCTGCGGCTTGGCGGATGTTGGCGTCACGGCAACAGGAGACGTCGCGGAAATCGTTGGACTGAAACCCGACTGCGTGACCTACTGCGCGACAGCGGTCCGTCGGGAGGATGATGCGGTCGCCGACATTGCCGTGCTGCTGGCGGCGGGGATCAATGTCGTGACGATCTCGACGATCCCACTCGTGTATCCGCCCGCTGCGCCACCCCGCTGGCGCACCGCGCTCGATCAAGCGGCGCGCAAAGGCAATTCGACGTTTTACGCTACCGGTAGCGAGCCCGGCTTCATCAGTCTCAACCTGCCCACCGCCCTGCTTTCCGGCGTGGGCAGGGTGGATTCGTACCGGATGGATGAATACGCGCTCGACCTGGATAAGTCGTATCCAATCTGGGATGTGTTGCACGAGTCGATGGGTTTCGGCAAGCCCGACGGCCACGTGCCCGCCCGGATAGCCTCCGGCAAGGTGAATCATGACTGGGAGACGGTCGTGCGCTATATCGCGGGCGTACTCGGCATCGACCTCGACCGCGTAGAACTGGACTGGGAGACCCTGCTCGCTCCAGCCGACCTGTCAACCGCCATCGGCGTGGTGCCGTCCGGAACGATTTGCGCGCATCGCTGGCAGTTGTCGGGGGTCGTCGACGACCGAAAAGTGGTGGCAGTGCAATATTTCGCGACGGTGAGTTCGACGCCATGGCCCGACCGCTGGCCGAAACCCTCACGCCAGGGACAGGGCGGGATGGTGTTCCGCGTTCAGGGCGACCCCAGCGTGAGCCTGGAGCTGTATTTGGAACAGTCCGAGGAAGGCCGGGTCAATCCCGGAATCACGGCCACGGCGATGGCCGCCGTAAATGCAATTCCTCGCGTGGTGGACGCCGCCCCCGGCGTCATCGAATTGCCTTTGGCCGGGCCTGAAATCGTCGGCAGACTCTCGCGAGCGGCACGTTGACCCTTTTCACCCTGCTGCACGGCGGGATGCATTTCGGATCGTCCTGGGACGCGGTCACTCAAGAGCTTGTGCGGCAGGGCCACCAGGTCGTCGCACCGGACCTGCCGGTCGACGACGACTCGGCCGGCGCGGGGGACTGGGCGCGAGTGGCGCTCGACGCGATAGAGCGTGCCGTCCAGGACTGGGCACCGACGAATGTTGTGGTGGTGGCGCATTCGATTTCGGGACTGTGTGCGCCCGTCCTCGCCACGCTGTACCCGGTGTCCCGGCTGGTATTCGTCGCTGGCCTGCTGCCGGTGCCCGGCCAGTCGTTCGTCGAACATCTGGCCGCCAACCCCGACGCCATCACGTTCCCGGAGCCACCAGAGCACGGTGCCAGGCCCTTCGGATTGACCTGGGAGTCCGTGCGTGACGGCTTCTACCACGACTGTCCGGAAGCACTCGCACGGCGGGCTTTTGACGAACTGCGGCACCAATCATTCACCGTGTTCACCGAGCGTTGCCCGATCGGTCGGTGGCCCGACGCGCCCACGACCTACGTACTCATGCGCGACGACCGTGCGGTGGGAGAGTCGTGGGCTCGGCGCAATGCGGTCGACAGAATCGGGGCGTCGATCGTCGAGTTGGACGGCGGCCACTCGCCCTTCTACTCACGGCCGGCGGAGCTGACCGCGATCCTGCTAGGCCTGGGCAACCCCGACGTCGACGGATATAGCTGAGGCGGTAACGAATTTCGACTCGTCTGAGGCCAGCCACGCGACCGCGTTCGCGACATCCTCGGGCATCGTCACCGCATTGGGCAGGAGCTGCTTGCTGAAGCCGAATTGAGGGAGGGAGTAGGACTCCGCGGCCTGTTGCATCGCTTCGATCATCCGGCCACTGCCCATCGGCGTCGCAACCGACCCCGGGTGCAGGCTGTTCACCCGGATGTTGTAACGGCCGAGTTCCACCGCGAACGAGCGAGTGAGCCCCGTGACGCCGTGCTTACTTGCCGTGTAGGCGACCATGAACGGCTCCATCTTCACCCCCGCTACCGATCCGATGAGAATGATCGACCCGCCGCGTCCTCCGGCAATGATGTGCTTGGCGCCGGCCATCACAGTGTTCCACGTACCGACCAGGTTGATGTTGACGGTGTCCTGAAAATCGCTGGGGGAGACCTGATCCCAGGGGGCTGGACAACATATGCCCGCGTTGGCAACGATCACGTCGAGCCGGCCCAGCTCGACCACTCCTTTGTCGACGGCCGCGCACAGGGCCGGGTGATCGCGCGTGTCCACCATCGCCGTGACGGCACGCCTGCCGTTGGCGGCGACAAGGTCGGCGGTTTCCGCCAACTCGTCCGGGGTGGCCGAATCGTAGGGGACGCTGGGCGGCAATGGGCCGGCAATGTCGACGAGGATTGTGTCGGCACCATCCGCACTGAGCCTGACGGCGTGCGCGCGGCCCTGGCCGCGGGCGGCACCGGTGATGAGGACGACCTTGCCGGTCATGTCTGGCACACCGGTACGGTACACCAACGCACCAGCGCAGAGAACCAGCTTTACCTTTAAGCGAGAATTAGTATTCTACCCTTGGTACTCAACGAAGGAGTGATGCAATGGGCGCACTCGACGGTCAGACCGCTTTCATCCTCGGCGCATCGGCTGGAATTGCCCAAGCGAGCGCGAGGCTGTTGGCCGCCGATGGTGCGACGCTTTATCTTCTCGGGCGATCGGGGGAGCGCCTCAATGCGACCCGTGACGGGATCCTCGCCGTCGCACCGGACGCCGAAATCGTGACCCATAAGGGTGATCCGGAGGACGAGGCTACCGTCGCGGCAGCCGCGCAGGCGGCCTACCACGTCAAGGGGCGGCTGGACATCGTGGTCGGCACCGTGGCCATCGGGGGCACCGGCCCGCTGATCGAGCAGGACCTTGAGACCTTCACCAATTTCGTGATGGGCAATCTGCGGTCGAACTTCCTCGCGATGCGTTACTCGGCGCCACTCATGACGAACGGTGGATCGATCGTGTTCATCTCGTCCACGTCGTCGAAGATTCCGATGGAGGGTCTGGGCCACTACTCGGCGGGCAAAGCCGCGCTGGAGATGATGATCCGCGTCGCGGCATCCGAGCTCGGTCCGAAGGGAATTCGCGTCAACGCCGTCCGGCCGGGCTTGACCGAGGCGGCCACCACCCAGGGCTACATTCACCTGGAAGAGCTGACCAGCAGCTTCCTCGAGCGCGTTCCGCTGGGCCGACTTGGGGTGTCCGACGATATCGCGCCCGGCGTCCGTTATCTGGCGGGCCCTGAGTCGAGTTGGATGACCGGGCAGAGCTTTGCGATCGACGGCGGCAACGAGGTCAGGGGCGCACCCCGCGGCCCGATGTTCACCGTTTAGCCGAAATCCAAAGCATCGCGGGGCGCGGTGATCGGCAGATCCAGTGAGGTCGCGATGCCGGGGGCCGCGTCGATGACGTACGGGATGGCATTCACCACGCGCATGGCCGTCGCCTCCATCGCGTTGTCGTTCCCCGATGCCGGGGTGTCTTCGGTGCCGAAGCGAAGATCGCAGTGGATGTGGGGTTCGCCCTCGATGACGATGCGATAGGTGCCGTTCGGCGCCGAGGCCCATTCGGGTGCCAAGTCGGGCGCCATACGGTTGATGTGCTCGATGGTGATCATCGGATGGCCGTTGACCACCCCGGTCGTCTCGGCCCGCACCGCTCCGCAGGTGCCTGCTGGAATCAGTCCGCACGCCACGTGCAGGTCGCGCGGCGTGATCACCCGTTCATAGCTTTCGGTGACCTCGTCGAGCTCGACTCCTAATGCGCGCGCCACCAGGCCAATAGGTGGTCCCCAGGCGAACTGCTGTGCGCCCTGAAGCTCCAGCATCGGGGTGAAGTCCAGCGGACGGCCGAAGCCCATCGCGTCGAACATCAAGTACTCGTTGGGGTAAGCCGAGTAATCGAAGATCTCCTGCGCGCGAACCGAGCGGATGGTGTTGGACAAGGTCGACAGTATGACGGCGAACTGGTCGCCGGCGAATCCCGGTTCGATACCTGACGTGTATATCGTGACGCCGCCCGCGAGTGCCGCGGCGCGCACCTGATCGGCCAATTCCGGAATCCACCTGTCGGGAAACATCATTCCCGGCGTGTTGGTGGTGACGACGTTGATGCCGGCCTTCAGAAAGCAGACATAATCGCGGACCGCCGCCGCATCCATGTCGGCGCTTGTGGCCGCATAGACCACGCAGTCGGGCTTGAGTTTGATGATGTCGTCGAGATCGGCAGTGGTCGTTACGCCGATGGGGCCGAGCCCGACAACCTCGCCGGCGTCGCGGCCGGTCTTCTCGGGGCTGTGCACCCATACACCGACCAGATCGAGGTGCGCGCGGCGGTTGATCGCGCGTAACGCGATGCTGCCCACGCCGCCTGTCGAGATAACTGCTACGCGTAAGACCCTGTCCGCCAATGTGATTGCTCCTTTGTCGGGTGCTGCTGGTTACAGATCGGGGATGGGGAGGGATGAATTCGGCCCCTGTAGGCCCCCATCGACGATGAAGGTTGAGTTGGTGGCGTAGCAATCGCGAGTGCACAGATACAACGTCAGTCGGCCGAGGTCTGCGACGTCGCCGATACGATGCAACGGCGTCAACTCCTTCAGTTTCTCCTCGGAGCCCGGCATCAGGTCGAAGCTGGATTGCAGCCCGGTCGTCATAAACGCGCCAAGGGCGATGGCATTGACGCGGATTTTCGGTGCAAGCTCGCAGTAGTCGAAGGTCTGTCGGAGGTTGTCGTCGGTGCGGCCCAGAAATGGGCCGAGGTCGCGAATCCCACGTTGTTGACCAGGATGTCGATGCGGCCGAACTCATCGACCGCCGTCCGCACCACGCGCTCGCTGTCCGCGCATCTCTTTCCGGGGCGGGCCGGCATCCGTGGATTGTTGCCCTAAACCGACGACGGTGGCGCCCGCTTCCGCGAGTACCTTGGCGATGCCTTCGCCGACGCCGCGCCCGGCGCCGTCACTATCGCAACCTGACCGTCTAACTTGAACTGTTCGAGTGCCACGAAGCGCCTCTCTGCAGCGGTGGTCGAGTGTGCCGCGGCAAATCTACCGCAATGAGAATTATTGTTCTCCGAGATTGGAAATTGTCCTTGATGGGTGCGGCGTTCCGTTGACGCTGATGGCCACCGAGATGCCCGACGGCCAGCCGGCTGCGCCCTAGGGGTGCGCCAGCAACCCGCTGAGCCGCTGCGCTAACTCCGACTTCTTGACCTTGCCGGTCGCGGTGAACGGGAGGTCCTGTTTTGCGGTGACCCAGATGAACTTGGGCACCTTGTAGGTGGACAGCCGGTCACGCAGCTGAGCCCGCAGGGACTCGCCGTCGAGAGTCGATTCCCCGCGCGGCACCACGGCCGCGGCGACTACCGTCCCGTGCTCCGGGCTTTCTGCCCCGACGACGTACGCCTCAAGCACGCCGTCGCAGTCACCAAGCGCCAGTTCGACTTCGCTCGGCGTGACGTTGGTGCCGCCGCTGGTTTTGATCAGATCCCCCAGCCGTCCGGTGAACTTGATCCAGCCGTCGTCGTACTCAACTCCGCAGTCACCCGTCCGGTAGTAGCCATCCGGGGTGAACACCTCCTCGCGCTCACGTTTGTGCAGACGCTGCATCAATGAGTAACCGCGAACCCATATTTCGCCCGGCGCGCCGACGGGCGCCGGCTGTCCTGTGTCAGGGTCGACGAGCAGATGCTGCAACCCTTCGATGGGTGGGCCGCCGGTTTCGGAGCGCTCGGGCGGCTGCGGCAGATACGGGTCGACGCCGAGGTGATTGCCGCACAGCTCGGTCATCCCAAGGCCGCTGGAGCCCTTGGGCTGACGCTCGGGCGGCACCATCGCGGGCATGCTGGTGCGGTGCACCGAACTCAGATCGCGGGCAGAGAACTCGGGATGTTCGGCCAATGTTTTACCCTGCTGCGGCCAGCCCAGCGCGATGGTCGCGCGGTGTCGCTCCATGAGTTCCAACGCCTCTGCTGCGTCGAATGCGGGCTGGGTCACCAGCGTCGCGCCGTGGTGGATCACCGCGTGCAATCCGGTGATCAGCCCGCCCACCCAGAAGAAGGGCATGGAGGTGAACATCACGTCGTCGTGGGTGACGGCGTACATAAACGTGAGGTTGTAGGTGTGGCGGACCAGTGTGCCCTGGCTGTGTACGGGTCCCTTGGGGTCGCCGGTACTGCCTGAGGTGTAGATGATCATCGCGTCATCGGCCGGTGTCACACACGATTCGACGGAGACGAGAAAGTCGGTGTCGGTATGCGACTGCGTGTCCCCGTCCGTGATCGTTGTCGTCCAGGCCCGATCGGATGGCGCCCACACCGCAACCGTGCGGAGGAATGGGGCCTCGCGTACCGCGATGCGGCCCGGTTCGCGCTGATCGGCCAGCCCGGGCAGCGCATCCTGCAGACGAGCGAGGAAGTCATGGTTGCGGAACCGCGACCACGTGAGAATCGCCCGAAGGTCGGCATGGCGGACAGTCCAGGCCAGTTCGGAACCCTTGTAGAAGGTGTTGAGCGGAACGGCGACCGCCCCGATGCGTGTCGTGGCAAACCATGCCAATGCCCAGTCGATGCTGTTGGGCATCAGGATTCCGACGTGGTCGCCCTTGCCGATGCCCTCGGCGAGCAGATTAGTCGCTAGTGCGGCCGAGCGCCGGTCAAGCTCGGTATAGGTCAATTCCTGCCCGTCGGCGATAAGGAAGGGCCTGTCCCCGAACCGGCCCGAGCATGACCTCACCAGTGTCGGAATCGTGGGCGAAATGTTCGGGAAGGGCATGAGCGCAGGATAGTAGGCTTTCCGGATTACGAGAACACCTGTTCTCATTGCTGGCTACACTTTCCGTCATGGCGTCAGATTCGTCGAGTCCGAGCGCCGAGGAACGGTTGGACCGGCTGGAGTCCAGCATCGCAATCGGCCAGCTGCCGAGCAGGTATGCGATGGCCCTCGACGCCCGTGACCTCGACACACTGGTGGACTTGTTCGTCGACGATGTCGACGCGGGTGCGGAGGGCGCAGGCAGGGCGGCGTTGAAGCGTTGGTACGACCGTGTGCTGCGGCGGTTTTACCGGAGCATTCACCTGATCTGTGGTCATCACTTCGACCTCGTCGACGCCGACCATGCGATCGGATCTGTCTACTGCCGCGCGGAACACGAGGACGGTGACGGGTGGTACGTGATCACGATGCGTTACGACGATGTCTACGAGCGCCGCGAGGGCCGGTGGTGCTTCGTCAAGCGACGTGAACACCCTTGGTATTCGGTCGATGTGACGGAGCGCCCAGGTCCGGAGTTCATGCGCTGGCCGACCGACATTCAATTGCGCGCGGCCATGCCTCAGCGGATGCCGACGTGGCGCGCCTTCTGGGACAACGGAGACCCGGCGCTGCCCGCACGACTGTCGGCGCGCCCGTAGCCCTGGGTACTCGCACCGCGGTCGTCGGCCGATGCGGTTTACAAATAGGTACGAAACTGGGATTCTCGTAGAATGCAAATGAGCGTTATCGCCGTTGCTGATCTGTTTGTGTGCTCGCACCCTCGCACCGCACCCCATGGAGGCCGTCATTTCCATCGACAAAGTTCTCAGCGGTGTCCGCGTGCTGGAGGTTGCCGCCTGGACCTTCGTGCCGTCGGCCGGCGCCGTCCTGGCGGAGTGGGGGGCCGAGGTCATAAAGGTCGAGCCGCGCCAGGGCGGTGACCCGCAGCGCGGGCTCGTCACGATGGGCATCGTCGACGAGGGCGGCGGCACGGTCAACTACATGATCGAGATACCCAATCGGGGTAAGAAGTCGATCGGCGTCGACCTCAGTACCCCCGGTGGCCAAGACGTCATCCGCAAGCTTGCCGCGACGTGTGATGTCTTTCTCACCAGTTATTTGCCAAGCCGCCGCAGAAAACTGGGCATCGACGTCGACGACATCACGGCTGCCAACCCCAGCATCGTCTACGTGCGAGGGTCGGGCCACGGGCCGAAGGGGCCCGACTCGGACAAGCCGGGCTATGACGGCGTCTCTTACTGGGCGCGCGGCGGTATTGCCACCGTGCTCACTGAAGACGCTGATGAGCTGGTGCGCTCGCGGCCGGCCTTTGGCGACCTGCTCGGGGGGATGACGATCGCGGGCGGAATCGCGGCCGCGTTGTACAAAAAGGCCACTACCGGCCGGGGATCGGTGGTGGATGTTTCCCTGCTGGGATTGGCGGCCTGGAACCTCAGCCCCGATGTCGCCGTAAGCCAGATCCACGGCGGCGGCGCGGTTCCGAAGTACAGCCACGCCGACGCACCCAATCCCTTAGTGGGGACCTACCGCACCAAAGATGACCGCTACGTCCAGCTGATGATGCTGCAACTGGACAAGTTCTATCCGGAAACGATGCGCGCCATCGGTCTACCCGAGTTGATCGATGATGTCCGATTCGCCGATCCCGCTGCGCGTTTCGCTAATCGCGCAGAGCTGATCTCGCTGATGGACGATGCGTTCGCGCAACGTACACTCGCACAATGGCGTGAAGCGCTGGCCGACGTTTCCGGCGCCTGGGGCGTGGTTCAGACGCCGGGGGAGCTGTGCCACGACCCGGCTGTGACCGCGAATGGCTATATCGCCAACACCATGACGATGAATGGTTCGCCGTACTCACTGCCCACGAACCCGGTTCAATTCGACGAACAGGCCGTTGTACCGTCGGGGGCACCCGAGCACGGCCAACACACCGAAGAGGTGTTGATGGATGCGGGCTTGGATTGGGACACCATCATGGGCTATAAGGAAGCCGGAGCGATCCTATGAGCCCGACCGCGCCGCAGGTTGTTTCCGGTGACTCCGTCGAGTTCGACCCCTTCTCGGAAGACTTCTTCAACGGAGCGTTCGACACCTACCGGCGGTTGCGCGACACGGCTCCGGTCTATTACAGCGCGAAGTGGGATTTCTGGGCGCTGACCCGCTACGACGACGTTGCGCGCGCAACCAAAGACCACGAAACCTTTTCATCGGCTAAGGGCGCCACGTTGGACATGGTTCAGGCGCACGACGACGCACTGCCAGTTCCCAAAGTGATCATCTCGATGGATCCACCCGAACATCAGAAGATGCGAAAGCTGGTGAGCAACGTTTTCACTCCGCGCGCCATCGCCTCGCTGGAAGACATGGTGCGCGAAAAGCTTTACGAACGCATTCACGCGCTCGACGCATCCTCCTTCGACGTGGTGGCCGACTTCTCGGCACTGTTTCCGAACGAGGTCATTACCACCATGCTGGGTGTGCCGAAGCAGGACCGCGACCAGATTCGGGTCTGGCTCGATCTGCTCATTGAACGACGCCCAGGTGAGATCGCCACCACCCGAGCAGGTTTCGAGGCCTCCACAAAGACCGGGATCTACTACTACAACCTGGTCCAGCAGCGTCGCGCCGAGCCCCGCGACGACATGATCAGCCGACTCATCGAGACCGAGATCGAGCGAGACGGCCAGGTGGAGAAGCTCACTGACGTGGATATCACCGGGTTCGCGACCATGCTCGGGGGAGCAGGCGCAGAGACCGTGACCAAGCTCGTCGGCAACGCCATGGTTGCCTTCGCCGACTTTCCGGACCAGTGGAACAAGCTGCGTGCTGACCGGAGCAGGATTCCCGCGGCGATCGAAGAGCTATTGCGCTACGAGGCACCGTCGCAGTATCAGATCCGCACCGCCACCCGCGATGTCACGTTGCACGGCAGCACAATTCCCGCGGGCAGCGCCGTCCTGCTCGTTACGGGCGCGGCGACACGCGATGAGCGGATGTTTCCGGATCCCGATCGACTCGACATCGACCGGGAACGCAAGATGGGTTTCAACCTCGCGTTCGGTTACGGCGTGCACAGCTGCCTGGGGGCGGCGCTGGCGAGGATGGAGAGCCGCATCGCGCTGGAGGCTCTGCTTGACCTCATCCCGGAGTACGAAATCGATCGCAGCGGGTTGCGGCGGGTCGCGATGTCGAATGTCTGTGGCTGGTCCAATGTTCCCGTGCGTAAGAAGGGGACAACGTGATGTCGGATCGAGCGACTGCACCGCAGGATCGCCCATGCAAAATGGGAAACGTACGCGATGGCTCCGGAGACCAAGAAGATCAGCTACGGCGATGAGTGGATCTACGCACCGGACGCGGTGATGATGTGCCCCCTCTTCAACAACGGGGCGGAGAGCCCGATGGCGAACCTCGCGTCTGATGAGGTCCTGGAGGCGATGCAGAACTTCGCGCCGGATGGTGACATGCCCACTTGCGAATTTCGCATGTGGTGGAAGCACTTGCCCGACTTTCGGATCGTTACGCGGTTTGACTGCGCGGCCGCAGATTGGGGGTTCGCGGTCCGCGACACCTATGCGGGAACGCTGGCCGACGGGACCGTGCTCGAACTCCACGAATGGGACTACGCGTGGACCAACGAGGAGGGCCACATCACTCGTTGGGACTGGTTCGTCGATTCCCCGGAGTGGTACCCCTTCGTCGAGCTCATCGGCCTCGATCCCAACGGTCTGACGTACCAGGCATACACCGTCAACTTCCTCCGTGAAGGCAGCATTTCGAGATGATTTCCGGATGCGGCTGCAGAGCCAAGGGTGCAACGCTGCCCGCGAGCGACTAGCGCGTCCTGAACCGGCCGTTTAAGAATCCGCGCACCACGTAGCCGCGGATGAAGTCGGCGACGGCGTCGTCGTTACCCATGTCGAGATAGGGCGACGGAGTTGTGAACAGCGAGAACAACATCCGAGCGAACCACTCCGTTGCCGCGCGGATGTCGAGGTCAGAGCGCACCTCGCCGGTGAGCCGCGCGGCCGAGACATAGGGCGCGAGAAACTCGCTGCATTCCCGCAGGAGAGTCGAGGCGTTCTTGGTCAACATCAGGTTGACCTCTTCTTGGTCGAAATACGACTCGGGCTCCACCACCCGACGGGCCTGGGTGACAAAGACGCCGGCGCGTACCAACTTGTCCTCTAGCGTGCTCCCGCCGTGGCGGTCGATCGCCTTGGCCAGCCTGCGATAGAAGCTCTGCGAGGCCGCTTCCGCGCAGGACTCGACGATCGTTTCCTTGTCCCGGAAATACTCGTAGAACGTGCTCCTGGAAACACCTGCGGCCCTGGCGATGTCGACGATCGTCGTCTTCCGCAAGCCCTGTGTGCGAAAGCATGCGAACGCGGCCGAGATGAGTACTGCGCGTGTGTCGACCGCGGTCGCGTGCGTCACCAGGCTGCCTCGCTTCCGTACTCAGCGATCGGGCGCGAGGATCAAACCGCTCGTCGGGACGCCCGTCCCCGAGGTGACGAGCACGTGTTCGACGTTGTCCACCTGATTGTGGGACGTGCCGCGCACCTGCCGCACGCCCTCGGTAATGCCGTTCATGCCATGGATGTAGGCCTCGCCCAGCAGCCCACCGTTGGTGTTGATCGGCATGCGGCCGCCGATGGACAGGTCGTCGACCGAGACGAAGTCCTTTGCCTCCCCGCGTCCGCAGAACCCCAGTTCCTCGAGTTGAGTGAAGACGAAGGGTGTGAAGTGGTCGTAGAGGAATGCCGTCGAAATGTCTTGCGGCTTGAGGCCGGAGTCTCGCCACAGCTTGGCGCCGACGACACCCATCTCAGGCAGGCCCGTGATCTCTTCGCGGTAATAACTCGTCATTACTTCGCCGTCGTAGGCGGCACCCTGCGCGGCGGCCGTGATGACGGCGGGCGGCTTGGCCAAGTCTCGCGCCCGCTCGACGCTCGTCACAACCATTGCGACGCCGCCGTCGCTTTCCTGGCAGCAGTCAAGGAGTCTCAGCACCGGGTCGATGATCCATCGCGATTGCTGGTGTTGCTCAAGGGTTATCGGTTTTCCGTAGAACCAGGCGTCGGGGTTGTTCGCCGCGTGCTTGCGGTCGATGACGGAGATCTTGCCGAAGTCGGCGTTGGTGACGCCGTAGGTCGTCATGTACCGTTGGGCGTGCAACGCGACCCAGGCTGCCGGGGTCATGAACCCGAACGGCGCGTACGGCGCCATCCACAACGGTGTTACGCCCGGCTGGCGGCCGGCCCCGCCGAAGCGGAAGCCGGAGCGCTCGTTGAAGGCGCGGTAGCACACTACCGCCTCTGCCGCACCCGTCGCGACAGCCATCGCGGCCTGCATCACGGTTCCCGCGGCCGCCCCGCCCCCGTGGGGGACCCTGGTGAAGAAGGTCAGGTCGCGGATTCCGACATTGCGGGCGACCTCGATTTCCTCGTTGTCGTCGACGCTGAAGGTGACCATGCCGTCGATCTCGGAGGGGCGCAGCCCGGCGTCGTCGATAGCGGCCTTCACCGCCTCGCAGGCGAGCTGCATCTCGCTTCGGCCCGATTCTTTGGAGAATTCGGTTTGGCCTATCCCGACGAGGGCAGCCTTGCCGCCAATGCCGTCGGTCATGCATCCACGCCTTTGAGCAGGCTGAGCACCGCGGTGCCGGAGACGTGGTCCCCCAGGCTATTGGTGCCCTTGAAGGTAACCTCGACCAGTCCTTCGCCGTCGGTCGACGATTTGTCCGTAACTGATCCCGTGAAGCGCATCGGATCATTCGGGTAGGCCGGCACGCCGAGACGAATGGAAAGCTTCCTGATCATCGCCTCGGGACCCGCCCAGTCGTGCAAGAACTTCACACACAGCCCGTTGGTCGTCAGGATATTCAAGAAAATGTCCTTAGAGCCTTGCGAATTCGCGAAGTCCCGGTCGTGGTGCACCGGCATGTAGTCACGGGACGCGATGGCGCCGGCGACTATCAGCGTGGTGGTCACCGGAACGTCCATCGGCGTGATTTCGTCGCCGACGTTGATGGAGTTGAATGCCAGCGTTGTGGTGCGGTCGACGGTGGAGGTCATTTGCTTCCTTCCGGGTAGGCGGCGCCGAGCCGGGCCAGTTGTTGGGAGGCCGAGCCGAGTGAAAGCTCAATCTGCTTGGCCCACAGAAAATAACGGTGAAGCGGATAGGTGACATCGATACCCATGCCGCCATGCACCTGCTGGGCCGACGCGACGACCCGTGCCCCCGCTTCGGCCGCCCAGAACTTGGCGATGGACGCTTCGCGGCCGGCGGGCCGGCCCTGGGCAATCAACCACGCCGCGTGCCAGGTCGTCCAGCGAATGGCCTCGACGTCGATGAACGCATCGGCCAGCCGTTGCTGCACCGCCTGGAACGAGCCGATCGGCCTGCCGAACTGCTCACGTTCGCTGGTGTAGGAAGCGGCGAGCCTCAGCGCTCGTTCGGCCACGCCGACCTGCATGGCGCATAGGCCGATAAGTGCCCGGGTGTACAGCGAACCGACCGCGCGGGCACCGTCAACGCCGAGCCGGTGTCCGATGGCGCCGGCGAGTTCCACGTCTCCGTAGGGTTCACCGTCGGTGGTGTCCGCCGCCGTCACGGTGACGCCGTCGGTCTGCGAGTCGACGACGAACAGGCCCGCGCCGTCGTCGGCCCGGGCCGAAACCACGATGGCGTCGGCAAGTTGCGCCGCGGGCACGAGTTCCTTGTTGCCGTCCAGGATCCAGGTGTCCCCATCGGCCCGCGCGGCGGTGCGTGGCGCGGTGGGATCGGAGTTGCCCGGTTCGGTGAGTGCTGCGGTCAGGATTGCACTGCCATCCACTACCTTCGGTAGGTAACGCTGCTGAAGTGCTGAGTCCCCGTGTCGCGCAATCGTGTCCGCGCCCAGCACGAGCGTCGCGTAAACGGGGACCGGCGCTACGCTCCAGCCGACCTCGGCGAGTAGGACGCCGAGGTCGAGGAAGCCACCACCGCTACCGCCGATGGCCTCGGGTAGCGCGATGCCCAGCAAATCCGACGCAGCCAGCTCGCGCCACAGCGCGGGGTCGTGCCGGACCGGGCCCGATTCCAGGTCGGTGAGATGTTCGGGCGTGGCTCGGTGCTCGAACAGCTGACGGGCCACCTTGCCGACGGTCTCTTGTTCTTCGGTGAAGGAAAAGTCCATGCTCGCTTGACGCCTCGCTTGTCAGCGCGCGGGCCGGAACTGGTGCAGCACCAGCTCTTCGCCGCTCGGGATTGCTTCGAACTTCTCGTAGAAGACTTCGACTGGTAGCCCGACCTCGATGGTCGTTGGCTCGATGTCGCACAGGTTCGAGACGATGCGCACGCCTTCGTCGAGCTCGATCAGTGCCACCACGTAGGGGTACTGGAGGAACGGCAGCGGCGGATATTGCGGCATTATGAAGCTGTAAACCGTTCCACGCCCGGTCGATTCGACGGAATCCCAGTTGAGTGATTGACAGCTTCCGCACATCGGGCGAGGCGGCACCCGTAACGTCTTGCAGTCCGTGCACCGCTGGATCAGCAGCTTATGGTCTTTGAGTCCTGACCAGAAGAACTCGGTGTCCGGACTGATCGAAGGGGCAAGTCTGTTGGCCATCAGCTTCCTGTCTTGAATCGCAGGGTACGGAACCGTTGGCGGCCGATCACTTCACCGTTCTGATCGCGGTAGGTCGTAATCCAGGTGACGAAGTATCCCATGCCCATCGCTGTCTTCTTCTCATCGGAGATGGTCTCGAAAACGGTTTCGGCGGTGATGTCGTCGCCGACGCGCGGGTATCGCTCGAGCTCGAACTCGGAGTTGGTGGCGACGGTGCCGGTGTAGCCGGCGTCGGTGAGGAACTGCAGCGGGTTCTCCTTGAGCTCGACCGGGACTCCGCCGCGTTCGTGAATGCCGACCAGTTTGGGTGGGGCCATGGTCCACGACTGCAGCATGACGGGAGGTGAGACCAGGCCGCCGTAGCGGGAGGAAGCGGCGAACTCCGGATCCAGGTATGCGGGGTTCAGATCGTCCAACGCGTACGCCCAGTGCCGAATCATGGCCGCGTTAACGGGATCTGGCGCCTTGACGGGCTGCCCTGAACTGATCGGCTTTCCGATGAGGGCATCGAGGCGTTCGCGCAGCTCGTCTTTCGTTGTCTCGGTCACGGGTTGGAGCTTCCTTTCTCCGATGCGCTGGCGGCCCGCATGTCGCGGGGCGCGCGCGGCATCCCGAGACCGGCGATAGCGATGATGTCGCGTTGAAGCTCGTTTGCCCCGCCGCCGAATGTGTTGATGACCGCAAGGCGGTAGGCGCTTTCCAGCTCGCCCTTGAGCGGGGCCGCCGTGCCCTTGCGCACACCCGCCTGCCCCACGACGTCGAGAAGTTCCCGAGCAACCTGTTGGGTGAGCTCGGTACCGAATACCTTTGCCGCGGAGGCTTCGCCCATGCCGAGCGCCCCAGAGCTCATCGTCGCGTTCACGCGCAAGTTCAGCATCCGGTAGGCGGCGACTTGTGCTTCGACCCGGGCCAGCGCCTGCTGCACCCAGGGCTGGTCGATGACCAAGCCGTCGTCGAGCGGTGTCGTGGACGCCCATTTGAGCGTCTTATTGAAGAGCGGTTCCAGCGCACCGAGGTTGCCGAGGGCGGCGCGTTCCAGGTTCAGCTGGTTCGTCACGAGCGTCCAACCCTGGTTTTCGCCGAGCACGACGGCACTCTTCGGGACTCGGACGTCATCGTAGAACGTGTAGTACGTGGACACACCCGGCATGGTGTGAAGTGGCTTCCAGGAAAAGCCCGGTGAGTCGGTCGGCACGATGAATAATGTGATTCCCTTGTGCTTCTTGACAGTTGGGTCGGTGCGCGCCGCCAACCAGATGTAGTCGGCGAACTCGGCGCCGCTGGTGAACATTTTCGATCCGTTGATGATGAACTCGTCGCCGTCGCGCACAGCGGTGGTGCGCAGCGACGCGAGGTCGCTGCCGGCGCCGGGCTCCGAGTAGCCGATCGCGAAATCGACCGTGCCCTTGAGGATTGCGGGCAGGAATTTGGACTTTTGCTCGTCGGTTCCGTATTGAATGAGGGTGGGGCCCACCGTGTTGAGCGTGATCATCGGCAACGGCGCGTTGACTCGCCGCGCCTCCTCCGAAAAAATGTACTGTTCCAGTGCCGTTAGCCCGCCGCCACCGTATTCCACCGGCCAGGCGACTCCGAGCAGCCCGGCTTCACCGAGGGCGCGCCGGCACTCGGTCATTGCGGCACCCCCCTCGGTGAGGTTGGCGACGGCGGCGCGACGCTCCGGTGTCATCACCGCCTCGAGGCGCGTCCGATAGTAGTGTCGCAGCTGTTCTTGCTCGGGCGTGTAGTCGAAGTCCATCAGTTGCCGGCTCCCAGTCGGATCGGCATGCGTTTCACCCCCGGCACCATGGTGGCGCGAAGTCGTGACACGTCACCGGTGAGCTCGATGGTCGGATAGGTGCCCAACAGCACCTCGAACATCACCCTGGCTTCGAGGCGAGCGAGCTGAGCCCCAAGGCAGGCGTGCTCGCCCGCACCGAATGCGATGTGCGGGTTCGGGTTACGGGTGATGTCAAACTCTTCACAGGTGGGCCCGAAAATCTCTTCGTCGCGGTTGGCGGCGCCGTAAAGCATGACAACGGTGTCGCCCGCCTTGATCTGCTGACCGCGGATTTCGACGTCCTCGGTGGCCTCGCGGGCCATATGGGTGACCGGGCTGGTGAATCGCAGCATTTCCTCGACAGCACAGGGCAGCAGCGCCGGGTTCGCTCGCAGCAGGGCGAACTGATCGGGGTGGTCGATGAGCGCCAACGTGCCGAGTGCGATGAGGTTGCGGGTCGTCTCGTTGCCGGCGACCAATAGCAGGAAAGAGAAGTTCAGCAGATCCGCGTCCGTGAGTTGCTCGCCGTCGACCTCGGCCGCGGCCAGGATGCTCAGCAGATCGTCTTGCCCACTGACCTCGCCGCAACGTCGTGCGGCGATGAGCTTGGTGAAGTACTCGTACAACTCACCGAGTGCGACGACCGAGTCCAGTTCGATATCCGGGTCGGCCGTGCCAACCGCGGCGTCCGACCATGCGCGGAACTGCTCCCAGTCTTCGGGCGGGGCACCGAGCATCTCGGCAATCAGCCGGGTGGGAAGGGGTGCGGCGATCTCTTCGGCGAATTCGTACTCGCGCGACGGGTCGACGCTGTCTACGATTCCCTTCACGATCTCGCGCACCTTGGGCTCCAGCAACTGCACCTGGCGGCGCGTGAAACCGGAGTTGATTAGCTTGCGAAGCTGCCGGTGACGCGGGGGATCGGTGAAGATGAGGTTGCCCTCCTGAACGGGTGCAGGCTGGGCGGGATCGGGAATCGAGATGCCCTTCGTTGACGAGAACGTCAGCGGGTGGCCCGAGACGTAACGGATGTCCTCGTACTTCAACAGCGCCCAGAAGTTCGTGACGTCGTTCCACACGACGGGAGTGGTGTTGCGAAGCTCCCGGTAGACCGGGTAGGGGTCGCCGGCGTAGAAGTCCGGTGAGTGCAACGGAACGGTGGTAGTGGGCACAGCAGGCCTTCCTCGACACAGAGAGCTGCTCGGACACATTAGGAAAGAATGTCCGTTTCCAAGGTGTCTACCGTACACGCGACGCACCTGTCAATCGAAGCGTATATAGCGATAGATTAGGGTTAATTGCCTGTTGACGGCGTCGTGGTAGCCGTGTACACACAGTCGAAGTATGTAAGTTTTCAATGGCGTTGCACCGCTGCGGCGCGGTCAAGCAGTCAGGAAGGCAGGCAGGCGATGGCTGGCTCTCGGTCTCTCCTCGACGCATACGGGCACTTCATCGATGGCCGGTGGGTAGACGCGGATAGTGGGCGCTACGACGTCGTCAACCCCGCCACCGAGGAAGTGATCGGCACCGCACCCGACGCGAGCGTCGCACAGGTCCAGCAAGCGATCGCGGCGGCGCGGGCCGCATTCGACGCCGGCGCGTGGCCATCGGCCGAACCCGCGGAACGCGCGCGATGCCTGCGACAACTCAGCGATGCCTTGATGGCCAGAGGCGAGGAGATCTACGCGCTGGCGCAGGCCGAATGGGGTTGTACGGCAAACGAGCGGATTATTCACGTCGAGGGTCCGGCATTCATGGTCGGTCACGCCGCCGAACTCGCGATCGAGCCTCAAGAGGCTCAGCTGGACGCGTGGGGTGCCGCGGGCACCACGCTGTTGCGCTACGAGCCTCTCGGTGTGGTGGCCGCTATGACGCCATGGAACTTCCCGCACACCCTTAACGTCATGAAGCTAGGTGCGGCGCTGGCGGCCGGCAACACACTTGTGCTCAAGCCTTCGCCGCTGACGCCACTGGCAGGGTTGGCGTTGGCGCGAATCATCGATGAGGACACCGACATTCCGGCAGGCGTCGTCAACGTGGTGACGCCGACCAGTGTCGAGGCCAGCAGGAGCTTGACATTGGATCCTCGGGTCGACATGGTCAGCTTCACCGGCAGCTCGGCCGTCGGCCGCGATGTGATGGCGGCCGCCGCGACCTCGATGAAGCGCGTTTTGCTGGAATGCGGCGGCAAGTCTGCGACCGTACTACTGCCCGACGTCGACGTCACCGACGAATTGTTGGAGCGGCTGCTGTTCGAGGGATGCACTATGCATGCCGGCCAGGCCTGCATCCTCAACAGCAGGCTGCTGGTTTCCGACGCGATTCATGACGAGGTGGTGGACCGGCTCGCCGCGCTGGCTCGCACCGTCGTGATCGGTGACCCCGTCGATCCGGCCGTCACCATGGGACCGCTGATCAGTCGCGAACATCTCGACCGCGTCGAGGGATTCGTCAAGCGCGCCGAAGCCGACGGTGCAACCGTGGTGGCCGGCGGAGCCACACCGAAGGATTTGGGCAGCGGCTATTATTTCGAGCCGACGATCCTTCGCGGTGCATCGGCGGATTCCTACATCGCGCAAGAGGAAGTGTTCGGTCCCGTACTCACCGTGTTGCGGTACCGGGACGACGATGACGCGGTCGCCATCGCCAACAACTCGGCCTATGGTCTGGGTGGTGCGGTGTGGGGAAGCGACGTCGACCGCGCGGTCGCCATCGCCCGCCGGATCAGGACCGGGCAGGTGTCGATCAACGGAACGATCCCCGGAGACGCCCCGTTCGGCGGCTTCAAGCAGAGCGGAATCGGCCGGGAGGGCGGTGTAATGGGATTGCGGGCCTACATGGAGCCCAAGGCCATCGGGATACCCGCGTGAACCGGCCGCTGGCCGGTTTGCGCGTCGTCGAGGTGGCCTCCGAGATCGCAGGCCCCTACTGCGCGAAGCTGCTCGTCGATCTCGGCGCCGACGTGTGCAAGATCGAGCCCCTACAAGGTGACCCCCTGCGTCGATGGGGTCCGTTCCCGTCCGAAAATCCGGATCCGCCGCATGGCGGGCTGTTCGAGTACTTGAACGCAGGAAAGCGCGGCACCGCAATCGATCTGACGAGGGAAAACGACATCGCAGCAGTCCACGAATTGATTTCTGCGGCAGACGTGCTGGTGGAGAACCTGCCGGTAGGCACGACGGAGCGTTCGGACTGGGGCCTGGACGGGGACACCCTCGAACGGCTCAACCCGAATCTTGTCGTGGTCAGGATCTCCAACTTCGGTCAGGACGGACCGCTGTCCAGCAGGGTGACGACTCCGCTGACCCTGCAAGCTGCGGCGGGATGGGTCAACGTGCGCGAGCCCGGTCGGGAGCCGGTGCAGGCCGGTGCCCGAATCCCGGAGTACATCGCCGGCGGGTACGCGGCCCTGGGCGCGTTGACGGCGCTGCGGATCGCCGCGGCCCGAACGGGTCGGCCGGTCGAGGTGGATGTGTCGATGTTCGAGTCGCTGCTGTCGACATTGCCCTATCCGATGCTGATGGCTGCACGCCTGAAAAGCCTTGGCTTACCGACGAATTCCAAAGCGGCACCGATGCTGGGAATCGTGCCGGCCGCCGACGGTTGGATCGGGATCAACTGTTTGACGGGTCAGCACTGGCTGGATGTGTGCGCGATGATCGGGCTGCCCGAGTTCGGCGAGCATCAGCTGGCGATCATGCTGGGCGGGCCTGAGCGCGATGAGTTTTTCGCGAAGGCGCAGCCCTTCCTCGATTCGATGTCCGTTGCCGATCTCGTCGAGTTGAGTCAGGCCATGCGGATACCGGCGGCGCCGGTCACGAACGGCGATACCATCCTGAGCTCTCCGCAGTACGCCGAGCGGGGCTTTTTCCTCGAAGCCGGCTCGGGCGCAGGGCGATTCACGAGACCCGGTGCGCCGTTCCGGCTTTCGAAGACCCCGGTCCCGCCGCCGCTGCCCGCTCCCGACGTCCGAAGGGGAGTGCCGGCCGGGTGGAGTGAACGCAACGCGGCCCAGCGCGAGACGAACGCCCTAGACATCGCGCTGCCGTTCGCCGGTTTGAAGGTGTTCGACTTGAGCACCTTCTGGGCAGGCGCGTATCTGACGTGCTACCTCGGCGCGTTCGGTGCCGATGTCGTCAAGGTCGAATCCATTCAGCGCCCCGATGGGCATCGCTACTCGGGTGCGCTGCTGCGCGAGGGCGACGACTGGTACGAGCGCGGGCCCCTATGGCAGGGAACCAATCTCAACAAGCGCGACATCACATTGGACCTGACCTCCGCTGAAGGCCGGGAGCTGGCGCTGCGCCTGGCCGCCGAGGCCGACGTGGTGGTGGAGAACTTCTCGCCGCGCGTGGTGGAGCAATTTGGGCTGGACTACGACTCCATCTCGCAAGTCAACCCTGCCGTGATCATGGTGCGGATGCCCGGATTCGGGTTGGAGGGACCGTGGCGCGACTACGTGGGCTGGGCACTGAACATCGAACAGGTGGCGGGGATGTCGGCCGTGACCGGGTACGCAGACGGACCGCCGTGCAATCTGCAGGGGCCCGCTGACCCGATTGCCGGCGTGCACGCCTGCGTCGCGCTGCTGGCCGCCCTCGAACATCGACGCCGCACCGGCGAAGGTCAGCTGATCGAGGCCGCACAAATCGAGATTGGTGCGGCGGTCACCGCCGAACCCGTCATCGAGTACTCGTTGACGGGCACGGTGCGTCCTCGCGAGGGAAACCGCCACCGCGAATACGCCCAAGGCGTCTACCCCACCAGCATCGCCGACGAGTGGGTGGCGCTGTCCGTGCGCGACGATGCTGACTGGCTTTCGGTGCTGGATGCCATCGACCGCGATGACCTGCGCGACGATGCGCGGTTCATGACCGCGCAGGCCCGCAGGGAACACCACGACGAATTCGACGAGATCATGACCAGCTGGACGTGCACGCAGCCCGCGGACGAGCTCGTTGCCACGCTCGCGCACCTTGGGGTGCCCGCGGAGCGGCTGCTTGCCGCCGACCGGATGTATGACGTCGGACAGCTTGAGTCGCGCGGCTTCTACCAGGACCTGGACCATTCGATCACCGGTCGCCAGAGATTTCCCGGCTGGCCATTTCGGATTTCACCGGGTCCCGTGCACCAGCACCGGACGGCGGCCCCGACGCTTGGGCAGCATAACGCCGAGGTCCTTGGGGCGCTTGGGCTTTCCGATGCGGAGATCGCCGCATTGCGTGAACAACGGATCATCGGCGAACGTGTCCTGAACGCTTGATGTTTGGTCCCCGGCTATTTGCGAGGGCGTACCGCTTTCCGGGGCCGGATTAGGCGTCGACCATCGCGGCGATCGTGTCGACCACACACGCCGGCCGATCGTTTCCCTCGACTTCGACGGTGACGCGCACCGTGGCCCGGCCGCCCCTGTCGTCACGCTCTACCTTGAGCAACTCGGCCCCGGCCCGGATGCGGGAGTCGACCGGAACGGGAGCGGGGAATCGTAGCTTGTCCGAACCGTAGTTGACCTGCATTGCCAGCCCGGTTACCCGGTAAATCTGTTGCACCAGAATGGGTACGAGCGACAACGTCAAATATCCGTGGGCTATGGTCTTGCCGTAGGGCCCGGCTGCTGCCTTCTCCGGATCGACATGAATCCACTGATGGTCGCCGGTGGCCTCGGCGAACAGGTTGATCTCGTTCTGAGTCACCTGTCGCCAGTCGCTGTAGCCGAGGTGCTCACCGACGTGCGCCTCGAATTCGGAGATGCCGTTGTACACCGTGGGAGCGGCCGGTGCTTGCGTCACGCCGGGACCTTGAGGCCCAGCTGCTCAATAGCGTTGCCGCCCATAATCTTTGCCTGTACCGATTCCGGTATCCCGTCAAGACGGTCCACGAAGCTCAGTGGGTCACCGATGCCCTCGGGGTGAGGGAAGTCCGAGCCGAACATCACGTGGTCCTCGCCCATGATGTCGATGATTCCCTGAAGGTCGTCCTCCAGGAACGGGTGGATGTAGATGTTGCGCTTGAACACCTCGACGGGATGCTCGTCGAACTCCTTGGGCATGATCTTGTACGCCGTGTTGAGCTGCTCGAGCAAATTGCGCACCCACCCGCTGCCGTTTTCGACACAGAAAATCTTCAAGTCCGGGAAGCGTGACAGCGCACCGTGGCAGATCATCGCGGCCAGGGTGT
Source organism: Mycobacterium sp. E2479 (assembly GCF_001667925.1). GTDB lineage: Bacteria > Actinomycetota > Actinomycetes > Mycobacteriales > Mycobacteriaceae > Mycobacterium. The sequence continues at coordinate 136,330 of NZ_LZJR01000086.1, read as the reverse complement.
CCTCGATGGCCCGGTGGCCCATCACGACCTCGCGCAGCGCACTCGGCTTGAACGACAGATACTCGTCGCCGCCCTCCCACTCCATGAGGTGTTTCTGATATCCGCTATCGGAGGCATGCATCGTGACCGGCATGCCGGCGTTGACGACCTCTTCCCAGAACGGGTCGAACTCGGGCAACCCCATGGACCGCGAGCCGCCGAAGCGGCTGGGTACCGGCGCAGGCCGGACGAGGAACGTCTTCATACCGCGCTCCACGCCCCAGTGGAATTCCCTGATGGCCTCGTCCACCAGCGGCAGGCAGATGACGGGGGTGGGGAAGATCCGGTCGCGGTAGTTGAACGTCCAGTGCTCGTGCATCCACTCGTTGAGCGCGTGGATGATCGCGTGGGTGAGGACGACGTCATCGGTGGTGCGTTCCTCGATGAGGCTGGCGAGGGTCGGGTACATCACGCACTGGTCGATGCCCAACTCGTCCATCAGCTCCAGTCGGGGTGCCGGAGCTTGGTAGGCCGGGATGACATTCATTGCCTCGCCGATGAATTCGCGGAAGTTGAGGCCTTCAGGGTTGTTGCCCAAAAAGTAGTCCTCGGCGCTTCCCGGCCGGGCCACCCGCTCGAACGTCGGGTTGGGAATCATATGGCTGATGTGGTCCTTTACCACGAGCTTCGGCCGGCCGTTGACCTCGACGTAGCCGACCTTTCCGCGATGCTCCCTCGGCAGGTACTTCGTGAGCGCGTCCGTCGTCTCGTACATGTGGTTGTCGATGTCGAAAACCGGGTACGGCAAGGAACGGGAAGACATGGAACTTCTCCTCCTGAGCAGCGAATATGATCATTTACGCTATTTGAGAACGACGTTATCACCATCGGTCCCGAACATCCAGATCGGGTCAGGGTGTGCAGATGTCTTTCCACGCGTCCACCACGGCATCCGTAGTGGTCACGGTGCTGAGCAGTGCCAACGTGTTGTCGATGATGGACTCGGCATACTCTCGCGGATACCCACTGACCGCGTCGCGCGGCAGCACGAATTGATAGCTGCGGTTCACCGCGTCCATCACGAAGTTCTGAATGGCGATGTTCACCGAAACACCGACTCCGACAATGGTCTTGATGTTCATGTTCCGTAGCACGGAGTCGAGATCGGTACCCGTCATGGGCCCGACTCCGTGGGTCCGGGTCAGCACCAGATCGCTGGGTGCAGGTCCGAGTTCGGGCAGAACCGACGCGCCGGGACTGCCAGGGGTCAAGTCGGCCGCGAACGATTTCCCGGCGATGAAAAGCCGGGCATTGGTGTTCGACCCTAGGTTGTCGGGCCGCTTCTGAATCAGGCAATGCACGACTGCGACACCGGCCGCCCTTGCCGCGGTCAGCAGTTTGGCGATGTTGGGAATCGCTTGGCGGCGGGCCTCTTCGGCGAGAAACGGCAAGCCGGCCTGCGGCCCGATCACCCCGCCCTGGCACTCCTGGGTAACCAGCGCCGTGGTGGCAGGCGTCAGCAGGTCTTGCAGCCGTGGTTGTGGCATGAGAACACACGTTATCGTGTGCCGACAACAAACGTTAACTTGGGAGGTTAGATGGAGGCTTGGGAACTCGAAGTGCGGGAGTCGGTGCGGCAGACATTGGCCGACTACACAGCGGCCACCGATCGATTCGATCTCCACGCACTGGCCGCTTGCTTCGGGGATGACGGGGTCTTGCAGTTCACCGGAGCCGCCGAGCCACTGACCGGTCCGGCGGAAATCGAGGCCGGTCTCGGCGCCGCGGTGACCCGGCCATCGCGATCGGCGCGCCGGGCACCGACACATGTCCGGCACCATGTCGCCAGCGTCCGGTTCGGGTCGGTCGCCCGCGACAGGGTCGAGGTCAGTAGTTACTTCGCCGTTCACACGGATGTCGGGCTCGACCACTGGGGCCGCTACCGCGACGTGCTGGTCCCGGTGAACGGTCGGTGGCTATTCGCCCATCGCCGTATCAGTGTGGACGCATTCGCGGCCGACAGCCTGATGGCATGAGGAGGCGTCAGGCCGTGATGAACTGCTTGGCGAACGCGCGGGAACGATCGATGAATTCGGCCCGGTCGGCACCCTGGGGCGCGATGGTGAGCCAGGTGACCCCCGACGCGGAAAGCCTGGCGATGGTCGCGTGACGTTCGTCGGCCGATCGGCTGTCGTCCAACAGGTTTCCGGCAGAGAAGCAGATGTCCAGCGGCGTGGTGCGGCCGATTTCAGCCGCGTACTGCTTGGCCCAGTCGATGGCGAGCTCTAGGTCGTCGATCGTCGAGATTTCCGCGGTCCGCGACGCCGCGGCGTAACCGAACGTGTTGAAAGGCGCCCATCCCTGCGCGCGCGATACCGCCCGGCGGACGGCGGGCTTGCTGTTACCGCCGACCCATACCGGTGGTCGCGTCGCCGGCAACGGGCGCAGTCGGACACCGCGGGCGGTGAACGACGTTCCCTCGTAGGCGATGTCCTCACCGGTGAGCACCTTGTCCAGCACGTCCAACGCCTCGTCGAGCAATGCTCCGCGGTTGTCGAAATCGATTCCCAGAGATCTGAATTCGGGCTTGAGGTACCCCGCGGCGGTCCCGAGGATCAGTCGGCCCTTCGACAGCACGGCCAGGCTTTGGATCGACTTCGCGCCAAGAAACGGGTTGCGGTAGGCGGCGATGTAGACGTTGGTCAGCAGCTTCACGCCGGACGTTGCAGCGGCGGCGAACGCCAACGCGACGAATGGATCAAGCGCGTGGTGGCCGCCGTGATCGAGCCACTTCGCGTCGGGTGCGGGGTGGTCGGTGACGTGGACCGCCGCGAATCCGCTTGCCTCGGCAGCTCGCGCAATGTCGGCGATGGCCTCGGCGCTGACGAATTCGTCAACCGCCTCGACACGCTGGGTGGGCAGTTCGAGGGAGAAGGAGACGGTCACATGGGTCCTTTCATTCCGCAGCAGTGAAGAGATCGGCTAGGCGCTGGGCGTGGTAGTCGGGGTCCCCGAAGATCAACTGGGTGGCCTTGGCGCGCCGGACGAACAGGTGGGCATCGTGTTCCCAGGTGAATCCGATGCCGCCATGGATGCGCATGTTGTCGAGAGCGGCGTGCAGGAAGGCTTCCGAACCCACCATTTTCGCGACCGACGCCGCGGCCGGCAGGCCGTCGGTGTCGGCCACGTCGGCCGCATGCGCCGCGGCCGAACGCGCACCCTCCACCTGGACAAGCATGTCCGCGCACCGATGTTTGATCGCCTGGAAGCTGCCGATTGGTCGACCGAACTGAATTCGGTTCTTGGCGTAGTCGACGGCCATGTCGAGGCAGCGTTGCGCGGCGCCGACCTGTTCGGCCGCCAGGACGACGAGAGCGAGATCCGATGCGCGCGCCAGGAAGTTCGCGGCACCGCCGTCGCCTCCGATCAGCTCGGCCTTCGCGCCGTCGAAGCTCACCCGGGCCACCTTGCGGGTGCGGTCGAGTCCGGCCAGCGGCGTGCGATGAACACCCTCCGCGTCGCCGCGCACCGCGAGCAACGAGATGCCCGCCGGCGTGGTGGCGGCCGCCAGGACCACGTCGGCGGTGTGGCCGTCGATCACGAGCGGCGCCTCACCGTGCATCCGATAGCCGCCGCCGTCGCGGACGGCCCGCAACATCACGGCCGCGGGCTCCCATGCACCGAGTCGGCCATTGAGGATCAGCGTGGCGGTCATCGAGCCGTCGGCAAACGCTGGGACAAACCGTTCGCTCGCCCCGGTGTCGCCGCTGGCGAGAACGGCTTGTGTCGCCAGCCCGACGGTGGCGAAAAAGGGGGAGCACAACAGGGCGCGCCCCATTTCCTCGAAGACCACCGCAAGTTCGGTGATGGCGGCGCCGGCCCCGCCCCACTTCTCGGGAACGGCGATGCCGTGCAGGCCCAACTCTCCGGCCATTCGGCGCCAGGACGCCTCGTCGTACCCCGTGTCGGTTGCCATCAGCTTGCGAACCGTCTCACTGGGTGACATCGCAGTCAGGTAGTCGCGAACCATCCTGCGAAGGTCATCGACGTCACTGCCCGGCACGCGCGACCTCTCGCGCCGACCGCATCGGGACCGCGGGGTGAACCCGTTCGAGCGGAAGGGCAACCCAAAGGCTCATCCAGGTCCACCGATCATGTTGTCGGTCAGCGGCATTGATTGGGTCATATTTTCCTCTATGCGGCCGCGACCGGGCCGGCCGCTAAGCGAAGGCGTCCTGGTCATCCGGTCCGGGATGGGCATTGTCGGATCAGGATAGTATGTTTTTTGAAAATAGAGAATATTCATTCTCGTTCGAAGGAGCGAAGCGGTGACGACGAAACTCGATTACGGCATCTTTGACTGCGACACCCACTGCTACGAGACAAGGGACGCGTTCACCCGTTACCTGCCGGAGAAGTTTCGGGACCGGGCGATCACCACCGTGCGGGGTGCGGACGGCGTGGAGGTGATCCTTGCCGGGCATCGCGTCGCCACCTTCAACAGCGAAGGGGGTTTGGGTCTCGATGTCGCGTACCGGCCCGGTTCGCTCAAGGAGATGCTCAAGCAAATGGGATCGGGCAACCCTGAAGAGTCCTACGAGCCGCAACCCATGCGAGCGGAATTCATCGAGCGTGCCGCACGCCTGGGCGTCATGGCCGACCAGAACATCGAGGGTATGGTCATCTATCCGAGCGGTATGGCCCTGGCCGCCGAGCACTACGTCGATGACACACCGGCACTGTATGCCAATCTGCGCTCGTTCAACCGATGGTTTGACGAGGAGTGGGGTTTCAACTACGACGGCAAGATCTTCGCCACCGCGCTGATGTCATTGCGTGACTTGGATTCTGCGATCGCAGAGACCGAGGCGATCATCGCGCAAGGTGCGAAATTTGTGCTGCTGCCGACCGGGCCGGCCTACGGACGATCACCCGGGGACCCGTACTTCGACCCCATTTACGCGCGCCTGCAAGAGGCCGGTTGCATCTTGGTGTTCCACATCATGCCGTTCTGGTACTTCGATGCGATCTCACCCGCGTGGGGGCAGAACTCCGACCCCGCCTCTTGGCACATGTCGGCTTGGCAGTGGATGAATATCTATGGCCAGCGGCCGATCGAGGAAACGTTGTCGGCGCTCATCTTCGACAACCTCTTCGGTCGCTTCCCGGGTCTGCACGTCCTCGTCGCCGAGCACGGGGCCGAATGGGTACCATTCTTCACCAGGCACATGGACAAGAGCCGGGGGATGGGCCGCAACGGTCCGTGGATCGGAGGGAAGCTGACGGAGCGGCCGTCGGCGATCTTCCGTCGCCATGTCCGCGTCGTGCCGTACCCCGAGGACGATATCCCATCGATCGTCGCGGGCCTGGGATACGACGACTGCCTGGTAATGGGCTCGGACTATCCGCACGCCGAAGGCTTGGCCGAGCCCGCCGACTTCGTGAAACTCCTTGACCCGCTTGATGATCACGCCAAGCGGCGGATCATGCGCGACAACGCCTATCAGCTGCTCTCCCGGAGTTAACGGCCCGATGGCAGACGGAGACGTCGACCTCGACCTTCTCCAGGAGTCGGCACGGGAGTTTCTGGCCGGGCGCGCGGACAAGGGGTCCGTCAAGGACCTTGCTGCCATGGACTGGACCGGGCTGCTCGTCGATGCGGGGAGGGGCGGGGCTGGCTGGCGTCCGGTCGAAACGTGTGTCGTGGCAGAGGAGCTCGGACGAGCACAGGATAGGTCGGCATGGTTTGGCACCACGTTGGCCGCTGCCGCGGTCGCCTCGGCGTCGGACGACGTCAGGGAGCAGCTGCTGCCCGGCTTGCTGGCCGGTACCGAGACGGCGGGTCTGGCCCTCCACGATGACGCCGTGCGGGTCATCCGCGATGACATCGATTTCGTTGTCCTCCTGAGGCGCGACGGGATCCACCTGATACGCAACCTGGATCCCGCACGGTTCGAGGTGGACGGTGACTTGCTGGACGTCACGCGAACGGTATGGCGTGTCGATCTGAGCGATGCGCCTCTCGCGTTGATCGGGTCGCCCGAACGGGCCGACGAGCTGACCGCGATGGCCAGGCTGCTCGTGTCGGCCGACTCCGTCGGCGCGTTGTCCATGACCCTGGAGCGGTTGACGGCGTACCTGCGGGAGCGCGTGGCGTTCGGCGCGCCGATTGCCAGTTTCCAAGCGATTCAGCACCGGCTCGTCGAGCTCCTGGTTTTCGAGGTCAAAGCGCGGGCCGTCGTCATGCGGGGCGCCCGCGCTCTCGCCTCGGCCGACGCGAGGGCAACCGTGTTGAGTGCAGCGGCGCATGCCTTTGTAGCCGCAAACGCGCCAGCCGCGGTCGACGAATGCATGCAACTATCGGGTGGTATCGGATTTACCTGGGAGTACCCGCTGCACTTCGAGCTGCGGCGGGTCTTCACCAACGGTCACTTGGTGGGCACGGCCCGATCGAGCCGGGCGCTGCTGGCGGAGGTGTCGGGTTGGTGAGCACGTTCGGGGATCGGCCCACTGAGACGCAGCTGGCAGAGTTCAGGAATCGGGTCAGAGCACACATCACCGAACACGCACCGGCGATCGAGGCGCGCGAGGGCCACCGAGCTCCTGAGACGGCCGAACAGGAAGCCAAGCTGCGAAGGTGGTTTGCCGGCCTGTTCGAGGCGGGGCTCGTCGGAGCGGACTGGCCGGTCGAATACGGCGGTCGCGCCGATCATCACCCGCTGCATGACCGCATCGTGAGCGAAGAAATTCTGCGCGCCCGCGCACCGCGCCCGGTGGATCAGGTGAACCTCGCCGCCCACGTGCTCCTGGACTTCGGGTCCGAGCAGCAGAAGCGAACGCTGCTGCCACCGATCCGGCGCAGCGAGCACGTGTGGTGCCAGCTGCTCAGTGAGCCCGACGCCGGCAGCGACATCGCCGCGGTCCGCAGCCGCGGCGCAAGGCAGGACGATGGCGGCTGGCTTATCGACGGGCAGAAGACTTGGATCACCGACGGCCACTGGGCCGACATGGGCCTTGCGTTGATCCGCACGGATCCCACCTCGTCACGCCACCACGGGCTGTCGGTGTTTGCCGTGCCGCTCTCGGCGGAAGGCGTCGAGGTTCGTCCGATCCGCACGATCGGCGACGCGATCGAGGTCAACGAGGTGTTCCTCACCGGAGTCAGGCTCGGTGCCGAGAGCATCATCGGCGAGGTGGGTCAAGGCTGGTCGATCATCATGGCGGGCCTGGACTTTGAACGATTCGGCATCGGCGGAAACGTCATTCTGCTGGAACTGTTGATCGATGATCTAGTCACGGTGGCCAGTCATGCACAAATCGACGGCGCACCGGCGCTGAAGTCCGACGATATCCGCCAGCGGGTGGCCGAATTGGCGGTCGAGGCGGAGGTCGCCAAGGCATTCATCGATGATCACGTGGAGCGGCTGACATCGGGTGACGAGCAACCAGGCGACGGTTCGATCGCCAAATTGAGTTTTGCCGAGACCTATCACCGGGTCGCGGCCTTTGGCGCAGAGCTGGCCGCAACGGCGTCGTCCGTGGGCGCAGCCGATCATGAGGTGCGACAGGCCAAACAACGGTTGCGTGAGTGCTGGCTGTGGTCGCGTGCCTACACGATATCGGGCGGTAGCTCGGAGATGATGCGCAACATCCTCGCCAAGCGTCGGCTGCATCTGCCGAGCCGATGACCGCGCAACCTGCAGCGCAGACCTACTGGTCCCTGCTCGAGACGGCAGCGCGGGCGTACCCCGAACGCGTGGTGGTCGCCGACGATTACGGGCGTGCCCTGACGTGCGGACAGCTGCGTGAATCCGCGCTGACCTGCGCAGCGGCGCTGGCGCAGGCGGGAATTCGGCCGGGCACGGTGGTGTCATGGCAACTGCCGACCACGATCGAGACGATGGTCGTCATGGCGGCTCTGACGCGCCTCGGTGCGGTCCAGAACCCGATCCTGCCGATATGGCGGGAGAGCGAACTACGTTTCGCAACAAGGCAACTCAAGACAGAGGTCATCATCGTGCCCGGATTGTGGCGCGGCTTCGACCATACCGCGCTCGCGCGTCAGCTCGCCGATGAGCATTCGATGGCTGTGCTGGTCATCGACCACGACGCGCCCATCACCGATGTGCTTCGGCTGCCCGCCGGCGATCCGGCGGCTCTTCCCGCGTCGCCGACATCTGATGAGGACCCCCGGTGGATCTACTATTCGTCGGGCACGACGGCGGCCCCGAAAGGCGCGCGGCACTGCGACCGCTCGGTCATCGCCGGCTCGGCAGGCGTCGTCGGCATCGTCGGAGCGTCCAGTAGCGATGTCAACCCGATCGCATTTCCGGTATCGCACATCGGGGGAGCCGCCATGCTCGCCGCCAGCCTCCGCACCGGCATGCGGTTGGTGCTCTTTGACGCCTTCGATCCCGTTGAGACCCCCCTGGCCATCGCCGCGCATCGCCCGACGCTGCTGGGCAGCGCCACTCCCTTCTTTGTCGCCTTCATGGCGGCGCAGGCCAGGCACGGCGACAAGCCGCTCTATCCCCAGCTGCGCGGCTGCGTTGGCGGAGGCGCGCCGATCACTGCGGAGTTGGGTCACCAAGTGCGGCAGACGTTTTCAGTGGACGGCGTGGCCAATTCCTGGGGCCTGACCGAATTTCCGGTCGCTACCTCGCAAGCGCCGAACGGGCCCCCGGAGCTGCTGGATCATACGGTTGGAAAGCCTGTGGCAGGCGTTGCGGTACGGGTCGTCGACGAATGCGAGCGACAGGTCGCGCCAGGGGAGGATGGGGAGTTGCGGCTCAAAGGGCCGCAATGCTTCCTCGGCTACGTCGATGCTTCCCTGGATGCCCAAGCGTTCGATGCCGACGGGTGGTTTCGCACAGGTGATTTGGGGCGAATCGACGACACGGGCAACGTCATCGTGACCGGGCGCATCAAGGATGCGATCATCCGTAACGCGGAGAACATCTCGGCACTCGAGATCGAGGGGGTGCTGGCGAGCCATCCGGCGGTGGCCGACGTCGCGGTGATCGGCGTACCGGATGAGCGAACGGGCGAGCGCGTGTGCGCCGTCGTGGTCGTGCACCCAGGTGCGGCGGTGACGCTCTCGTCGGTCTTCGAATACTGTCAAGCTCGCGGGCTGAGCAAGCACAAAACGCCCGAACGACTCGAAATCGTCGATGCGCTACCTCGCAACCTCACCGGCAAGGTGCTCAAGAACGAACTACGCACCCAGTTCGGGAGTCGGTGAATCCAGAGTAACGGGAGGACATCGGGCCAATAATGTTCACGCTGAGGTTCGACATGCGGGCGCCGTCGATAGGGGCGCATCCGACAGAGCTGTACGCCGCGGCCAGCGAGATGGCGGCGTGGGCGGAAACCCGGGGCTGTGTCGCGGCGGTGCTGTGCGAGCATCATTGCGCCGACGACGGTTACCTGCCCTCGCCCCTGATGCTGGGCGCGGCGATCGCCGCACGCACCAAACAGCTGATGCTGAACCTGGTGATCATCCTCCCGTTCTATGACACCGCGAGATTGGCCGAGGACATGGCGGTCCTGGACCACATCAGCGCGGGCCGCGCGAGCTATGTGTTCGGGATCGGTTACCGCGCAGAGGAGTTCGACCACTTCGGTCTATCACTGTCGGATCGGGGCCGACTGGCCGACGAGAAGCTCGGCATCCTTCGTCGGTTACTGGCCGGCGAGCAGGTCGAACACGGCGGCCGCCGGATGAGGGTGACGCCGCGACCGCGCACGCCAGCAGGGCCGATGATGATGTGGGGTGGGGCGAGCCTGGCCGCTGCCAGGCGGGCCGGGCGCAACGGTCTCGGACTGCTCGCCAACGGGGTGGTGCCGGGAATGAAGGAGGCCTACGAGCAGGCCTGCCGCGAAAGTGGTTTCGAGCCGGGATTCACGCTGCTTCCCGAACGCGATACGGCCACAAATTGTTTCGTCGCGGACGACGTCGATGCCGCATGGGACGAGATTGGCAAGTATCTGTTGCACGACGCGATGGCGTACTCGGAGTGGAATCCGGCCAGCACGGTGTCGGCGAACATCACACCCGCCAAGACCGTCGACGAGCTGCGTAGCGCGGCGTCCTCCCACGTGATCCTGTCCGTAAGCGAGGCGAGGGAGCGCGTAAAGGCGGGGGAGATGTTCAACATCGCACCGTTGTGTGGCGGCATTCCGCCGGACATTGCCTGGACCTACCTCGAGCGCTTTGCCGAACTTGGCTAGAGGCCGATGAGCTCCCTGAGGTTGCCGCCCATCACTCGTGCCGTGGTGACCGCGGGCAAATGCTCGAGTTCCTTGACGAAGTCCGTCGGCGCCGCCAACCCCTCGGGATGCGGGTAGTCGGATCCGAACATCACGCGATCCGCACCGAGGATGTCGATGAGATGCGACATGTCCTCCTCGTGAAATGGGTTCACCCACACATGCCTGCGGAAGACATCACAGGGGTGCTCGCTGAATTCACGTGGCTTCTTGCGGTACACCCGATCGAATACATCCATCAAGCGCTGGGCCCACGAGCCGCCGTTTTCGACCACACCGATGCGCAGGCCGGGAAACCGCTCGAACACCCCGTGCGCGATGAAAGCGGCGAGCGTGTCGAAGATGTGGCGGCTCTCCTCGTAGATGAACCCGCGGAACTTCGTCAGCTGGAAGCCCTGGAACTCGTCGCCGCCCTCCCAGTCGGAGAGGTAGCGGTCGTAACCGGCGTCGGAGTTGTGCATCTGGACCGCGATACCCGATGACTCGACCATCCGCCAGAAGTCGTCGAACTCGGGCAGGGCGGGTGAACGCGAGGTGCCGTCCTCCCGCGGTACCGGCGCCGGCCGAATCAGGACCGTCTTCGCTCCGTTCTCCAGGCACCACTCGAGCTCTTGGACGCCCTTCGCCGGATCATTGAGCGAGATCGCCGGGACCGCGAAGATGCGGTTCTGATAGTTGAACGTCCACTCGTCGAGCAGCCAGCGGTTGAAGGCGTGAGTGACCGCATGGGTGAGCTCCGTGTCGGACTTCGTCCGTTCTTCGAGCATCCCGGCCGTGGTCGGGAACATCACCGCGCCGTCGACACCTTGGCGGTCCATCAACGCCAGGCGCAGGTCGGGGCGCCGGAACTCGTCGGGACAACGGATCGGCTCGGCGAGTTCGCGCAGCGTCTTGCCCTCCGGGTTGATCCCGCGGTAGTAATCGGCCCACGCGCCAGGGGTGGGGATCACCTCGTAGGTCGGGTTGGGAATGGTCTCGGTGATGACACCGAGGACCTGGAGCTTCTTGCGGCCGTTGACGTCGACGAACTTCAGCGCGTCGGAATACTTCTCCGGCAGATATCGCGTATAGGCGTCGATCGTTTCGTACATGTGGTTGTCGGCGTCCCACACTTCGAATGCTTTGTCGTCACTCACAACGCCTCCTGTAATTGAGAATTATGATTCTCACACTAGCAAACGACCGTATTCGACTGCGATCGGCGCTACAGGTTCATGAAATGGCCGCCGTCGACGCCCAGGGTCTGCCCGGTGATGTAACGGGCGGCCGGGCCCACCAGAAATGCGACGGCGGTCCCGATATCTCGCTCGGGATCACCGATCCGGCCTAGCGGCACCCGTCGCGACAGGCGTTCTTCCATCGCTGGGTCGGCTTCGATCGCGGCGGTCATCGCAGGCGAATAGGCAAGCGGTGAAACCACATTGACGGTAATTCCGTGGGGCGCCCATTCGCGGGCCAGGCTCTTCGCGAAACCGCGAAGCGCACCCTTCATCGTCGCGTAGAGGGGAAGCGTGGCGCTGCCCTCGATACCCGCCGGCGAGGTCATGACCAGGAAGGTGCCGCCACGTGCTTTCAGCGCATCGAATGCCGCGGCCGCGCAGTTCTGGGCGCCGCCGATCGACACCGAGTAGTGGTCTTCCCACAGCGGCCGGCTCACCTCCTCGAGCCGATGCGGCTGGCTGGAACTGCTGCTCGTGGCGTTGTGTACTACCGCGTCGAGCCGGCCGGTGGCGGCAAGAGCGGCGTTCACAGCCTCCGCGACCTGTTCGGGTACGGTTACGTCGCAACGCGTCCAGGTTGCCCGCTGCCTTCGTGCGGAGATCCCGCCGACAACATCGCATCCGGATTCCGCGCGGGTTGCCACCACGACATGCGCGCCTTCGGCGGCGAGGGCCCTCGCGATACCACGTCCCACACCTGCCCCGGAACCGGTCACCAGGACCGTGTGACCGTCCAGCCTCACGGCACCATCACCGAACCCCCGTCCGCAACAATGGTCGCCCCGACGAGGTGATCCAGGTCGCGACGGAGCAGGAACTTCGTTGTCTCCACAAGGGAGTGGATCAGCGTGTGGTCATCACAGAACGCCGGCGCGGTCAGATGGGACGCGTCAACGCCCGGCGCGAACAGACTTACCGGCGCTGCGACGAGGTTGACTGTCACGCCGTGAGAACACCATTGCCGCGCTGCCGATTTCGCCATCGCCCGGATACCCTCAATAGCCGTCGTGTAGCCCACCAATCCGGCGGCCCCCGCGATGCCGATCGTCGGAACGACGAGCACGATTCGGCCGCCGTGCTGCCTCATGGCGGAATGGGCATGTTGCAGAGCAACGAGCGCCCGCCACATCGTCTCGCCGGCATCCACCGTCGTCGAGCCGGGGCCGACGACGACTACGACAGCGTCGATCGGGGGCGCTAGTGGCGCATCGATTTCTGCTGCGACAGCGCCGAGTCCGTCGGTGAGCGCGGTCGTCAGCGGGTCGCCGGGGCCGAGAACGACTGTTGACATGTTGGGCACCTCAGCTTTTGGCGAGCGCCGCGAGTTCGCGTTTGACCACCTTGCCCACGTCGTTTCGCGGCAACTGCTCGACGAACACGATGCGCACGGGCACGCGGTACGGCGTCAGGCGCTCGCGGCACCACGACACGAGACCGCCTTCGGAGATCGACTCGTCGCCTTTCACCACGAACGCCCACGGCACCTCGCCAACCCGCTCGTCGGGGATACCCACCACGGCCGCTTCGCGCACTCCGTCGGCCGCCACCAACACGTCCTCGACGGCGCCCGGAAACACCTTGAGCCCACCGCGGTTGATCATGTCCGACACGCGGCCATCGAGCCACAGGAACCCGTCGTCGTCGAACCAACCCAAGTCACCGGTGTGGAACCAGCCGTCGTCGGTGAGCCGGTCCAAGAAGGCGGCATCGATCTTTCGGGCGGCGGTCGTGGGCGTGCGGACCATCACCTCGTCGTCGGCGATCGTGACGTCGATGCCTGGCAGTGGCCGCCCGACGGACCCGAGTTTGGTCTCACCCCATTCGCGGGCGTCCGCAGCCGACCAGCCCACCACCTCGCCACCCAGCTCGGTCTGGCCGTAGGAGTTCAGCACGATCACCCCGAATTTGTCCCGGAATCTGCCCGCCTGGACCGGCGAAAGTGGAGCGGTGATCGACCGCACGATCTTCAGTGGCGACAAGTCGTTCACCGAGTCGTCGTGCAGGACCATAGTGAGTGCCGCGGGCGGCAGCACCGTGGACCGCAGCTGGTGCCGTCGGACCAGCGCGGCGAAGTCGGTAGGCGAGAAGCGGTCCATCAAAACAACGCCCGACCCGGCCCGGAATGCGAACAACACCTGATAGATGCCGGCCCACAGCGACAGCGACAGCGGCACCAGGTTCGGCATCGGAGGGCGCTTCGGTTTGTCAGTGGCTGGTTTCGTCCCGCGAAGTTTAGCGAGGAGTCGATCGATGAGGTCGAGCACCGTGGTGTGACGCAGCGGCACCGGCTTCGGTGGGCCGGTTGTGCCAGAAGTGAACTGCAGCAGGGCCACATCTGCGTCGTACTGGCGGGGATCGCCCTGGTGGTGTGTGCCGGCGGTCGCCGCCCACGACAGGTCCTTGCCGCTCACGATGGGCAATTGGAAAGTCGTGAAGCGTTCGGCCAGTTCGGAAGTCGTGACGATGGCAACGGGGCGCAACGTCTCGAGTTGAGTCACGATCTCGGCGTCCGCAGCCCTGGGATTCAGTGGCGTGTACACGCCGCCGGCGCGCCACACGCCGAACAGCGCCGCTATGGTGGTGGCTTCGTTGGGCAGCATCGCGGCGACAACCTGCCCCTGCGTCAGGCCCCTCTCGGCGAGCAACCCGCTGAGCTGGTCGGCACTGGCCTTCAGCTCATCGCGGGACACATCGGCGTCCAGCGTGTGCACCGCGACCTCGGGTAGGGCGTCCAGCAGCTGCGCGAGACTCACGAATCGGCCTCCAATGGCGCCCAGTTCGGAGTTCGCTTGTCCGCGAAGGCCACCGGTCCCTCGTTTTGATCCGGGTGTCCCCACATCGACGTCAGGTGCTTGGCGCCGGCCCGACACGCATCCGTGAGGCCGTACTCCAAAGCGCCCCACAGCGCCCGCTTGGTGGCGCGCATCGCGGCGGGAGAATTCTTGGCGATCTTCTCGGCCAGCTCCTGGGCGACCTCGCGCAGCCTGTCGGGCGGATCGACGACCTGGCTGATCATGCCGAGCTCGTATGCCCGCTGGGCGCTCAGCCGCTCGTGGCTGCCGACCAGCGCCATCCGTAACACGGCCTCGGCGGGCATCTTTCGCATCAGGGCGATCGTCTCCAGTGCACTCACCTGGCCAATCGACACGTGCGGGTCGACGAAGCTCGCATCCGACGACGCGATGACGATGTCGGCGTCGGCCACCCAGTGCAACCCGCCGCCGGCGCAAACCCCGTTGACGGCCGTGATTACCGGCTTGTCGACGTTGCAGTGCCACGCCGTCAACTTCAGGTCCAAGGTCCTCATCGTTTCCTGAAACTGCAACACGGCCTCGCCGTCGAGCTCTTCGACATCGGCGCCCACCTGGAAGGCCCGCCCATTACCGGTATGAACGATGACCCGGACTTCGGGGTCGGCGTTCAATTCCGCCCATGCCCTGGGGAATTCCTCGCGCATCACGACGTCGTACGCATTGAGCCGGCCCGGCCGGTCGTTGATGATCCAACCGACCGGCCCGCGCCGCTGCACGACAAGCCGCTGATACGTCATGAAGCCTCCACTGCGTCCGACAGCGGTTGCCACTGAGGCGTGCGCTTCTCGCGCCATGCCCGGACGCCCTCGCCGTGATCGGGGTGATTGCGCAACCGCCAGATTTCCTCGGCGGCGTCGTTGCGGGCTTGGGTCAAACCGACTTCCAGAGAATGCCACAGCGCCTTCTTTGTGGCGCGCAGGGCCGTCGGCGCATTCGTGGCAATCGCGGCGGCGAGCCGCGCTGCCGCGGGGCGGAGCTGGTCGGCCGGTGTCACGTCGGACACAATGCCCAACTCGTAGGCGCGCCGCGCCGAGATGCGTTCGCCGTTACCACTCAACGCCATTCGGGTTATTGCTTCCATCGGCGATTTACGCAGTAACGTGATCGCTTCGTACGCGACGGCCTGGCCGACCGAGACGTGCGGATCGACGAATGAGGCTCCGTCGGCCGCAATCACGATGTCGGCGTCGGCCACCAGGTGCAGACCACCTCCTGCGCAAATCCCGTTGACGGCCGCGATCACTGGCTTCCACACGCCGCAGTGCCACGACGAGATCTTCAATTCGGCATCCCTGGTGCGCCGCGAGTGCCGGCGCATCGCCTCCTTGTCGCGCGCGACCTGAACCACATCCATTCCGGTGCAGAATGCCTTCCCGTTGGCGGTATTCACGATTACCCGAACGTCGGGATCGCCGTCCAGCGCGGCCCAGGCGGACTCGAGTTCGTCGAGCATCAACGAGTCGAAGGCGTTGCCCGCGTCCGGCCTGTTCAGGATGAGCCAGCCGATGCCGTCGCATACCTCCACCACCAGCCGCTGGTAGCTGGTCACGAGCGCGGGATATCCTTCCAGGGCTTGCCCTTCCATGGGTCCGGCTCCTTGGGCAACCCGAGCACACGCTCACCCAAGATGTTCTTGTTGATATCAGTAGTGCCCCCCTCGGTGGCGTTGGCGAGGCTGCGCATCATTCCGTGTACATCGCGTGGCAGGGCATCGGGGTCGTCGGTGGCCGGCCAGGCGACAGCGTCTGTGCCCAGCAGATCGACCATGAGGTCCTGAATCTGTTGGTTCAACGTGGCCTGGTGCACCTTGCCGATCGAGGATGCGGCGCCGGGGGACTGGCCGGCCGAAAGCGCCGCGCGCACGCGGGCGTTGGTCCAGCCCCGGATCTGCTCCTGTGCCCACAACCGCATGACTTTGTTACGGATGACGGGGTCGTCCCACCGGCCGGTCTCCTGTGCAAGAGTTATCAGGCGTTCGGCGCCGGAGCCACCGAGCCGGCCCATGCCTCCCGACCCGGAACCCGAAACCATCTGTCGTTCACTGGACAACGTTGATGCGCTGACTCGCCATCCGTCGTTGACCGCTCCCACGCGCTGCGCGTCGGGAATTCGTGCGTCGTCGATGAACACCTCGTTGAACTCCGACTCGCCGGTAATCTGGCGCAGCGGCCTCACAACAACGCCAGGTTGGTGCATATCGAGCAGAAAGTAGGTGATGCCCTGGTGTTTGGGCGCCTCCGGATCGGTTCTGGCGAGCAGGATCGCAAAATCGGCCTCGTCGGCCCACGTGGTCCACACCTTCTGCCCGGAGATCACCCAGGTATCGCCGTCCTTAACGGCGCGGGTGGCCAGCGACGCAAGGTCGGACCCGGCCCCGGGCTCGCTGAAGAGCTGGCACCACTTCTCCTCGTTGCGCACAATCGGCGGCAAGAACCGCAGCCGCTGTTCCTCGGTGCCGTGGCTGAATAGCGCCGCCGCGGCATTGTTGAGCCCCAACGGATTCAGCCGCGTGAGCCGCAGCGGACGGAGCACCTCCTCGACCGCGCGGGCGACCTCGTTGCCGACACCCAGGCCGCCGTGTTCGCGCGCCCACGTCGGCACGACGAGGCCGGATGTGGCGAAGACCGGATACCACTTCCGATAGTCCGCCGAACTGCGCACCGTCCGCAGCGCAGCGGGTCCGTTGGCGGCGGCCGTCCGCCAGGTGGCGGGCACCTCGGTTTCGACCCATCGCTCGACCACCGCGACGGCGTCGGCGGCGCTGGTGGCTTCGTTGATCGGCAGTGCGGTCATCGCCCTTGAAACTTTGCATCGCGTTTGTCCCGGAAAGCGGCCAACCCTTCGCGGAAATCCTCACTGCGGCTGGACAGTTCGAGTGCCATCGCCTCGTTCTGCAGGTGGCGGTCGAGGTCGAGCCCGTTGCCGCTCTGCAGCAGCCACTTGGTCAGACCCAGTGCCACTGTGGGGGCATCGGAAAGGGCGGTGACCAATTCGCTTGCAGCATACTCTAATTGACTCTCAGCAACGGCATCGTGGATGATGCCCCACTCGACCGCGGTGGTCCCCGAGATCTCCCTGCCGAGCATTAAGAGCTGGCGCGTGCGAACCATGCCGATCAGCCGAGGCAGCAGCCAGGCCGCGCCGCTGTCCGGGGTGAAGCCGCGGGCCATGAACGGTTCCCAGAACCGCGTATCGTCGGCGGCCACGCAGAAGTCGGCGGCCATCGCGATGTGGAACCCGAGACCGGCGGTCCAACCGCGCACCACCGACACGATGGGGACCTGCGTCTCGAGCATCAATGGGATTAGGCGGTTGGCCTTGTTTGGCAACCGGCGCTGTGTACTGCCCACCCGCGGCTTGCGCTCCGAGCGAGCGTTGTTGGCGATCAGATCCGATCCGGCGCAGAAGTCCGGCCCCTCGGCGTCGATGCGGATGACACGCACCGATTCGTCAGTGCCTGCGGCGGCCAGATGCGCGATCAACGCGTCGAGCATCACGTCGTTGACCGCGTTGCGGCGGTCGGCACGGTCCAACGTCAGGCGCAGGGCCGGGCCCTGTTGTTCGGCGCGCAGACCGGGCACGCTGTCGTAACTCATGTCTCAGCGCTCGGTGAATTGTGCTGACACCACGGTGAGCAGCTCCGCGAGGTTCCTCGCCCCGCCGGGTGGATCCGGAAGCCGGACGGGTCCGTGCTCGCGGCTGGGCAGCAAAATCGTCGCGTACCCGGGCGCCGTGACCTGGCCACGGTGGTTGGTCGCAGCCAGCTCGAGGTCGACGGCGGGACGGTCACCCGCGGCGAGGTACTTGTGCACCACCCTTCCAGTGATGGTGTGCAGGTCGCCGACGTAGTTGAACAGCCGGAACTCGCAGCCGAGCTTCCACAGCCATCCGTCGTCACCCATCCAGTCCGTGCACAAGTGGATGAGCCACGTCTCGCGCATGCGACCGTAGTCGAAGGTGGTGGGATTACCCGCATTGCGGGCGGCGTCAGGCTCCCAGTGCACGCGCTGCTGCGCATCGGGCACACCGTATTCGTTGGGCGTATAAAAGCGAGGAATGCGGCGCCGGTTGCGCCATGCCAGCCGCAGGGGACGCACGCCATACATTCCGGTCCCCATGCCGACATGCCAACAGACCATGTCGGTGACCGTGAGCGGGCCTTTCGTCAACGGCCCGACGTCGTCGCCATCATTGACGTCCTCCCACCATCGCGGTTCGGCGCCGCGCGGCGACTCGTGCGCGTATCTCTCGTCCAGTTCCGCGATCTCATCGGGGTTCCAAGACTTCAGTTCGACTTCGTCATACTTCTTGCGCCCGCGCGCCTTGCTGCGCTCGGTCCGGATCATGTTGCGATACTGGCCACCCAGGATGACGCCTTCGTCGTCGCGAAACACCTGTGCCGACCATTCGTGGACGGCGCGGTCGGCGAATTCGCTCGTCTTGTCCAACGCTGCGACCAGAGCGTTGCGCCGGAAGACCCGGTGGTTAGCGCGCAAGGGTGCCCACCATTCGCGCGACGACGAGGCGTAGAAGGCATGGACGCCGCGCAACGGATCGCCTTTGGTCAGTTCGCGGTCTTCATCGGAGAGCGTGGTCACCTCGTCCTCACCGATCAACGTGTCACCGCCGACCAGCGCCGGCGGGGCGATGGACTCGCCCCACACGGATTTGGCAGCGTACTCGGGATCGGCCCACAGCGGGTTGGCGTCGCCGTAGCTCTCAGCCACGTGGCGGAAGCTGTCCTCGTTCGGGCGAAAGTAATGAGGCGGCTGGGTATGCGGAACGGCGATACCGATTGTCGCGCGCAGCCGGGCCAGTCCCTCGTCGGTAATGTGACCGGTTTCCGGCATGAGAATTAAGATACCCGAAAAACGGAAACGCAGTTAACGCAGGGGACGCGATGATGAGAGACGAAGCGCCGGGCATCGTGGTGGCCGTCGGTGACGACGGAGTGCAACGAATTACCATCGACCGGCCCGATGTCGGAAATTCGTTGTCGCCCTTAGCTCGTGATGCGCTCACGGATGCATTCACGCGGGCGCACAACGATCCCGGTGTTCGTGCCGTGCTGTTGCGCGCGACGGGCGAGCGACACTTCTGTGCGGGCGCGGGCCTGGCGCCACGGGCGTCGGACGCCGACCCGTCCGCGCAACCCGTTGCCGACAAGCGGCCCGGCGATGTCGCTCGGATGCTCCAGCAGGGGTGGCAGCGGTTGGTTGCGTCCATATTGGACTGCGACAAACCAGTGGTCGCCGCGGTCCGGGGCACCGCTGCGGGCGCGGGGGCCAGTCTGGTGCTGGCGTGCGATCTGGTCGTCATGTCCACGGAGGCAAAGCTTGTCGAAGCGTTCGTGCACCGGGGGATCCTGCCGGATTCGGGCGCCATTCACCTCCTGACCCGAATCGTGGGGCTGCGTAAGGCCACAGAACTGCTGATGCTCGGCGAGCCCGTCGATGCCGCGACGTGCGAGCGCCTGGGGCTCGTCAACCGCGTCGTCGCGCCCGACGACGCCGACGCCACGGCCGAAGAGATCGTCGGACGGCTCGCCGCCGGCCCGACGGTGATGCTCGCACTCACCAAGCGATTGTTGGCGGTGTCGTCGGAGTCCGGTCGCGATCGCGCATTCGAACAGGAGGCGTGGGCGCAGGAGGTCGTGTCGCAGACTGCGGACTTGACTGAGGGTTTACGGGCGTTCGCCGAGCGACGCACGCCGCGATTCCAAGGGTTCTGAGGTTCAGCCCTTCGTCGGCCCCCCGCGGATCGTGAATGTCGAACTGTCGTCGATCCGGTCGATCGAGTCGGCCACGGCCTCTGCGGTGAGCCCACCATCCTCGATGCCCTTGGTGACTCCGATGAAGACACGCGAAACCTGGCCGCCGCCCACCGAGTAGATGTGGGCCGTTCGATCACAGCTGCGGTGTGACAGGTAGACGACCACCGGGGTGACGAGTTCTGGGTCCATGGCCTTACCCGCCTCGCCCATGATGTCCTCGGTCATCCGCGTACGCGCGATTGGTGCGATGGCGTTGATGGCGATACCGTTGCGCTGTCCCTCGATGGCCAGCACGTGCATCATCCCGACCACGCCCATCTTCGCCGCGCCGTAATTCGCCTGACCGAAGTTGCCGAAAAGCCCGGTCCCCGAAGTCGTCTGGACGATCCGTCCGTAGTTTTGCTCGCGCATGATCGGCCATACCGCGCGCGTCACGTTGAACGTGCCCTCGAGGTGGACTGTAATCACCGCGTCGATTTGATCGGCCGTCATGTTCTTGAACGCGGCATCGCGCAGGATTCCCGCGTTGTTGATCAGAATGTCCACCTGCCCGAAGGCGTCCATCGCCGCCGCCACGATGGCCGCGCCCCCCGCCTCGGTGGCGACCGAGTCATGGTTAGCGATCGCCGTCCCACCTGCGGCGGCGATCTCATCGACCACGCTTTCGGCCGCCGATGTCGAGGCACCACTGCCGTCCACCGCGCTACCCAGGTCGTTGACCACGACTCGCGCACCGCGCCGAGCGAGCTCCAAGGCGTGGCAGCGGCCCAAACCGCCGCCGGCCCCGGTCACGATGGCTACCTGGTTGTCGAAAGTCATTGACTGCATGTGTGAGAGGTTACATTTACTCAATCGAGAACAATCATTTGCATCGGAGGAAGCACCATGAGCGGCCCGACTGAGTTGCTGCGACATGCGCGCCGGCGAGCCGAACAAATGCGACCCGGCTACCGCGCAGCCGGTTTCTGGACAGCGCAGCCCGTCGACGTGCTGCGATCCACCGCGGCGCGGCACTCCGCTCGGACGGCCGTCGTCGATCGGGGAACCGAATTGACCTACGGTGAACTGGACAAGCGGGTCGATGCGGCCGCCCACGCCATGGTGAATGCCGGCGTGGCGCCGGGCAGCGCGATTGTCGTGGTTGTCGGTAACGATGTGGACTCGGTGGTAGCGGTCCACGCGGCGCTGCGCGCCGATGCGGTGGTGCTGCTCGTGCCGCGCAGTGCGGGAACCAGACAGATCGCGGACATTCTCACGCGCACCGGTGCCGAATTCGGCGCAGCGCCGAACTGGGCCGCCGGCGCTGAACCAGCCCTGGCTGGGCGTTGTTGCTGGATCGAACCGTGCGCCGGCGAGCCGGTGGGTGCCGCGCAGGCGTTGCGTCCAGCGCGGTCGGCCGACGAGCCCTGCTTTGTGCTCTATACCTCGGGCACGACGTCTCGACCCAAGGGCGTGATCCACTCCTTGAGCACGCTGATCAAGGCGTCGGCGAACTACATCGCGGGGGCGGGCCTGGGTCCGGACGACCGGATCTTTCTGATCAGCCCGCTGGCATCGGTTACCGGGGTGGTGCAGGCGCTGTTCATCGGTCCGATGCTCGCGGCACCGGTGACTCTCGAGGACCGATGGGACCCGGCGGCGACGTGTGATCTGCTGGTCGATTCCGCTGCGACATGGTACGGCGGCCCTGATCGGCTGCTGAACCGGATGCTCGACGAGGCGGTGGCCCGAAACAGGAAAATCCCTTTGCGTGCAGTGTATCTCGGCGGCACCATGTTGGATCGGCGCATCGTGGAGCGAATCGAGAACGAGTTCGGCATCATCGTCATGCGGGCATACGGATCGTCCGAAGTGCCGGTGAGCACCTCGGGCCTGCGCGGCGAGCCCGCACAGGTGCGCCACGCCGATGACGGCGTCCCGCTCAATGACGTGGATGTGCGGGTCGGCTCCGCCGGCGACCCGACGGAATGCTGTGTCCGTGGTCCGCATGCGTTCCTCGGATACACCGACGCCTCGGACGACGCCGAAGCCTTCGACGGGGACTGGTTCCGCACAGGCGATGTGGCGGACCTGACCGACGGTCGGATACGGATCATCGGCCGGATCAAAGAGATCGTGATCCGCAACGGGATGAAGATTCCCACAGCGGAGGTCGAAGAGGCTGTCGCGCGGATCGACGGAGTACGAGAATGCGCGGCATACTCCGTCGCCGACGCTGTGACCGGGGAGCGGCTGGCAATGGCAATGGTTCTCGACACCGATGTCCAGATGTCGTTGTCGGACGTCGCCAATGCGCTCGTGTCGGCGGGGTTGCCCAAATACAAGCTGCCCGAGGAACTGGTGTTCTGGGAGGAGTCACTTCCCGTCAACGCCAATGGGAAGATCGATAGGAACACACTCGATGCGCGGTCCGCAGGCCGGCAGCGTTTGCTGGCCGCGCGTCTTGTCGTGACCGGGTGAGGGTGGTGCCCCGCAGGGGCCCTACAGGCTTGCCGGGTGGAATACCGGGACGACGAACCCGTTTTCCCCCTCGCGGTAGGCGATCACCAACTCCATCTCGGCGCGGAGGTCTTCCACGCGGCAGTTCTCAACGACTGTCATCAGCCGGGGCCCCTCGGCGAGGTCCACCATCGCCAGCACGTAGGGCGTGCGCGCATCGAAGGGTGCGCCATTCTGATGGATGACACTCCAGGTGTACAGGCGCGCGCGACCGCTGGCCACCGCCAACTCGACGTCCTCACTCCAACAATGCGGGCAGAACGGCCGCGCGTAGAGGGAGGTCTGACCGCAGGACCGGCAGCCGTTGACCGTCAGCCTTCGGTCCTGGATGGCCGACCACCATGCTTGGCTGTCGGCATCGGTCGTGGGCCGATCAGGAGCCGTCACTACTGCCTCCCGAGAATCATCGTGGCGCTATGGGTGAAGAAACCACCCATCGCATGGACGCATGCCAGCCGGGCCCCGCTGACCTGGCGCTGTCCGCATTCTCCCCGCAACTGTCTGACCGCCTCGACCATCAGGAACATGCCCCGCATGCCGGGGTGGCACGACGCCAGGCCGCCGCCATCGGTGTTCGTCGGCAGCGCGCCCCCAGGGCGAAGGGCCCCGGACTCGATGAAGGACCCGCCTTCGCCCTTGGCGCAGAAGCCGAGGTCCTCCACGGTCAGCAGGACGGTGGACGTGAAGGAGTCGTAGAGCTGGCACACATCGATGTCGGCCGGGCGCACGCCCGCCTGCGCAAACGCCTTCGGGCCGGAGCGTGCCGCCGCCGACGTCGTGAAATCGGGCCACTGGCCCATGCTGACGTGCGACGTCGCATCAGCAGCACCGAGGATCCAAATCGGTTCCTTCGCGCAAGCTTTAGCCACCCGCTCGTTGGCGAGCACAACGGAGCCACCGCCATCGGTGCGCAGGCACACATGCTTGGAGGTAAACGGATCGGCCAGCATTGGCGCGGCGGCGACGTCTGCAAGGGTGATGCGGTCACGCTCAAATGCGTTGTCGGTCATGGCCGCCCACTCGTGGGCCGCCACGGCGACTTCGGCCAACTGGTCCACGGTGGTGCCGAATTCGATCATGTGCCGCCTGGCCGCCATCGCGTACTTGGCGATCAGGGTGGCGCCGTACGGCGCCTCGTACTGCAATACGCCGCCGGTGCCCAGTGCAGCAGCCGACCCGCGTACCCGGCGCTTGACGTCGGAACGGGCGGTCGATCCGTAGGTCAACAGAACGACCTCGATCTCGCCGGCCGCGATCGCGGCGGCGGCGTGCCCGGCCATCACTTCCCAGGATGATCCGCCGACATTCGTCGCATCGACCCAAGCCGGTCGCAGGCCGAGGTATTCGCTGACTTCCACCGGCGGCAGCAGCGTGCCGTGCCCGCCGAAGCCGTCGATATCGTGCTTGCCTAGGCCCGCGTCGGCGATGGCTCGGCGCGAGGACTGCGCCATCAGTGCCATCGCGGTCTTGTCGGGAACCCGACCGCAGTCGGAAAGAGCTGCACCCACGATCGCGACGCGGTTGGTCGGCATAGCTAATGGTTATCACATCATCGCTGCAGCCGATAATGCTCGTTGACGGAAATATGGAAACGCTATTCTCGGTCGGCTAACGTGGGCCTATGACGACAGCGCTGCGCGATGCGTTGCGAGGAGACGCACTTGTGCTGTGCCTGGCGCTGCTCAACACACGCACTCCCGACGTTCCGGCTGTCGCGGCGGCATGCGGGTATGACGCCGTGTACGTCGATCTCGAGCACACGTCGACATCCCTGGATACGGCGCAGATGCTATGTGTGAGCGCGCTGGGTGCCGGGATTTCCGGCCTGGTGCGAGTTCCTTCCCACGATCCGAGCGTTATAGCGCGGGTTCTCGATGGCAGCGCGGTAGGAATCATTGTGCCGCACGTTAATTCGAAAAAAGAAGCGGAATCCGTGGTTCGCGCCGCGAGGTTTCCGCCTATCGGTAATCGGTCAGTATCTGGCGCCAATGCGGTCAGCGGGTATCAACCACGACCGGCGCCGCAACTGGTGGAGTCGCTCGAACAACGCACGGTCGTGGCGGTGATGATCGAGACCCCGGAGGCCGTGGAGGCATCCGACTCCATCGCGTCGGTCGACGGCATCGACATGATCCTCCTGGGGCCGAGTGACTTGACCGCCGAAATGGGGATACACGGACAGTATGAGAATGAGCATTTCCACCGTGCAGTAGAATCGGTCGCGGCGGCTTGTCGTAGTCACGGCGTGGCGCTCGGGATAGCCGGAATTAAGTCCCTTGACCTGCTGAAGAGGTTCGTGGGACTGGGATTGCGATTTATCTCGGCGGGGACTGACATCGGGATGATGACCGAGGCGGCCACGACCCGCGCACAAGCGCTCCGCGGACTGGAGGGCCCATCACGGGAACCAGCTTGACGAATGACACCGATAGCCGAGGCGACGTCAACACATCAGGAGGACCGGATGCCGACAGCCATCTACACCAAACCCGTCACCGACCCAATGGCCTGGACCGGCGCCGACTTCACCAGCAAGGAAGATTTCGCGTTCGACCTGTCCGCCCGCAATGTGGCTGCGCTGGAATCGATCCTGGTTACAACCGCAAAAAAGGACCGAGATGACATCACGCCCGAGGACGCCCGGCACCCAGACCTCGACGACGATCTGGCGCGGCTCTACCAGGATTTGATGTTCGGCAAGGGCCTTGCGTGCGTGCGCGGATTTCCGGTCGAACAGCATCCGATCGAGGACCTCGAGCGCATCTACTGGGCATTCTGCACACACCTCGGATATCTCGTGTCGAACAACTCCTTCGGGCACCGGATGGTGCGCGTTCAAGAGGAGATCCTGCCCGGCGGTGTGCAACCCGCACGCGGCACCAAATCCCGCGCGGAACTGGCCATGCACAACGACGCCGCCGACATCCTGTCCCTGCTGTGCGTATATCCGGCGGCACAGGGCGGGGAGAGCCAGTTTGCGAGCGGACCTGCCGCGCACAACCGCATCCTGGCCGAACGCCCGGATTTGCTTGACGTGCTCTACCAAGGGTTTCCACATCACCGGCGCAGCGAACAACCCGACGATCAGCCCGACATCACGCCCTACGACGTCCCGGTCTTCTCGCAGATCGACGGACGAATCTGCATCAATTTTACCTACAGCAGCATCTTCCCGGCCATGCAGACCCTTGGGCGCGCGTTCACCTCGAAGCAACAAGAGGCCGTCGAGCTGCTGCGCAACGTACTCGTCGAGCAGCAGGTCGAATTCCGTTTGGAATCAGGCGAAGCGGCGGTGGCCAACAACTTCGCCATGTGCCACTCGCGGTCCGACTTCGTCAGTAGTAACGACCCGAAGAAAGCCCGCTGTTTCCTGCGCGCCTGGATGGAGGTCGCGCGCGAGGATCGTCGTCTGCCGATCGGTCGCGAGTATTTCCACATGGAAAACAAGGATCTGCGGCTGGGCTATGACGTGGTGCCCGGGCGCGACGGCGCGATCGCCCGTAATGACTACCGCAATGTAGACGTCGCGCTGGCTGACATGTTCAAGGCAGCCCAGGCCAAACCCAAGGCGCGGCCATGACCGGTGGCGTGACAGGCGCACAAGCTACATGACCGGCGCGCCACGACCGCGGTTGGTTGTCGAGCGGTGGACTGACCCCGCCGCAGGGGACATCCTCGAACACTCCGACATCGACGTCGTCAAACTCGATCTCAGCGCACCCGCCGAAACGGGTTGGGCCACATTGGAGTCAGCGCACGGCTATCAAGTTGCCACGCGAACCGATGTCGCGGCCGTGGCCGATGGCGCGCAGTGGCTGGCGGGAAAGGAGCTGATCGAGCGCTGTTCTTCCCTGCTCGCCGTCTGTTCGGCCGGGGCCGGATACGACGTCATCGACGTCGATGCCTGCACCCGCGCGGGAATCGCGGTATGCAACAACTCCGGCCCGGGGGCCGAGGCGGTGGCCGAGCACGCACTGGGATTCATGCTCGACCTCGCGAAGAAGATCACCGTCTCGGACCGGGCTTTGCGGGCCGGCCCCCTCGGAGATCGACTTGCCGTGCAAGGCAGTCAGCTACTCGGCAAGACGCTCGGTGTGATCGGGCTCGGCGCCATAGGGGGCCGACTCGTAGAGTTGTGTGCGCCATTCGGGATGGAGGTGCTGGTCTTCGACCCGTACCTCGACGATGCCAAAGCGCAAGGTCGCGGCGTGCGGCGGGTGACCCTTGCCGAGCTGATCGAGCGTTCGGACTTCGTGCAGGTGACCTGCCCATTGACGAGCGAGACGCAAGGGCTCATCGGCACAGCGCAATTCGCCGCGATGAAGCGGACCGCTTTTTTCATCACCACGGCGCGCGGGCCGGTCCATGACGAGGAGGCACTGCTCGACGCACTCGTCAGCGGAGGCATCGCGGGAGCGGGCCTCGATGTGTTCCACGAGGAGCCACCACGGCAGGACAACCCGCTGTTGCAGCTCGATAACGTCGTCGCGACGCCGCACACCGCGGGCATCACCGTGGAGGCGGCGCGGGACATCGCCGTCGCGACTGCGGTGCAATGGCAGACGATTTTCGCCGGCGCGATGCCGCCGCGCCTGCTGAACCCCGATGTCTGGCCTCGCTACTGCGAAAGATTTCACGACATCCTGGGTATCAAACCGACCGCTCGCGTCGCTGCCGCCGCAGAGTGAAAACAGCCCTCCCGCGGAGGCTTTGAGAGAAGGAGCCTGACCAGGTGACGCAGTACGACACGATCGAGGTCGAGGTTCGCGGTCACACCGCGTGTGTGACCCTCAACCGTCCCGAGGTGCTCAACGCGATCAACGACCAGATGATCGCCGAATTAGCCGTGGCCTATGCGGAAATCGAACGTTCGCAGGACATCTGGACGGTAATCATCACCGGTTCCGGCCGTGCCCTGTGCGTCGGGGCAGACGTCAACAAGGCCGCCGACCATGACATGGAGAACGCGGCGGGAATCGACAACCAGGGCGAGCCCATCCTGAGCTCGATGCGGCAGTGGGACGCACCGCAGGAGGCGACCCCGCCCTGGCTCCACATGACCAAGCCGATCATCTGCGCGGTGAACGGCATTGCCTGCGGTGCCGGCATGGACCTCGTGACTACGGCCGATATCACCGTCGCGTCTGAACGCGCGACGTTGATGGACCCGCACGTCAGTATCGGTGTGACATCCGGGCGCGAAGGGGTCAGGCTTGCCCGGATCCTGCCGCTGCCGGTGGCAATGCGGTTGATCTTGATGGGCAAGCACGAAAAGCTTGACGCGCAGCGTGCCTATGATTTGGGCGTCTTCACCGAGGTGGTCGCCCACGACGCGCTCATGGCGCGCGCGTGGGAGATCGCCGAGGTGGTGAATTCGAATGCACCGCTGGCGGTGCGGGGTTCACGAATGGCGGTGCGCAAGGGGTTGACGATGCCCATCTACGAGGCAGAGCTACTGGCCGAGAACTACCGGATGAAGGTGGCGCTGACGAAAGATGCCATCGAGGGGCCGCGCGCCTTCCTCGAGAAGCGTAAGCCGGAGTGGAAGGCGCTGTAGCGCTTAATAGCGGTTGGTAGCGCTTGGGCCGGCGCTACACCATCCCAAAGAACGTCTTCGCGTTGGTGGACAACACCTTTCGCTTGGTCGCCTCGTCGAGACCCTCCGTCGCCTTGTTGGCGACCTCCATGCTGTGCGGCCAGTTGGTGTCGTTGTGCGGGTAGTCGGTCTCGAACATGAGCTGGTCCTCGCCGACCAGATCGAGGATGCGAAATGCGACCGAATCACCGAAGGTGGAGAACCATACTCGGCCGGGCACTTGGGTGCTCGGCGGTTCGGTCAGCAGCGGGTGAATGCCACCCCAGGCGCGTCGGTCCTCCCAGACCTCGTCGACACGTTGCAGGTAGTAGGGGATCCAGCCCGCTTGCGCCTCGGCGAAGGCCAGCTTGAGGTCCGGGAACTGCCTGAGCTTGCCGGAGAACAGCCAGTCGACCATGGCGATGGTGCAGTTGACCGCCATCAGCGCGCTAGTGACGACGTGCGGCGAGTCCGGCGAGGATTTGGTGAGCGAAGAACTCGACCCGATGTGCAGCATGATTCCCACCTGGTTTCGTTCGCAGGCGGCGAAGAACGGGTCCCAGTAGCCGCTGTGAATCGACGGTAGGTCGAGGCGAGAAGGCAGCTCGGAAAAGCACACCGCGTGCATGCCACGGGCCGCCACCCTGTCGACCTCCTTGGCGGCCAGTTCCACGTCCCACAGCGGGATGATGCCGAGCGGGATCAACCGACCGTTGGAGCTGCCGCCCCACTCGTCGATCTGGAAGTCGTTGTAGGCCTCGACGCAGAGCCTGGCGAGTTCCTTGTCCTTGCCGTACAGGAAACGCTGGCCGCAGAAGCGGACGAGAGTGTTGGGGAAGCAGGCCGAGGCTTCGATGCCGGCGAGGTCCATGTCGGCGAGCCGGTCCGCGGGGCGGTAGCAGCCTGGGCGCATCTCGTCGTAGGTGATGGGATCGGTGCTCAGCTCGTCGAGCTCATAGCCGGCGGCCGCGCTGATGAGCGGGATCGGGATGACCGCGTCCTCGTAGTGCCAGATGTCCGCGTCGCGTCCCTCGTCGTCTTCGACGAACGCGACATCCGAAGTGACGCTCGGATCCATGCGGCCCCGGGTGCGTACGATCCGCGGCCCGATGTCCCTATAGCGCTCGGGCAGCCGGCTGGTCCAGAGATCGGCCGGCTCCACCAGGTGGTCGTCCGGCGAGACGATCAGGATATCTGCGCTCAACGCTGCACTCCTTCGACAACGGCCCACGACTTCAGAACGGGCATGATAGTTCCCGCAATCGAGAATGACCGTTTCCACGGTACCGCATCGGATCGGGTCGGAGTCGCCCGGCGCCTGATATGGCTTACCCATGCGGTGCCGACCGAGGCCGTCGTCGGAGGCGCGCTCGTGGCCCGGAGGGCCGACAGAGCGGTCGCGTGGTGGCGAGGAAGGGATAGGGCGGAAATCCGCACTTACATGCAGTGACAATCAACATACACGGGTAGGTAGATTGCGCATTTCTGACGGAGAACGCGTATTCTGGCCGCATTATGCCTACGAAGAAGCCCGCCGGTTCAGACGTCGAAACCGGCTTGGAATTGGTAGATACCGATGTCGAGCTGCCGGGTAGCTGGCAGCAGCGCACGATCGAGCGGCGCCTGAGCACCGCGAGGGCCCGTGCCCTGGCCCGCAGTTCGCGGTTTCTGGCCACCGCGCTGGAATTGGTGGAGGAGTCGGGCAAGGCCGACTTCACGATTCAGACACTCATCGACAGGTCCAATCTGAGCCTGCGGGCGTTCTACCAACACTTCGCCGGCAAAGAAGAACTCATGTTGGCGCTCTACGAGAACGTCACGAGTCAGTTCACCGAGGACATCCGGCAGGACGTTGCCGCGGCCGACGGCCCGATGGAGCAACTCGAGGCGTTCTGTCGCGGTGTCCTGTCGCGGGCAGAGTCGTCGGAAGCTGTCGGCGGCCGCGTCATGACCATCTACAACCTGAGCCTGGAAATCGAGCGTCCGGACGACTTCGCCAAGGTGTGGGAGCCCCACCTGAAGCTGCTGACGAAGATCATCACGTCGTGTGCCCGGGCGGGACTCGTGCGCACGGATCTGACCCCCGCGCAGCTGACCACGTTGCTGAACACCACTCTCACCGCGCTCGCTCAAATCGGCGTTTTTCATTTGGGCGGCAAGGGAACCAAGCTCACCGAGGATCAATTGTGGGCGTGGTGCAAACAAGCTGTGACACCGCCCGCTAACGACATCAAGGCCCGGCCCGCGCGCAAGGCGGGACCCAGTGCGTCGTCGGCTCGCCGGGTCAAGAAGCTAACGGGGTAGGCCGAGCCCGCGTTGGGCGATGATGGTGCGCTGGACCTCGCTGGTGCCCGCGTAGATCGTGGTGCCCAAAGAGAAGCGCAGTGAGTGGTCGAACCGACCGTGCTCAGGCGCGGTCGGTTCGAGATAGCTCCGAAGGCCATCTGGGCCCACGAGTTCGATGATGTCCTGGCTGGCGCGTTCAAGGGCCTCCGTGCTGAACACCTTGGACATCGGTCCCTCGGCCACCGGCATCTCGCCCTGCTCCAGCATCCACACGCAGCGCCGCTGCAACAGCATCGACACCTCGCTCTCGATGGCGACTCGGGCGAGCCGGCGCCGGACGTCTGCGTTCGCAATGGGACGCGAGCCGTCGTCGGACGTGGTGGTGGCCCAGCGTTCCGCATGGTGCAACAGCCGGATCAGGTGCGGGCCCCAGCCGGACGCGTGCTCATCCTGCAAGGACAGCCCGAGCACCTGCCAACCACCGTCGACTTCGCCGATCCGCCACTCGTCGCCGATGCGGACGTCGCTGTAGAAAGTGATGTTCGTTCGCTCTCCGGAGAGCGTCCATACCGCCTGTGCCGCAAAGCCGTTGGAATCACGCGGCACCAGGAACATCGTCAGGCCCTTGTGTTTGGGCTTATCGGGATTCGTCCGTGCGAGCAGGAAAATGTAGTCGGCGATGTGACCGTTGGTGGTGAACATCTTTGAGCCGTTGATCACCCAATCATCGCCGTCGCGGACGGCCTTGGTGGCCGCCGCCGCGACATCCGACCCGCACTCCGGCTCGGTGAAGCCGAGGGCGATGGTGATGTCGCCGTTGATCGCGCCGGCGAGGATGCGATCCTTCATTGGCGGGGTACCGATCTCGCGGATGATCGATGCCACCATCCTGGTCGTCTCGGAAAGGTACATCGGCGCGTCGAAGCGCATGAGTTCTTCTTTGAGAACCTGATCGTCCCATATGCCGCGGTCCTGTCCGCCGAGCTCGACAGGCCAGCACGGTGCGAAATAGCCCTTTTCGACGAGTGCTTTGGCGAATCCGTCGTCGTGTGCGACACCGCTCTGGTAGATCTGCTCCTCGAATTCGGGGGTCAATACGTCCCGCAGGTGCGCGCGGACGCCGTCCCGGTAGCTTGCGGAGGCTGCGTCGAGCTGAAAATGCATGTATGCACGCCAATCTGTAGTCGCGCGCGAATCGGGCACAGTGCGCGACAATGTTACTCTCAAATTTGAGAGTAACCATATCCGCGGGTGATTGGGACGGGTGATCGTGGACCTGAGCTTGACGGGCGAACAGAGGCAGCTGGTGGATTCGTTCGCCGCACTGTTGGCGCGCGAGTCGACCTCCGAGCGTGTGCGGGCCGCGGAACCGTCGGGCTTCGATCTCAAGCTGTGGAAGGCGCTGCTGGAGACCGGGGCAGTCGAGATGGCCGTCGACGAGGCGGCGGGGGGATGGGGTGCCTCGGAGTTGGAACTCGCGTTGATCGCCGAACAGTTCGGCAGGGCCATCGCGTCGGCTCCGATCATCGAAGGGCAGGTCGCCGCGCGATTGCTAGCCGCTTCGGGCGAGGCCGGTAAAGAGTTGTTGAGCACGGTCCTCGCCGGTGACCAACTGGTCACCTTCGCGCCTCGCGCCGGGTGCGGAGTGAAATTGGGACTGGTACCCGCCGGCGCGGTCGCAGACCATGTGATTGCCCTGGCCGAGGGGCGGCTGCTGGCAGTGCCGACCGGGAATAACAGCACCGCGGTGAGAAATCTCGCGTCAATGCCGCTGGCGGACATCGTGATTGGCCCTGAATCGCTCGTGCTCGCCGCCGGAGAGCAGGCACACGACCTGTTCTCCGGGGCGCTCGACCTGTGGCTGACACTGACCGCTGTCGCGCTGGCGGGTGCGGCCAGGAAGGCCGTGGAGATCGGTGTCGACTACGCCAAACAACGCCATGCGTTCGGGACGGCGATCGGCACCTTCCAGGCTGTGTCACATCCGTTGGCCGACAGCGCCACCGCCGCCGACGGAGCGCGGTTGCTCGGGCTGAAAGCGGCGTGCGCATTCGCCGACGAGCCGGACCGTGTTCGCGAACTGGCGGCCATGGCCTTCGCGTTCGCCTACGAAACCGCGCGCGACGCGACGCGCCGCAGCTTGCACATCCACGGCGGATACGGATTCGGTATGGAAGGCGACATCCAGCTCTACTATCGCCGGGTGCGGGGCTGGGCAATGGTTTTCGGCGAGCCCGCCGTCGCATTGGACCGAGTGGCCGACGAGCGCTACGGGGCCACTGCGGGTTGACCTGGATCTCGGCGCGCCAGCACCGCGAAGCTGAGCGTCGCGCGCGCCGCCAGCCGGTTTCGGCCGACGTCGTGAACGTCAACGCCGACGACTATCAACCGCTTGCCCGCGCGCACCAGCGTGGCGGTCGCGCGCGCCGGGCCTTCGACGATCGGAGCCAGAAAATGGATGGACATGTCAGCGGTGCCTGCACCGTCGGCGTCCCCGGCGTGCTTGACCGCCAGCCGCCCGCCAGCGATGTCGATGACTGTGGCGACCAACCCGCCCTGCAGCGCGCCGCGGATGTTCCTCAGGTCTGGACGGTTGTGCAGATCGACGACGACCGAGTCGTCGGTATCGACGACGTCGTAGAACGGCAACCCGGCGAAGAGGTGGCCCGCGATGGTGACGTTCATGGGTTGCGGCGTCGGTTCGGTGGGTGAAGCAATATCGGTCACGCGT
The DNA here is from genome assembly GCF_001667925.1 of Mycobacterium sp. E2479. Lineage (GTDB taxonomy): Bacteria > Actinomycetota > Actinomycetes > Mycobacteriales > Mycobacteriaceae > Mycobacterium. The sequence continues at coordinate 103,185 of NZ_LZJR01000086.1, read as the reverse complement.
CCGACCGCACCTTGTCCTTGACGGCCAGGACAACCGGGGGAGCCGTCCGCCAGTTCGGCACCCCCTGCTCCTCGCCCGCGGTGGGGAGTTTGTCCTCGCGGATCTGCGCCCAGTGGGAGTGGTTCAACTGGTGCAGGGCGAAGCAGGACTGCAATGCGTTGTAGAAGCCCATGTTGTCAACCGACTGGTTCACCGACTCCTTGATCAGCAGGGCCGCCATCGTCGGCACCTGTGCGATGCGTCGTCCCAAATCCAGGGTGCGCTCGGCCAGTTCGTCGCGCTTGAAGATCTTGCTGACCATGCCCAGCCGGTAAGCCTCTTCGATGTCGATTGCGTCGCCGGTGAGCATGAGCTCCTTCGTGCGTCGCGGACCGAATTCCCACGGATGGCCGAAATACTCCATCCCGCACATCCCCAACCGGGTGCCGACCACATCGGCGAAGCGCACCTCTTCGCTTCCGATGATGAGGTCACAAGCCCAGATCAGCATCAGCCCCGCGGAGAAAACGTCGCCGTGGACCTGGGCGATGGTGATCTTGCGCAGACTGCGCCACCGCAGATTGTTCTGGAAGAAGTAATGCCATTCCTGCAGCATGGTTCTCTCCGCGCCGTCGCGGGTACCGCCGTTGACGGTCACGGTCGGATGCTGGCCAGGCCCCGGGCTGAACTCGGCGCGAGCCTGTTTGGAGCCGATATCGTGACCGGACGAGAACATCGGGCCCTCGCCGGCGAGGATAACCACGCGAACGGTGTCATCGGCCTCGGCGCGCGCAAAGGCGTCATCGAGTTCGACAAGCATGCCGCGGTTCTGGGCATTGCGCTGGTCGGGGCGGTTCAACGAGATCCGAACAATCATGCCGTCGTCGAATGTGTCCCACTTCAGGAATTCGTACTCGCTCACCGCTCGCCTCTTTCTCGTCTGCTACTGGTAATGGTGTTATCAATATATGAGAAGTGATGTTCTCACAGTTCGGGTCCGTGTTGGCCGGAAGGGGTGCAGATGGCGGAAGGTCAGCGGAAGCCAAGGGTGATTCTGTGGGGTCCCGGCCAGGTCGGGGTCGGTGCGTTGCGTGCCCTCATCGCGCACCCAGGCCTCGAGCTTGCCGGCGTGGTGGTGCACGCCGAAGCCAAGGACGGCAAGGATGCGGGCGAGCTGTGCGGGATGCCCGCGACCGGCGTCATCGCCACCCGGGACATCGGAGCCGCGCTGTCGATGAAGGCGGACGTGGTGGCCTACTTCGCATCGGGTGACTACCGCTATCACGATGCCGCGCAGGACATCGCGCGCTGCCTGCGCGCGGGCAAGCATGTGGTGTGCACCTCGCTGGTCCCCATGTGCTACCCGCCGGCGGCCGACAAGGAAACGGTTGAACTGCTTGCGGCGGCGTGCGTAGAGGGCGACACCAGCTTCTTCAACAGCGGTGTTGACCCCGGCTGGGCGAACGACGTGATCGCGCTGACTATGACGGGCTTCAGTAGTCGTGTCGACCGCATCACGATGCTCGAGCTACTCGACTACGGTCCGATCAATCAACCCGACATCATGTTCGACTTCATGGGATTCGGGCACCCCCCTGACCACCCAGCACCGCTGTTCGACCCGGACCGTCTCGCCGCGTTGTGGGCACCCACTGTCCACCTGGTCGCCGACGGCGTCGGACTCCCGCTCGAGAGCGTCGAAACATCCATCGAAAAGTGGTTGGCAGCAGAGCGATACGAGGTTGCGTCTGGGTGGATCGAACCTGGGACCATGGGCGGCATGCGATTCAAACTCGCCGGAATGGTCAACGGAGAGGAACGAGTCGTGCTGGAACATGTCACCAGAATGGGAAAGGGGGCTGCGCCTGATTGGCCGCGGCATCCGTCACCGCACGGCGGCTACCGGGTCATCGTCGACGGTCTACCCACCTACACCGTCGACATCGAGATGCATGGTCGCGGCAACAACATGAGGGGCCTGACCTACGCGACCGTCATGCGCGAACTCAACGCCATCCCCGCGGTGATGGCCGCCCCGACCGGCTTGCTGTCGACGCTTGATTTGCCGCTGGTCACGGGCCCGGTGCGCGGCGCAACCTGGCGAGGCGTGCTGCCCGCGGGGGTGAAGGCGTGAGCGACAGAGTTCTCCCACTGGCGTCGGCGGACCTGTGGGAGGTCATGCGCACCGCGTCGGCCGTGCGGCGCTATCGTGACGATCCTGTCTCGGACGAGGTCATCGACACCTGTCTGCGTGCGGCGAGTTGGGCTCCGTCCGGAGGCAATCAGCAGCCGTGGAAATTCGTCCTCTTGAGGTCGAGCAGGGTGCGCGATCTGGTCACGGAGGCGGCCCACCGGACATGGGACGTTATGACCGAGTTCTATCGGATATCGGTGCCCGACAACGGGGCTGACGATCCCAAATCACGCGTTTTGCGAACGATGGCTGAGCACATGAGCGTTGGTGGTGCGGCCCCAGTGCTAGTGCTGTTCTGTGTCCAGCCACAGCGAGGAACCACTGAGCTACAGCAGGGGGGCTCGATCTTTCCCGCGGTGCAAAACTTCCTCCTGGCCGCTCGCGCACAAGGACTAGGCGCGGCGATCACCCTGTGGCACGGGTCTTGCGAGGACCAGCTGCGGTCCATGGTCGGCATTCCCGACGACTGGAAGATCGCAACCCTGCTTACGGTGGGCTGGCCCAAGGGCGGCCATCATCCGGTGCGGCGCAAACCGCTTAGCGAGGTCGCGGCGATCGATCATTGGGATCAACCCTGGAAGAAGATGTGACGGCGTCGGAAGCGTCGGGCCCGGCACTGATCGCTGCCGGGCTCCCCGATGCCCGGGCACCGCCGCGGTGCCTGCGGACGGCGATTGCGCTGTCGAGGTCTTGTCACCGCTTGTCGAAGCGTTCCGCGGCGCCACGGACGCGAACACATTTCTCCGCCAGAGCCAGAGGGGCCTTCATGCAGTTGCGTGATCACGCAACGTCCACCAAACCCGCTGTGGTCCTTCACTATTCCGGCACCATCGTGAGCTTCGCGGACCTCGAAGCCAGCGCTAATAGGCTGGCCCATTTCCTGCGACGTTCGGGCCTGGTCGCCGGCGACACCGTCGCAGTGCTCATGGAGAACAACGCGCGCATCCACGCCGCGATGTGGGCCGCCAAGCGAAGCGGGTTGTACTACACGCTTGTCAACACGCATCTGAGCCACTCCGAGATCGCCTACATCGTGGCAGATAGTGGAGCGAAGGCCATCATCTCCTCACGGGTGATGCGGGGTGTGTGTCGTGAATTGCCCGGGCACCTGCCCGCCGGTCTACCACCGGTTGCGCTGATTGCCGACGATGACCTGGAAGGCTGGCTGCGCTATCCCGAATGCGTGGCGGCCGAACCTGCGACACCGATCGCCGATGAAAGCGATGGTCAGCTTTTGCAGTATTCCGCGGGCAGCACCGGTCGCCCGAAGGGAATCCGCCGGCCGCCGGCCCCACGCGGCGCGGGTCTTTCGAATCTGTCGACGCCCGTCTTCGAGGCCCTCGGGGTGCGCGACGACTCGATCTACTTGAGCCCTGCCCCGACCTACCACACCGCGCCGGCCATGTGGACAATGGCGGCGCAGGCCGCGGGCGCCACAACGGTTCTGATGGAGAAGTTCGACGCCGAACACGCGCTCGAGGCCATCCAGCGCCATGGCGTCACGCACGCACAGTTCGTACCGACAATGTTCGTGCGAATGCTGCGGCTGCCCGACGAAACTCGGATGCGCTACGACCTATCGACTTTGCGACGCGTCGTCCACGCCGCTGCCCCGTGTCCGCCCGAGATCAAGCGCCAGATGATCGACTGGTGGGGGCCGATCGTCGACGAGTACTACGGGTCATCGGAAGGCGCCGGAATCTCGTTCATCCGAGCCGACGACTGGCTGGCGCATCCAGGATCCGTGGGCAGACCCATGGTTGGTACACCGCACATCCTCGATGAGGAGGGCACCGAACTCGGGCCGAGGCAAGTCGGTGAAATCTACTATGAGGGCGGTTACCCGTTTGAGTACCTCAATGACAAAGCCAAAACGGCTGCGGCCCGCAGTCCCGAAGGGTGGGTCACGGTTGGCGACGTCGGCTACCTCGATGACGAGGGTTACTTGTACCTCACCGATCGCCGCAACCACATGATCATCTCCGGCGGAGTAAACATCTACCCGCAGGAGACCGAAAATCTTCTCATCAGTCACCCACTCGTGGTCGACGCCGCAGTGTTCGGCGTGCCGGATCCGGTGATGGGACAGTCGGTGACAGCCGTCGTGCAGTTGGCGGATCCCGCCCGGGCGTCGGGCCGACTTGCCGAGGAACTCATTGCATGGCTACGGAATCGCATGGCGCACTACAAGTGTCCGCGGTCGCTGCATTTCGAGACGCAGTTACCGCGGACTGACGCCGGGAAGCTCTACAAGCGGGGGCTCGTCGAGAAGTACGCGGGAGATACCCAGAGTTAGATCACGTGAGGCCTCTCGGATACCTGAATGTGTATACCGCCACGCAAGGTGTCATCGCCAGTGCGGACGGCAGCGCTGGGATCCCAAGGATTGAGAACGTAGGCAGGCCGGTTCGGTGCCGGTCCCGGGGTTCATCGCCACGCCTTGCGCAAGTACCTCCGAAGAATCGCCCGCCTCCGAGATCTCATGAAAGAGCGCACTATCCGTCACCCACCCTGATTTCGGCGGTCGGCCGCGTATCGAACACGACTGCGTCCGGCTTCCGGTGTGACCGACCTCCTCTTGCGCATACCCCATTATAAATGAATAGTATCCTTTAAATAGCGCGGAGCAACTGGAGAAAGGTCGCTCGGGATGACAAGGCCACGATGGTGACAGCACCGTCTGACCCGATGGCGTTGATGCTTAATGCACAGCGCCAGACCGCCTTTGAGTCACGGAACATGAAGTTGTCTGACGCTGCCGGGTGCACGAGCGCCTCGACTTCGGGGACTTTTGGCCCTGGTGTCACGGCGACGGGCGACGGAAGATTGGTGTTACCACTAGTTGCAGATAAGTTGGGAGGTGGCGGCCGTGGATCAACTGACAACGCTTGACGCCGGCTTTCTGAAGGCGGAGGACGCGGACCGGCACGTGAGTTTGGCGATCGGCGGCCTGGCGGTCATCGGGGGGCCGATCCCAGACCGTGAGGCGCTGATGGCGACTCTTGCTCAACGGGTCCGGATGTGCCCCCGATTCGGACAGCGCCTGCGCACTCGTCCCTTCGACCTCGGTGCACCCGAATGGGTGGACGATCCGGACTTCGACCTGGGCCGTCACGTACGGCACATCGCGCTGCCGCGGCCCGGCGATGACCGGGAGTTGTTCCAGCTGGCTGCCGACGTGATTTCCCGGCGCCTCGACCGGGATCGTCCGCTGTGGGAAATCTGGATCATCGAAGGGCTCAGCGAAAACCGGTGGGCGATGCTCACCAAGATTCACCACTGCATGGCCGACGGAATCGCGGCCACCCACATGCTTGTCGGGCTGTGCGACCCCGATCCCAGCGGCACCCATGAGAGCTTCTTAAGCTCTATCCACGCCACTAAAGAATCTGAAGCGCAACGAATCTCACGGACCATGCCGGGCTTCAACCCACGGAACATACTGGGTGGAGTGTGGCATACGACGACCGCCATGACGGCCACCGCCGCCCGCACGGCCCTGGGTGCCGCGCAGATCGCCGCCGGCTTGCTACGCCCCACAACGACGTCCCTCAACGGACCGATAACCACGCTGCGCCGCTACGGCGTCGCGCGGGTGCCCCTCGCCGACGTCGCGCAGGTGTGCGCAACCTTCGATGTCACCATCAATGACGTTGCGCTGACCGCAATCACGGAGAGCTACCGCAACACCCTTGTGCAGAGGGGCGAAGAGCCGCTTCCGGATGCGCTTCGCGCGCTGGTGCCGGTGTCGATGCGGACTGCCGAGGCGTTGGACAAGACGGATAACCGCGTATCGGTGATGCTGCCCTACCTACCGGTCGACGAGGAGCACCCGATAGAGCGGCTGCGGACCGTCCATTCCCGCTTGGACCGTACGAAGTCAAACGGCCAGCGGCAGGCGGGTCATGCATTCGTGTCGATGGCCAATCGCATTCCATTTCCCCTGACCGCATGGGCGGTCCGGTTGTTGATCCAGCTACCGCAGCGCGGCGTGACCACCCTCGCAACGAACGTCCCCGGGCCCCGTCAGCCACTGCGACTCATGGACCGGCCGGTGGTCAGTGTGTTCCCGGTCCCGCCGATTGCGATGCAATTGCGAACCGGGGTGGCAATGCTGAGCTATGCCGAGGACCTGTTTTTTGGCGTCCTCGCAGACTACGAAGCCGTATCCGACATTGATGCGTTGGCTCGCGGAATCGAACAGGCGGTGGCACGTCTGGTAGCGATCAGCAAGCAACGCAAACGAATACATGGCCGTCGAGGGCTGTCACTCGTCGCCAACGTCTAACCACGTCGCGCCTCCGCAGACCGTGTGGCTATGATGCGTCACGCAGAAAAGGAGCCTTGATAGCCCAAATACTCCTGTTATCAATGTGATTCGAATGGAGCCGAGATCGCCTGCGGCCCCTTCGAGTCAGAGGTTCGTAGGCTGACGAGACTAGCTGCTGCTGATCTTCGCGGGATGTCGCCGCGCGAGGGCACGCGCCGCCCGCTCGGCAAGCGGTTCCTGATGACGGTGATCGGGTCGGTCAAGACGACGGTTTACTCGTCATCGTCGAGCTCGAACACCTCGGGCGCAATGTTCACACAGACGGGCACCGCCCTCACAACGCTCGCATTTCCACCAGCACGCGCATCGAGCATCCTCCTTCGATACTTCGGCAGCTCGTCGGATAGACCGTCAGACCAGAAACCTCACGCGCTCGCCTGTTGGCACACCCATCCCTCGGGAGTGCGCCCGGTTTCGATGAACCGGGTCAGCTCCGCACTCGTTTGCGGCGGCAGGTCGGTGTCGGCGTTCGGGTAGATGACCGGCTCCTCCTTGGAGTTGTGCTGGTGAAGTTGATCCAGCAGTTGGGTGCAGGTATCCCTCAGTCGCTGACTGTCGTTCCCGTCAGCAAGCAGGTCCGTCAGCGTGCCCATGGTGTGCCACAGCTCACCGTGCTCGCGCATCATCACGAAGATCGGCATCACGATCCCGCCCTCCCGAAGCGGCGGGAACAGGAAGACCTCCTCGAGGTAGATGTGCCGGCGCAGCGCTTCGAGGGTGTCGGTCAATAGTTCGCGCTGCAGGCTGCCGCAGTCAAGTTTTTCGATGAAACCCTTTATCGCATCATCGATTTCGTGGTGTTCTCGTGTCAGCTCGGTAGATAGCGTCAGGCTGGCCATTGGTGTCTCCTCCGCGTCAGTCGGGTGCCGTCTGATCGAGCGCGGCGTCGACACTGATCGTCGCACCGGCGAACAATCGCGATACCGGACACAGAGCGGCGGCCTGATCGACCACGGCGGCAAAAGATTCGGCATCCAGCCCGGCAACGCTTGCCCTTACCTTCAATTGCGACGTGGTGATCGTCGGAACTTTATCGACCGCGTCCAGGGTCACGGTGGCGGTGACCTCGAGGCGCTGTGGCGGAGTCTGGTTCTCGCCCAATTTCAAGGCCAACGCCATCGAGAAGCACGACGAGTGCGCCGCCGCGGCCAGTTCTTCCGGGCTGGTCTTGCCGCCGGGTTGCTCGGTGCGGGAGGCCCAAGTCAGCGGCAGGCCGTCCAGGGCTCCACTGCTGCCCTGCGACAACTTGCCTTCGCCCGACGCCAGGGTGCCTTCCCATGTGGTCCGCGCTGCCCGTTCCGCGATGCTCATATTCGGCGATCCCTTCTTATGCTTATTAGGTATTTATACAACCTTGTTTGTGTAAACTCTAGGCCGTCAGCTCGCGCGTTGGTCGGAGCGATCCCTCGTGACGGACCATCGTCATGGCTTCGTTCGCCGGCGGTAAGCGCTCACAACGTCGGGATCGGGCTCGATTCCCAGTCCCGGTCCCCGCGGGACGGAAATCCGGCCTTCCCTCGGCGCGAGGGCGTCGCCGTAGATGGACGCTTCCAGACCGAACCGGCGCCACTCGATCATGGAGTCGGCGCTGCCCAGCGCAGCCGTCGCATGAAGCGCCGCGAGTAACCCGGGGCCGTCGTAGAAGGAGTGCGTCATCACCGGGATGTTGTGGACGGCCGCTAGCGGAAAGACCTTGCACAACTCGCTGATGCCTCCCATCTTGGCCGGGCTCGGTTGAACGAAGTCCACGGCCCCCACGGCCAGCATTCGCTCGAATTCCATTAGGGTGGAAACGTTTTCGCCGGACGAGATTGGGATGCCCGTGGTTCGTCGCAGTTCGGCCAGACCGTCGAAATTCTCCGGCGGCCACAGGGGCTCCTCGAGAAACTTGAGTCGCAGCGCCCTGAGTTCTTCGGCGACAGCACCGGCTTCGGCCAAGGTCCAGGGGCAGCCCGCGTCCACGATGAGCTCGATGTCGGGGCCGGCTTCCTCGCGGGCCGCGCGTATTGCCGACATACCCGCTTCGTGCAGCTTGATTACGCGGAAGCCGGCGTCGATCGCCTGTCGAACCACGACGCGGACCAGTGAGGGATCGGAATAGCAGGCCAGGCTCGCATAGCAAGGCAAGCTGGCTGCTCCGCCACCGAGGAGCACAGACACGGGAGCATCGGCGAGTTTACCGGCGATGTCCCACAAGGCGATGTCCACCGCCGAGAGCCCATAGGTCAAGGCGCCGCCGCGCCCGAAAACGTGCAGCTTCTTTTGAACCCCCAGCATCAGGGTCCCGATCCGCGAGGCATCCTGGCCGATGCACAGCGGGGTAATCAGTTCGTCGACGGCAAGTTTGGCCGAATCGACGGCACGAAAACCAAACGCTTCGCCCCAGCCTTCCACTCCGTCGCGCGTTGTCACCTTGACGAGCAGTGAGTCTGCCGCCGACAGCGCGTCTCCCCAGAGGGAGGCTCCGGGTGTGCTGCCCGCCCTGAGCGGGATACTCAGTGGAACCGTCTCGATCTTGGCGATGACTGCGGCGGGGAAAGGCATGCGTGCTATTTGGCGAGTTCCTCGAGGGCCAGGGTGGAGTGGGCGTATGCACCGCCGGCCCGCATTTCGGCGGCCCCCCAGACGGCTTCCATGATCTCCTCGTCGCTGGCGCCTTTGCGGTGGGCGAGCTTGGTGTGGCCCTTGATGCAGTACGGGCACTGGGTGGTGTGTGCCACCGCGACGGCAATGAGCTGTTTGGTTTTTTCCGGTAGCGCGCCCTCGGCGAACACCGCGCGGGAAAACTTTTCGAACGCCTCGTGGGTGTGCGGGGCGAGTTTCTTGCGACGGTTGTAGATCTCCTGGGTGGCCTGCGGGTAGATGCCGTCCGCCATGAGCGTCTCCTTATCGAATTATTTCGTCCGGCCAGAGGTTTGGATCACGTTTTGCCGAGCAGCTTTCGCAGCACGTACTGCATGATGCCGCCGTGCCGGTAGTAGTCGGCCTCGCCCGGGGTGTCGATGCGTACCTTGGCGTCGAACTCGATGTCGCCGGCTTTGACGTGCACGCTGCGGGGCAGGTCGTCGTTGAATGCGCTCACCCCGGTGATGTCGAAGGTTTCCTCACCGGTGAGGCCCAACGAGTCGGCGCCTTGTCCGTCCGGGAACTGCAGCGGCAACACGCCCATGCCGATCAGGTTGGACCGATGGATGCGCTCGTAGGACACCGCCAGCACCGCGTGCACCCCCAGCAGCAGGGTGCCCTTGGCCGCCCAGTCCCGCGACGAGCCCGAGCCGTACTCCTTGCCGGCAAGGATGACCAGGGGAGTGCCGGCGGCGATGTAGTTCACCGAGGCGTCGTAGATGGTCGCCACCGGGCCGTCGGGCCGGGTGAAGTCGCGGGTGAAACCGCCTTCGGTGCCCGGTGCGAGCTGGTTGCGCAGCCGGATGTTGGCGAACGTGCCGCGGATCATCACCTCGTGGTTGCCCCGCCGCGATCCGTAGGAGTTGAAGTCCTTGCGCTCAATCCCGTGCTCGGACAAGTACTTTCCGGCCGGCGAGTCAAACCGGATCGACCCCGCCGGACTAATGTGGTCGGTGGTGACCGAGTCGCCCAGTTTGGCCAGCACCCGCGCGCCGGTGATGTCGCCGACTCGCTGGGGTTCGCGCGTCATGCCGTCGAAGTAGGGCGGCTGACGCACGTAGGTCGAGGTGGCGTCCCATTGGAAGGTGTCGCTGTCGGGGACCGGCAGGGATCGCCAGTTCTCGTCGCCGGCGAACACGTCTGCGTAGCTCTCGGCGAACATCTCGGCCCGCAAGTTGTCGCGCACGACGGCGTCGACCTCCTCGGCCGAAGGCCAGATATCGCGCAGATACACCGGTTCGCCGTCGCTGCCGGTACCGATCGGATCGACAAGCAGGTCGGTGTGCAAGGTGCCAGCCAGTGCGTAGGCCACCACCAGCGGCGGGGAAGCCAGGAAGTTCATCCGGGTTTCCGGGTGGATGCGGCCCTCGAAGTTGCGGTTGCCCGACAGCACTGAGCAGACGGTCAGGTCGTTGTCGATCACCGCTTGGCTCACCTCGGGGATCAGCGGCCCCGAATTGCCGATGCAGGTGGTGCAACCGTAGCCCACCAGATTGAATCCAAGCTTGTCCAAATACGCTGTGAGCCCGGAATTTTCGTAGTAGTCGGTAACCACGCGGGAACCGGGCGCCAGCGAGGTCTTGACCCAGGGCTTGGTGGCCAGGCCCCTCTCCACTGCCCTTTTCGCCAGCAGTGCCGCGCCGATCATTACTGACGGGTTGGACGTGTTGGTGCATGAGGTGATCGCGGCGATCACCACGTGGCCGTTGTCCACCTCGGTGCGGGTGCCGTCGGCGAGTTCGACGGCCACGGCAGTCGACGGCCATTCATCCTCGGCACAGTCGGTGTTCGGTGTGCGCGGTTTGCCCTTGGGGCTGCTGGTGCGGCCGAAGGCGATCGGGTCACTGGCCGGGAAAGAGTCCGCTGACGCCTCATCGAGATCCGACAAGGCTGCTTCTGTTGTCTCCGCGCCCCCGAGCAACGCACAGACTGCATGCGGGGCGAGCCGCAGGGGGATGCGGTCTTGCGGACGCTTCGGCCCGGCGATCGACGGCTCGACGCTGCCCAGGTCCAGCTCGAGGATCTGGGAGTACGCCGGCTCGTGGTCGGGGTCGTGCCACATGCCCTGTTCTTTGGTGTAGGCCTCCACCAGCTTGATCTCGTGTGCGGAACGGCCCGTCAGCCGCAGGTAGTCGCACGTGACGTCGTCTACGGGGAAGATCGCGCAGGTCGCGCCGTACTCCGGGCTCATGTTGCCGATGGTGGCCCGATTGGCCAGCGGCACATTTGCCACACCGGCGCCGAAGAATTCGACGAACTTGCCCACCACGCCGGTGCGGCGCAGCAGTTCGGCCACGGTCAAGACCAGGTCGGTGGCGGTGGTTCCGGCCGGCAGTTCGCCGCTGAGCTTGAGGCCGACGACCGGCGGGACCAGCATGCTCATCGGCTGGCCGAGCATGGCAGCCTCGGCCTCGATGCCGCCGACACCCCAGCCCAATACACCTAGACCGTTGACCATCGGGGTGTGTGAGTCGGTGCCGACCAGGGTGTCGGGGTAGGCCAGCGGTCCGTCCGCACTGTCGCGGGTGAACACCACTCGTGCCAGATATTCGAGGTTGACCTGGTGGCAAATGCCGGTGTCCGGGGGCACCACCGAGAAGTCGTCGAACGCCTGCTGCGCCCAACGCAGCAACTGGTACCGCTCGGCATTGCGCTCGAACTCCAGTTCGGCATTGATCCGGAACGCATCCCGGCGGCCGAAGACGTCGGCGATCACCGAGTGGTCGATCACCAGCTCGGTCGGGCAGAGTGGATTGATGCGGTTGGTGTCGCCGCCGAGCTCGGCGATCGCGTCGCGCATCGCCACCAAATCCACCACACACGGCACCCCGGTGAAGTCCTGCATCAGCACCCGTGCCGGGGTGTAGGCCACCTCCCGGCCCTGCTCGGCCGCGGGATCCCAGCCCGCCAGTGCGCTGATCTGGTCGGCGGTCACTAGCCGGCCGTCCTCGTTGCGTAATAGGTTCTCTAACAAGACCTTCAGGCTGTAGGGCAACTTCTCCGCACCGTCGATGCGGTTCAGGCGGTGGATGACGTACGTCTTCTCATCGACCGTGAGCCGATCCAGGGTTCCAAAGCTGTTCGACGCCATCGCATTCACCTCACCGGTTTGTCGGCGACTCTTCACCACCGTAGTCAACGGGGCGGTTCAGCGGGAGTGGCCGCTGCCACCGCCGAGACTCAACTCGCCAGTCGCAACACGTCGGCCAGCGCACGCCGCGGCGTGGGGGGTGGTGCGCCGTCGAGAGCCGGTGCGATACCCACGCGGACGAGGACCTGGGGCAGGTCGATGTGATCCGTGAGGGCCGCGAGCAGTTCACGGCTGACCGAAAGTTCCGTCAGTTGCGACACCGGACAGGTGGCCAAGCCGGCCATGGTGCATTCCAGTAGGACACGCGAGAGCACCTCGCCGCAGGCAAACGCGTTGGCGTGGCTGTCATCGTCGGTGGACAGCATCAAGATCTTCGAGAAATCCCGCGTCACCCCGGCGCGCCTGTCCAGATTGCGGGTGAAGGGAAAGTGGCGATTGACTCCTACCCGATCCGATTCGGCCGCCGAAACCAGGGAGCTATAAGGTATGCCTTCCGATACCTCGAAGGGCGCTGTCCACCAATCGAGTTCGAGATGGTACGCGGAGTCATACAGGCGCAGCGACTCGGTGAATGCGGCGGCTTCGGCAAGGCGCGGACGCACCTCTTCCGGTAATACGTCTAATCGCACCGAGCTGGTATCGATCCTGCCGCGTAGCACGGTCTCAAACGATTCCCAGTCGATCGGTGCGAGGAACGGAAGCCGGTCGCTCCGGCGTTTCAGGATCGCGTCGGCGCGGCTACGCTGACGGTCGGTCACCTCGTCTGCGGGGGCGAATTTCACCCGCGCGAGGTGCGTAGGGTTGCCCAAGTCGGGAAATCGCTCGACGTCTGCAATCCAGCTCGCGGCCGCCATCGCCACCCGGAGGTGTTCGAGCGCCCCGCCACAGCTGATGTGGGCCTCTCGCATTGATCGATCCGTGTGCACGACACGGCTCGCATCGAGAAACAGGTCCAGCCAATCGCCGTCGGCCACCCACAGCCAGGGTTGGGTGTTGTACAGCGACGGGGCGCGACAGGCCAGCCGGACCACGTTCACCATGACCTTGGTTTCCACCATCGTGTCCAACACGGCGCACCTCCGGCTTCCCTACTGCCCGAATGTCGTTCGTTACCGGAGACGGCCCGGGCCTTCCGTGCTATTATGAATGAATAATATCCTTTAAATAGCTGTTAGGCAACCGGACGAGAGGATGGATGCGTTGGGTGAGCACCACGAGGACGAGGCCGGACGATCGCATCGCTTGGGGCGTAACCGGCAGCGCCAGCGAGTTCTCGAACTGGTGCGTGCGCACGACGAACCAGTTGATGCAGTCGAACTCGCCGCTCGCCTCGGGCTGCACACGACCACGGTGCGCTTCCATCTCGACGCGCTGTGCGGTGAGGGACTCGTCGAACGTACCCGGATCACGCGCACCGGTGTGGGTCGTCCCCGCACCGGATACCGTGCGGTGCGCGAGCGGCTGGACTATCGGGTGCTTGCCGAGATATTGGCATTTGAACTCGGCGATACCGCCGACAAGCGGCGTCGCCGCGCCGAAGCCGCCGGTCGGCGATGGGCCGAGCGAATCGCTGATGAGAGTCCGCACGAAGACGCTGCGGGGCAACATGTTCCAGGCGGTTCTGCATCGAGGGAGGCGGCTGACGAGCGGTCGGCGACGATCACGGCGGTGTTCGACCGGATGGGATTCGGTCCCGAGTTGGTTCCCACCAAAAAATCGACCCGCGGCAACCAGCGGACAATTCGCCTGCACAGCTGCCCGGTTCGTGATCTGGCCCGTGCTCACCCGGAGGTGACGTGCGCCTTGCACCGGGGGCTGCTGCGGGGCCTGGCAGGTCCGCAAAAGTCGGTTGGCTCCGCGCCGGGGATGCGAGCCGAGCTGGAGCCCTTCGTCGAACCCGAGTTGTGTCTTGCCAGGGTGATCACGGATGAGTGAGCTCTCTAACCCTGTGGGCCATGCGGTCTCCGACGTGTGCGTCCGCGCGGACGTGGAGGCGCTGCTGCGCCGGTTCTACGGCCGGGTGATGGCCGACGACGTCCTCGCCGAGCCCTTCACGGAGTTGCGGTTGACAGGTCTGGAATCGCACATCCCGGTGATGGCCGACTTCTGGGAGACTGTGCTGTTCCGCGCCGGCCTGTACAAAGGCAGCGCATTGCACGCCCATCGCCGCGTCCATCAAAGAGTCCCGTTGAGCAGCCGTCATTTTGTCCGCTGGCTGACCATGTGGACTGACACCGTCGACGCGATGTTCCGGGGACCCAACGCCGAACGCGCGAAGATCCAGGGCGCCCGGATCGCCTGGGCCATGCACCGACGGCTGACAGGCTCGGACACGCCAGAACTCGACATCCTTGTCGCGCGCTGAGGCTGATGGAGCGCGCTACTCAGAGAGAACGTCAGGGAAGTGCCGTATCGCCCCGGGTGACCGGCTCGGTGGAGGCAGCGAGGATCGAAAGGCAAGCCGCAATAGCCGGTTACCGTGTGCGTTTCGTGCCCGCCTGCTGGCACACCCAGCCATCGGGAATGCGGCCCGTGTCGACGAAGCGGGTCAGCTGCGCGCTCGTTGGCGCCGGAAAATCGTAGTCGGCATGCAGATATACGACCGGCTCCTCGTTGAAGTTGTGCTTGTGGAGGCGGTCCAGCAGCTCTTCGCAAGTGTCCTCAAGCCGCGGGCTGCCTGTTCCGTCAGCAAGCAGCTGCGTGAGGGTTTCCATCGTCCGCCACAGCTCGCCGTGTTCACGCATCATCACGAAGACGGGCATCATTATTCCGGCCTTTCGAATCGGCGGGAACAGGAAGATCTCCTCGAGGTAAATGTGCCGACGCAGCGCATCCATCGTCGCCCTCAGTAGCTCGGGCTGCCGGTTGCCGCGATCGAGTGCGTCGATGAAACATTCGATAGCGGTGCCTATTTCGCGGTGTTGGCGCATCAGTTCGGCGGATAACACCCGGTCGGGCATCTTTTGCTCCTCCATGTGCGTCTGCAGCCGGGTAGGTCACCTCTCGCCGGCTTCGGCCTTCACACGGGCGGGTCATCCGCCCACCGGCGAATGCGGAATGAGCGAGACGCGCATGCCGACGCGCTGAACCGCTCCCTCCGATTCGCGCCCGACCATGCCGCCCAACGGCAGCTTGGACACTGCGGTGCCCGGCGATGCCCCGGGTGCGACGGCCCACCCGCCCGGCATGGCACCGCTGTTGAGCCCCGGAAGCGGGGCGACCGACGAAACCGTCGTCGCCCAACTCGGGGGTACGGACAAGGTGCTCAGCGAACTGGCTTGGCCCACGCTCGCCGAGGCGCCCTGACCCAATCCCGCCAGGGGCTCGAGGCCTCCCAAACCGGCCGCGGCGCCCGTGCCTCCCAAGCCGGCTATGCCCTGGACGCCCTCGGCCCCCAAGATGGACCCGGCGCCCGCTTCGTCCAGCGCCAATCCCTGGTAGTCCAGATCGAGGCCGTAGAGGTCGATCCCGATACCACCGCCGTCGGCGATCAGACCGGCGCCGTCGGCGCCGTACCCGGCCGCCTCGGAGGCCAGCCCCGCCGCGGCACCGTCCGCCGCGGGGGCAGCGGCGAGCGCCGAGGCCGCTCCCGAGGCGGCGCCCGCACCGCTGCTCACGGTCTTGGTCGCACCCTTCCCGGAGGCCCCGGTCACACCCGACAGTGAGCTGAGTGGGGCGGAGGCTCCCGAGGATCCCAGCGACGCTCCCGTGCCCATCGCCGCCTGTGATAAGCCGGCAGTCGAGGATGAGCCGGGAGTTGAGAGGCCTTGCAAAGTCTGGGGCACCGTCGAGGCCCATTGCGTCGTCGTTGACTGTGCGCCAGTACCGGACTGGGCTGCTGCATGGGTGACGGCGCCGAGCTGTCCGGCGGGGCCGGCTGGATTGGTCGACTGCGGTGGCGGCACTACCGGCGAAAGCCTCGATGCCGCAGCGGAATTAGCGGCGTAGGTGTACATCGCGGCGGCGTCCTGGGCCCACATCTCGCCGTACTCGGCCTCGGCCGCCATGATGGCCGGGGTGTTCTGCCCGAAGATGTTTGTCTGAATCAATGCCAGTAACCGAGCGCGGTTTGCGGCGATCAGAGGAGGTGGCACCGTCACCGCGTACGCGGTTTCGAATGCTGCTGCGGCGGCCGTGGCCTGCGTTGCCGCCTGCCCGCATTGCTCGGCGGTCGCCGTCATCCAGGCGATGTAGGGCATTACCGCGGCCGCCATCGACATCGACGCCGGTCCAGACCAAAACTCGTCGGTAAGGGCCGCGATTACGGTGTGGTAGCCGCTAGTGGCGTCAGTCAGCTCCGCGGCCAGCGACTCCCAACCGGCGGCGGCTGCCAGCAAACTTGCGGGCCCGGGCCCCACGTACATCCGCCCCGAGTTGATCTCGGGCGGCAATGCGCCAAAATCCATGTCCATCCCTAATTTCTTGGTGCCCGTCTTGGTTGACCTCGCCGATTCATGGCATCGCGGTGGACGTTGGTGCCGTCGCACACAACATGCGGTCAGTAGTCCGAGCAGGTGGTGAATGATTGAAATCGCCCAGCCGTCGCGCAAAGGCGGCGCGACGAACCACATCGCTGGCGGTTCGCGGCGTGGCCTTGGGGTTCGGCCGAACCGGCAAACCGATTGCGGGCGAATGTGGCTTCGATAGCGAAGATCGCGTCGACCCAAATTGCCATGACAAGCGGATCAGTCTGCGCCGAGCACGCGAACCCTATTGCGGTTATTCGCTCAAGCTGGCGCCATGGCGTAGCTCGCCGAAAAGCCGTAGTGCTTGATCAGCAGCGGGCGACGCAGAATCGAATCAGAAGGTTCTGCTCAACGCGGGTAGATGCCGGCGCGCGCGGGGGTCCATCGGGCCGCTGCTGAGACCGAACAAACCCCGTCATCGGCGGTACCGCAGATCCGGGCGAGCGTGGCGTGGAAAGCGCCAAAGTGGTTGGCCGACCCCGCTTTAACCCGCTGCCTTTGAACGCCTTGTCATCGTTCACGCTGGGGCCAACGCCGAGACGCCGGACAGGAACCGAGTCGTTGGTGAGCTGCATCCCGTCCGAAACGGTGCCGGCCGATGATGCCACCACCCCCGGCTGCATCGTGTCGGTTGTCGTCTCGGCTTGCAAAGCCCCACAACCGAACGCAGCTGCGAGTAGGGCCAGTGCAGCAACGATGGCCGACGCAGATTGCCGTCGTGACCACCGTGAAGGCTTTGCAACTCTGAAACTCACAGTGCCGCTTACGCTACCAGCTGCGATGCCACGCCCGCGTCAGGGGCTCGCGATCATTCGGGTGGTTCTCGTGATGACGATCAGCGACTCGCCCATTCATGACGGCCGTCCTGGCGTCGATCTCACGTTGGGTCAGGCGGCCCAGCTGCGGTGGCGCGGTGACATCGGTTATGCGCAGACAAAGCACCCTCGATCGTCGATGATGGTTTCGATACTCCGCCTGGCCGTGAAATTCCCAGAGAAGGGAGGTTGACGATGCCCGATGAGCTCCGCGGGCCGGCCAGACTGTTCGATGCGTTGACCACCAAAGGCACCGCCTTCACCGAGGCCGAGCGGCGGCGACTGGGTCTTCTGGGTCTACTGCCGACGGCGGTGAAGACGCTCGAGCAGCAAGCCGAGCATTGCTGGCATGAATTCTCTACTCGGCGTGACGATCTCGATAAACACATTTATCTGCGGGCGTTGCAGGACCGCAATGAGACCCTGTTTTATCGCGTGTTGCACGACCACATCGCCGAAGCGCTGCCGATCGTGTACACGCCCACCGTGGGTGAGGCCTGCCAGCGTTTCAGCGAGATCTACCGGCGGCCGCGGGGGTTGTTCGTTTCCTACGCCGAACGTGATTGCCTGGACGAGGTGCTGAACAATCGGCCGCAGCGCGAGGTCGATGTGATCGTGGTGACCGATGGTCAGCGCATTCTCGGCCTGGGTGACCAGGGCATCGGGGGAATGGGCATTCCGATCGGAAAGCTGTCGCTCTACACCCTGATCGGTGGCATCGACCCCGCGCGGACGCTTCCGATCGTGCTCGACGTCGGCACCGACAACAGCGAGCTCCTCGACGATCCCCAATACCTGGGCTGGCGGCACCGGCGCGTCGGCGACGACGACTACCACGCGTTCATCGACAAGTTTGTCGCCGCCGTCCGCAAACATCTTCCCAACGTGCTGCTGCAGTGGGAGGACTTCGCGACCACGCACGCCCTGCCGATCTTGGCCCGCTACCGCGACAAACTGCTCACCTTCAACGATGACATCCAGGGGACGGCCGCCGTCACCGTCGGCGCGTTGCACGGCGCCGCCAAAGTCGCCGGCCGTCCGCTTTCTCAGCAACAGGTCGTCATGCTGGGCGCCGGCTCGGCCGGTATCGGGGTGCTGGACATGATTCGTCGTCAAATGGTGAACGAGGGGTTATCCGAACAGGCTGCCTCACAGCGCATCTGGGTCGTCGACGTGGTTGGCCTGCTCACCGATGACCGCACCGACCTCTCCGGTGCCCAGCGCGAGTTCGCGCAGCCGGCCGGTCGTGTAGCGGGATGGGGCCTGTCAGGGCCCGCGCAGCTCGCCGATGTCGTTCACCATGTCGAGGCGGGCGTGCTCCTCGGCCTGTCGACCGCGGCGGGTGCCTTCACCGAGAGCATCGTGCGCGAACTGGCAAGCAAGGCGGAACGACCGATCATCTTCCCGCTGTCCAACCCGACGAGCCGAGCCGAGGCGCACCCAGCGGAATTGGACCATTGGACCGACGGACGCGCCCTGATCGCCACCGGGTCACCCTTCGCGCCGCTACACCGAAACGGCACGGAACACGCCGTAGCCCAATGCAATAACGTCTATATCTTCCCTGCGATGGGGCTCGCCGTCACCGCGGCTCAGGCGACCCGGGTCACCGACGAGATGTTGCGGGTCGCCGCAGAGACCTTGGGCGAGGCCTCGCCGGCCCTCACCGACCCCGACCAGCCGCTGTTGCCCGCATGGTCAGACGTGCCCGATGTCGCCGTCCGGATCGCGCACGCCGTCGCCGTGCAAGCCGTCGCGGACGGCGTCGCCCCTGCGCGCAGCGACGGGGAACTCAGCGAACGCATCGCCGCGGTGCGTTGGCTCCCCGAGTACCCGGCGTCAGCGAGGCCGTGACGCCGGCTGACAGAGCGGTCTTAGATCCGTTGCTTGAGGTCGTAGTCCCGTGCGGCGCTACTTCCCGCAACCGAGCTCTTGACCTCATACATACAGTGTGTATGTTCATACATACGGTATGTATCTGAAAGGTTGGGTTATATGGGTGCCACGCTCGACGCCATAGTGGAAGAACGCGAGATCGTTTTGGAGCTGTGCTCGCAGCTGCCGGATGCGATGTGGGAGAAAGACAGTGGATGCGCCGGCTGGTCGGTGCAGGACCTTTTGTCGCACATGGCATGCAGCTTCTGGCTGGCCGTCGATCCGTCGACACTGCCCAGCCCTGGTGAATTACCTGCCGAACGCGCCGCGGATCTCTATGTCGCCTCGCGACGTTCGATGACACCCAAAGAGGTGGTGGCCGACTATGAATCGGTCAGTGCGCAAGGGCTGGAGGTACTGGCCGCGATCGAGACTCAGGAGATCGACATACCTATAGGGGACGTCGGGACCTATCCGGCTTCGGTCGTGCCGACGACCTTTGTCTTCGAGTCCTTCATTCACGTGCGATATGACCTCTTCCCGCCGGATGGGCCATTGCAGGGAGAAGCCCCGCCCGTCGACGAGTTGCGGCTTGCCCCCACTCTTGACTGGATTGAAGCGGCACTGCCGCAACAGAATGTGCGCCTGCTCAACGACTTACCCGCCAGCGTAGAGGTAAGCCTCGACGGGCTGTGCGGGCGAACCCTGCATATCGGCGAGCGCCCCGAGGTCGCGGCGCGTATCACGACCGATTCGCAGGTCTTTGTACGGTGGGTCACCCAGCGCGGCACATGGGAGGATCTGGGCGTGCAGACCGAGGGTGATCCGTCATCGCTGGATATCGTTCGCCGGCTCAGGGTGTTCTGAGGCGGCCGCAAACCGCGACGCCACATCGGCCGGTAGCAGGGTCGCGGACCTTTCATACGGTATGTATGAAAATGCATACGCAGGTGTGAAAGGTACGGGTTGATGGCGAAGGATGGTCGCCGCACGCAGGCCGAGCGTGCGGCCGAGACGCGCGATGCGTTGATCGGTGCCGCCCGGCCGTTGTTTGCGTCGGTGGGATTCGCCGACGCATCCTTGGAAACGATCGTCCGCAACGCGGGGGTGACGCGCGGAGCGCTGTACCACCATTTCGCTGACAAGACAGAGTTATTCGCGGCGGTATTCGAGCGAGTGGAGGGTGAGATGGCCGCTCGGATGGGGGAGGCCGTCGCGGCCTCGGGGCACTCCGATCCGGTCGAGATCATGCGACTTTGTTCAGGTCTTTGGTTAGACGCGTGCGCCGAACCCGAGATCCAGCGCATCGTGCTGCTCGAGGCGTTGGCGATCCTGGGTTGGGAACGTTGGAGCGACATCGGACAGCGCTACAACATCGGATTCGTGACCGGGCTACTCACCGACGCCATCGAGTCCGGCAGCATCCCACACCAGCCCGTCGAGGCGACCGCCCTGACGATCATGGGGGCGCTGCGCGAGGCGACGCTCTACATCGCGCGCGCCGACGATCAGCGTAAGGCCCGCGCGGACGCCGGTGCGGTGATGGACCGACTGATCGATGCGTTGCGCGCAGACGATGGCGGCTAATCCGTTGCTACATGCGGAGGGTCGTAGACCACGAGGAACACCAGGTCGTCGGCGCCGGCGTTGACGAGACTGTGTACGACGTTCGCAGCAACCTTGACCACGGTACCCGGCTTGGTCTCCCAGAACTGCTCACCAAGCTGTACGCGGCCGGTGCCGCTGAAAAAGTAGAACGCGTGGTTGTAGTCGTGGTGATGCGGTGCGGATCCGCCACCGGGGCCGAACTTCGTCAGCTGCGCGCTGAACAGCGTGGAGTACTCCGTGCCGACCAGCTCGTCGCTTATCCAAAAGTTCGGACCGAGATCGGTCTCGTGCCAAACGATGTCCTCGGGCGCGATGACGTTCGCGAAGAGGGCGTGAGCCACAATTCTCCTTTCGTGCGTCCGCTCTTGACTGCGGGCGGTTTCGTATGGCGAGCGCGTCGGCGCCCGCGCGCGCGTTCCTCGATCAGATCGCCGCGCTCGATCTGCGCTGATTGCGCGCACCCCGGCGCTCAACGCTCCCGCCTTAGCGTGGTATCTTCGCCGACGTGAACATCGGCGTGCGCGCGTACTGGCGCTTTATCGTGGCTCCGGGTGGAGCCGGCGATGCAGCGTCTGGTTGACGCAACCGCACGACTGATACCCGGAGCCCAGCAGTGACCACAAGGTCGCTGCTTTTCGCTTTTCAGGGCATCGGGAATCAGCGGGCGTGCCCTGGCAGCCGGCAGAGAAAGGCACACACCCTCCATGTCCATCCTCAAGTGCGACAAGACGGCCACCGATACGTCCGATCATCGCATCGTTTCGTTTCGCGAACTCTCGGCTCCGGCCGTGATCCGCGCCGAGATGCCGTTGACGGCTCGACGTGCGCGGGCCGTCCAACGAGACCGCGACGAGATCTCGGCGATCCTGGCCGGCGGTGACGACCGGCTGTTACTGGTCGTCGGACCCTGCTCGGTGCACGATCCCGTCGCCGCGCTCGACTACGCGCGCCGGCTTGCGCCGATCGCGGCCGAGTACGTGGACCGACTGAAGATCGTGATGCGGGTCTACTTCGAAAAGCCGCGCACCACCATCGGATGGAAGGGACTGATCAACGATCCCAACATGGATGGCAGCTTCGACGTCGAACGTGGAATCCGCATTGCGCGTGGGCTATTGCTCGACATCATCGACGTTGGCCTGCCGGTGGGATGTGAATTCCTGGAGCCCACCAGCCCGCAGTACATCGCCGACGCCGTCGCCTGGGGCGCGATCGGCGCCCGGACCACCGAGTCGCAGGTACACCGCCAGCTGGCGTCCGGCCTGTCCATGCCTGTCGGGTTCAAGAACGGCACCGACGGCAACATCCAGGTCGCCATCGACGGCGTCAAAGCCGCTGCGGCAGCACACCATTTCTTCGGTACCGACGACGTCGGTCGCGCGGCCATCATCGAGACCGTCGGCAATCCCGACTGTCACGTGATCCTTCGAGGCGGCACGGCCGGGCCCAATTACGACACCGCCTCGGTGACCGCCGCGATCGAGCTGCTGAGCCAGGCAGGGCTTTCCACCCAAGTCATGATCGACTGCTCCCATGCCAACTCCGCCAAAGACCATGAGCGACAGGCCGAGGTCACCGCGGAGGTGGCCGCACGCCTTGCCGCCGGCGAGCGCGGTATCGCCGGTCTGATGCTGGAAAGCTTCTTGGTGGCCGGCGCCCAATCGCTCGGCGGCGGCGAGCTGACTTATGGCCAGTCCGTGACCGACCAGTGCATGGACTTCCGTACCACCGCGGGCCTGCTGGCCGACCTCTACGCGGCGATGGGCTGATCGCACGCCCCTACCGGAGGGTGGGAAACGCCCGCGGCCCTACCGTCGCGCGTGAGTTTGTTGAGCCGAAACCTGGTGGACGATGGCCTTTTTGTCGATCTTGCCGATCGGCGTGGTTGGCAGTGAGTCCATCGGGACCAGGACATCGGGCCGCGCGTGCGCGGCCACGCCACGGGCGTCGAGATAGTCGTTCAACTCCGCCAGCGATAGCTCGGGTCCGTTGAAAACCACCGCGGCACAGATTTTCTCGCCCAGGTAGGCGTCGGGCAGCCCGACGGCCGCGGCCGAGAGGATCGACGGGTTGCTGTGCAGCCGCTCCTCGAGGTCTGCCGCGGAGATCGTCTCTCCGCCACGGCAGATAACGTCTTTGACTCGGCCGGTCACCACCAGATAGCCGTCGGGACGCAGCCGCACCACGTCGCCGCTGCGGAAGAACCCGTCGGGGTCGAAGCTGCGTTCGTTGTCGCGTTCGGCGCGGAAGTAGCCGTTGAATGTGTAGGGCCCGCGGACCAGCAGTTCGCCTTCCTCGCCCCGGCCCACCGGCCGCCCCTCCGCATCGACGACGCGCAGTTCATCGGCGGGCGACAATGGCCGCCCCTGGGTGTGCTCGGTGAGTTCCGGCGGATCGTCTAACCGGGTGTAGTTCAGCAGTCCTTCGGCCATCCCGAACACCTGCTGCAGACTCGGGGTCAGGGCGCCGCGCACCAGATGGGCATCCTCGGGTTCCAACTTGGCGCCACCAACCTGTAAGAGCCGCAGCGTCTTTGGTGTCACGGGTTCCCAATCGCAGGCCTGCGCCCACAACTTGGCCAACGCGGGCACCAGGGCGGTCACCGTGACACCGTGGCGTGCGATGGCGGCAAAGGCCGCCTCGGGGCTGGGGTCGGTGCCGAAAACGGTGGTAGCGCCGACGGTCATCGCGCCGAGCAGGCCCGGGCAGGCGAGCGGGAAATTATGGCCGGCCGGCAGCACCGCCAGGTAGACGTCGGCTGAGGTGAGCCCACAGAGTTCCGCGCTGGCCTTCGCGTTGAGAACGTAGTCGTCGTGCGTGCGGGGAATGAGTTTGGGTGTTCCCGTGGTTCCGCCGGAAACCAGTAGCAGCGCAGGCGATCCCGGGTCGGGTGACGATGGCGGCGCACCGATTGCCGGCTGGTCGCACAGTTGGGCCCATGAGATGAACGGCCCCGGGTCGCCGTCGACGATGACGTGTTTGAGCTCGGCGTGCTCCTCGGTCAGCTCCCGCGCCATCGGCCGATAGTCGAAACCCCCTGTGGTATCGGCGATCAGCAGTCCGGTGGCCTCGCTGACCGCGGCGAAATGCCCAAGCTCGACGGCGCGATGTCCGGGCAGGCACATCACCGGGATCACTCCTGCCCGCAGCAGGCCGAACAGAGCCACCGCGAACTGGCAGCCGTTCGGCAACTGCAGCAACACCCGGTCGCCCGGCGCGATACCCGCGCCCCGCAGTCCGGTGGCCGCGCGGTCAGCCAAGTCGTCGAGTTCCGCATAGCTGATCGCGTCATCGCCCACGGCGTCGAGGACGGCGACTCGATCGGGCCATTGCTGGGCCGCGTCGCTCAGGATCGTGTCCAGGGGCCGTCCCGCCCAGTAGCCGGCGGCCCGATAGGCGGCGGCCCGATCCGCTGGGAAGGGCACGAACCCGTCGAGGACTCCGGGCGTCGGCTGCGGTGTGTTCGGGCTCATGGCTCCTCTAGCGGGACTCCGGGCAGGGCTAGTAGCGGGGATGCCGCGAGTAAGGATAGGGTAACCAAAAAATTAGGGCAGCCTGTGCTAATCGGGGAGGGTCTGTGGTGCACGCCTCGGCACGCTCGGAGAATATCCGGGCGGAGGTGGCCGATTTGCTCGGCGTCGACGTCGATGCAGTTCAGCCGGGTCGCAGCCTGATCGCCCAGGGCCTGGACTCCATTCGGATCATGACGTTGGCCGGCCGCTGGCGGCGCCAGGGCATCGCCATCGACTTCGCCACCCTTGCCGAGACCCCGACGATCGAAGCCTGGGCCGCTCTGGTCGGCGCCGACCGGAAGGGCGCCTGCCAGCCGATCCTGACCGCCGAGGCTCCCGGCGACGCCGACCTGTCAGGGGCGGACGAGCCGTTCCCGATGGCCCCGATGCAGCACGCGATGTGGGTCGGTCGCCATGACAACCAGCAGCTGGGTGGTGTTGCCGGTCATCTGTACGTGGAGTTCGACGGTGGCCCGGTCGACCCCGAGCGCCTGCGCACGGCGGCCACCGCGCTGGCGCGTCGCCATCCGATGTTGCGGGTGCGGTTCCTACCCGACGGAAATCAGCGCATCACCCCGGTGAAC
Organism: Mycobacterium sp. E2479; assembly: GCF_001667925.1. Lineage (GTDB taxonomy): Bacteria > Actinomycetota > Actinomycetes > Mycobacteriales > Mycobacteriaceae > Mycobacterium. Next base: position 78,106 of record NZ_LZJR01000086.1, on the reverse strand, counting down.
GAGAGCGGCGCCTTCCCGGTCAGCGTCGAGGACCTGCGCTCGCTGAGCGCCGAAGAGGCCGAACAGCGGCTCACCGCGATCCGCACCACCAAATCTCATCAGCAGCTCGACGACGCGGTGTTCGAATTGGCGGTGACGCTGCTACCGGGCGAGCGGTCGCGCCTGCACGTGGACCTGGACATGCAGGCGGCCGACGCGATGAGCTATCGCACGCTGATGGCCGATCTGGCCGCCTGCTACGGCGGCCGCGATCTCCCCCAGCTGAGCTACACCTACCGCCAGTACCGCCAAGCTATCGAGGCGGCAAGCGCACAGCCGCAGCCGGCACGCGAGGCCGACCGGGCCTGGTGGGCGCGGCGCCTCCCGGAGCTGCCAGACCCGCCCGCGTTGCCGTCGACCGGTGGCCGGGGCGCCAACCACAGCACCCGACGCTGGCACTGGCTGGACCCCAAGACACGCGATGCGCTGTTCGCCCGCGCTCGAGCGCGCGGCGTCACCCCAGCGATGGCGCTGGCCGCGGGATTCGCCAACACTGTCGCCCGCTGGTCGACCACCTCACGCTTTCTGCTGAACGTGCCGCTGTTCGGGCGCCAGGCGCTGCACCCGGACGTCGACTTTCTGGTTGGCGACTTCACCTCCTCGTTGCTGCTCGACATCGATCTAATCGGCGCCGACACCGCGACCGCGCGGGCACGCGCGGTGCAGGACGCGATGCGCACGGCCGCCGCGCATTCCGCCTATCCCGGGCTGTCGGTCCTGCGCGACCTCAGCCGCCACCGCGGTACCCAGGTGCTCGCGCCGGTGGTCTTCACCAGCGCGCTGGGGCTCGGCGAGCTGTTCAGTCCCGACGTGGTCGGCCAGTTCGGCACGCCGGGATGGATCATCTCCCAGGGGCCGCAGGTGCTGCTCGACGCGCAGGTCACCGAGTTCGACGGCGGGGTCCTGGTGAATTGGGATGTGCGCGAGGGCATCTTCCCGTCGGGTGTCATCGACGCCATGTTCGCCTACCACATCGACGAGCTGCACCGGCTGGCCTCCGCCGACGACGCATGGGAGGCGCCGGGGCCCCCGGCGCTGCCGGAGGCACAGCGCGCGGTACGTGATGCGGCCAATGCTCGCACCGCCCAGGCCAGCGGAGAAGCGTTGCACGACGGGTTCTTTCGGCAAGCCGAGCGGCAGCCCGACGCCCCGGCGATATTCGCCAGTACCGGTGACCTCAGCTACGCGCAACTGCGCGACCAGGCGTGGGCCGTGGCCGCGGCGCTGCGCACCGCCGGCATCGCCGCCGGCGACACCATCGCGGTGATGGGCCCGAAGACCGCCGAGCAGATTCCGGCGTTGCTCGGCATCCTGTCGGTCGGCGCCGTTTACCTGCCGATCGGCGTCGACCAGCCCCGTGATCGCACCGAGCGCATCCTAAAAACCGGGCGGGTGAGCTTGGCCCTGGTGTGCGGCGGACAACGACTGTCCATGCCGGTACCCGAACTGGTCATAGCCGAGGTGGTTAACGACGGGTGCCCGATTGCTCAGATTGCTTCAGCGGTAATCGATCCCGCCGAACTCGCCTACGTGTTGTTCACATCGGGCTCGACCGGCGAGCCCAAAGGTGTTGAGGTCACCCACGACGCGGCCATGAACACGGTGGAATTCATCGGCCACCACTTCGAGATCGGCCCCGCGGATCGATGCCTGGCGCTGTCGACACTGGAAGGCGACATCTCGGTGATGGACGTGTTCGTCACCCTGCGCACCGGTGGGGCCATCGTGGTGGTCGACGAAGCGCAGCGGCGCGATCCTGACGCCTGGGCCCGGCTCATCGACACTTACAAAGTCACGGTGCTGCACTTCATGCCCGGCTGGCTGGAGATGCTGAGTGAAGTCGGCCGCGGGCGGCTGTCGTCGGTGCGGGTGATCCCCACCGGGGGCGACTGGGTGCGACCCGAGGTGGTACGCCGCCTACGGACCGAAGCGCCGAACCTGCGCTTCGCGGGCCTCGGCGGGGCCACCGAAACCCCGGTGCACAACACCATTTTCGAGGTAACCGACTCGATGCCGCAAGATTGGACGGCCCTGCCCTTCGGTGTCCCGCTTCCCAACAACGCCTGTCGCGTCGTCGGCGACACCGGCGCTGATTGCCCCGACTGGGTCCCCGGGGAATTTTGGGTGTCCGGGCGCGGCATCGCGCGCGGCTACCGCGGACGTCCCGATCTCACCGCGCAACGTTTCGTCGAGCACGACGACCGAACCTGGTATCGCACCGGCGATTTGGTCCGCTACTGGCCAGATGGCACCCTCGAATTCGTTGGCCGCGCTGACGAGCGGGTGAAGATCAGCGGTTATCGCGTCGAGTTGGGCGAGATCGAGACCGCATTGCGGCGCGTGCCCGGCGTGCGGACGGCGGTGGCCGCCCTGATCGCCGTATCCGGGGAATCGGATGTGCTCGCCGCGCAGGTGTGCACCGACGACTCCTCTTTGACCGCCGAACGCATCCGGCAGCTTCTTGGTGAGCTGGTCCCCGCGTACATGGTCCCACGCCACATCATGGTTGTGGAGCGGATCGGTTTCACCGATGCCGGGAAGCTCGACCGGCGCGCCGCCGCGCGTGAGTTGAAGACCGCCGTCGGGCAAGTACGGCGGCCTGGCTACCGGTCACCGTCGACGCCCTTGGAGTCCGCACTGGCACTGATCGTCGGTGATCTACTCGGCCAAGAAAACATCGGAATCGACGACGACTTCTTCGCACTCGGCGGTGATTCGGTGCTCGCCACCCAAGCCGTGGCGAGGATTCGGGCCTGGCTGGACGCACCGGACATCATCGTCGCCGACGTCTTCGCCAACCGAACCGTGTCGGCGCTGGCCGCGGTGCTCAGCGCCGGCGAGAACGATCCCGGCCGGCTGGACCAGGTCGCCGAGCTGTACCTGGAGGTCGTCGGGATGGACGCCGAGTCGGTTCTGGCGGCCGCTCGACAAGCTACGAAATCGTATACGGCACAATGACATTGAATGACCTGATCACCGTGTCTGCCACGTTCCCGTCCTGGATCAAGCTGACCAGGGCGCACGGCGACGCGTCGTCCACCGGTGCCACCGTGATATTTCCGCACGCCGGTGCCGCCGCCGCGAGCTACCGGGTGCTGGCGGCCGCGCTGGCCGCCGGTGGCGACACCTATGTCATGCAGTACCCCCAGCGGGCTGACCGCCTCACCGAACCCGCCCACGACAGCGTGCACGATCTGGCCGCCAGCCTGTTCCGGGCCGCGCCGTGGCCCAGCGTCGCGCCGCTGAAGTTGTTCGGGCACAGCATGGGTGCCGTCGTCGCCTTCGAGTTCGCCGTTGTGGCCCAAAGGCATGGCGCGGCCGTACAGAAGCTTTGGGTATCGGCCGGTCCGCCGCCGTGCGTCGTCGCGGACATGCCCCAACTGCCGACCACCGACGACGGGCTGCTGGCCGAAATCGCCGATTTGGGCGGCACCGACCCCGAACTGCTCGCCGACGAAGAGTTCTGCGAACTACTGACCACCGCGGTGCGCGCCGACTACCAGGCCTTCAACGGGTATGAACCCAGCCGCGATGTCCGCATCGGCGCCGACATTCACGTACTGGGTGGCCGTGACGACCATCGCGTCACCGCCGGCGTGCTTGAGCAGTGGGAAAGGCACACCGCCGGATCCTTCGCGGTGTCGTTGTATGACGGCGGGCACTTCTACGTCTACGACCATGTCGACGCGATCGCCGCACAGGTGAATGCCGGGTGATCAGCAATGTCTGACGATGGTTTTGCCCGGGGCCTCGACGGCGAGGACGCCGATCCGGTCGTGATCGTGGGGATGGGTGTCGAGGCACCCGGCGGCATCGAAACACCCGACGGTTACTGGGATCTGCTGGCGCACGGCCGTGAGGCGCTGGGCCCCTTTCCCACTGACCGCGGCTGGGCGGTGCACGAACTGCTCGCCGGCTCGCGGCGCAGCGGTTTCAAAGAGATCCATGACCGCGGCGGTTTCCTCACCGGGGCAACGACTTTCGATCCAGAGTTTTTCGGCATCTCACCCCGCGAGGCGGTCGTGATGGACCCGCAGCAGCGGGTTGCGTTGCGGGTGGCCTGGCGCGCGTGCGAAAACAGTGGCATCAATCCAGACGACCTGGCCGGACACGATGTGGGCTGCTTTGTCGGCGCCTCGGCCACCGGCTACGGACCCGAGATGGCCACGTTCTCCGAACACAGCGGTCATCTGCTGGCCGGCACCGCGCTCAGTGTGATTTCGGGCCGCATCGCCTACACGCTGGGGTTGACCGGGCCGGCACTGACCCTGGACTCCTCGTGTGCATCCGCGCTGGTGGCCTTCCACGTCGCGACGCGCTCCCTGCAGAACGACGACTGCGATCTGGCCATCGCGGGTGGGGTCAACGTGCTGGGTTCGCCGGGCTTCTTCGTCGAGTTCTCCAAACAACACGCACTCTCCGACGACGGATACTGCCGCCCCTACAGCGCGCGGGCCAGCGGGACCGTGTGGGCCGAGGGGGCGGCGATGTTTGTGCTGCAACGTAAATCGGCCGCGTTGCGCGCTGGTCGACAGATAGTCGCCGAGGTGCGGGCCACGGCTATGAATCAGGACGGGCGCAGTGCCGGTCTGAGCGCGCCCAGCGGCGATGCCCAGGTACGGCTGTTCCGGCGGGCGATCAGCCAGGCCGGGATCAAACCGGCCCAGGTGGGAATGATCGAGGGCCATGGCACCGGAACCCGACTCGGTGACCGAACCGAGTTGCGGTCGCTTGCCCAGACTTACGGCGATACCGAACCTTGCAGCGGAGCATGGCTGGGTTCGGTGAAATCCAATGTGGGTCACTCGCTGGCCGCGGCCGGCGCGCTGGGGCTGGCCAAAGTGCTGGTAGCTGCGGAACACGGCGCCGTGCCACCCACCCTGCACGCGAGCGAAGCAAGCCCCGAAATCGAATGGGAGAAACAGGGTTTGCGATTGGCGCAGACTTTGACACCGTGGCCGGCCATCGATGGGCAACGTACCGCCGCGGCCTCCGCGTTCGGGATCGCGGGCACCAACGCACATCTGATCGTTTCCGTCCCCGAGGTCGCATGATGCTCACCCATCGACTTCCGGACGGGCGCGTTCCGGTGCTGCTCAGCGCCCACGACCCGGAGCTGATTCGCCGGGACGCCTCGGCGATCGCGGACTACCTGGGTCGCGTCGACGACTCGCCAGATCTGACCGCCGCGGTCGCCTCCACCCTGCTGCGATTGCGCCGGGTGAGACGTCACCGTGCGGTGGTGCGAGCGGCGGACCGCACCGAACTCGTCGCGGCACTGTCCGCGATCGCTCGCGACGAGGACCACGAGTTGGTCTCGCACTGCGCCCAGACGACGCCGCGGCGCGTCGCGTTCGTGTTCCCGGGCCAGGGCAATCAATGGCAGGCGATGGGAGCCGACGCGTACCGGCAGCTGCCGGCTTACCGTGCGGCCGCCGATCGGTGCACGCAAGCTTTCGTATCTGCCGGATTCCCTTCTCCGCTGCCATATCTGGTCAGCGATGAAGAGCGCGGCTGGTCGCGCTCCGAGATTCAGGCGGCGCAGTTCACCCACGCGGTGAGCCTGGCAGAAGCGTGGCGGTCCTACGGGGTGCTGCCCGATATCGCCATCGGTCATAGCCTCGGCGAGGTGGCGGCCGCGTATGTGGCGGAAGCGCTTGCCTTGTCGGACGCGGTCGCGTTGGTGGTTGCGCGCGCCACGGTTGTCGACCAGTTGACCGGCTGCTACGCGATGGCGGTGCTCGGGACCGGACTCGACATCGCGGAGTCGCTACTGGCGGAGGCGCCCGGCTGGCTGGAAGTCTCGGCGGTCAACGGCCCGTCGTCGACCGTCGTCGCCGGTGACCAGCAGGCGGTGGCCGGCGCGGTGCGGCTGGCCCAACAGCGTGGCATTTTCAGCCAGCAGCTGTCCGTCGACTATCCCGGACACACCAGCGCGCTTCGGCCGTTGCGAGCGAGTCTGGCCGAGCTGACGCCGAAGTCGGCATTCCGCGACGGGCCGGTGAGATTCATCGGCTCCACGCTGGGCGCCGAGTTGGCTGACACCACCGACTTCGGTGACTATTGGTATGAAAACCTCTGCGGCACCGTGCGATTTGATCTCGCTGTGCAGTATGCCCGCGGTTGCGGGGCCGACGCGTTCGTGGAGCTCTCGGCGCACCCGTCATTGCTGTATCCTCTGGGCGGCATCGTCGATGACGAGGCGAGCGTCATCGTCGGCTCGGGGCATCGCGACCGCGCCATCACCGATTCGCTGTCGGCGAACATCGCCGCCATTGCGATCGCGGACCCCGGCTCAAGGTGGGCCGACGCGGTCCCGGGTGCCGAGCGGCCCGCGCTGCGGGGGTTCCCGAACGCGCCGATGCGGGCGGTGCACCTCTGGGCGGCACCGGAACGAGTGACCGAACCGGCGCCTGCGCCGGCGCTCACCGTGGCTGTCGAAAAGTGGCGGCCGATGTCGGCACCGATCACGACGAGCGTAACCACCGTGGACATCGGCTTCTTCGGTCCAGGTGCCCTGACGCAGCGACTCGTCGACGCCGTTGCGGGACATGATGACCGCCGAGCGGTGTCACCGAACGAGGCGGAAGTCCTCGTGGTGGCCGCCCCGGAACTCGACGAGCTCGACGCCCCCGCGGCAATCGAGCAGATCGCCGGTCGGCCCGATGCGGGCCTGCCCGATTACCCCGCGTTGATCGGCCCTAGGTGTCGGGCCGTCTGGTTACTCACCGCCGGTGCCGAACAGATCGACCGGGACGATGCCCCCGCCTCTCCGGCGCAGGCTGCGCTGGCGGGCATGCATCGCAGCGTCAGCTTCGAGTTCCCGGACCAGGCCTTCGGGCATCTCGACCTCACGCACCGCGATGTCGATCCCGCCACGGCGCAAGCCGTCGTCGAGGTGCTGCTCGGCGAGGCGGCCGAGGTCGCGTTGCGGGGCGCCGAATCGCCGCGACTCTACGGCCGGACGTTGAGTGCGTGCCGCGAGTCGACGACGCGGCGACCGCTCGATGCGGCTGCGCTGGACGACGTGGTGATCACCGGTGGCAGCGGGGCCATCGGATTGCAGTACGCGCGGTATTGCCTGAGGCGCGGCGCCCGGACCATCACCCTGTTGAGCCGCAACGGCGTTGATCCGACCGTACTGCGTGAACTCGGTGGCCGGCATGATGCCGAAGTGCGTGCCCCCCGGTGCGACATCACCGATCGCGCCGCGCTGGCCGCCATCGCGGCGAATTATGCGGGGTCGGGCGCGTCATTGCTGATTCACGCCGCAGGCATCGCGCAGGCGCGCTTGAGTTCGGATCTCACCGGTTCGGATGTGGCGGCGGTCTGCGCGGCCAAGGTCGACGGATTGGCGGCGCTGACCGACGTGTGGCCGCTGCGGCCGGATTGCCGGATCCTGGCCTGCTCATCGGTATTCGGAGTCTGGGGCGGGCACGCCCACGCGGCGTACGCGGCGTCCAACCGGATGCTCGACGTGTTGGCCGCCCAGTTGCGTGCCACGGGACGCGACTGCACCGCGATCCGATGGGGCCTGTGGCACGGTGCCGGCGTAGTGGCGGGCCACGAGATCACCCGCACCGAACGATCAGGTTTAGTGGCAATGGAGCCGGAGCAGGCGATCGAAGCCAGTCTGTATCGCTACGCGGGCGATCCACTGATTTTCGACGCCGACTTCAAGCGGCTCCAGGTGTTCTTTGAAAGCCAGGGAATGCCAATGCCGTTCATCGTCTCGCCCTGCGGCGACGGTGCGGACCGTGAAGTCTCGGTTGAGAAGCCGCTCGCCGAGATAGTGCGGGCCGAATTGGCCGCAACGCTGCACCTGGGCGATTCGCTCTCGATTGACCCGGGCACATCGCTCATCGACCTGGGCGTGGACTCGTTGCTCGCACTCGATCTACGTAAGCGCCTGCGCCGCACGGTAGGCAATTCGGTTCCGGTGTCCCGCATGCTCGGCGGCATCACCGTGACAGAGCTGATCGAGGCGTTGCGTGCCGACTCGACCGGCGGGCCCGCGACGCCACCCTCATTCGGGCGCGCGGGCGTCGCCAACGGTGCACATCACTCAACGCTCGCGATGCTAGAAAGGCTGGACTCCTAGCGTGACAAATACCACCGGCGTCGGCACCCCACTCGACGAACAGCGCCTGGAATTACTGCGCCGCATGCTCGCTGAACGCGGCCTGGCCAGGACGACGGCCCCGGCGCAGGTGTCCGACGACGGGCCACGCATGTCGGTGGGCCAGCACCGGATGTGGTTCGTGCAGTCCGCCGATCCCGACAGCGCGCTGCTCAACATCTGCGTCTCCTACCGCCTTTCCGGCACGGTCGACACCGCGCGGTTGCACCATGCGGTCGACGCCGTCGCCGGGCGGCACCCCGTGTTGCACACGACGTACGCAGCAGACGGCGAGGGCGTCCCGCATCCGGTGATCCGCGAGGACCTGCGACCGGAATGGGCCGAGCACGACCTGGCCGAGTTGACCGATCAAGCGCGCCGGCTGCGGCTGGATGTGCTGGCGCAGCGCGACTTTCGTCGGCCATTCGACCTGAGTAAGGATTCGCCGTTGCGAATCACGGTGGCGCATCTGACTGACGACGAGCTGATGCTGCTGATCACCGCGCACCACATCGCCTGGGATGACGGCTCGTGGGAGCCGTTCTTCGCGGATCTGACCCGCGCATACACCGACCCGGACACCTTCGCCGATGGGCCAGTACCGAGGGATCATTCGTCGGATCCGACCTCCATTCGCCAGTCGGACCTGGACTACTGGCGACCGCTGATGGCCGACCTGCCGGAGCCCCTCGAGCTTCCCGGGCCCAACGGTTCGGTGGTGCCCACCACCTGGCGCGCGCAGCGCGCGTCCGCGCAGCTGTCGGTCGACATCGTCGATCGGGCGGCCGCGCTGGCCCGCGAAACGGGCGCCACCCCGTACATGGTGTTGATGGCCGCCTTCGCCGCGCTCGTGCACCGCTATACCCAGTCAACCGACTTCTTGGTCGCGGCCCCGGTGCTCAACCGCGGCGTGGGCACCGAGGACGTCATCGGCTATTACGGCAACACCGTGGTGATTCGGCTGCGGCCTGCGCCGCACCAGACGTTTCGCGAGCTGTTGCACCAAACCCGCGTCGAGGCGGTGGGCGCCTTCGCCCATTCGCGGGCCGACCTGGACTGGCTGGTGCGGGAATCGAATCCCGATCGTCGCCATGGCGCCGACCGGATGACCCGCGTGAGCTTCGGGCAACGAGAGCCCGACGGTGTCGGCTTCTGCCCGCCGGGCGTGCGTTGCGAACGCGGTGAATTGCGCGGACATTTCAACCAATTGCCGCTGAGTTTGATGGTCGAGCTGGATCGGACGCCAGACGGCTCCGGCGGCGGCCTCGTCGAGGCCGAATACCTGGTTGAGGTGCTGGATCGGCCGCTGGTCGAGCAATTGCTGCGCCACTACGGAGCCTTGCTCGACGGTCTGCTCTTTGAGCCCGACGCGAAGCTGTCGGCCTGCGCATTGATGAGTGCCGAAGACGCCGAGTGGCTGCGCGCCGTTTCGACCGGCGAGCAATTCGTCACCCCGGCGAGCACCTTGCCCGAGTTGGTCGGCCGCAGGGCCGGCCTGACGCCCGACGCCGTCGCCGTCGTCTACGAGGGCCGCCCTTATACCTACCGGGAAATCGACGAAGAGTCGAATCGGTTGGCGCACTGGCTCATCGCGCAAGGAATCGGCACCGAGGATCGCGTCGCGGTACTGCTGGACAGGTCTCCGGAATTGGTGATCACCGCGCTCGGGGTGCTCAAAGCGGGCGGGGTCTATCTGCCGGTGGATCCCACCTACCCGGAGGACCGGCTGACGTTCATTCTCGAGGACGCGGACGCCAAACTGGTGTTGCGTGAACCGGTTATGGCCGCAGACTATCCGGTCACCGCGCCGTCCGAGCTGGTCCGACCGCTCAGCCCACAAAACACCGCTTACCTGATCTACACCTCGGGTTCCACCGGGCTGCCCAAAGGCGTTCCCGTGCCGCACGCACCCATCGCCGAATACTTCGTCTGGTTCGGCGACGAATACCGCGTCGACGACACCGATCGTCTGCTGCAGGTCGCCTCGCCCAGCTTCGACGTTTCGATGGGCGAGATCTTCGGCACGCTGATCATGGGCGCCCGCCTGGTGATTCCGCGGCCCGATGGGCTGCGCGACATCGGCTACCTCACCGACCTGCTGGCGCATGAGGGCATTACGTCGATGCACTTCGTGCCGTCGCTGTTGGGGCTCTTCCTGTCATTGCCCGGCGTCGGCCAGTGGCGGACCCTGCGGCGCGTGCCCATCGGTGGAGAGCCCCTGCCCGGCGAGGTCGCCGACAAGTTCCACGCCACCTTCGACGCCTCGCTGTACAACTTCTACGGGCCGACCGAGACCGTGGTGAACTGCACCAGCTACCCCGTGGAGGGCGCCCAGGGTACCCGCGTGGTGCCCATCGGCCGGCCTAAGATCAACACCCAGGTGTACCTGCTCGACAACGCGTTGCAGCCGGTTCCCGTCGGCGTGATCGGTGAAATCTACATCGCCGGAACACATGTCGCGCATGGATATCACCGCAGGCCGCAGATGACGTCCGAGCGATTCGTCGCCGACCCGTTCACGCCCGGCGGGCGGATGTACCGGTCCGGCGACCTGGCCCGCCGCAACGCCAACGGGGACATCGAGTTCGTCGGCCGCGCCGACGAACAGGTGAAGATCCGCGGTTTCCGCATTGAGTTGGGGGAGATCGCGGCCGCGATCTCGGTCGACCCCAGCGTTGGGCAGGCGGTCGTGCTGGCCATGGACCTGCCCCAATTGGGCAAGAGCCTGGTGGGATACGTGACGCCGGCTCAGGGCTCCGGCACGGAAACGGTTGACGTGGAGCGCATCCGGGCCCGGGTGGCCGCAGCGCTCCCGGACTACATGGCCCCGGCCGCCTATGTGGTGCTCGACGAAATCCCGATCACCGCGCACCAGAAGATCGACCATGCCGCACTGCCAGCACCTCAGATCGCGGTGGTCACCGAATACCGCGATCCCACCACTCCCACCGAACACCGCATCGCGCAACTGTTTTCCGGCCTGCTCGGCCATGAGCGGGTGGGCGTCGACGACTCGTTCTTCGACCTGGGTGGCCACTCGCTGGTGGCCACCAAACTGGTCATCGCGATTCGCGCGGAGTGCGGCGTGGAAATCGGCATTCGTGACGTGTTCGAACTCGCCACGGTCGGTGCGCTGGCCGAGCGGATCGACCGGTTGGGTTCGGGTGAACTCACGCCGCGGCGACCCAGGCTGATCACCACTGCGCACGACGAGCCCATGCCGCTCTCGGCGTCGCAGCTGCGCAGCTGGTTCGCCTACCGCGTCGACGGGCCCAGCTGGGTGAACAACATCCCGTTTGCGGCGAAGCTGACCGGGCCGTGGGACATCGATGCGCTGATCGCCGCCATCGGCGATGTCGTCGCCAGACACGAGATCCTGCGCACCAGCTACGTCGAGTTGGACGGTGTGCCCTATCAGGTGGTGGGCCCAACCGACCTCGAGTTTCCGGTGCGCCGCGAGGAGGGACCCGACGACGCCTGGCTGCAACGGCAGCTCGACGTCGAGCGGTGCCACTGCTTCGCGCTGGACGCCGAATTGCCGATCCGGGTCGCGCTGCTGCGCACCGAGAACACGGCGCAGCACGTGCTGTCGCTGGTCGTGCACCACATCGCCTCCGACCACTGGTCGGCGGGCGTGCTGTTCTCCGACGTGATCACGGCATACCGGGCCCGGCGCGGCGGACAAGCGCCGTCCTGGGCGCCGCTTCATGTGCAGTACGCCGACTACGCGGCGTGGCAGCGCACGTTCCTGGGGGACGCGGGCGGCCAGGAATCGCCGATCGCCGCCGAGCAGCGGGAGTACTGGACGCGGCAGCTGGCCGGGATGCCGGAGGACACCGGCCTGCGTCCGGACTTTCCGCGCCAGCCGGTGCCCAGCGGCGAGGGGGAGTCCGTCGACTTTCACATCGACTCGCAAACCCGCGCCAGGCTCGGTGAGCTGTGTCGCGAGCTGGGCATCACCGAATTCATGCTGCTGCAAACGGCCGTCGCCGTGGTTTTGCACAAAGCCGGTGGGGGAACCGACATTCCGCTGGGTACCCCGGTCGCGGGCCGCACCGAAGCGGAATTGGACCAGCTGATCGGGTTTTTCGTCAACATCCTGGTGCTGCGCAACGACATGGGCGGCAACCCGACGCTGCGTGAACTGCTCGAGCGGGCCCGGGACACCGCCCTGGCCGCCTACGCGCACCAGGACCTGCCGTTCGACCGCGTGGTCGACAGCGTCAGCCCGGTGCGCTCGCTGTCACGAAACCCGCTGTTCCAGGTCGTCGTGCACGTCCGGGATCACCTGTCCGCCACGCGGGTCATCGAGACCGCGACCCAGGGCAGCGAAGAGCAGGACACCGTGTGCACGTCGCTGGACCCGATCTTCGACATGGCGCACGCCGATCTGAGCGTCAACTTCTTCGGTACCGACGGTTCGGGCGACATCGGCTACCACTGCAATGTCATCTTTCGTACCGAGCTCTACGCCAGGACCACCGTCGAGCGCTTGGCCCAATGGCTGACCCGGGCGCTCACCGCGTTTGCCGACGACCTCGACCAGAGTTTGCGGGAGGTCCAGCTGGTCGAGGTCGGGGAGCAGCACCGCATTCTGCGGCAATGGAGCCGCGGCGAGCGGCCGCCGCGCGACCGGCCGCGCACCATCCCGGAATTGCTGGAACCCAGCCGGGCGTGGGGCGCCGATCGCATCGCGGTACGCTGCGGCGAACAGAGCATCGATTACGCTGCCCTGCACCGCCGTTCGGACAACTTGGCCGCGCTGCTGGTCAAGAACGGGGTGGGTCCCGGATCGTTGGTCGGGTTGTCGACCCGGCGGAGCGTGGAGCTGGTGGTGGCGTTGGTGGCCATCATGAAGGCCGGCGCCGGTTACTTTCCCATCGACCCCGGTTATCCGCTGGCGCGAAAGCAATTCATGCTCGACGACGTGCGACCGCCGGTCGTGGTCGCCACGGTCGAAGCGGTGGACAGCATGCCGCAGGTGCCCGGGGTCGAGCTGATCTCGCTGGACGATCCACAGGTACGCGCCATGGTCGACAACGACGAGATCAGCCCGCAGTCAAGCGGGTTGCCGCTACCGCACCCCGACGACCCGATGCACTTGGTGTTCACGTCCGGGTCCACCGGCAAGCCGAAAGGCGCAGTGGGAACCCATCGTTCGATGGCGGCCCGGCTCGATTGGCAGTTGCGGCACTACCCGCCGCGAACGCACGACGTCCGATTGGCACAGGCATCGATCACGTTCCTCGAAGGCGGCATGGAGATGCTGGCCGGCCTGGCGGCCGGTGCGACCATGATCCTGGCCGACGATGCCGAGCACCGCGATCCGGAGATGCTCGGGGACTTGATGAACCGGCATTCGGTGGCCCAGGTGACCGCGGTGCCCAGCTTGGTCTCGGCGTTGGTGGATAGCCGGCCCGACGCCGTGCGCGCACTGTCACGGCTGGTGTGCGGTGGCGAACCGGTCAGCACGGCGCTGCTGCACCGGCTGGTGTCGGTGTGCGGCGATGACGCCGGAGCCGGCACCGAGCTGCTGAACAACATCGGTTCCACCGAGACCTCAGGCGCGGTGTCCCGCGGACCGTTGGGTTTGCCGAATCCGCTTGTCGGAAGGCCGGTCCCGGGTGCCGAAGCCTACCTGCTCGACGACGGGCTGCGTCCCGTGCCGGTCGGCGTGGTGGGCGAGCTGTACTACGCCGGTGACCAGCTGGCCCGAGGCTATTGGAAACGCCCGGGCCTGACCGCCGCGCGATTTATCGCCAATCCCCATGGGACGGAGCCGGGATCGCGGTTGTACCGCAGTGGCGACCTGGCCCGATGGACCGAGGACGGCCAACTGGAATTCATCGGACGTTCCGACCACCAGGTGCAGGTGCGGGGTTTCCGCGTAGAGCTGGCGGAGGTCGAGGCGGCGCTGGCGGCAGCCGACGGAGTCGCCGCCGCGGCGTCGCGCACCTGGGAGGTGCACGGCGGCACGTCGTTGGCCGGATATATTGTGCCCCAACGGTCGATCACCGACGACGCGGAGAAGGCGACATTTGCAGGGGAGGTGCGTGCTGCGATCGCCACGGTCCTGCCGGGTTACATGCTGCCGTCGTCGCTGACCGTGCTCGACGTCCTCCCCAAAACCGAATCGGGCAAGCTGAACCGACCCGGACTGCCGCGGCCGGCGGTCAGCACCGGCGGCCAGGCCGAACCCGCGCGCACCGACACCGAACGGGCGCTGGCCAAGGTATTCGTGGAACTGTTGTCGACCCCGGAAATCGGGCGCTTCGACGATTTCTTCGCCCTCGGCGGCGACAGCATCCTGTCCGTCCAGCTCGCCGCGCGGGCGCGGGCGGCGGGCCTGGCCGTGAGTCCGCGCATGATCTTCGAGAACCCGACGGTGCAGCAGTTGGCCGCCGCGCTGGACGCCCCGAGCGACGACGGGGCCGACATCGCACGGGACGAGACGGCGACCGACATCCGTTTCGAGCCGATGAGTACCTCCGGACTATCGCCATCGGATTTGGCTGCCGTGACGCAACTTTTCTCGTCGTCGCGCGAAGGTGCGACATGACGGCCGCCAGAACCGATGTCGCGCCCGACATCGACGACGTGATGGCGCTGAGCCCGCTGCAGGAGGGCTTGTATTCGCTGACCACGCTCGCCGAATTCGCCGACGGGCAAGCGGCTGACGACCCCTACGTGATCGGAATAGCGGCGGACATCTTCGGCGGACTCGACGTCTCGCTGCTACGCGGCTGCGCGGAGCAGATGTTGGTGCGGCACCCGAATCTGCGGGCCAGCTTCTTCAGCCGGGGAATCCCGCGACCGGTGCAGATCGTGCCGTCCCGCGTCGAGCTGCCTTGGCGCTTGATCGCCGCCACACCCGACGACGTGCCGGCGCTGGAAAGTGGCGAACGTCGGCGACCGTTCAATCTGGAACGCGGGCCGGCGCTCCGCTTCTTACTGATTGAATTGCCTGGCGCGCAATGGCGTTTGGTGCTGACCGCCCATCACATCGTGATCGACGGTTGGTCGTTGCCGGTCTTCGTCAACGAGATGATGATCCTGTACCAGGCCGGCGGCGATGCGTCGGCGCTGCCCGCGCCCCCGCGGCCGTACCGCGATTACATCGGCTGGCTGGCGAGCCGCGATCCGGAAGCCAGCCACCGGGTCTGGCGCGAACACCTGGCGGGTATGCCAGGACCCACCCTGCTGGCCGCCTCGCTGGGATCCATCGAGCAGACCGAGGACCGACAGACGGCGCTGCCGCGCACGACCGAGCTGCGGGTGCCGGCCGAGACCACCGCGCGACTTTTCGACGAGAGCCGATCCTGCGGCGTCACCATCAACACCGTGCTGCAAATGGCCTGGGCGCTGGTGTTGTCACGGCTGACCGACACGTACGATGTGGTTTTCGGGGTTACGGTTTCCGGTCGGCCGCCCGAATTGACCGGCGTCGAGACCATGGTGGGTCTGTTCATCAACACCGTGCCGTTGCGCGTGCGTCTCGATCCGGCCGCGATGGTCGGCGAGCAGTGCCGCGCGGTGCAGCGCACCGCCGCGCTGCTGCGCGAGCACAGCCATCTCGGGCATGCCCAACTTCGGACCCTCGGCGGGGTCGGCGAAATGTTCGACACCCTGCTGGTCTACGAGAATTTTCCGATGGACCGGCTGACCGCAGGTGGCCAATTGTCCGCGGGCGGTGTGACGTTCCGCCCGTCCGCCCTGCAAACCCTGTCACATTTCCCCATTGCCATCGCCGCCCATCTGCAAGGCGGCGAGCTGGTGGTGCTGATCGAAGCGATCGACGGGGCGCTGGGCGCCGTTCCGGCCGCCACCTTCGGGCAGCGGTTGCTCACCACCGCCGCAAGGTTGCTGCGGGGCTGGGAGTGTCCGCTGCGTGACGTCAGTGTCCTGCTGGACGATGAGGCGGACCCGCCGAACTCCGCAGGCACGCCAAAGCCGATATCGCCGTTGAGTATCCACGCCCGGTTCGCTGACGTCGTGGCGAGGACACCGGACCACGTTGCGATCAGCTGGGTGGGCGGCACGCTGAGCTATCGCGAACTGGATCTTCTCAGCACCCGGCTGGCGGCACGACTCGCCCGAAATGGAGTCAAAGCCGAAACGCCGGTGGGAATCCGGCTTTACCGGGGGCCGCGTTACGTCATTGCGATACTCGCCGTGCTCAAAGCCGGCGGCATGTGCGTCCCGATGGAGCCGGGAATGCCCTCCGAACGGGTGAACTCGATCCTGCGTCAATCGGGCGTGCTGATCGTGTTGGACGACAAGCTGACAGACGAGCTGCTGGAGGCCGGCGAACCGCACGGCGACGACTTCAACCCGGTAGAAGTTCCACTCGCCCAGGCCGCGTACGTCGTGTTCACGTCGGGAACGACCGGAGAACCCAAGGGCGTCATCGGAACTCACGGTGCGCTGGGCGCCTACGCCGACGATCATCTGGACCTCGTGTTGCGGCCCGCGGCACACAAGCTGGGCCGGCCGGTGCGCATCGCCCACGCATGGTCGTTCGCGTTCGACGCCGCGTGGCAGCCGCTGGTCGGCTTGCTCGACGGGCACGGCCTGCATGTCGTCGACGAGCAGACCCAGACCGATGCCGAGGCGCTTGTCGCGTTGATCGCTGCGCACGGTGTCGACATGATCGACACCACGCCTTCGATGTTTGCGCAACTGCAGGCTTTTGGTTTGCTGATCGAGGCGTCCCTGAGCGTGCTGGCATTGGGCGGCGAGGCCGTCGGCAGTTCGGCCTGGGACCGGATCCGGAACATGTGCGGCGCCACGTCGATGACGGCATACAACTGCTACGGACCCACCGAGACCACGGTCGAGGCGGTGGTCGCCGTCATAGCCGAGCACGACGAGCCGGCCATCGGGCGGCCGACCCGGCACACCCGTGGCTACGTGCTGGATTCCGCGCTGCGCCCGGCGCCCTGCGGAGCGACCGGCGAGCTTTATCTGGCCGGTGCCCAGCTGGCCCGCGGCTATCTGGGCCGCGCTCCAGAGACCGCGGCCCGCTTTGTCGCCGACCCGTTTGTACCGGCAGAACGGATGTATCGCACCGGAGATCTGGTGCGCCGATTGCCCAATGGCTCAATGCAATACGTCGGACGCGCCGATGCCCAGGTGAAGATCCGCGGCCACCGCGTCGAACCCGCCGAAATCGCCGCCGCCCTCGAATCGCACCCGGCCGTGCGGCACGCTGCAGTGCTGGCACAGCAGCACCGGGGCGCCACGCGGCTCACCGCGTACGTGGCCGCCGACACGGCCACCGGCCGGCCCGCGACGGCCGAGCTGCGGAGCATGCTCAGTAGGCGGTTGCCGCGCTACATGGTTCCACAGCGAATCGTCCTGGTCGACGACATTCCCTTGACCGCCAACGGAAAGCTGGATGAAGCGGCTTTGGCCGCTCTCGATCAGGAGGGGTCCGAGGTCGGCGCGGCGATGCCCGAGACCGCCACCGAATCCGCGCTGGCCGAACTGCTCGTCGAGTTGCTCGGGCAACCGCGCGTCGACGTCACGGCGGACTTCCTGCAACTTGGCTTAGACAGCATCATGGCGCTGTCGGTGGTACAAGCGGCTCGAGCACGTGGAATAGCGCTGCGCGCCAGGCTTATCCTCGAGTGCAGCAATGTTCGCGAATTGGCCGAAGCGATCGACTCGGAGACCACGGCCGCCGCCCAGCAGGTGGACACCGGAACAGGGCCAATGCCGTTGCTGCCCAACGGCCGGTGGCTCTACGAATTCGGCGACCCGCGCAGGCTCGCCCAAACCGAAGCCATCCGCTTGCCCGAGACAGTGCGCCGCGAACAGTTGGATGCGGCCTTGGCCGGCATCATCGAGGGCCACGAAGTGCTGCGCACCCGGGTAAACCGTTCCACCATGACGTTGGAGCCGGTACCGGCCTTCGATATCGCCGGCATCGTCAAAGAGGTTGAGGTGGTTGGCGATCTGGTTGCCGCGGTGCCCGCCCAGGTCGCTCAGGCGGTCGACCGACTGGACCCCGAACACGGAACGCTGCTGTCGGTGGTGTGGTTACGCCCGCCGGCGGGAGAGAGCGTTCTGCTGGTGGCCGCGCACGTCGTCGCGCTGGACCCGGCGTCGTGGCGGGTCGTCCTCGGCGAACTCGGTGCCGCCATAGCGGCCTCGGCCGACGGCTGCTCACCGGCACCCATTCGGGAACCCACCAGCTATCGGCGCTGGGCAGACGCGCTCACCGCTCGGGCACACCGATTGGACACGGTGGACTTCTGGGCATCCCAACTGGACGGCGACGATCCCGACCTCGGTGCCCGCCGGATCGATCCAAGCCGCGACCGGGCCCGCAACCTGATCGTTCGTAACGTGGCCACCGACGCCGAAGTCACGCGACGGCTATTGGGATCGGGCCTGTCGTTGCCCATGCTCTTGGTGGCCGCCACCGCTGCGACGGTGACACGCTGGCGCGAGCGGCGCGGTCAACGCACCGCGCCGCCGTTGCTCGCACTCGAAACACATGGCCGCGCCGACAATTTGGTGGACGGCCCGGGTGCACACACCATCGACACCAGCGACACGGTCGGGTTGCTCAGCTCCATCTACCCGGTACGCCTGCACTCGACCGATCCGCACGAGGTGGGGCAGAGGTTATCGGGGATCCCCGGCGACGGGCTCGACTACGGGTTGCTGCGCTACCTACGCGACGACACGGCCGAGCGCCTGGCCGGTTTTTCACCACCGCAACTGCTGCTGAATTATCTCGGTGCCGCCCACACCGACGGCGGCACGGGACTGCGGCTCGAGCGCGAGTTACTCGCGGGGACGTCGCCGGTGCCGGAGCCAGAGCTGGCCGTGCGCCATGAGCTCGCCATCGCGGCGGTGGTGCTGACCTATGGCGGGGAGCGGGTACTGGCAGCGCAGTGGCGCGCCCTGCCCGACATCCTCGATGACGCGGATATCGCTGTACTACAGGAGATTTGGATCGATTCACTGCGGGAGATGGTGAGATGAGCACATTGGCGGTCCTAGGTGCCGGCGCCAAAGCGGTGGCGGTGGCTGCCAAAGCCTTCACGCTGCGCGAAATGAGCGTCGAGGTCCCCGACGTGGTCGCCGTGGAGCGGATCGGCGTCGCGGCGAACTGGCAGGCCAGCGGCGGCTGGACCGATGGCGCGCACCGCTTGGGCACCAGCCCCGAAAAGGACGTCGGGTTTCCCTACCGTTCCGCGCTGGTGCCGCGCCGCAATGCCGAACTCGACGAGCGGATGACCCGCTATAGCTGGCAGTCATATCTCATCGCAACCGCGTCGTTCGCCGAGTGGATCGACCGCGGCAGACCGGCGCCGACGCATCGCCGGTGGAGCCAATACTTGAGTTGGGTCGCCGACCATGTGGGAATGAACGTGGTGCACGGAGACGTCGAGCGATTGGCGATCACCGGGGACCGCTGGGCGCTGCACACCCACGAGACCACGGTGCACGCCGATGCGTTGATGATCACCGGCCCCGGCCAGGCCGAAAGGTCTTTGCTTCCGGGCAATCCGCGCATGCTGTCGATTGCCCAATTCTGGGATCGCGCCGCCAATCACGACCGGATCAATGCGGAGCGGGTGGCGGTGATCGGCGGGGGTGAGACGGCCGCGGCGATGCTCTATGAACTGTTCCGCCACCGCGTATCGAGCATCACCGTGATTTCACCACAGGCCACGTTGTTCACCCGCGGGGAGGGGTTTTTCGAGAACTCGCTGTTCTCCGATCCCACCAACTGGCCGGCCCTCACCCTTGACGAACGCCGCGATGCGTTGGCCCGCACCGACCGTGGGGTGTTTTCGTCCAGTGTGCAGGAAGCGCTGCTGGCCGACGATCGCATTCACCACCTGCGGGGCCGTGTCGCGCATGCGGTAGGCAAGGAGGGGCAGATCCGGCTGACGCTGTCCACCAACCGCGGCGGCGAGAATCTCGAGACGGTACACGGGTTTGATCTCGTGATCGACGGGTCGGGCGCTGACTCGCTTTGGTTCGCAACGTTGTTCAGTCAGGACGCACTCGATCTGCTAGAACTCGGTCTGGGTGGGCCGCTGACCTCAGAGCGGCTGCAGGAGTCGATAGGTTATGACCTGGCCGTCGCAGACGTGACACCAAAGCTGTTCCTGCCGAACTTATCAGGACTCACCCAGGGCCCCGGTTTTCCCAACCTGAGCTGCCTTGGACTGCTATCCGACCGGGTGTTGGGATCCACCGTGAGCCCGTCCAGGTATTCGGTGGGACGCAGACACGATGAGCGTCAACCGCTTTGACGACAGCGGTCGAATTTACCGCCGCCACCTGCTTGGGGCACAGAATATTCTGCGTATTTTCGCATGTCGCGATCGTAGCGTCGTCGTAACGTGACCCACCTGAGACACAAAATCCGAAGTCACGGTGCACACTTACACCATCTTCATCCATTGGAGACGTGTGACCGCGTGCGGACATCGGCAGATATCCGCCACGGTTCATGTGTATCGAAGGGGGACCTGTGAAATCCGTGAAGTCCGTTGCCACGGGCGTGGCGGCCTTGACCGCCATTGGCGGCGCCGCCGCCGGCGTGGCTTCCATTGCCGCACCGATCGGCCTCGATCAGGTGAAACTTGCCGCGGTCGGCGCGCCACTGCCGCAGGACCCGCCGCCGCCTCCGCCCGCGCCGCCGGGAGTGCCGGGGCAGTTGCCGACGGCTGACCAACTGGCCAATCTCTGCACCCAGGTAACCGACCCTGGGGTCAACTACAGGGACAAGACCAACCTCGTCGAGAACGGCATTCCTCAAAACGAGGGCATGGTCGCTGATCACGACCTGCGCAAGGCGTATCGCAACGGAAACTTCCCCGAGCAGTTCAACGTGACCAACATCGCGCCGGCGGGTCCGAACATGGCCCAGGCCGACGTGGGCATCACGGGGCCGAAGTTCGCCGGGCCGGTCAACAAGCACCTGGTGTTCGTCAACCAGAACGGAAACTGGGTCTTGCAACACGACGCGGCGCTTGCGCTGCTGCAGGCGGCGACGGCGACCAACTAAGACAATTCGGCGTCGAGTAATACCGACGCTTCAAACCAATCCCCATGCGCCCCGCACGGCGGCGCATGGGGATTGGCGTTGAAGCCCGGTACGCACCGATCGGTCGGCCCGGCGGCATCGGCGCGTGTCTTCGCACAGCGGGCGCAGGAGTTCGGTCACGTTTCTTCCATATCGGAATGTCGTAACGTATCGGTGCCCAGCCGCGAAATACCGGACGCAAAGGGCACGCTGACACCATCCACGCCGCCACCAATGGGCGATGCGGATCGCTGGTCATGCGTCGAGATTCGTGCTCGTCTGGAGGGGGGACCATGGGAATCGTCAAGACCATTGCCACCGGGGTGGCAGCGCTGGCCATCGTCGGGGGGGTGGCCGCGGGCGTGGCCTCGGCCGCGACGCCGAGTGAGCTTGCCGCCGGAGTGCGGCTTACCACCGTCGGTGCGCCGCTTTTGCAGGATCCGCCGCCGGCGCAGCCGCTTATGAATGCCAGTGTGCCCACTTCCGATCAGCTGACCGGCGTGCTCACCACCCTCGCCGACCCCAAAGTCGCCTTCTCCAACAAGAGCAACCTCGTGCAGGGCGGCATCAGCGGAATGGCCGCGCACGTTGCCGACAAGAAGCTGCAGAAGGCGGCCAAGAACGGCGACCTGCCGCTGTCGTTCGGTGTCACCAACGTCCAGCCGGCCGCGGACGGTTCGGCGACCGCCGACGTCGCGGTCTCCGGCCCCAAACTGACGTCGCCGGTCACGCAGAACGTCACTTTCGTCAACCAGGGCGGCGGCTGGGTGCTGTCGCGGGCGTCGGCGATGGAGTTGCTGGAGGCCGCCGGTCAGTGATCGGCGTGTAATGCGCGCAGGTCCAATCTGGCGATGCGCGCCGGATCCGCCAGTACGTCGATGGCGCGGATTCTGTGGCCGCGCACCACGAAACCCATGATGGACGCCGCACGGCCGGCGATAAAAATAACCGCTCCGGCGGCACCGTTCACCGTCGCGGCGCGCACTTCGCGTTCCGGACCGGCGTAACTGCGGGCCAGCTGAGCCACCGAGGATGCCCCCTCGGCGCGGAAGACGGCCGTGTCGGCGCCGAAATCACCACGCAACACCACGTCGGGATGGAGCACCGCCACCAGGCGGTCGAAGTCGCCGCTGCGCCCCGCCGCGAAGAAGGCGTCGACCACCTCCCGTTGCGCGACCAAGGTGCCGTCGGGAGCCGGGTCGGCCTGCTCGATCCGGCGTCGGGCCCGGCTGGCCAGCTTGCGGGCCGCTTCCGGCGTTCGATCGACGATGGCCGCGATCTGGTCGAACGGCACGGTGAACACGTCGTGCAGCACGAACGCCAGCCGCTCGGCCGGCGGCAGCGTGTCCAGCACAACGAACAGCGCCAGCCCCACCGCGTCGGCCAGCATCGCGCGGTGCTCGGGGTCGAATTCACCTACGGCCTCCACGATCGGATCCGGCAGGTGACCGGAAAGTTCCTCGCCGCCGTGAGTGCGGCGGTCGCGCAACACGTTCAGGCAGATGCGCGCCACCACGGTGGTCAGCCAGGCGTCCAGGTTGGCGATGCGGTTCATCCCGTCCGACTCGGCGCTACGGCTCAGCCGCAGCCACGCCTCCTGCACCGCATCCTGAGCGTCCTCGAGCGAGCCCAGCATGCGGTAGGCGATGGCGCCCAGCTGCGGTCGGGCCGCCTCGAAGCGAGCCGCCAATGACGGATCCGCCGTCATGGCCGATCGGTCTCGGGTAATGCGCACACTCGGTCAGCCGAAAAGCCCGACGACCCGATACCGAGGGCGATGTTGAACCGGGCGCGCATGTTGCCCAGGTTGATGACGTGGGTCAGGCCGACGAGCTGCGGCGTGTCGAAGTGGGCACGCAGCGCATCGAAAAGTTCATCGGTCACCTCGACCGGGGTGCGACTCATCGCGGTGGCGTACTCGAGGATCAGCTTGTCGACGTCGGAGAAACAGACGGCGTTGCGATAGTTGGCCATCGCCAGCAGCTCTTCGTCGGTGATGCCCCACTTCCGGGCGATCTGTGAGCCGAGGTCGATGCAGTACTCGCAGCGCACCGTCGTCGCTGCCTTGAGCTCCGCCAGCGCACGGTGACGGGGGCTGAGAATGTCAAGTTTCGACTCGGCTTGCTCCAACTTGCCGTAGGCGCTGAGCAATCGAGGGATATGCGCATACATCCGCAGCGGCTCCAACATTCCCGCGGTTTCGAGCCCGGCCATCTGCGCTAGCTTGCGTTTGGTGAAGAAGAAGGCGATTTTGGCGCCGAGGCCGGCGTCGCGGTCGGAGACTCCTTGCAGCCGTGACATGGCGATCCTCCTGGCAAGTTGTGGTCAGAAACCAACGTCCTTACTAGGTCGACACGCGGGGAGCCTCGAGTGTGACGCTTACGCGGGCGAGCCCAGCGGCACATCCATGTCGTACACCCGAGCGTGCAGCACGGTGCGGTTCCGCAGAGCGGCCCGCACCGCACGATGCAGGCCGTCTTCGAGGTAGGTGATGCCCCTCCACCGCACCGCGTGGGGGAAGAGGTCGCCGTAGAAGGTGGAGTCCTCGGAGAGCAACCGGTCCAGCGCGAGCACCGTTGTCGTGGTGACCAATTCGTCGAGCCGGATCTGTTGCGGCGGTATCTGGGACCAATCCCGATAGGACAGATTGTGCTCGGGATACGGCTTGCCGTCGCGCACGCCCTTGAAAATCATCGGCCGACCGCTCCCGACTCATTGCTATGGCACGACCGGTTCATTCTGGAAAGGCTAGCCGGACTGATGTCCGTCAGCACCGATGCGTTCGAAGAAAATTTTCGACAGCACCGCCGGTGTGACGGCGACGACTGGCGGTGATCCCTGCGGTCACCGGCTCCGCCGAACCGCCGCGGATAACCGTCGGCGCCGCCCGTGTCCGTAAAATGAATCCGGTCAAGGCGGTATCGAAGGAGGTGGCGGCCGGTGGGAAGTGCCGATGACCGTCGGTTCGAGGTGCTGCGCGCCATCGTCGCCGACTTCGTCGCCACCAAAGAGCCGATCGGTTCCAAGGCGTTGGTGGACCGCCACAACTTGGGCGTCTCGTCCGCCACGGTCCGTAACGACATGGCGGTACTCGAGGCCGAGGGCTACATCACCCAGCCGCATACCAGTTCCGGCCGGGTGCCGACCGAGAAGGGTTACCGCGAATTCGTCGACCGGCTCGACGAAGTCAAGCCCCTGTCCTCGGCCGAACGGCGCGCGATTCAGAGCTTCCTCGAGTCCGGTGTCGATCTCGATGACGTCCTGCGGCGGGCGGTTCGGCTGCTCTCGCAACTGACTCGACAGGTGGCCGTGGTGCAGTACCCCACGCTGTCGTCGTCCACGGTGCGTCACCTCGAAGTGATCGCCCTGACCCCGGCCCGGCTGCTGATGGTCGTCATCACCGACTCCGGCCGTGTCGACCAGCGGGTAGTCGAACTCGGTGACGTCATCGACGATCACGAACTTTCTCAGCTGCGCGAGATGCTCGCCCAGGCGCTGGTGGGCAAGAAGCTGTCCGCCGCGTCGGTGGCGGTCGCCGACCTCGCGGGACAGCTGACCAGCCCAGAAGGTTTGGGTGACGCCGTTGGCCGGTCGGCAACGGTGTTGCTGGAATCGCTCGTCGAGCACACCGAAGAGCGCCTGTTGCTGGGCGGCACCGCCAACCTGACCCGTAACGCGGCCGATTTCGGTGACTCGTTGCGCTCCATACTGGAAGCGCTGGAGGAGCAGGTGGTGGTGCTTCGCTTGCTGGCCGTCCAGCAGGAAGCCGGTAAAGTGACGGTGCGCATCGGCCACGAGACGGCCGCCGAGCAGATATTGGGCACCTCCGTGGTGACCACCGCCTACGGCACCCCCGACACCGTCTACGGGGGAATGGGTGTGCTGGGGCCCACCCGGATGGACTATCCGGGAACTATCGCCAGCGTTGCTGCGGTTGCTCGTTATATCGGCGAAGTCCTGGGTGCTCGATGAACGCGCACCCGCAGGATGGGTAGGCGCGGGAAAAAACCAGGTATAGGAGAGTCAAGCGTGGCACGCGATTACTACGGGCTGCTCGGCGTGAGCAGAAACGCCAGCGACGCGGAGATCAAGCGCGCGTACCGCAAGCTGGCGCGCGAACTGCATCCGGACGTCAACCCCGACGAGGCCGCGCAGGCGAAATTCAAGGAGATCAGCGTCGCATACGAGGTGTTGAGCGATCCCGAGAAGCGGCGGGTCGTCGACCTGGGCGGGGACCCACTGGAGAACGCGGCCGCGGCGGGCGGCGGTTTCGGCGGCTTCGGTGGCGGCCTGGGCGACGTGTTCGAGGCCTTCTTCGGCGGCGGCTTCAGCGGCGGCGCGACCTCCCGCGGTCCGATCGGGCGGGTGCGGCCGGGCTCCGACTCGCTGCTGCGGATGCGGCTTGACCTCGAAGAGTGCGCCACGGGCGTGACCAAGCAGGTCACCGTGGACACCGCGGTCCTGTGTGACCGATGCCAGGGTAAGGGCACCAACGGTGATTCGGTACCGGTGCCCTGCGACACCTGCGGTGGCCGCGGCGAGGTGCAGACGGTGCAGCGCTCGCTGCTGGGGCAGGTGATGACGTCGCGGCCGTGTCCGACGTGCCGTGGCGTCGGCGTCGTCATCCCCGATCCGTGCCACCAGTGCATGGGCGACGGCCGGGTGCGCGCCCGGCGCGAGATCAGCGTCAAGATCCCGGCCGGCGTTGGCGACGGCATGCGCGTGCGGCTCGCCGCGCAGGGCGAGGTCGGGCCCGGTGGCGGGCCGGCCGGTGACCTGTACGTCGAGGTGCACGAACAGGCCCACGACGTCTTCGTCCGCGAAGGCGACGACCTGCACTGCACGGTTTCGGTGCCGATGGTTGACGCCGCGCTGGGCGCCACCATCACCATCGACGCGATTTTGGACGGCGTCAGCGAGATCACCATTCCGCCGGGGACGCAACCGGGCTCGGTCATCACGCTGCGTGGTCACGGCATGCCGCATCTGCGGTCCGGCACCCGAGGTGACCTGCATGTCCACGTCGAGGTGGTGGTTCCCGCCCGGCTGGACCACCGCGACACCGAACTGCTGCGCGAGTTCAAGACTCACCGCAGCCGCGATGTGCCCGAGGTCCGCTCGACTCACGCCGGCGGAGGCTTGTTCAGCCGGCTCCGCGAAACCTTCACCGGTCGCTAGTCTGGCGCCCGGAGGCGCGCCATGGTCGCGACCCTGTTCTACCTCGACAAGCTGCCCGAGCCCGGCTCGCTCGCCGTGCTGGGCGGCGACGAGGGTTTTCACGCCGCCTCCGTGCGGCGAATCCGTCCCGGCGAGCGACTCGTCCTCGGCGACGGCGCCGGAACCCTGGCCCATTGCGAGGTGGAGCACGCCGGGCGCGACGGGTTGCGCGCACGGGTCCTCGAGCGCTGGAGTGTGGCGCCGGGGTCCCCGTCCGTGACCATCGTGCAGGCGCTGCCCAAGTCGGAGCGTTCGGAGCTGGCCGTCGAGCTGGCCACCGAGGCCGGCGCCGACGCGTTCGTCGCGTGGCACGCCGCGCGCTGCGTGGCTAACTGGCAGGGCAATCGGGTCAACAAGGGGTTGCGCCGATGGCGTGCCGTCGTCCGGTCGGCGGCCCGGCAGTCCCGTCGGGCGTACATCCCCCCGGTCGACGGCGTGTTGTCCCCCACGGAGCTGACACAGCGGATTCGCGCGGAGGTGGGCGCCGGCGCAACGGCGTTGGCCTTGCACGAGTCGGCCACCGACCGACTCGCCGATATCGATCTGGCACAAGCGAATTCACTGCTGCTGCTGGTCGGTCCAGAAGGCGGGATCGCAGAGGACGAGATGGCGGCGCTGTGCGACGCCGGCGCGGCGGCGGTGCGGCTCGGTCCCCAGGTGCTGCGGACGTCGACGGCCGCGGCTGTGGCCCTGGGCGCGCTCGGGGTGCTGACCCCGCGCTGGGACCAGCGCGGGGACGTGCCGGCAAACGACGTTGCGCCGCCGGGTCGCGACGGCGACGCGGCGTCGAGTACGTTGCTGAACACTGACCAACCGGAGCCCTCGGCGTAGACTGAGACGGCCCAGCAACCCACCGACAAGCCGAGAAAGCAGGCATCGAGAGCCACGTGACACCCCGCGAGACCAGCGCCGCTGACGCTGCCGGAGCCGTGCCGGCCTCTGCTCAGGTTCGTAGCAGCATCGATGTTCCGCCCGATGTCGTGATGGGCTTGTTGGGTTCGGCGGACCAGAACCTGCGGGCCCTGGAGCGCAGCTTGAACGCCGACTTGCATGTGCGTGGCAATGCGGTCTCCCTCGCGGGTGAGCCCGCCGACGTCGCGCTCGCCGAGCGGGCGATCTCCGAACTGGTCGCGATCGTTGCCGGTGGCCAGCCGTTGACCCCGGAGGTGGTTCGCCACAGCGTCGCCATGCTGGCCGGCACCGACAACGAGTCCCCGGCCGAAGTGCTGACCCTGGACATCTTGTCGCGGCGCGGCAAGACGATCCGGCCCAAGACGCTCAATCAGAAGCGCTACGTCGACGCCATCGACGCCAACACCATCGTCTTCGGGGTCGGCCCGGCCGGCACCGGCAAGACGTATCTGGCGATGGCCAAGGCGGTCAACGCGTTGCAGACCAAACAGGTAAACCGCATCATCTTGACCCGCCCGGCCGTGGAAGCCGGTGAGCGGCTTGGCTTTTTGCCCGGCACACTCAGCGAGAAGATCGATCCCTATCTGCGGCCGTTGTATGACGCACTGTACGACATGATGGATCCCGAGCTGATCCCCAAACTGATGACCGCCGGAGTCATCGAGGTGGCTCCGCTGGCGTATATGCGCGGCCGCACGTTGAACTCCGCGTTCATCGTCCTCGACGAGGCGCAGAACACCACCGCCGAGCAGATGAAGATGTTCCTCACCAGACTGGGCTTCGGATCGAAGATCGTGGTCACCGGCGACATCACGCAGGTCGACCTTCCGGGCGGCGCGAAATCCGGCCTACGCTCGGCGATGGAAATCCTGGACAGCGTGGATGACATCCACATCGCCGAGCTGACCAGTGTGGACGTGGTCCGCCACCGGCTGGTCTCGGAGATCGTCGACGCTTATGCGAAATTCGAAGAGCCTGGTCTGGCGATGAACCGGGCGTCGCGGCGGGCGACGGGCTCGCACGGTCGCCGATGATGGTGCGGTGAGTGGGTTCTATGAGCATTGAGGTATCCAACGAATCGGGTATTGACGTCTCCGAAGCCGAACTGATCAGCGTCGCGCGGTTCGTCATCGCCAAGATGGACGTCAATCCGGCTGCCGAGCTGTCGATGGTGCTCCTGGACACCGCCGCGATGGCCGACCTGCACATGCGCTGGATGGACCTGCCCGGCCCGACCGACGTGATGAGCTTTCCGATGGACGAGCTCGAGCCGGGTGGACGCCCGGACGCCCCCGAGCCGGGACCCTCCATGCTGGGCGACATCGTGCTGTGCCCGGAATTCGCCGCCGGTCAGGCCGCCTCGGCGGGCCACAGTCTGGGGCACGAGCTGGCGCTGCTGGCCATCCACGGCGTGCTTCATCTGATCGGTTACGACCACGCCGAGCCGGACGAGGAGAAGGAGATGTTCGCCCTGCAGGACCGGTTGCTCGAAGAATGGGTCGCCGACCAGGTCGAGGCCTACCACCAGGACCGCCAGCAGGAACGGGACCGTCGATTGCTCGACAAGTCAAGGTATTTCGACAATTGAGGCCGTTCAACATTCTGGCGGCAGCTACCATCGCGTTCGCGCCCTTGCCGGTGTGGGTCATTACCGACACTCAAGCGCTGGCGGCCCCGTGTGCCGGCGCGGGATCGAACCCGGTCGCCTGCGAGCACTGCATGTTCTACGTGAACGCCTATCACACGGCGAACGTATGCAACGAGGACCGCCATGGCGTCCAAGGACCCCCGAGCACCGCGCCCAAGCCAATTCCGCCAATTCCCATTCCGGTGTACGAGCCGCCCCCGCTCCCGTCGCCGGTGGAGGGTCCGCTGATACTTCCGCCGCCCAACTCCGGTTTGCTTCCGGTGCAGGAGATCAGTCCGCCGGGGCCGGACGCACCACGGAACGCCCCGGTGGTGGCACCGCCGCGTGGCCTGGATGCGCCGTCGTTGGCGATCGCGGCGGCCAAGGCCGCACCGCTGACGCGCGTCGACCCCGCCAACCCACCGAAGCCGCCCACCCAGGTTGATCCCAACCAGCAGGTGCAGAACGTCGTGAGTTCTCACCGCGACAACGTCGACATCCTCAAGATTGACGATCAGAAGTTCGTCCGACCGCGCCACTGGGAGTACCTCGACTACGACGACGCCTATCGTCGCCCGACGATCTACAACCCGCTCAATCAGCCGGTTACGCTGCACTACTTCTACAACGGCGCCTACCAGCAGGCGTACCT
Source organism: Mycobacterium sp. E2479 (assembly GCF_001667925.1). Lineage (GTDB taxonomy): Bacteria > Actinomycetota > Actinomycetes > Mycobacteriales > Mycobacteriaceae > Mycobacterium. The sequence goes on along the minus strand of NZ_LZJR01000086.1, from coordinate 48,486 downwards.
GCCGCGCGGAGCGCGGATGGTGCTCGACGCGACCAGCGTCGGCGTCGTCCCGTTCACCGCGGTCAGCGACAGCTATGTGGCGGCCGGCAGCTTTTACGGCGGGGGCTCAATACCGCCGCCGAACAACGGCGCGCCGCCACCGGACTACAAGCCGCCGGTTCCGCCGAAGCTGTACGAGAATGTCACGGTGTTCGTTCCCGCCAAAGGCGAGACCGTCGAAGTGGGCCACGTTGCGGTGGTGGGTCACGACGGCGGCCAACCGGCGGGCGGCCAGGATACCTTCCTGCTCGACGACTCCACGCTGGCGTGGGGGCAGATCGACAATTCCAGCAGCGCCCCCGCCCAGATCAGGGTGATCAAGACCCAGCCGACACCGGGCGTCGGGCCGACGGACGACGGCAGTTTCTTGGTGCTACTGGCCGTTCACCACCAGGAGCCCGGTCAGCCCCAACAATCAGGGTGGACGCTGCCGTTGCGCTTCGGGGGGTTTGCGGTAGTGGTGGGTCTGATCGCCTGGTTGCTCAACCGCCGGAATCGGAGCGGGGAGCAGCAGGCTGACACCTAAGCTGCAGGCCAAAGCCACAGGGGAGTCAGTGACCGAGTCAAGGTATGTCGACAATTGACGGGCTGGTCTGAGCTGTTCGGTGCAGTCGCGCTGATCGCGCTGGGCGGGCTGTTCGCGGCGATCGATGCGGCAATCAGCACGGTGTCGCTGGCCCGGGTTCAGGAGTTGGTGCGCGACGAGCGGCCCGGGGCGGTGGCGTTGTCCAAGGTGATGTCGGAACGGCCGCGCTACATCAACCTGGTGGTGCTGCTGCGGATCGCCTGCGAGATCACGGCGACCGTACTGCTGGTGGTGTTTCTCTATGACAACTTCGGGCTGAGATGGGGATTGTTCGGCGCGGCCGCCATCATGGTGGTGACCAGCTTCGTCGTCATGGGGGTGGGCCCACGCACCCTCGGTCGTCAGAACGCCTACTCCATTGCGCTGACGACGGTGCTTCCGCTGCAAGCGATCTCGTGGCTGTTGATGCCGATCAGCCGGTTGCTGGTGGTGCTGGGTAACGCGGTGACCCCCGGCCGCGGGCTGCGGAACGGGCCGTTCGCCTCCGAGATCGAATTGCGCGAAGTCGTCGACCTGGCTCAGCAGCGCGGCGTGGTCGCGGCCGAAGAGCGCAAGATGATCCAGTCGGTCTTCGAACTCGGTGACACCCCGGCCCGCGAGGTGATGGTCCCGCGCACCGAGATGATCTGGATCGAAAGCGACAAGTCCGCCAGCCAGGCCATCAACTTGGCGGTGCGCAGCGGGCATTCCCGCATCCCGGTGATCGGCGAGAACGTCGACGACGTCGTCGGGGTCGTGTATCTGAAAGACCTTGTTCAGCAGACGGTTTTGTCCGGCGACGGCGGGCGGACCCCTCCGGTGTCGACGGTGATGCGCCCCGCGGTCTTCGTGCCGGATTCCAAACCTCTGGACTCTCTGCTGCGGGAAATGCAGCGCGACCGCAACCACATGGCTCTTCTCGTCGACGAGTACGGCGCGATCGCCGGCTTGGTCAGCATCGAAGATGTGCTGGAAGAGATCGTCGGCGAGATCGCCGACGAGTACGACCAGGCGGAGACGGCGCCGATCGAAGACTTGGGCGACAAGCACTTCCGGGTGTCGGCGCGGCTACCGATAGAAGACCTGGGCGAGCTATACGACGTGGAGTTCGACGACGACCTCGACGTCGACACCGTCGGCGGCCTGCTCGCCCTGGAATTGGGCCGGGTGCCGCTGCCGGGCGCCGAGGTGGTTTCGCACGGTCTGCGGCTGCGGGCCGAAGGCGGCACCGATCACCGGGGCCGGGTACGGATTAACACCGTTTTGCTCAGCCCGGTCGAATCCGACGATTCGCCCGATGGCGAGGAGCCCGGGCCGCATGACTGAATTTCGTTCCGGCTTCGTATGTTTGGTCGGTCGCCCCAACACTGGGAAATCGACACTGACCAATGCGCTCGTCGGGACCAAGGTCGCGATCACCTCGATGCGGCCACAGACCACCCGGCACACCATCCGCGGCATCGTGCATCGAGACGACTTCCAGATCATCCTGGTCGACACGCCAGGCCTGCACCGACCGCGCACCTTGCTGGGCAAGCGCCTCAACGACCTTGTGCGCGATACCTATTCCGAAGTCGACGTGATCGGGCTGTGCATTCCCGCCGACGAAGCGATCGGTCCGGGAGACCGGTGGATCGTCGAACAAATCCGTTCGACCGCGCCGAAGACGACTCTGGTCGCGATCGTCACCAAGATCGACAAGGCGCCCAAAGATCGGGTAGCCGCGCAGTTGGTGGCGGTCAGCGAGCTGGTCGGTGACTCTGCCGAGATCGTTCCGGTGTCGGCGGTGACCGGCGCTCAAATGGACATCTTGATCGACGTGCTGGCCGCCGCGCTGCCGCCTGGGCCGGCGTATTACCCCGACGGTGAGCTGACCGACGAGCCCGAAGAGGTTCTGATGGCCGAATTCATTCGGGAGGCCGCCCTCGAGGGCGTTCGTGACGAGCTGCCGCATTCGTTGGCGGTGGTCATCGACGAAGTCAACCCGCGGCCGGATCGTGACGACCTGATCGACGTCCATGCCCTGCTTTACGTCGAACGCGACAGCCAGAAGGGCATCGTCATCGGCAAGGGCGGCGCCCGGCTGCGAGAGGTCGGTACCGCCGCGCGCGCCCAGATCGAGAAGTTGCTGGGCACGAAGGTGTACCTCGACCTGCGCGTCAAGGTCGCCAAAAATTGGCAGAGCGACCCCAAACAGCTTGGCCGACTGGGCTTTTAACGGTCACAGCCGTGCCGCGCTGGCGACCGGCGCGCGCGGCACTCACCGGCGCGCTGCCGACCAATAGGCGAGTTTCATGCGTGCTAGCGCCGCTGCTAGCGCATTTGGAAAAGACCATATGCCACCCACCGGCTACGCGTGTGGCTGATGTGAACATTGATGCGGAGGATCGCCACGTCAGACCAGCACCCCGATGGTCTCCAACGACGGATCGGCCGCGTCGGGAAGATTCATGCCGGCGTTGGCGCCCGAGCGCAAACACGCCAGCACCGCATCATTGAGGCGCTCACCGGGGACGACCGTGGGAATGCCCGGTGGCGTGAATCCGTAGCGGTTCTTGTCCCGATAATCGGCAGCGCCTCGAGCAGGGGAGCGGTCGATTGGTCCATCGCCAACGAGTACCCGGGTTGTCAGCGGCTGATTCTCCTTAATACCTGCGGAAACGCTTGCTGGTGGTTAAGACGTCAGCCGGGAGCATCGGTGGTCTGGTCCCACCACGACTGCGGCTGTTCGCTGGCCCATCCGCAGACGGCTTCCAGTTCGGCGGCGAGCGAAATCAGCAGGCCCTCGCTGTGTGCCGGACCCATCAGCTGCACACCGATCGGCAAACCGTCGGAGGTGAAGCCGGCCGGAACGTTGATCGACGGCCAGCCCAGGACGTTCCACGGGAACGTCAGGGGGCACGCCGCGATCATGGCGCGGTCGGTGCCGAAGCCACTCAACCGGTCGAAGGCACGCGCCAGCGGCGGCGGTTGGGCGGTGGTCGGAGCTAACACGACATCGACGATGTCGAATATCGAGCCCACCCGGCGTTGGTCGTCCGCTTCGTGGCGGCGGGCGGTGCGCAGGATGGCTTGCCCCAATAACGCGCCGATGCGCAGGTTGGACAGGGTGCGGGGGTCCAGCACCACGCCGTCGCCCAGTCGCTCCTCCCACTCCCGTAGGCCCGAGGTGGACCGGGCGAGGAAGTCCCAGGACAGCCGCATGCCGTAATCGGGGTTGCCCGGCACCACGGTGTGGCCGAGCAATTCGAGTTGCTTGCCGACGGCTCGCGTCGCGGCCAGGATTTCCGGGTGCAGCTTCGGCCGGAAGCCGGTGTACGGGAACCGGGTGGACAGCGCGATGTTCAGCGGGCCCGGGGCTTTCCCCACATAGTCGGACGCGGTAATCGGGGGCGGCTGGTGCCGATCGCCCTCGACGTTGCCTGATGCGGCATCGAGCACCAACGCCGCATCAGCCACGGTCCGGGCCAGCACACCGTTGACCGTGATGCCGTTGAACGCCTCCGGCAACGGCCAGGTCGAGATGCGGCCACGCTGCGGTTTGATGCCCACCAGGTGCGTCCACGCCGCGGGGATGCGGATACTGCCGGCGCCGTCGGAGCCGATCGCGGCGGTGACCAGGCCGGCCGCGACCGCCGCCGCGCTGCCGCCGGACGATCCACCCGGGGTGTGCCGGCGCGACCAGGGGTTGCGGGTATGGCCGAAGCCGGGTCCGCTGGTGAACGGCCATTGGCCGAGTTCACAGGTGTTCGTCTTGCCGACGATGACGGCGCCGGCGGCCTTCAGGCGACGCACCACCTCAGCGTCGTGCGTGGCCGGCGGGACCGACCCCTCGGTCCCGAAGGCGGTGGGCACCCCGGCAACGTCGACGTCGTCTTTCACGGCGATCGGGATCCCCAGCAGAGGGGCGGTGTCCCCGGCCGCGCGTCGCCGGTCGGCCTCCGCCGCGTCGGCCAGCGCTGATTCGGTGAGCACCACCCGGAAGGCGTTCAGTGTGGGCTGGCTGGCGTGGATGGCGTGCAGGGAGCGGCCCACCAATGTGGTGGACGTCACCGACCGGCTGGCCAGCTGATAGAGCAGGTCAGTCAGCGTGGGCAGGCGCCGGTGGCCGGATCCTGCAATGGACCCAGGACCCGACCCAGAAGCGCCAATCACGGGGTACGAGACTAACGGCGCGGATACCCATAATGTCGCGGCGGGGTGCAAAACTGTTGTGATGCGGCTATACCGAGACCGAGCTGTTGTGTTGCGCCAGCACAAGCTCGGCGAAGCCGACCGGATCGTCACCTTGCTTACTCGCGATCACGGGCTGGTCCGTGCGGTCGCCAAGGGCGTGCGCCGCACTCGCAGCAAATTCGGTGCGCGGCTGGAGCCGTTTGCACACATCGACGTGCAGCTGCATCCCGGCCGCAACCTCGACATCGTCACCCAGGTCGTCTCCATTGACGCGTTCGCCACCGACATCGTCAATGACTACGGCCGTTACACCTGCGGCTGCGCCATGCTGGAAACCGCCGAGCGCCTCGCCGGCGAGGAGCGGGCGCCCGCCCCGGCCCTGCACGGGCTCACGGTGAGTGCGTTGCGGGCGGTGGCCGACGGCCGGCGGTCCCGGGGCCTTTTGCTCGACGCCTACCTGCTGCGCGCAATGGGCATCGCCGGATGGGCGCCGGCGCTGGGAGAGTGCGCCCGTTGCGCCACTCCCGGTCCCCATCGGGCATTCCACGTCGGTGCGGGCGGCAGCGTCTGCACACACTGCCGCCCGGCCGGTTCGACGACGCCACCACCGGGAGTGCTGGACCTGATGTCCGCGCTCCACGACGGCGATTGGGACTTCGCCGAAAAAACGCCGCAATCGCACCGCAACTACGTCAGCGGTCTGGTGGCCGCGCACCTGCAGTGGCATTTGGAGCGGCAGCTCAAAACGTTGCCGCTCGTGGAACGGACGTATCACGTCGATCGCACCATTGCCGAACAGCGCGCGGCGCTGATCGGGCAGGATATGGACTGTGGCTAAACTCTGGGCCGGCGGCTCTGGCCGAAAGGCCGAGCCCGCAAGGGCGTCAGCCGATTTCCCGCAGCTGCCCCCCGCACCCGACGACTATCCGGTGTTTCCCGACAAGTCGACCTGGCCGGTCGTCTTTCCGGAGCTGCCGCCGTCCGCCGACGGGGGGCCGTGCCGGCCACCACAGCACATCTCCAAGGCGGCCCCGCCCAGAATCGAGGCCGCCCGACTGCCCAATCATGTGGCCATCGTGATGGACGGTAACGGCCGCTGGGCGACCCAACAGGGGCTGACCCGCACCGACGGCCATAAGGCGGGCGAGGCGGTGGTGATCGACATCGTCTGCGGCGCAATCGAAATCGGCATCAAATGGCTCAGCCTTTACGCATTCTCCACAGAAAACTGGAAGCGTTCCCCCGAGGAGGTCCGCTTCCTGATGGGGTTCAACCGCGATGTGGTGCGCATGCGTCGGGTGAACCTGAAGACAATCGGGGTCAAGATCCGGTGGGTGGGCTCGCGGCCACGCTTGTGGCGTAGCGTGATCAATGAATTGGCGATCGCGGAGGACATGACCAAGGACAACGACGTGATCACCGTGAACTACTGCGTCAACTACGGCGGCCGCGCCGAAATCGCCGAGGCTACAAAGGAAATCGCGCGCTTGGCCGCCGCCGGCCGGCTGAATCCGGAGCGTATCAGCGAGTCGACGGTGACGCATCACCTGCAGCGGCCCGACATTCCCGATGTGGATTTGTTCCTGCGGACCTCGGGGGAGCATCGGTCCAGCAATTTCATGTTGTGGCAGGCGGCGTACGCCGAGTACGTCTTTCAGGACAAGCTGTGGCCCGACTACGACCGCCGCGACCTATGGGCGGCGTGTGAGGAATACGCTTCTCGCAACCGCAGATTCGGGAGTGCATAGTGCCGTCGCTACAGAAACGCCTGGCGTCGATACTCGGCGACGTCCTTTCGCTTGAGGAGGAGCCCGACGGCGCGGTCACCGTGCGCCACGACGGCACTATCGCCTCGCTGCGCGTGGTGACCATCGCCGAGGGCCTCGACCTGGTGTCGCTCACCCAGATCTTGGCGTGGGATCTGCCGCTGACCAAGAAGGTCAGCGAACAAGTCGCCGCGCAGGCCCGCGACAGCAATTTCGGCAGCGTAAACCTGATAGAGAAGATCAATGAGAAGGCCGTGCAACGTAATTCGGGCAAGGGCGCGTCGAAAACCGCCGACGTGATGCTGCGCTACAACTTCCCCGGCGGCGGCCTGACCGACGAAGCCTTGAGGACGCTGATCCTGTTGGTGCTGGACACCGGAGCGGGGATACGTCGGACGCTGACGGCGTAATCGGCTATCGGCCGTTGCAATCCGAACAGGTACCGAAGATTTCGATGGTGTGGCTGACATCCGAGAAGCCATGCTTGGCGGCCACTTCCGCGGCCCACTGCTCGACCTCGTGATCACCCACCTCGATGGTGGCGCCGCAGCCGCGGCAGACCAGGTGGTGATGATGGTGCTCGGAACACCTGCGGTAGACCGACTCGCCGGTGTCGGTGCGCAGCGTGTCGATCATCCCGGCCGCGGCCATCGACTGCAGCGTCCGGTAAACAGTTGTCAGGCCGATGTTCTCGCCGCGCCGGCGCAGCTCGTCATGCAGCTCTTGGGCCGAGCGAAATTCATCGAGCGTCTCCAGCAAGGTGGAGATCGCGGCACGCTGCCGGGTGGAGCGGACGCTGGTCCCGGTCATTGGCGCGGCTCCTCACCGGCGTGCGCGACGGCGTCCACCACGATGTGCGCGAGGTGATGGTCGGCGAGCCGATACAGCACTTCGCGACCGGATCGCTCCCCGGTGACGACCCCGGCCGCCTTGAGAATCTTCAGGTGCTGGCTGACCAGCGGCTGGGGCACGCCGAGCGCGTCCACCAGCTCGTGCACGCAGCGATGGGACTCGCGCAACTGCAACACGATCGCGATTCGCACGGGCGCGGCCAGCGCGCGCAACAACTCACCGGCGGCATCGAGGATGTCCCGCGGCGGCGGCACGGGATAGGCGGTTAGGCCGGAACGCCCGCCGGCGCCGAGCGGTTCGTGGTCGTGGGCGACCACGCCCAGGTCCGAGTCGCCGTCGTCGGCGGCGGGCATCGAGGCAGAAGGTGACGGGGACGTCATCATCGGAGCGGCATCACCTCGAGAAGTGCCAGGTAGTGGGAAAAGTATCCGCCATTGAATGTCGTTATCGGCTGCCATCCACTGTCACATGCATGATGACGCATGTCAAAGACCCCGGCGTCGATCGCTACCATGACTGATGCTCTGCGCACCGCGGTCTACCGCCGCGCGTGCCCGCCCAAACCCGGAGAGGGAGTGCACCACCCCGTGGCGTTTGTCATCGACACCGTAGTGAACCTCGCCAAACGGCGCGGCTTCGTCTTTCCCTCCGGCGAGATCTACGGCGGCACGCGATCGGCGTGGGATTACGGCCCGCTGGGCGTGGAGTTCAAGGAGAACATCAAACGGCAGTGGTGGCGCTCGGTGGTCACCGGACGCGAGGACGTCGTGGGCCTGGATTCATCGATCATCTTGCCGCGGCAAGTGTGGGTTGCCTCCGGGCATGTCGAGGTCTTCCATGACCCGCTGGTCGAGTCGTTGATCACCCACAAGCGCTATCGCGCCGACCATCTCATCGAGGCCTACGAAGCCAAACACGGGCATCCGCCGCCCAACGGCCTGGCCGACATCCGCGACCCAGAGACCGGCGAGCCGGGCCAGTGGACCGAGCCGCGCGAGTTCAACATGATGCTCAAGACCTACCTGGGTCCGATCGAGACCGAGGAGGGCCTGCACTATCTGCGCCCGGAGACCGCGCAGGGCATCTTCGTCAACTTCGCCAACGTGGTGACGACGGCCCGCAAGAAGCCGCCTTTCGGCATCGGCCAGATAGGCAAGAGTTTTCGCAACGAGATCACCCCGGGCAACTTCATTTTTCGGACCCGCGAGTTCGAACAGATGGAAATGGAGTTCTTCGTCGAGCCGTCGACGGCGAAGGAATGGCATCAGTACTGGATCGACACCCGGTTGCAGTGGTATGTCGAGCTTGGTATCAACCCCGAGAACTTGCGGTTGTTTGAACATCCGGCCGACAAGTTGTCGCACTATTCCGACCGCACCGTCGATATCGAGTACAAGTTCGGTTTCGCCGGTAACCCGTGGGGTGAGCTCGAAGGTGTCGCCAACCGGACCGATTTCGACTTGTCGACGCACGCCAAGCATTCCGGCGTCGACCTGTCGTTCTACGACCAGGTCACCGACACCCGATACACGCCGTATGTGATCGAGCCGGCCGCCGGCCTGACGCGGTCGTTCATGGCGTTCTTGATCGACGCCTATGTGGAGGACGAAGCCCCGAACGCCAAGGGCAAAATGGAGAAACGCACTGTTCTGCGTCTCGACCCGCGCCTGTCTCCGGTCAAGGCTGCGGTGCTTCCGCTGTCCCGCCACGCCGACTTGAGTCCCAAAGCGCGAGACTTGGCCGCCGAATTACGCAATTTCTGGAATATCGATTTTGATGACGCCGGTGCCATCGGACGGCGATATCGGCGCCAGGATGAGATTGGAACACCGTTTTGCGTGACGGTGGATTTCGACTCACTCGAGGACGACGCCGTTACGGTACGCCAGCGCGACGACATGTCCCAGGAACGGGTCCCGATGAATGCCGTCTCCGATTATCTGGCGGCGCGCCTCAAGGGCTGTTGATCGCGTACTTCCCGGGGTCCTTCCAGGCGTCGTGGAAGATTTTCTGCGCCGCTGTAGGGCCGCAGCTCTTCGTCGCGCATGTGGCGATACGTCGTCACAGAATTCGGCCTATCGCGTGCGGGTGCCTTAAGATCCCGACTGCGGTATAAGTAGGTGACTAACGCCTCGGGTGAACGTTGAGCCGTCCGGGGCAGGAGCCGTTGACTCGGTCGGTTGGGGTTGCGATTGATTCCCGCATTTGTGTTCTTTCCTCCTGAGATCAACTCGGCCCTGATATTTGGCGGCCCCGGGTCCGGACCTCTGTTCGAGGCGGCCGCGGCCTGGGATGGGCTGGCAGTCGATCTGTCATCCTCGGCATCGTCTTTCGACACGGTGGTTTCGGATTTGGCCAGTGGCCCCTGGCTCGGGCCCTCGTCGGTATCGATGACCACGGCCGCGGCGCCCTACGTGGAATGGCTGCTCATTGCTGCGGCACAGGCTGAGGTGGCGGCCTTGCAGGCCCGGATGGCGGCCCTGGCTTTCGAGGAGGCGCTGGTGGCGACGGTGCCGCTGCCGGAGGTGCTGGCGAATCGGGCCCGGCTGCTCGTCTTGATCGCGACGAACTTTTTCGGCGTGAACACGGCGGCGATCGCGCAAACCGAGCTCGAGTATGTCGAGATGTGGGCGCAAGACGTGGCCGCGATGCTGGGCTATCAGGCCGGGGCTCAATCGATGGCGCAGGCATTGCCGAATTTCGGCGCGCCACCGGCGGCCCTGGGAGGTAGCGCGCAGTCTGCGGATCTGGCGGACCTGGGCGCATTGGCGACCACACCCTTGAGTTTTGCGTCGCAGTTCTTCCAGGGGTTGTCGTCGCTGGGAACCGCTTTCGCCGCCCAGTTGCAGTCGGCGTTTTCTGCGCTCTCGCCGGCCGTCTCGTCGTTGACGTCAGTGCTCTCGTCGACGCCGGCGGCCGCATTGTCGACCGTCGCGCAGGCCGGAGCCTACCCGGCAACCGCGTTGATGACGCCGATGATGACGCTTGCCCAGAGTGCGGGCCCGGCGCCACCCGCGGCGGCCCCCGCATTGGCGCCCCCGGCGGCACCGGATTTGGTCGGCGCTGCCGGCGCGCAACCCAGTGCGCCCCAAAGCGCGGGTAGCGCGCTATCTGACCTGCCGCCGTTGGCTGGTGGGGGGTTGGGCACCCTGGGCGTTGCGACGGCCGGACTGGGCAGCGCGCGGTTCGTCGGGTCGATGTCGGTGCCCCCCGCGTGGCAAGGGTCGATGCCCGCTTACCTCACCGCTCCGGCATTGACCGGTGTGGACGCTGAGGCGTCGGCTGCGGCGGCAGCAACCGAGTCCGGTAATGGCGCACCGATGGCGGCGATGCCGGTGGACGAGAAGAGTCCCGAGGGGGAGGACCGCGGGACCAGGGCACAGGTGGTGAGGTCTCGTCCCAAGGTGGTTCCACGCAACCGGCCGGGATAGTGGGGCGGGGCTGCTGGTGTAGACGTGCATATTGTGCAAAACAACCGAATTAACGCTTTCGGATATACGTACATGCGCGGCAACAACCGTTGTATGACGACGCACGAATTCATCTAATAGGTGTCGTAAAAACCCGCCGCCGGTCCACTGGTTCACCGGTCGACCAGAGCCAGAACCGACTACCAGGTCGCTATGGACGGCCTGGTTCTGCTATTCGGAGACTTCCTCGATTACGGTCCTAAAGCCTTGGATACCAACGGGTCTGGGATCGGCTCCCCACTGCATAGCAGTGTCGGACGCCTGGCGTCGCCATGTGCATGGCGGCGCTCGGCTGCTGTCCTCGCGAAGCTGACAGCAGGGTTGCGCACCGTTGAGCATGTGCTCGATAAAAGTATCTTCGGCGATTCCCGCATATTTTCTTCAGTTTGTCTTACGATGTGAATCGGTAGGCGTGAATTCGATTCGCCACAGCATCCGAACGCTTTCGTCGGCTGTGGAAGGGGGCAGACGTGCTTTTGCCTCTCCGTTCGCCGTTGCCGGATGACACGGTGTCTGCGGTTCGAGGTGAGTCCGGCGTGCTCGGTGGGCTGTCGGTTCCCCTCAAGTGGGGCGTGGTCGTTCCGCCAGATGACTATGACCATTGGGCGCCGAACTCGGACGTCGGCGCCCAAGCTCCCGAGCAGACGGCCGACGAGCCCCGCCCGACGCAGGCCGCGGATGGTGCGCGAAGTGGGCGCGAAGGCGAGACGACGCCAAGGACCCCAGGCGTGATACCGCATTCCCCGGCAGCTGGTTGAGACCGCAGAAAACCCAAAGCCGCTGCGATCGCCGGGGTTACGCGCTGCTCAGAATCGGCCGCCGCCACCCATGAAACCGCCGCCGGACGAACTCGGGCTGCCGCCGAACGAGGTCGGGCTCCAACCGCCGAATCCGCCTCGCATGCCCCCGCTGAGGACGTTGCCGATGATGATCCCGCCGAGCATCGCACCCATGTCGCTGCCGCCGCGACCCATGTAGGCGCGCTGCGCCCGCTGCACGTCGTCGTTGGCCAGGGACTGCGCCGTGGCAGCCAGCGTCGATGCCGCATTGGCGTGCGCGATCGCCTCGGAGGGGAGGGTCGATCGCTTGTCCTGCGCGGCTTCCAGATGCCGTTTGGCTTCGGCCAGCCGGGTGCGAGCTTCGGGGCCGATGCTGCCCCGACGTGTATCGACGTAGTCCGACACCGCGCGCACCCGCGACTGCGCGGTGAACACCGCCTGCTCCAATGACCGGTTCAGCTGTTCGGCCGCGGCCTGCTCCTGGGCCAGCGTGGCCAGCAGGCCGTTGAGGGCGGCATCAGCCTTCGTCAGCTGCGCGAACTCGCTCAGCGGATCGTCGGAAGCACCGGCTCGTGCGCTTTCGACGGCCCTGATGGCGGCGTCGCGCGCCGCGACCAGATCACTGGTGTGGGCGGTTTTGAGTTTCGCCGTCTGCTGCAGCAGCTCGTCTGCGCGCGTGATGTCGTTCTGAATGTCGGTCATCGCCGACGGCAGCCGGTCGATGGCGTGCGCAATGTCGCCGGCCGCGTGGTCGATTGCGTCGAGCAGCGAGCGCGCTTGGCCCAGCGCTGACTCGGCGGCCCGGACGGCATCGACCAGACGGGCCTGCTCTCCGCTGACGGCTTGGGCGGCAAGCTCACGGGCGGTGCCGATGTTGCGGTCGGCGAACACCAGCCGCTCCTTGGCCGTCGTGACGTTGCCGGACACCGAAGTCAACGCGGCGGCACTGAAGTCCTTGTGCAGAGCGGCAAGTCGTTGTTCGGCCGGCGCGATGCGGGTGGTGAGTTCCACGTACTGCTGCGTCAGCGAGTCCAGGCGGGTGGGGGCGTTGATCACCAAATCGCGCAACTTGTCGAAGGCCTCGGTTTGCGACTCCAGTTCGCGGTCGGCGCGCGCCGCCGAGACGATCAGCCGGGTCAGCAGGTCGCGGCGCTGCGCCGGTGTCTCGGGTATCGCGTCGTCAAGTTGCTGCCGGATCGTGAATGCCTGGGACAGAGCCGCTTTGGCGTTCGTCACGGCCTGCGTGAATGGCTGGGTGCGGTGCTCGCCGAATTCGGTGACGGCCAGGTCCAATTCATTCGCGCTGGTGCGGATCGCATTGTCGACGTCCACCACCAGTTCGCGGGAGAGGTCGTCGAGTGCCTGCGGCGGAACCTCCGCCAGCGCGTTCGCGTCGGTGGGATCGACTCGGCGTGCCGCGGCCAGCGCCGCGGCGCGACGGCGCCTGCCGCGATAATGCATGGCCAATAACAGGATCGCCAGCGCGATGAGGATGCCCGCCAATACGGCCAGCATGGCCACGCGGCCCCACGAGCTTGGCGAGGTGTCCAGCCCGTTGGCCGCCGCCACCGCGGCGCCGCTCCAGTCGCCGTTGTGCAGGGCGGGCTCGATCCTGTTGCGCCGCAACTTATCGACTTGATTTGCGTTGATGCTTTTGATCGTGGACGGCACCAGGAACGCATAGTCATGACTGACGGTGCCGACGGCCAGCAGCGCGTCGTAGTCGCCCAGGTCGCTGCTGCTCATGGTGCGTTGTGCCCATCCGGCCGCGGGGTGGCCGGAGAAGTTGTCGACGTAAACCACCCACAGCCGGATGTGGCGGTCGGTGTACAGCTTGTTCAGGGCGGCGTTGACCGCGCTGCGCCCGGAATCCGACAGCGCTCCGGCGTTGTCAGTGACGTAGTCGGCCAACCGGAATGGTGGTTGCGCGCCTGCTGACGGGGCCAGCAGCAACCCCCCGGTGAGGCCGACCGTGAGGATCGTCGCGATCGCGGCGATCAGGCGAGCGGTGCGCATAGGGCCAATCTAGCCCCGCCGCGATGCAGGCCAATAGGACCCGATGCCAAGCGCAGTGGTTGGGCACGACCCCGCCGCAACGCATCCCATTAGGCCTGAGTCGAGTCGGACTCCGGCGGGCATTCCCTGGCAGACTGTGCGTCGGTGACCGGAAACCAGCACGACCCATACGACGACTTCGACCGGCAGCGACGGGTGGCCGAAGCGCCGAAGACTGCGGGTCTGCCGGGCACCGAGGGTCAGCACCGCACCGACTTCGCCCGCGATCGCGCGCGGGTTCTGCACAGCGCCGCGTTGCGCCGACTGGCCGATAAGACTCAGGTGGTCGGGCCGCGAGAAGGTGATACACCGCGCACTCGGCTGACTCACTCGCTCGAGGTGGCCCAGATCGGGCGGGGGATGGCGATCGGCCTGGGCTGCGACCTCGACCTGGTCGAGCTGGCGGGGCTGGCCCACGACATCGGCCACCCGCCCTACGGCCACAACGGTGAACGCGCCCTCGATGAGGTCGCAGCGGATTACGGGGGCTTCGAGGGCAACGCCCAGAACTTCCGAATTTTGACCAGCCTTGAGCCCAAAGTTCTTGATGCGCAAGGCAATAGCGCGGGGCTTAATCTGACTCGGGCATCGCTGGACGCGGTCACCAAGTATCCGTGGCCCCGCGGCGAAGGACAACGCAAGTTCGGGTTTTACGATGACGATCGCGAGCCGGCCACCTGGGTTAGAGCGGGTGCTCCGGAGGGCCGCATGTGCCTGGAAGCGCAGGTCATGGACTGGGCCGACGACGTGGCGTACTCGGTGCACGACGTCGAGGACGGTGTGGTGTCTCAACGCATCGACCTGCGGGTGCTCGGCGACGATGACGAGGCCGCCGCCTTGGCCGAGTTGGGCGAGACCGAATTCTCCCGGGTACGTGCCGATGACTTCATGGCGGCCGCGCGGCGGCTTTCCGCATTGCCGGTGGTCGCGGCCGTCGGCAAGTACGACGCCACGCTCGCGGCTTCGGTCGCGCTGAAACGGTTGACCAGTGAGTTGGTCGGCAGGTTCGCCTCGGCCGCCATCTCCACCACCCGCGCGGCGGCCGGTCCCGGACCGCTCGTGCGCTATCAGGCCGAACTGCGGGTTCCCGACCTGGTGCGTGCCGAGGTCGCCTTGCTGAAAATCTTGGCCCTGCAATTCATCATGTCCGATCCGCGGCATCAGGAAACCCAAGCCGGACAGCGTGAGCGTATCCACCGGGTGGCGCACTGGCTGTATGCGGGGGCGCCCCGAACGCTCGATCCGGTCTTTGCTGCGGCCTTTAACACCGCTGCCGATGACGGCGGCCGCTGGCGGGTCATCGTCGACCAGATCGCGTCGTACACCGAGGGTCGGCTCGAACGGATCGACGTGCGCCAAGCCGGGCGCTAGCCACCGGCGCGCTCCAAGTCGTCCGGTCCGGGAAAAAGCGGAGCCGCCGCGAGTTAGGCTCGCCGGCATGAAGACATTCAGCGGCTCGTCCTTTGTGGCCTCCTTCGTGATGGGACTTCCCGTCGTCGCCATGACAGCCTGCAGTTCACCGCAGCATGCGAGCACCCAGCCGGGCACCACCCCTCCGGTGAAGAGTGCCGGCCCGACGTCGTCCGGTGAGACCACGACCCCGGCCCCCGCAGGCGGGTCGCTCAGCGCGGAACTGAAGACGCCCGATGGTCGCTCGGCGGCCACCGCGACCTTCGACTTCACCGGCGGCTATGTGACCGTCACCGTGAAGTCGGTGGCGCCGGGCATCTTGACGCCCGGCATCCATGGCCTGCACGTGCACGAGATCGGCAAGTGCGAGCCGAACTCGGTGGCTCCCACCGGTGGTGCGCCCGGGAACTTCTTGTCCGCCGGCGGTCACTACCAGGCCCCCGGCCACACCGGTAAGCCGGAAAGCGGCGATCTGGCGTCGCTCGAGGTGCGTCAGGACGGCTCGGCGTACCTGGTGACGACCACCGATTCGTTCAACCGGGACGATCTGCTGGCGGGCAACAAGACCGCGCTGATGCTGCACGGCGCCCAGGACACCGAGAACGCGATGGATCGCGTCGCCTGCGGTGTCATCGGTACCGGCTAGCTTTCGCCGTCGCGCCTTAGACTGAGCCGATGTCGAGCCCGGTAGGTTCACGCGCGGAGGGCGATGGCCGTGCCCGGGGTCGCGGCCGGATTCCCGACCGCGATATCGCGGCCATCCGCGAACGGGTGCGCATCGATGAAGTCATCGGCGATTACGTCCAATTGCGGCGTGCCGGCGCCGATTCGCTCAAGGGCCTGTGCCCGTTCCACGACGAGAAGTCGCCGTCCTTTCACGTCCGCCCCAACCACGGCCACTTCCACTGCTTCGGCTGTGGCGAGGGTGGCGACGTGTACGCGTTCATCCAGAAGATCGAACACGTCAGTTTTGTCGAGGCCGTAGAACTGCTGGCCGACCGGATCGGCCACACCATCAATTACTCCGGCTCGGCCACCAGCGTCCAGCGCGACCGCGGTAGCCGCAGCCGGCTCGTCGCGGCCAACGCGGCGGCGGCGGAGTTCTATGCGGCGGCCCTGGAATCCGACGAGGCCGCACCCGCCCGCCAGTACCTGACAGAGCGGAACTTCGACGCCGACGCGGCCCGTCACTTCGGTTGCGGCTTCGCGCCGTCGGGCTGGGATTCGTTGACGAAGCATCTGGTGCGCAAGGGTTTTGAGTTCAAAGAACTGGAAGCGGCCGGCCTGTCTAGGCAGGGACGCCGCGGACCGATGGACCGCTTCCACCGCCGGTTGTTGTGGCCCATCCGGAGTTCGGCCGGCGAGGTGATCGGTTTCGGGGCCCGGCGGCTGTTCGACGACGATCCGATGGAAGCCAAGTACATCAACACCCCCGAGACGCTGCTGTACAAGAAGTCGAACGTGATGTTCGGCCTCGACTTGGCCAAACGCGACATTGCCAAGGGACACCAGGCCGTCGTCGTCGAGGGTTACACCGACGTGATGGCGATGCATTTGAGCGGCGTCACCACCGCGGTCGCCTCGTGCGGGACCGCGTTCGGCGACGAGCATCTGTCGATGCTGCGCCGACTGATGATGGACGACAGCTTCTTTCGCGGCGAACTGATCTACGTTTTCGACGGCGACGCGGCCGGACGGGCCGCCGCGCTCAAGGCGTTCGGCGGCGAGCAGAACCTGGCGGGACAGTCGTTTGTGGCCGTCGCGCCGGACGGCATGGATCCCTGCGATCTGCGGCTGAAATCCGGCGACGGCGCGCTACGCGATCTCGTCGCGCGGCGGACGCCGCTGTTCGAATTCGCGATCCGTTCAGCGATCGCCGAGATGGATCTGGACAGCGCCGAGGGCCGGGTTGCCGCGCTGCGCCGCTGTGTGCCGATGGTGGGCCAGATCAAGGACTCGACGCTGCGCGACGAGTACGCCCGCCAGCTTGCGGGATGGGTCGGCTGGGACGATGTCGCCCAGGTCATCGACCGGGTGCGCAGCCAGGCCAAAACCACCAACGCGCAAGCCCGCGGCGGTTCGGCGCCCAGAGCTTCCCGCCGCGCCGCCGAGTCGGCGCCCGCCGCGGCGCAGGCAGCCGTCGGCCGTCCGGACCCACGTGACCCCACGCTGTGGCCCCAACGGGAGGCGCTGAAGGCGGCCCTGCAGTACCCGGCGTTCGCGGGGCCGGTGTTCGACTCGCTGACCGTGGAAAGCTTCACGCATCCCGGCTACGCCGCCATCCGCGCGGCCATCGCGACCGCGGGCGGTACGTCGAGCGGGATTTCGGGCGGGCAGTGGATCGAGGCGGTGCGTGAGCATGCCTCGTCGCCCCTGACGGCCGGCCTGGCCAGCGAGCTGGGCGTGGAGGCCATCCAGGTCGACGAGGAGAAGCTGCCGCGATACATCGGCGGCGTGCTGGCCCGCCTGCAAGAGGTGTGGATGGGCCGGCAGATCGCCGAGGTGAAGTCGAAGCTGCAGCGCATGTCGCCGATCGAGCAGGGCGACGAGTACCACGCCCTGTTCGGCGACCTGGTGGCGATGGAGTCCTACCGGCGCAGCCTGTTGGAGCAGGCTAGCGGCGGCGATTAGACGGAGCCAGCGCGTCCTCGGCCGCGGCGTCGACGTCGCGTTCCACGACGGCCGTCTGGTCGTCGATCTCCGTCAGCGTGACAAAACCGGTGTCCGGGGAGATTCGATTGGCGACCTTACGGCGTCCCCCTTCGATCATTGACTTGGCCATTGGACTGCTGGTCAGCGCGCGATACGTGCCGACGAGCTGCTCGTACCGCCGACGCCCGGCCTTCGAGCCCAGCACGTAACCCAGTCCAAGCACCACGACATACCGGATCAAAACGTTCCTCCCGACGATCGATGGCTCCATCCTGCCTCACCGGCCGGCGACCCGCTGCGCCGCGCTCGCGTCCGGGGCCGGTCCCCGGTAGTTGGGTGCGCTCGTGCCAGTACGCTAGAGTCGTCCCGCGATCGGGTTAGTCCCCTGTAGCTCAATTGGCAGAGCATTCGGCTGTTAACCGAAGGGTTCCTGGTTCGAGTCCAGGCGGGGGAGCAACTCAGCCGACCGCGGCCCGATGTTCCGCCCGCCCCGGCGTGGGCACCAAGCCCAGATGCTCGCGCAACGTGTGGCCGCGGTATTCGGTGCGAAAGCTACCGCGCTCCTGTAATAGCGGCACCACCTTGTCGACGAACTCGTCGAGGCCGTGCGGCGTCAGGTGCGGCACCAGGATGAAGCCGTCGCAGGCATCCGACTGCACGTAGCGATCGATCTCGTCGGCCACCTGCCGCGGAGTCCCGACGAACTGCTGGCGGCTGGTCACTTCGATGATCAGCTGACGGATCGACAGGCCTTCGGCCGTCGCTCGCGCGCGCCACGTTTCGGCGACAGTCTTCGGATCGCCGTGCCGGACCCGCCCTCGGGTGATATTCGGGTTCTCGACGGGCTCGACGTCGGGAAGCGGCCCGTCGGGGTCGTAGGCCGAAAGGTCGCGTCCCCACACCTGCTCGAGGAACGCGATCGCGGTCGGGCCGCTCACCTGCTGCTCGCGGATATAGCGGGCGTTCTCCTGCGCCTCCGCGGGGGTGTCGCCGAGCGCGAATGTCGCGCCGGGCAGAACCTTGAGCTGGTCGGGGTCTCGCCCGTGGGCTGCGGCGCGGCTTTTCACGTCGGCGTAGTAGCGCTGGCCCGCTTCAAGCGACCCGTGCAACGTGAACAGGGCATCGGCATGCTTGGCGCCGAAGTCGCGGCCATCGTCGGAGTCACCGGCTTGCAGCAGCACCGGATGGCCTTGCGGCCCAGCGGGCAGCGAGGCTAGGCCGTGGACGTCGAATTGCGGACCCTTGTGGTCGACGCTTTCGATGCGGGACGGATCGGCATAGACTCCGGCATCGACGTCGGCGACCACCGCACCGGGTGCCCAGCTGTCCCAGAACCGCCGCGCCACGGTGATGAATTCCTCGGCCCTGCGGTACCGGTCGGCATGGGCGAGAAATCCGCCACGGCGGAAGTTCTCCCCGGTGAACGCATCCGAGGAGGTGACCATGTTCCAGGCCGCCCGCCCGTCGGAGAGGTGATCCAGCGTCGCGAATTGCCTTGCCACCTCGTAGGGTTCGTTGAATGTGGTGTTGATGGTACCGGCGAGGCCCAGGTTGCTGGTGACCGCGGCGAGCGCGGCCAGCACCGTGAAGGTGTCGGGCCTGCCGACCACGTCGAGGTCGTGAATCTTGCCGCGATGCTCACGCAGCCGCAGTCCTTCGGCCAGGAAGAAGAAGTCGAACAGTCCCCGTTCGGCTGACTTAGCCAGGTGCACAAAGGATTCGAATGCGATCTGGCTGCCTGCGCTCGGATCGGACCACACCGTGGTGTTGTTCACCCCGGGGAAGTGTGCACCCAGATGTATCTGCTTGCGGCGGCTTGCTTCTCGAATGATCATCCAGTCAATCCCCATCGTTTGGCGATCAGTTCGTGCGAGTGCAGCCGGTCGACGTGTCGATGCGTCACGGAGGTGATCACCAATTCGTCGGCCTCGGTGACCCGGCGCAGCAGCTCGAGCCGGTCGGCGACCTCGTCGGGGTTGCCGACGAATTGTGTTGCGGTGCGGTCGGCTACCAGCGCCTGCTCGTCCTCGGTCAACGGCTGGCAGAAGTCCGGATCGGGGTAGGGGATGGCACCCTGGCCGCTGCGGATGGAATGCACCCAGCGGCCGTAACCGGCTGCGAGGTGGCGTGCGGTCGCGCTGTCCTCGGCGACCACGACGTCGGCCGACACCACCACATATGGCTCGGACAGCCGGGCTGAGGGGCGGAATGCGTTGCGGTACGCGGTGATCGCGTCGATCGCAGTGCCGGGGGTGATGTGGTAGCTCGCGACAAACGGAAGCCCCCGGGCACCGGCCACCTCGGCGCTTTGGCCCTTAGTGCTGCCGAAGATCCACGGCGTCAGCTGGGCGTGCTCGCCCGGAACCGCGTGCAGTTCATGGCCATTGACGGTGTAGCTGCCGTCCAGCAGTGCTTGTATGTCGGCTAGCTGTTCGGCGAAGTCCGGGGGTCGCGCGCACGGTTGGGCGAGCACCGACGCCTGGGCCCGGATCCGGCCGCTTTTCATCAGTGGCGTCTGGTCGAAGGGCGTGGGGATAACAACGCCGGATACCTCACGCCAGGGCGCGGGCGCAGGTTCGGATGTGGCCGTTGACGACGTCGCCGCCTCTTGGCGCCGCTGCCCGGATCGACCCAGCCCCATGTCGATGCGACCCGGGTAGAGCGCATCGAGGATTCCGAAGCTTTCCACCACGGCAAGCGCCGTCGTGTGGCCGACCTGCACCGCGGCCGAGCCGACGTGGATTCGTTCTGTGGCCGCGGCGATTTGGCCGATCAATGTCACGGGTGACGAACTGGCCACCGCGACGAAGTGGTGCTCGGCGAGCCAGTAGCGCCGATAGCCCCAGCGTTCGGCGTGCTGGGCCAGGTCGATGCTGTTGCGCAGTGCCGTCGCCGCGTCGCTGCCGGCGCTGATGGGTGAGAGGTCGAGGATCGACAGGGGAGCGACGGTCATGAGGGCACCGTCGCGTAGCGGTTCGGTGCGGGCGCCAGACCCAGCCGTGCGCGCAGGGTCTCGCCGTCGCGGTACCCGGTGCGGAATCGCCCGGCGCGCTGCAGCCGCGGCACCAGGTCGTCGACGATGGCGGGCAGGTCGATGGCGTTGATCGCGGGCCGTAGCCGCACCCCGTCGACCCCGGCGTCCTGCCAGGAGAGCAAAAGCTCCGCCAAATCGCTTGTGGTGCCGATGAATACGTGTGCGTCGGACGAGATGGCCTGCGCCGGCGCCAAGGGATCGTCGGCGAGCGACACGACCAGGTCCGCATAGACACCGATCTCGCGTCCAGCAGCGCGCTGCGCGCTGCTGACCTCGGCCAGGATCGCTCGCACCGAGGCCTCGTCGTGCGGAGTGACGAACACCAGGTCGGCGTTGGCTGCGGCGAATTCGTAGTTGGTGTGTGCCAGCGCCGTCACCACCGGCTGGCCCTGGGGCGGCCGTGGGGTGATCGAGGGCCCCTTGACCGAGAAGTACTCTCCGGCGAAGTCGATGTAATGCAGCTTGTTGCGGTCGATGTAGCGACCGGTCGCGACGTCGCGGATGACGGCGTCGTCCTCCCAGCTGTCCCAGAGGCGACGCACCGCCTCGACGGCGTCGGCCGCTTCGTCGAACAGTGCGTGGCTTTCGGGGGCGGCCCGCCGGCCCAACAGCGCCGCTTCGTGCGCCGTCGGACTCACCCGCACCTGCCAGCCAGCCCGGCCATGCGAGATGTGGTCGAGTGTTGCAATCGCTTTCGACACGTGGAACGGCTCGGTATGCGTGACAGTCGCAACCGGAATCAAGCCGATGCTTCTAGTGGCCGGGGCGATCCGGGCGGCCACCAGCGTGGCATCGGCGCGTCCCGCTAGGCGCCGCGGGGAGATTTCGGCCCGACGCCCGGGCTGTGCGTCCAGGCTGTCGTCGATCGTCAGGAAGTCCAGCAGCCCACGCTCGGCGGTGCCGGCCAGTGCGGCCCAATAGCGCCCGCTGAGTTGGCCGCCACCCGTCGCGTCGTGCGCGAACGCGTATCGCCACGCTTGGGGATGCCAACCATAGCCGTCCAACCCAACCCCCAGATGTAGCTCGGTCATGAGCGGTCCTCGAGGCTGGCGCGGTCATGCGTCGTGGTCATAACTCACTGTGCAACGCCGCGGGCGGCAATGCATTCCATGCCCGGGTTATGTTCAGGATGAGTAATACTTCGCCGAGCTCAAGCCCGTGGAACGCGGTACACAGGGTTCGGTGCAGGGTGGCGAATACCGACGATCAGCGTGTGTTCAGCTGGGCTCCACGATCTTTCACATCTGTGGTCAGATGGAGAAATCCTCGCCGTGCCAGACACCGGCTTCAGGCGGCCTGATGACGTGATTGGTTTGAGCACCGTCCGCATGAGCTTCGAGTCTGGTCACCCGGGTCAGCAGCGACTGCAGGCTGACGCCGACGAGGTCGGGCATCATCCAGTCGTCCGGACTGCCTGGACGGCTGCGGCTGATGACCTGCCCGGGCACCCCGACGACCACCGAACTCGACGGAACCTCTTTGACCACCACGGCGTTGGCGCCGATGCGGCTGTCGTCACCGACTTTGATCGCGCCCAGAATCTTCGCTCCCGCCCCGATGGTCACCCGATCACCGATGGTGGGGTGTCGTTTGCCGGTGTCCCTGCCGCTGCCCCCGAGGGTGACGCCGTGGTAGAGCGTCACGTCCTCGCCCACCTCGGCGGTCTCACCGATCACCACGCCGGTCGCGTGGTCGATGAAAAGACCGGGCCCCAAGACGGCACCTGGATGAATCTCGACGCCGGTCAGAATCCGGGTGATTTCGGCGGTGATGCGCGCGGCCAGCTTTGCGCCGCGCTGCCACAGCCAGTGGTTGATGCGGTGGCACCAGATGGCGTGCACGCCTGGATAGGCAAAGATCACCTGCAGCGTGGTCGGAACGGCCGGATCGCGCTCCCTGGCCGCTCGGATGTCACGTCGGATGGCTTCGAGCACGGCTAATCGGCCAGGTCGGCGAACAATGGCGTGCTGAGGTACCGCTCGCCGAAGTCGGGTAGGACCACGACGACAAGCTTTCCTGCATTCTCGGGCCGGCGAGCCACCTGCAGCGCGGCCACCACCGCCGCGCCCGAAGAGATGCCGACCAACAGCCCCTCTTCTGCGGCCAATCGCCGGGCCAAGGTGATGGACTCCTCGTTGCCGACGGCGATCACCTCGTCGACCAGATCCATCGCGAGCACGGGCGGGACGAACCCGGCGCCGAGGCCCTGGATGGGGTGCGGCCCTTTCTGCCCGCCGGACAACACCGGCGACCCGGCCGGCTCCACTGCGACGAATTGTGTTGAGGGTTTGCGTTCCTTGATCACCTGCGCCACACCGGTGATGGTGCCGCCGGTGCCGACGCCGGCGACGAAGATATCGACTTTGCCGTCGGTGTCGCGCCACACTTCCTCCGCGGTAGTGGCGCGGTGGATCGCGGGGTTCGCCTTGTTCTCGAATTGCTGTGGCACGAAATACCGGTCGTCGCTTTTGGCCAGTTCCTCAGCCTTGGCGATAGCACCCGGCATGCCTTCGGAGCCCGGCGTCAACACAATCTCGGCGCCCAAGGCGCGCAACAACATTCGTCTTTCCACGCTCATGGTCTCGGGCATCGTCAGCACGCAACGGTACCCACGGGCCGCGGCCACCAACGCCAGGGCGATGCCGGTGTTGCCGCTCGTGGGCTCGAGAATGATGGTGTCAGGTTTGATCAAGCCCGCCTGCTCGGCCGCGTCGATCATCGCGACTCCGATGCGGTCCTTGACACTGTTGCCTGGGTTGAAGAATTCCAGCTTGGCGACGACGTCGGCGACCGCACCTTCGGTGACCCGGTTGAGCCGGACCAGCGGGGTGTTACCGATCAATTCCGTGACGTTCTCCGCGATGCTCATCTACCTATTGTCTCCAACGACGTAGGACCAGGCCTCGGCCTGCCAGCTAATACCGAACTCTATGTTCATCTCCGTGGGGATGGCCAGCGCGACCGGGGTCCGGCGTTGCGCCCCATCATCCAGCGCCATCCCTGGTGAGCAGGCGTCCGTGCAGATCGCTGACCGTTTCGCGGCGCCAAGAGCCCGGGAATCAACAACAACAACAGCAACAGCAACAACAGTCCACGGCGAGGCGGCGCGGCGGGACAAAGCGCGGCTGTACGCGGTGTTGCATGTCACCACTATAGCCATCGGACGTGAGCCATCGGACGTGGTCGGTCGTTCGGCTCAGCCCGGCGTCAGCCTTCTGGCCAGGACTTACTCCTTACTCCGCTCAACGAGCGGGCCCCCTTGCGGTGGGACAAAGCTCGTCCACCTGCTTGCCGGCGTCACGCGGGGCGGTCGCAATAAGGGGCACACCGACCAAGCGGGTGCGCCGGGGGCGCGTGCCGCCGAGGGAAAGCCGGCGTGTCGTCGGTTGTCCAGGCCGGACGCAAGCCGCTCGAGGTGAGTAAGGCCTGCCGCCGTGCCGAGCGCCGGCCGCGCCGGGCACTGAGATTCGAGTGCCCGCCCAGCCGGGCGAATAGCAAGACGCGGTTGGTGTGCTGAACCCTAGAGTCGTGCGCTCCAACCGAATACGGGTGGTGTCAGCAACACGATGCCGAGCGCGACGGTAGCGACCACGGTATATCAGGTTGGCAGGCCGTACTTCTCGGCGTCAACGCGGTAGCGGTCCACCCATTCGTCGGAGCGCTGGTCGGCCTGGCGTTCCAGCACCGGCTCGGGCGCCAGCTGCGGGTCCAGCCCCAGGGCCTCGAGAATGGATCCCACCACCTGAGTCAGGTTGCGCCACAACACCGGATACGAGATGTCCATGGGCTTGATGTCTTCTTCGGCGAACCAGTTCCGCCACCCCTCTTCTTGCGCGCGCAGCATGCTGACTACGTGGGCGATCGCCCCGGCGTGATAGGTGGCGCGCGCGTCGCGAACCGGATCGGGCCTGCCTCGCCAGACCCGAGTCTGCACCGCTCGCCAAAACGACACCGCCTGGGAAATCACATCGGGCCGGTAGACGTGAATCAGCAGCGGCTGCTCGCCCACGACATCGGTGATCGCCGCCAGCAGGCGCTCGCCACTTCGGTCGGGCAGGTTTTTGGCACGGTCCAACAGCAGTGGCGTCTGGTTCCACATCAGCTTGCCGCCCCACACCCCGTTCGGCGTGCGTCCGACCGTACGAATGTAGGAACGCCAGATCTCGGGTGGCGCCAGGTCCGGTGTCCCGACGTCCAGCGGGTCGAGCAGGCCCAGGATCGACTCGTCGTCGACGCCGGCGAACCACTCCCGAGGCTGGGGCGACTGGCTGGTGGTCGGGAGGTATTGGAAAAACTCCTGAGGCTCGCCGGCCACGCCGGTGGCGCGCAGCGACTCGACCAGCAGCGTGCTGCCGCTGCGCTGCGACGCCAACACCAGATATGACGACGGCCCACTTGTCACCGGCAGAGTCTATCCAGAACCGTCAATTCTTCATTCGTGGTAGCGCCATTACGGTCAGACTGAAGCAAACCCTTGCATCGAAGCGGACTTACCCGAACCGTGGCGATCGGCGACGACAGCCGAACGGGACGGTGGCCGTGGGTGCTCATCTGGTTTCGGAGGGGACGGAAGGCCGCGCATGCGGCGCATGCTGTGCTGCATGTAAAAGCGCTGCTTCGCGCAGTTTTTCGGGTGGGTACCCCGATTCTTCTGAATGGCGGCCCCACCGCCTGCGGGCGCCACCGGTCGGGCATCGGTCCGTCTGCCGGCCGCCACTGCGCGGGCCGCGGGGCCGGCCCGGCACCAACTGATCTCGCAGGCGAACTGCCTGGCCGATCGCTCTGGGCGATAGAAAGTCTGGCTGAGCATCAACGGACGCCGCCCACATTTCTTCTTGTTGATCGCAAACCTAACGCCGGGCATTGTTTTGCCCGTACATTCCCTCATCTAGTGCGCTCAAACAGACGCGGCGCATGTGAACAGTGCTGTTTGCTTTAGGGCCAGCGAATTACGAACGTATAAACGCTGTTACGAACATGGGGGTCGGGTTGAGTCAAAGACCGCCGTTGAGTTGGACAGGCAGCGTGACCGCGGCGACCCTCGCGCGGCCCATGAACGCGCTGGGCCAGTTCTTTCTGCTCAGCGCCGAGGCGTTGGTTGCGGCGGTGCGCGGGCCCTGGGCGTGGCGGGAAGTTCTCGAGCAGATTTGGTTTGTCGCCCGGGTTTCCATTTTTCCGACCATCATGTTGTCGATTCCGTACACGGTGCTCATCGTGTTCGTCCTCAACATTTTGCTCGTCGAGATCGGCGCGGGTGATCTCTCGGGTGCCGGTGCGGGGCTGGCCTCGGTGACCCAGGTCGGACCGGTTGTCACGGCGATGGTCGTCTCCGGTGCCGGGTCGACGGCCATGTGCGCGGATCTGGGTGCGCGCACCATCCGCGAGGAAATCGACGCGATGAAGGTGATCGGCGTCAATCCGGTTCAGGCGCTGGTGGTTCCGCGCATCATCGCCGCGACGTTCGTCGCCGTCCTGCTGTACTCCGTCGTGGCGGTGACCGGGCTGACCGGCAGCTACATCTTCGTGGTATTCGTCCAGCACGTCACACCCGGTGCGTTCATCGCCGGAATGACGTTGGTCACGGGGCTGCCGCAGGTGGTGATCTCGCTGATCAAGGCGACCCTGTTCGGGCTGTCGGCCGGCCTGATCGCCTGCTACAAGGGCTTGTCGGTGGGCGGTGGCCCGACCGGCGTCGGCAACGCGGTGAACGAGACCGTGGTCTTCTCGTTCATGGCCCTGTTCTTCATCAACATCCTGACCACCGCGCTGGGGGTGAAGGTGACGGCCAAATGACCGATGCCGCGCGCGAGCCGTCGTGGTTCGTCACCCTTGGCCCCCGGCTGACGGATTCCACCCGCAAGCTGGGCGAGCAGACCGTGTTCTACGGCCAATCCCTGACGGCCACCGTCGATGCGATACGGCGTTACCCGGGGGAACTGCTGCGGCTGATCGCCGAGATGGGTATGGGCACAGGCGCGTTGGCCGTCATCGGAGGCACGGTCGGGATCATCGGCTTTCTCACGCTGACCACCGGCGCCCTCGTCGCGGTGCAAGGATACGACACGCTGTCCAACATCGGCGTCGAAGCGCTGACGGGATTCCTTTCGGCGTTTTTGAACGTCCGGATGATCGCACCCTGCACCGCCGGCCTGGCGCTGGCCGCCACGATCGGTGCCGGAGCGACGGCGCAGCTGGGCGCGATGCGCATCAACGAGGAGATCGACGCGCTGGAAGTCATGGGCATCCGCGCGGTCACCTACCTGGCGTCCACCCGGATCATCGCCGGGATCCTGGTCGTCATTCCGCTCTACGCCGTCGCGGTTCTGATGTCGTTCATCGCTGCCAAGTTCCTCACGATCTACGTGTACGGACAGTCACGAGGCGTCTACGAGCATTACTTCGCAACCTTTTTGCGGCCCACCGACCTGTTCTGGTCATTTTTGGCGGCGCTGACCATGGCGGCCGGCGTGATGGTCGTTCATACCTATTACGGTTTCACCGCCACGGGTGGTCCGGCGGGGGTCGGGGAAGCGGTCGGGCGGTCGGTACGGTCATCCATGATCGTGACGGCGTTCGTGTGCCTGATGATTTCACTGTCCGTCTACGGGCAGTCCGGCAACTTCAACCTGTCGGGATGACCGGATGAGTGATCACCGGACTGGCGGGGCATTCCAGCGAAACAGGACCCGCCACAGCAAGATTGACCCGATCTGGTGGGCACCCACCCTGTTCATCCTGATCGGCGGTTTGATCGCCATGACCGCGGCCTCGTTCTCGGGCAAATTTCAGGCTTTCGTGCCGCTCACGCTGGTGTCGGACCGTGCCGGGTTGGTGATGGAAGACGGCGCCAAGGTCAAGCTGCGCGGGGTCCAGGTGGGCCAGGTCGCTTCGATCGGCACCGACGTGAAGTCGGCCCGGCTGCAGCTGAAGATACAACCGGACGCCTTCAAGTATCTGCCCAGCAACCTCGAGGCTGAGATCAAGTCGACCACCGCGTTCGGCTCCAAATATGTCGATCTGATCGTTCCGGATCATCCCAGTGCCACGTCGCTGAAACCCGGCGCGATGCTGCGCTCGCGCAACGTCACCGTCGAAGTCAACACCGTATTCGAGAATCTGCAGTCGGTAGTCCAAGCGCTCGACCCGGCAAAGCTGAACTCGATCTTATCGGCCTTCGCACAATCGGTGCGCGGTAAGGGCGATCGGATCGGGCAGGCGATCAGCGACGCGAATAACGTGCTTCTCACCGTCAACCCGCGCATGGATACCGTCGGCAGGGACTGGCGGCTGTTCGGCAAGACCGCCGGCATCTATTCCGATGCCGCACAGAACATTCTGTCCATCCTGGATTCGGCGACGACGACCAGCGCCACCATGACAGACGACCAGCACGCGCTGGATTCGCTATTGCTGTCGGCGATCGGCTTCAGCCAGACCGGCATCAACGTGATCGGCCGCAACGAATCGAACATCGTGCGGTCAATGAACCTGCTCAACCCGACCATGGCGCTGCTGCAGAAATACTCGCCGACCTATACATGCCTTTTCCAGGGGGCGCAGTGGTACGTCGACCACGGTGGTCGCGACGCGCTGGGGGGCAACGGTTATTCCGTGATCCTGGACGCCGCACTGCTTTTCGGCGACGATCCATATCGCTTCCCGAAACACCTGCCCAAGGTCAACGCCACCGGCGGTCCGGGGGGCAAGCCCAGCTGCGGTTCGTTACCCGACCCCAGCGCGAACTTCCCGGTGCGTGCGCTGGTCACCGATACCGGCTGGGGGGCGGCCCCGAACGAGATCCGCACCAACGTGGCAGCGGGTAATCCGTGGTGGGCCAACTGGTTTCCGACTACCAAGAACCCTCCAGAAGCGCCACGCTACTTCTGGCGCGGGGGGCAGCCGCCGCCATGAGAAGGAAGCTATCCAGCATCATCCTGCGGGTCGGGGTCTTCACCGCGGTCTGCCTGCTGTTCACCTTCGCGCTGATCGCGGTGTTCGGTCAGCTGCGGTTCGAGGACCGCACGGGCTACCGCGCGATCTTCACCAACATCTCCGGCCTGAAGTCCGGCAACTTCGTGCGCATCGCCGGGGTGGAAGTCGGCAAGGTCGGCGATCTCGATCTGCATCGCGACGGCACGGTCACAGTCGACTTCGCGGTGGACAAGGGCGTGCGCCTCAGCGAGGGCACCAAGGCCGTCGTGCGCTACGAGAATCTGATCGGCGATCGCTACCTCGCGCTCGAGGAGACCCCGGGGTCGCCGCGCCGGCTGCTGCCCGGGGCGACCATTCCGCTGGCACGGACGTCGCCCGCGCTCGATCTCGACGCGCTGATCGGTGGTTTCCGCCCGTTGTTCCGCGCGCTGGACCCGGATCAGGTCAACGCCTTATCCGGTCAACTGCTGCGGATCTTCCAGGGGCAGGGCGGAACGCTGGCTTCGGTGCTGTCGCAAACATCGATATTGACCTCAACCCTGGCCGGGCGCAGCGAGCTGATCGGCCAGCTGATCACCAACCTGAACACCGTGCTGCACACCTTCGCCACACGTGACCATGAGTTCTCTGATGGAGTGGACAAGCTGGCCCAGCTGGTGGACGGGCTGGCACAGCGTAGGAACGACATCTCCACCGGCCTTGCCTACATCGATGCGGCGGCGGGCTCGATCACCGATCTGCTCGCCCAGTCCCGCCAGCCGATCAAAGATGTTGTGCACGAGACGGATCGGGTGTCAGGGCAGGTGCTGTCCGACAAAGAATACGTCGACAAACTGCTGACGGACCTTCCGGACATCTACCAGGTACTCGCCCGACAGGGCCTCAACGGTGACTATTTCGGCTTCTACTTCTGCGAGGTATTGCTCAAGCTGAACGGTAAAGGGGGCAACCCGATCTTCGTCAAACTGTTGGGCCAGCCCAGCGGGCGGTGCACACCGCGATGAAGCTGAAACTGCCCACCGGCAAACCGGCTGACCGGCGAAACCCTTTCCTGCTGGGCGTGATGGGAACCGTCATCCTGGCCTGTGTGGCTATCGTTGCTTTCCAGTACAACAAGCTGCCGTTCATCAAGAACACGGATGACTACGCGGCGTACTTCGCCGAAGCCGGGGGCATCAAACCGGGTAATACCGTACGGGTTTCGGGCATGGGCGTGGGCCGCGTTTCCGACCTTCGGCTGGAGGGCAGCAAGGTCCGGGTCGGCTTCACCGTGCACAAAGGCATCGATCTGGGCGACCGCACCGAGGCCGCCATCAAGACCGAAACCATACTGGGCGCCAAGATGCTCGAGCTGACGCCGCGCGGAAGCGGGAAGTTGTCGGGCACCATCCCACTGGAGCGCACCACTTCGCCGTATGAGCTTCCCGACGCTCTGGGCGATCTGACGACCACGATCAGCGGCCTAGACACCGCCCAATTGTCCACGGCCCTCACAACATTGGCCAACACCCTCAAAGCGACGCCGTCCAATGTGAGGCCGGCGCTGGAGGGTGTCGCTCGGTTCTCCGACACCCTCAACGGACGGGACGCACAGCTGCGCAGCCTGCTGGGCAACGCGAACAAGGTCTCGACTGTGCTGGGCAAGCGCAGCCAGCAGGTCGCCGGACTGGTCGCGAATTCCAACGCACTGCTTGCCGCACTGCTGGACGAACGAGATTCGCTGGACGCCTTGATGAACAACCTGACCGCGGTTTCGCACCAGATCTCCGGCCTGGTCAACGACAACCGGACACAGCTCAAGCCGGCCCTCGACAAGCTCAACGGTGTGCTCGAAATCCTCGACAACCGCAAGGAGGACATTCAAAAGACGCTGCCCAAGTTCAAGCGCTATGCGATGTCATTCGGCGAATGCTTGGGATCTGGACCGTTCTTCAAGGCCTACGTGGCCAACCTGGTTCCCGGCCAGATCGGTGGGCCGGTACTGGATGCCGACATGTATGACCGGTTCTTGGACCCCAACCAGAAGCTCCCGTCGGAGGCGGTCGACCCGCCCACCGGCACCCCGCCTGTGCCGCCGGAGAACGCGCCGGTGCCGCTGTGGTCTCAGCCACCGTCGCCCCCGCCGTCGACGCCGCCCATCCGCACCATTCCGCCGCCCTCGCCGCACGATTTCGATGCGCCATGAATATCAGTCGAGGCACCCTTCGCAAAGCAACGGCGGCGAGCTTGATCCTGACGCTGGCCGTGGCGTCGTTCCTGGTCGGCAACAAGCTGTGGAAGGACGTCGAAAAGAACACGTACTCTGCGTATTTCGCGGAGGCAAACGGCTTGTTCGTCGGTGACGAGATTCGCATCCTCGGCGTGGCCGTCGGCGTGGTCGACAAGATCGAGCCCCAGCCCGCCAGCTCCAAGGTGACGTTCTCAGTCGACAAACAGTATTCGATTCCGGCCGATGCCCGCGCCGCCATCCTGTCGCCGTCGCTGGTGACATCGCGGGCAATTCAGCTGGTCCCGGCGTACTCCGGCGGTCCCAAGTTGAGCGCCGGGTCCTCGATTCCGCTGAGCCGCACCGCGGTTCCGGTGGAGTGGGATGACTTCCGCAAGCAGCTGGAGAAGCTGACCGATGCCCTGCAGCCCACCAGTCCGGGCGGCGTCAACTCCGTCGGCGAGTTCATCGACTCGGCGGCCGACAATGTGCGCGGCCAGGGAGACACCGCACGCGACACGGTGATCAAGCTGTCCGAGGCGATCTCGGCGCTCGGTGATCACGCCGACGACATCTTCAGCACCGTGCGCAACCTGCAGTTGTTGGTGTCCGCGCTGTATTCCAGCAGCGACCTGCTGGGCTCGTTTAACCAGAACCTGGCGAGCGTGACGACGCTGCTGTCGAACACGCCCAATGAAGTGGGCAGCGCGCTGAAGTCGCTGGACGGGGCGCTCACGGATGTGCGTGATTTCCTGGCCGAGAACCGCGAAGCGGCGGGTGTCACGTTCGACCGGCTGGGTTCCATCACGACGGCGCTCAACGACAGCCGCGGCGATATCAAGCAGATCCTGCACATCGCCCCGACGGTGTTCCAGAATTTCCTGAACATCTACCAGCCGGCGCAGAGCGCGATGACCGGCATCCTGGCGCTGAACAACTTCGCCGATATCCCGCAGTTCATCTGCAGCTCGATCGAGGCCGCGTCGCGGGCGCGCCTGGCCCGGGTGTCGAAACTGTGCCTGCAGTATCTCAACCCGATCATCAAAAACCGTATCTACAACTACATTCCGGCGGGGATCAACCCGTTCGTCGGGACACAGGCCCGGCCCAGCGAGATCACCTACAGCGAGGACTGGCTGCGGCCCGGATACACGCCCCCGGCCGACGCACCCGCGCCGCCGGATGTTGCCCCGCCGCCACCCGAGCAGCCGGCGCCCGCCGACGCCGCGCCGCCCGCCGACGCGCCCCCCGCGAACACGACGTCCAACTCGATCCAGGTGCTGCAGAGCTTGATGCTTCCCACGGGGCCGTCATGAGACGCGCGGTGGCCGTTGTCCTCGGACTGGTATGCATTGCCTCCCTGCCGGCATGCGGCTGGCGCGGCCTGAATTCGTTCAGGCTGCCCGGCACCGCGGGCGGGGGACCGGGCTCTTACACGATTCAGGCGCAGATGCCCGATGTGGTCACCATCCAGGAGAACACCCGTGTCCGGGTGGACGACGTCAACGTCGGCAATGTCACCAAGATCGAGCTGCAAGATTGGCACGCGCTGGTGACCATGCGCATCGATGGCGATGTGCGGCTGCCGGCCAACTCGACCGCCAAGCTCGGGCAGACCAGCCTGCTCGGTTCGATGCACATCGAGCTGGCGCCGCCCAAGGACGAGCGGCCGGTCGGTCAACTCAAAGCCGGGTCGGTCATCCCGTTGTCACGCGCGAGTCTGTATCCCACCACCGAACAGACGCTGGCGTCGGTGTCGATCCTGCTCAACGGCGGGGGAATCGGCCAGCTGCAGGAGATCACGCAGGCGGTGGCCAAGGCGTTCGCCGGCCGCGAGAACGACATGCGCAGCCTGCTCGGCCAGATCGACGAATTCATCGCGCGCACCAACGATCAGACCGACGACATCATTGCCGCCGCCGAGAACCTCAACGCGTTAGCAGGGCAGGTCGCCGCCAACGACACGGTCGTCGACAAGGCGCTGACGTCCGTGCCCAAAGCGCTCGACGTGTTGGCCAAGGAGCGGACGAAAATCGCCGACACGATCGATCAGGTCGGCAAGTTCAGCGCGATCGCCGCCGACACCATCCACCAGAGCAGGGAATCTCTGGTCAACAATCTGCGCAGCATCGCACCCGTCCTGCGGTCGCTCGCCGACGCCGGGCCCTCGCTCACCAAGGGCCTGGACGGGCTGGCGACCTACCCGTGGCCGGCATCGACCGTGCGGAACTGGTTTCGCGGCGATTACGCCAACCTCACGCTGGTGGTCGACCTGACGTTGAGTCGCATCGACCAAGGACTGTTCACCGGCTCGCGATGGGAAGGCAACCTCACCCAACTCGAACTGCAATGGGGCCGCACCATCGGCATGCAGCCGAGCCCGGTCACCGGGGGCAACCCGCTGACCTATCCATACCATTTCGGGGGATACTGAATGCTTCGGTTGAATCGCCGGACGTGGATCCAGTTGTCAATCCTGACTCTGGTGACCGTCGTTTCCTGTGGCGCAATGGCATTCAACTTCATGAAGCTGCCCGCCACGTTGTTCGGGATCGGGGAGTATAAGGTCACGGTTGACCTGCCGCGATCGGGCGGGCTCTACGAGACGTCGGTGGTCACCTACCGCGGCACCGATGTGGGACAGGTGAAGTCGGTCGGCGTCACCGCAACCGGGGTGCGCGCTGTGCTGGCCTTGAGGTCGGGAGTCAAGGTGCCCTCCGAGGTGCAGGCGGCGGTGCACAGCCGCTCCGCGATCGGTGAGCAGTACATCGAGCTGACGCCGCAGCCCGGCAGGGACGGCCAACATTCCCGGATGCTGCGTGACGGCGACGTCATCACCGCCGGGCATGTCGACGTTCCCGTCGACATCGGCCACCTGCTTGACATGACCAACCGTGCGCTGCAAGCGATCCCACGCGACAACCTGCGGACCGTCATCGACGAGACCAACCGGGCGGTCGGCGGCCTCGGGCCGGAACTGTCCCGGATTGTCGACGGGTCGACCGCGCTGGCCGTAGCAGGAGGCCGGACCATCGACCCGCTCGCCGCCCTCATCGACCAGTCGCCGGCGGTACTCAACTCGCAGGTGCAGACATCCGACGCCATTGCAACGTGGGCCGACCGCACCGCGGCCATCATGGCGCAGTTGAAGGCGCAGGATGGCGCGGTACGAGACCTGTTGACTCAGGGCACATCCGGTATCGAGGAAGGCCGCGCGATGCTGGATCGGGTGGCGCCCGCGTTACCGGTGTTGTTCGCCAATCTGGTGAGCCTCGGCGATATCGCCGTCGTCTACCGCCACGACATCGAACAACTCCTGGTGCTGCTGCCGCAGGGCATCGCGGCCATGGCGGCGATCATCGTGCCAAGCTCGAACACCAAGCAGGAGTACCGGGGCGCCCAATTGGACTTCAACCTCAACCTCAACTTGCCGCCGCCCTGCACAACCGGCTACCTGCCGCCGCAGCAGCGCCGCTCACCGGCCAGCGTCGACGCCCCGGACCGGCCCGCCGCGGACCTGTTCTGCCGCGTGCCGCAAGACTCGGAGTTCAATGTCCGTGGCGTGCGCAACATTCCGTGTGAGGGCAAGCCGTGGAAGCGCGCGCCCACCGTCGAACTGTGCGAAAGCGATGAGGAGTACGTGCCGCTCAACGACGGCTACAACTGGAAAGGCGATCCAAATGCCACCACCAGCGGCCAGGGCGTCCCGCTATATCCGCCGGGCCAGGATCCGCGGCTACCACCGCCGCGGGGCACCGCACTACCGCCCGCGCCCGTGTCGCCCCCGCCGCCCGCGGTCGCGTCCTACGACCCGGCCACCGGTGACTATCTCGGGCCCGACGGACGCCGCTATACCCAATCGGACCTGGCCCACCCGCGTGCCAAGAGCTGGCAACAACTACTCGTCCCGCAACCCTGAAAGTCTGAAGGAGCACCATGGCGGACAAACCTGATACGCCCGAGGCGGAGGAAACCGTCGACCAGCCAACGGAAATCGACGTTGCCGAGGACATCGACGCAGCCGAGTCCGAAGAGGCCGAAAAGATCTACGCCGAGGACGGGGATGGCGAGAGTCGGACCTTGGGGCGGCTCGCGCGGTGGCGCGAGGTCATCCGCGGGCGGCGGCTTTCGCGCACCGGATCCGCGTTGGTGGCCAGCGGCCTCATCGTGGCGACGCTGGCCGGCCTGAGCGGCTGGCTCGGCTACCGCGCCTACCAGAAGCACGAGGCCCAGGCCCGGCAGAACTTGTACGTCGCGACTGCCCGTCAGGGCGCGGTGAACCTCACCACGATCAACTACACGCAGGTCGACACCGACGTGCAGCGGATCCTCGATTTGGCCACCGGCGCATTCCGGGATGACTTCGAGCAGCGGGCCAAGCCGTTCGAGGAGGTTGTCAAGGCGGCGCAGTCGAAATCGGAAGGGACGGTCACCGACGCCGGACTGGAATCACAACGCGGCGACTCCGCCCAGGTTTTGGTTGCGGTCGCGGTGAAGTCGCGCACCGCCGGGGGCGAGGAGGCGCCGCGGGAGTGGCGCATGCGAATCGAGGTCCGATCTGTCGGCGATGACGCCAAGGTCTCCAACGTGGTGTTCGTGCCATGACGACGTTGAAAGAAGACGTGAAAGTCGATACCGCCGACGAGCAACTGGACTCGGCAACAGCTGCCGCGCAACACGAACCGGACGCATCCAAATCGTCCACCGACGTGCAGCCGGCGGCCGAGCGGACAAAGCGCCCCATCGGGTGGTCACGGGTGCTCGCCTACGGGATATTGCCCGCGCTCGCACTGGCTTTGGCGGTTGGCGCGGGGTACCTGAAGTGGTCGGCGGGGGCCGCCGACAATCTCGCACAGGCCCGGACCGAATCGGTGCAGGCCGCCCGCGACGACACGGTCGCGTTGTTGACTTATCACGCCGACACGGTGGAAAACGACCTCGCCGCGGCGCGCGAACGGCTCACCGGTGAGTTCAAGGATGCCTACGGCGAGCTGACCCGCCAGGTCGTCGTGCCCGGTGCCAAGGAGAAGCACATCTCGTCGGTGGCCAAAGCGATTGCGGCGGCCTCTGTTTCGGCGACCGAGAACCACGCCGTGGCCCTGGTGTATGTCGACCAGACGGTGACCATCGGGGCGGGCGCTCCCACCGACACCCAGCCCGTAGTGCGGGTGACCCTGGATAAGGTCAACGGCCGGTGGCTGGTGTCGCGTTTCGAGCCCACATAATCCGAGGGACGGCCATGGAACTATCGGTACGCCGTTGCGCCCGGGTGCTGCCCACCGGCGTCGTTTTGCTGGGCACAGCCGTTTTGGCGGCTCCGGTCGCGCAGGCCGACAATAAGCGGCTCAACAGCGCGGTCGTCTCTGCCGTCTACACCCTGCAGCACCAGGTGGGCTGCACGAATGACGTCATCAGAAACAACGCGCTCACCCTGGCCGCCGAATGGCACGCCGAAGACATGATGAACAACCGAAACATCGACGGTGACATCGGCTCCGACGGATCCACGCCACAAGACCGCGCCAACGCCGCCGGCTTCCGCGGCAGGGCCGCTGAGACGGTGGCCATCAATCCGGCGATCGCCATCAGCAGCCTGGAACTGGTCAATCAGTGGTACTACAACGCCGACGACATGGCGATCATCCGCGACTGCGCCAACACCACCATCGGGGTGTGGTCGGACAACAGTATGGACCGCACCGTGGTGGTGGCGGTGTACGGGCAGCCGGACCTGGCGAAGCGTTAAGCGGCGACCGCCTAGTGACCGTCCAGTCGCGACAGAACCGTCTCGGCATCCAACGTTGCACCGCGGTTGTACGGCAATTTGGAGAGCACGGTCGCCATCGCGCAGGTGTTGGATAGCGCGGCGTAAGTCAGGCCCCCTCCAATCCCGGCGGCCAGCCATTTGAGTCGCGGGACGACGACGCTTCCGAGGACGGACGAAAGTACGACCGATCCCGCGACGAGGCGTACCTGGCGCTCGAGGTCCCATCGCTGGGCGCCGCGATCAACCGAAAAGCCTTGTCCCTCCCAGTCGAGGATGCCGTTCTCCAACACGCGACTACCGGTCAAACCCGCGTTGCGCAAAAGTTTTAGGGCCTTGGTAGAGCGTTGCCCCGAACGGCATACCAGGACGGTCTCCCGATCCCCGCCCAAAAGCTGGGCAATCTCGCGGGAGCGTTCGTCCAGTAAGTCCAGCGGCACGTTGTGAGACCCGGGTATGTGTGAGGTTTCGAACTCCGCGGGTGTCCGAACATCAACGATGCGCAGAGCGGTCGAAGATCCGAGCCGCTCGTGCAGCTCGGCCGACGTGATGGCGTCGGCGGTCGGTGCGCTCATGGTGTTTCCTCCCGTTGTGGGCGCCTCACTTTAGTCACTACGCGCGATCGCGGCGACGGCACGCATTTTCAATCACCGTGAACCTCGGTGATGCTCAGGTTTTCGGCGTTGTCGTAGTCGTCGTCGATGAGCACAACGCGGCGTTGCTGCCGGTCGAGCAGAGCCGCGGCGATCGACGCCCGGTATCCGCTGGCGCAGTGGATCCAAAGCTCGCGGTCTTCGGGTAGTTCGACGAGGCGCTCCGGCAGCTCGTGCAGCGCGATGTTGACCGCATCACGCACGTGGCCGTTGTCGAATTCGTTTGACTGACGAACATCGACGACGGTGACCGTGCCGGTGTCGAGCGCGTCGACGAGGTCCTTGAACGACGCGACCCGGTAACTGCCCAGCGTCGCACCATCGGCCAGCGCGCGTATGTCGCCAGTGGCGCTGCCGGTGAGGCGATCGACGCCGATGCGGGCGAGCTCGCGCTGAGCGTCGGCGACTTGCTCGGTGTCCTCACCGATCAACGTCAGCGGTGCGCCCCAGCTGTAAAGCCACCCGAGGTAGTTCACGAAAGACCCCGACAGCTCGAATCCGTAGCTGCCGCGCAGGTGCCCTGCTGCGAACGCCGTTCGGTTCCGAAGGTCGACCACCCATTCGCCGGCGTCGATCCGGTGCCGAAGCTCCTGCGCGTCCACCGGTTTGGGCGGGGAGAGGTCCGCCGCTTCGGGGCCGGCCCTGTTGATGACGCCCATGTGCGCGTAGTAGGCGGGATACGCAGCAAGCCCGGCCACAAGCTCGTCGACGTATTCCTGTTCGTCCTTCGTCAGCGCCGGATTGATGAGGCGTTGTTCGCCGATGGTGGAGGCGTCACCGTCGGGCGGGGTCGCCGAACAGAAACTGCCGAATCCGTGGGTGGGGTAGATCGCGGTCTCCGAAGGCAGCTCATCGGCGAGGCGCCGGACCGAATCGTATTGCCGCCGGGCCAATTCCTCGGTGTGGTCGTCACCGACCAGGTCCGTTCTGCCGGTGCTACCAAACAGCAGCGACCCGCCCGTGAAGACGCCGATAGTGTCCCCGGAATCCTCGCGCAGCACATAGCTGACGTGATGGTGGGTATGTCCGGGGGTGAACAACGCTTCCAGATGTATTCCGCCGGTGTCGATCCGGTCGCGATCCTCAACCGCGCGGCGGTCAAAATGGACCTCTTCCCCTGCGGGAACGACGTATTGGGCGCCGGTCGCTCTGGCCAGTGCCAGGCCGCCGGTCACGTAGTCGCTGTGGATGTGGGTTTCCAGCACGTGGGTGATGCGCAGGTCTTTAGTCAGCTCGAGCACCCGATCGATGTCTCGTTGCGGATCCACCGCGACGGCAACCTCACCGTCGCTGATGAGATAGCTGCGGTCACCCAAGCCCGACGTTTCGATGATCGTCACGCTCACCATGCTTTTCAAACCTCTTGATCGGCAGGCGTCGGCGTGGCGGAGGCTTGCGCGGGTCTTCGGCTCATGGCAATCGGCATGTTTTTTAGTACCCGGAACGCGGATTACTGGCCATCCGTCGAGCGGGCGCCAACCGCGGCCGGAGCACGTGTGAGCCGGGTCAGTGGGCGGGTCAGCGCAGCTCAACGCCCGCAAAAGCTACGGCGTGGAAGCGTCAGGGGATTTCAACCTCGGTGATTTTTTGCGTCGGCCGCGTTGCGAGGCAAAGTCGCGCCGTTGAATCCGAGCAGCGTCGCTAGCCGCTGGTGAGCGATTCGTCCCCGGCGATCTCACAGACGCAGACATGGCCACCCCGTCGCCATGGCCCGAACCGCGTGCCGCGCCTGCGCATCAGGTGCTGCGTGTAAACCTTGTCGCGTTGATCTCGCGAGAACGCAAAATCCAGGTTCACCGGCAACCCTGCCCAGTCGCACTGGTCACTGATGGATTCATCGGCCATGCCGGCGGATCGCAGCCGGCATTGCAGCGGGCAGCCGTTCTTCAAGACCCGATCGGGTCCATCACACTCCCGAGCCACCATGTCGTCACTCCTTCAGGCGCGCGACCTTATGAGGCCAATCGTGCGACGCGGAAGTTTCGGCGGCGGGTGTGCGATGTTTCCGCTGTGTTACGGCTTGGGGCGGCAATGGCCGATCGACGCTAGTAGACGTCGCGGTGGTAGCGCTTGTCGGCGCTCAGGGATCGGACGTAGTCCTTTGCTGCGTCCGGGTCCAGGTTGCCGAATTCGGCGGCGATCTCGCAGAGCGTCCGGTCCACGTCCTTGGCCATGGGATCGGCGGTGCCGCAGACGTACAGCTGGGCGCCGTCCTGCAGCCAGCTCCACAGCTGGGCTCCACGCTTGCGCATCAGGTGCTGCACATAGACCTTTTGCTGCTGGTCGCGTGAGAACGCCAGGTCCAACTCGGTGAGGAACCCGTCATCACGCATCTGCTCGAGTTCGTCGCGGTAATAGAAGTCGGTGGCGGCGTGCTGCTCACCGAAGAACAGCCAGTTGGGTCCGGTGTGGCCGAGCGCCCGTCGTTCCTGCAGAAAACCGCGGAAGGGCGCGATGCCGGTCCCGGGACCGATCATGATCATCGGCGTGTCCGACTCACTCGGAGGCCGGAAGTTGCTCGACGGCTGCAGATAGACGGCCACTCGGTCGCCGGGTGAGCGGTCGGCCAAGTAGGTCGAACACACCCCGCGGCGCGGCACGCCCTGGAAGTTGAACCGCACCGGGGAGACCGTCAGGTGAACCTCTCCCGGGAAAGCTTTCGGGCTGGACGAAATCGAGTACAGCCGCGGCTGAAGGCGTTTGAGGACCCGCAGCCACTCGTGGGCCGACGCGGAGACCGGCAGCTTCGACAGCAGGTCGATGGACTGGCGTCCCCACGCCCACTCCGACAGTGCGCGCTTGTTTTCCGGTTTCAACAGCTCCGCGAGTGTTGAGTCAGCGGTGCGCTCTTGCACGAACCGCACCAGGTCCCGGCTGATATGGGCGATCTCGATTCGCTCGGTGATCGCGGAACGCAACGACATCAGACCGTGCTCGCCGACCTCGACCGGGGTCTGCCCATTCAGTCCGGTGACCGACAGCCATTGGTCGACCAACTCGTCGCTATTGCGCGGCCACACGCCCAGCGCGTCACCGGCCGCATAGGTCACGGATTCCTCCGGCATGTCGAAAACCAAGTGGCGCACGTCTTTTGTCGATTGCGGCTGGCTCAGCACGGTGTTGCGCATCATGCCCGTGACCAGCGGGCGCTTCTTGTTGTAGGTGCTGGCGGCGGGCGTGCTCGGGCGGGATGGCGCCACAACCGCGGAAGCGCGGGCCGGCGTCGGCGTAGCACCGTCTCCGCCGACGGAGGTCGGCGTCCGGGTCAGGGCTTCGATGATGTCGCTCAACCACTTCGCGGCGGTGTCGTCGTAGTCGGGTTCGCAATCCACCCGGTCGGCGATGCGCACCGCTCCCAGCTCGGCGAGGCGCGCGTCCAACTTGCGTCCGTGACCGCAGAAATCGTCATAGTTGGAATCACCGAGCGCGAGTACCGCGTAGCGGGTGCCGGTGAGTCGCGGCGCGCTGTCGGATGTCAGCACCCGCCAGAGGCCGGCGCCGTTGTCGGGCGCTTCGCCGTCACCGGTGGTGCTGGTGACGAGCAACAGCTCCCGCGTCGTCGCCAACTCGGCCTGCGGAAAGTCATCCATGCTGTGCAGCACGACGGGAAGCTCCGCGGTGCCCAACCGCGCCGCGATCTCGGCGGCGAGTTCCTCGGCATTCCCGGTCTGCGATGCCCACAGCACCACGATGGGAGCGCGCTCGGCCGCGGGTTTGGCGCCGGCGGTCACGGCGGGCGGTTGCTGGGCGGTCGGCGAGTTCGACCGGGCCCCCTCTGGCGGCGCCCCTGGCTCCGGTCCGTCGATGCGCGAGAACAACCCCGCCAGCAGGCCATCCACCCAGAGCCGGGTGCTGGAATCGAACGGCGCGCTCAGCGGCAAAGTGGGCACCCCACCGGCACGCCGACCCGCGTCCGAGCGAAGCCCCGACAGCATACCGGCAAGATACGAGCGACCGAGCTCGTTGAATTCCGGCTTGGGTTGCGTTGCCACACCCAGCAATTCGGCCAGGGCGTCGACTTGTGACACGCTGATTTCTCGTACCTCCGTGGGCGCGGGTGGTAGTGTGTCGCGCGGTGCCGGCGCTTCGGTGCCCGAGACAGGTTGCGAGACGGCGACCTTTGTCAACGTGACGGCGCACGCCTTGAA
The DNA here is from genome assembly GCF_001667925.1 of Mycobacterium sp. E2479. Classification (GTDB taxonomy): domain Bacteria; phylum Actinomycetota; class Actinomycetes; order Mycobacteriales; family Mycobacteriaceae; genus Mycobacterium. The sequence continues at coordinate 6,985 of NZ_LZJR01000086.1, read as the reverse complement.
TTCGGGTTGGTTCGAGATCGGGTCGACCGCATCGTTGGTGACGGCGTTGATCGACAGATATTCGCCGAAGGCGTCGTTCCAGTGGAAGGGGGCGAAGCAGTTGGCGGGCCGCACCCGGTCGCTGATGACGGCCGGCAGCACGGCACGCCCTCGGCGGGAGGCGATTTCGATCTGATCGCCGTCGATGATCTGGAGGCGGGCGGCGTCGTCGGGGTGGACCTCGACGAACGGTCCGGAATTGAGTTTATTGAGTTTCGCCACCTTGCCGGTCTTGGTCATGGTGTGCCATTGGTGCGGCAGGCGGCCGGTGTTGAGCAGGAAGGGGTAGTCGTCGTCGGGCATTTCCTCGGGCAGCAGGTGCGGACGGGCGAAGAACACCGCACGACCAGTTGGCGTCGGGAAGGCCAACCGCGGCACGCTGCCATCGGCGCGGACCAACTGCGTCTGGCTGACACCGTCGTTGACATAACGCATTGGGTTGCGGTCGCCTTCGGTTTCGGGAGCGCACGGCCACTGCAGCGGACCCTTACGCAGTCGCTCATAGCTGGCGCCGCGTAGGTCATAGCCCGTCTTCGGGTTGGAGAACCGCTTGATCTCCTCGAAGACCTCCTCGGCGGATTCGTAGCTGAACGCCCCCGAAAATCCCATCTCGCAGGCGATCCGGGCGATGATCTGCCAGTCGGGCAGAGCGTGGCCGGGCGCCCGCATCGCCGGCTGGAACAAGGTCATGTTGCGCTCGGAATTGACCATGACCCCTTCGGATTCCGTCCACAGGGCGGCCGGCAACAACACGTCGGCGTATTCGTTGGTCTCGGTCTCGAAGAACGCGTCCTGCGCGATCACCAATTCGGTGCTTTCCAGTGCGGCCAGTACCGTTTTTCGATTGGCCACTGAGGCAACGGGATTGGTGCAGATGATCCAGCACGCCTTGATCTTCCCGTCGGCCATTCGGGAGAACATGTCGATGGTGCCGCTGCCGACCTGGGTGCGCAGCGTTCCGTGGGGAATGCCCCATAGGTTTTCGACGAACTCGCGATCGTCGTCCGATGTCACCGAACGCTGACCCGGCAAACCCGGGCCCATGTAACCCATCTCGCGACCGCCCATCGCGTTGGGTTGGCCGGTGAGCGAGAAGGGCCCGCTTCCTGGCTTGCAGATGGCGCCGGTAGCCAGGTGCAGGTTGCAGATGGCGTTGGTGTTCCAGGTGCCGTGCGTGCTCTGGTTGAGGCCCATCGTCCAGCAGCTGATGAAATTCTCCGCTTCACCGATCATTTGAGCCGCTTTGCGGATGTCCTGTTCGGGTATGCCGGTCACCGCGCTGACCATGTCGGGCGTGTACTGCTCCAGGAAACTGGCCATCACCTCCCAGCCCTCGGTGAATTCGGCGATGAAATCTGCGTCGATGTGGCCGTTCTCGACGATCAGATGCAGCAGTCCGTTGAGCAGTGCCAGATCGGCTCCCGGAGCGATCTGCAGGAAAAGATCGGCCTTGTCGGCGGTCGCGGTGCGGCGCGGGTCGACGACGATCAGCTTCGCGCCCGCCTTGATCCGGTCCATCATGCGCAAGAACAGGATCGGGTGGCAGTCGGCCATGTTGGCGCCGATGACGAAAAAGACGTCGGCACGTTCGAAGTCCTGGTACGACCCGGGCGGTCCGTCCGCACCCAGCGAGAGCTTGTATCCAGAGCCCGCGCTGGCCATGCACAGCCGCGAGTTCGACTCGATCTGGTTGGTGCCGATGAAGCCTTTGGTCAGCTTGTTCGCCAGGTACTGCGCTTCGATGGACATCTGCCCGGACACGTACATAGCGAAGGAGTCCGCGCCGTGCTCATCGACGATTGCGCGTAACCGCTTCGCGCACTGGGTGATCGCCCGGTCCATGTCAATGGGCTCGAGTGGTTCGCTGCGGTCGGCCCGCACATGCGCTGAGGCCATCCGGCCGGGCGCTTTCAGCATGTCCGCGGTGGTGGTGCCCTTGGTGCACAACCGCCCGAAGTTGGCCGGATGTTCCTTGCTCCCAACCGACTTGGCGACGTGATCGCGGCCTGTTCGCGGATCCGTTGTGATCTGCAACACCATGCCGCAACCGACGCCGCAGTAAGCGCACATGGTGTTCACGGCGTTCTCACGCGCCATGGACTCCCTGGCCACGCTCACGTCCCTCCGTCAAGTGCCTACGGGTTAGCTCCGCATCGGGTGAGTTCATTGTGGGGCAGGCATGTTTCGGCATCGCTGCCCGGAATTTCCCCCGGTTTACTTCTTTCTCTCAACCGCCAACGCGCCGGTGTGAATTCGCCGGGGGTACACACGGCTAAGGATCGCGTTAGCGCAGGTCATCGTTGACCGTCTGTCCCGCTCGAGGCTACTCAGCATGCCCGTCGAAACGCTGCTCAGAACAGGGTTTTTGACCAAACCGATGGGACATTCACAGTCTTCGCTAAGCTCACCGCGTGCGTCAGCTCATTGTGATCGTTCTGATTTTGCTGGCCTCCGGTTGCGGCTGGAAGCCCGCCGCGCCACCACCGGCCCGGCCCGACACCTGCAAGGACTCCGATGGACCCACGGGCGACACCGTGCGCCGGGCCATCACCGCGGTTCCGATCACCATCCCCGGCACCATCTGGGTCGAGATGGGCAGGGGCCACACGCGAAACTGCCGGTTGTACTGGGTGCAGATCGTCCCGACGATCGCCAGCGAATCGACCCCGCAACAACTGATCTTCTTCGACCACAACACGCCGCTCGGTAGCCCCACCTCGAACCCGAAGCCGTACATCACCGTGCTGCCGCCCTCGGATGACACCGTGACCGTTCAATACCAATGGCAGAAGGGAAACGATCAGCTGTGTTGTCCCACCGGGATCGGGACGGTCAAGTTCCGGATCGGCCCAGACGGCAAGCTGCAAACCCTCGGCAAGGTGCCGAACCAATAGTGTTTTGGCCCAGGCGCCGGGCGCGTGGTGGCTTGACGACCGCTGAGCGGCCCGTCAGCTGGTGACGGCCTCGGACAGGTTTTCCGGGTGCAGCATTTCGACGTAACGGAGCCGTTCCGGGATGCCGAAGCCGTCGACCAGCGTCTCGGCATGCGGGCGCAGCGCGCGACATCGGTCGTTGATCCCCCGGGTGACCGCCTTGGCGCGTTCGGTGGACAGATAGCGGTGCTCGATGTACCAGGCCTTGTCGACCTCGATGACTGATAGCGCGTAAAGGTCGCACAAGATGCCCAGCAGTTCGCGGGCCTGCTCGTCAGGGCACGCGTCGATCCCGGCGACGAACGCCTCGAGGATGACTCGATCGATGTGCGCGCTGGCTGCGTGCAAAACGTGGTCCTGCACCGAGTTGAACGCGTCGAATGCCGACATCTCTTTGGATTTGGCCTGCAGGCGACGGGCCACCGATGCCAGCAGATACTCCTCGCGGTCCTCGAACATCGTGATCTGCGTGCCGCGGTTGAAGAGGCTGCCCTCTTCCTCGCTGTCTTGCCGGGCGTCAACGATCGTTTGGATAATCGCCTCTGCCGCAGTGCGTTTGACGACGCGTTCACCCACGGTACTGGCGGCGAAGCGCACCCATTCGACCGGACTCATGCTTTTGATGTCGTCGGCGTAGGCCGTGAGCAGTTCCTTGGCCACCAATTGGGTCAGCACATGGTTGTCGCCCTCGAAGGTGGTGAAAACGTCTGTGTCGCCCCGAAGCCCGATCAGCCTGTTCTCGGCCATGTAACCCGCGCCGCCACACGCCTCGCGGGACTCCTGAATCGCCCGACTCGCATGCCAGGTGTTGGCCGCCTTCAGCCCGGCGGCACGCGCTTCGAGTTCGCGTTGCTCGTCGGCGTCGGGCGCGTCAGCGCTCTGCACGTCGTGACACTTGCCCACCAATTCGTTCTGCGCGAACTGCAGTGCGTAGGACTTCGCGATCAACGGAAACAGTCGGCGCTGGTGCACCAGGTAGTCCATGATCAGCACTTCGGAGTCGTCACCAGGTGCGGTGAACTGCCTGCGCTGCAACGCATACCGGGTGGCGATATCCAGCGCCACGCGGGCGGCGGCGCCCGCGCTGCCGCCCACCGTGATCCGGCCGCGGACCAGGGTGCCCAGCATGGTGAAGAACCGGCGGTTCGGGTTGTCGATCGGCGAACTGTACGTGCCGTCTGCCGCGACGTCACCGTATTTGTTGAGCAGGTTTACCCGCGGGACGCGGACATGGTCGAACACGATGCGCCCGTTGTCGACGCCGGGCAGTCCGCCCTTGTATTCGCAGTCCGACGTGGTGACCCCGGGCAGGTCATTGCCGTCCTCGTCCCGGATCGGGACCAGCACGCAGTGCACACCGTGATTGACCGGCTTGCCGTCCTCGGTTGTGATCAGCTGCGCGAAAACCGCTGCCATGGTTGCGGTTTCGGCGGCGCCGCCGATGTAGTCCTTACGGGCTGACGGGGTGGGGGAGTCGATGACGAACTCTTGCGTCTCAGCGTCGTAGGTCGCGGTGGTCTCTAGCGACTGCACGTCGCTGCCATGTCCGGTCTCGGTCATCGCGAAACAACCCCGCAGATCCAGACTGATGATCTTGGGCACGTAGAGCTCGTGATGGCGCTCTGTCCCCAGGTTCTCCACCGCCCCGCCGAACAGGCCCCACTGCACGCCGGCCTTCACCATCAGCGACAGATCCGACATCGCCAGCATCTCGATCATCGTGATCGCCGCACCGACGTCGCCCGTGCCGCCGTGTTCTTTCTTGAAACTGTCGGCAGCCGCGCCGAACGCCGCCATAATTCTCATTTGCTCCGCCACTTTGGTGCGGGCGATCACGGTGTTCGGTGTGTAGTGCGGGCGGAACAGGTCCTCGGTGAGGGTGTCTCGCATCCGGTTTCTGACGTCGCGCCAACGCCCGTCCAAGGCATTGCGCAGATATTCGGCAGTGGTAGTGGGTTCAGGCGCCATAAAACGACAGTAATGGGCGGTTCGCGTCACGGCGAACAGCGACGATGTTCATGTCGGGGAGCAGAACCTTGCGACGGCCGTCGGCGCCCGGCGCCGGTACTCAGCGCTGAGGATTTTGCGGCTCGCGGTCGGGCGGCGGGTTGCGGCTCTCGCCGAGGGGCGACCGCAGCCGATAGAGGGTGAACCCCGCCGCGATCACCCCGAACAGGACGAGCATCCCCATGTCGAACACCCACCAACCGCTGTAGTGGGTCCACGTCACGGCGTCGGCGGCAAGCGAGTCGACCCTGCGCAGATTCGCGGTGGACGCCGCGGCCGCGAATCCCCATTGGGCCGGGACGAACCAGCTGACCTGCTGCAGGCCCCACACACTCACCAGCTGCACCAGACTCCCGTTGAACAGCGCGGACGCCAGGATCACCGGCACCATCAGCGGCAAAACCTCCCGCAGCGACTTCCCCAGCGACGACAGCGCGAGGCCGACGAGGGCGGACACGATCGCGGTGACGGCCATGCTCACGTACAGCTCGACCGTGGCGTTGTGCAGCAAGACGGAGCTTCCCCCGGGGCCGCCCTTGACCGCGATGACGATGGCCACCGCGACGGCCGTCCAGACGGCCGCGGCCAGGCCGTACACGATGACCTTGGCGGTCAGGTAGGCCGGCGCGGACAGACCGACCTCCTGCTCGCGCCGAAAGATTCTGTGTTCGCAAACCAGCGCGCGGATCGTCAGCGCCGTGCCGATGATCACCGCCGCGACGTTGAGGGCGGCCAGGATCTCGATGGCCTGATGGGCGTTGGTGCTGCCCGGACCGGGCTTCATCAGGCCGGAATCACCGGGAATCAGCAGCGCCAGCCCCGCCAACACGAACGGCAGGATAGCCAGGAACGCAAAGTAGGCGCGATCGCCGAGAAGCAGGTGAGCCTCGCGTCGGGCCACCCATCGGATCTGGCGGTTCCTGGACAGCCCGGGCTGCGGAGGACCGGGTGCAGCGACTTCGGGAGGGGTGGTCGGGGCAGCCGTCTGCTGCCTCGCGCGGAAGGCGCGGTGGGCTCCGTCGGGATCTGCGCCGACCCGTGACAGCACGCTCGACCAGTCGGTGGTGCCCATCGCGGATTCGATCTGCAAGGGCGTTCCGAGGTAGGCCATCGTGCCCGCGGCGGTGAGCACCAAGACCTGGTCGCACGCGTTCAAGTCGGTGAGCGACGTGCGCGCCGAGATCGCGACCACGACGGCACAGCCAATGTTGGCCTGGTGCCGCAGGATCGCCATCACCTGACGTTGTTGAGCCCCGTCGAGTCCGGCGGTTGGCTCGTCCACGACGAGCAGACTCGGCCGGGAGACGAGCTCGACCGCCAGGCCAACGCACCGGCGCACGTCGGGTGCCAGTTTGCGGATCCTGGTGCCTTGGTGCGGTGTCAGCTCGAGTTCGTCGAGAATCTGGCCGACCTCGCGGTCACGTTCCTCGGGCAAGGTGTCCGGGGGCAGCCGGATTTCGGCGGCATACTTCACGGTCTGCGCGACCGTGAGCTGAGGATGCAGACGATCGACCCGGGGGACCAACCCGATGTGGGCCCGCATGGACTCCGGGTCTGCGTGGACGTCGTGTCCGTCCACGGTGACGCGTCCGGAGCTGGGTGCTCTGGTGCCGGCCAGCAGCGTGAGCAGCGCGGAATTACGTGCGGCCGACGGTCCGGTTACCGCGGTCATGGCGCCGGGACGCGCGATGAAGGAGATGTCCGACAGGATTTGGTGCCCGTCGGCCCTCAGGCCCAGCTGATATGCGGTCATCCCCGTGGTGCGCGACGCGGCCCGCAGCGGCAGGCGATGGGTGGAGTCGGGTTGCGCGGTGCGGAACGACGGGCGCTGCGCGCGCAGCTTGCTGGTCACCATGCGCTCGATCAGACTCGGGCCCTTTTGCTGGTCGTAAGCCGCCGGGGGCGGGGCCATCGGTGGAACCGGTGGCGGAGCCGGGGCTTCGCGTCACGGCGAACAGCGACGATGTTCATGTCGGGGAGCAGAAGCTCGCGGAGGCCGTCGGCGC
>NZ_LZJR01000085.1 GCF_001667925.1 Mycobacterium sp. E2479 | reverse complement strand
GTGCTCAGTGGCTGCGGTGGCGGGCTGGCGGGGGGCAGCGTGGTGATCACCGGTGGCACCGGTATGGCCGGTTCGGCGCTGGCCCGCCACCTCGTTGACCGTTACCGAGTGGCCCACGTGGTGCTGGTCAGCCGGACCGGCGCCCGGGCCGCCGGGGTCACCGACCTGGTGGCCGCGCTGCGGGAGGGCGGGGCGCAGGTGTCGGTCGTGTCCTGTGATGTCGCCGACCCCGAAGCGGCATCGGCGATGCTGGCCCAGATACCGGCGGGCTATCCGCTGCGCGGAGTCATTCATGCCGCGGGCATTCTCGACGACGGGTTGATCTCGTCGCTGACCCCGGATCGGGTGGAGGCGGTTCTGCGCGCCAAGGTCGACGGAGCCTGGAATCTGCACGAGCTCACCCGGCAGCTGGATCTCTCGGCGTTCGTGGTGTTTTCGTCGATGGCCGGGATCGTGGGGACCCCGGGCCAGGCCAACTACGCGGCGGCCAACAGTTTCCTCGACGGGCTGGCCGCCTACCGGCGCGCCCAGGGACTTCCTGGCCTGTCGCTGGCCTGGGGCCTGTGGGAGCAGGCCTCGGCGATGACCGCGCACCTTGGGGACCGCGACAAGGCCAGGATGAGCAGAATCGGGCTGGCGCCGCTGTCCACCGAACAGGCGCTGGCGGCTTTCGACGCCGCGATGCTCGTCGACAGTCCGGTGCTGGTTGCGGCCCGGGTGGACCGGGCCGCCCTGTCCGACAACGTCGCCGCGCTGCCGCCACTGCTGCGGGAACTGGTGGCCGGTCCCACCAGGCGTGTCATCGACGACAACGACGTCACCGCCTCGACGAGCGGGCTTTCGGCGCGGCTGCACGGCCTGAGTTCCGAGGCGCGACAGCGCGAGCTGGTCGACCTGGTCTGCGGCAACGCGGCGATGGTGTTGGGTGTGCCCAGTCCGGCGGACGTCAATGCCGACCGCGCCTTCCAAGAGCTGGGGTTCGATTCGCTGACCGCCGTCGAGCTGCGCAACAGGCTCAAAAATGCTACAGGCCTTAGCCTTTCGCCGACACTGATATTCGACTATCCGACACCCACCGTGCTGGCGGCTCATCTGGACACCCAGCTGGCCGGTACTGCGGGCGCCGGCGATCAGCCGAATTTGATGGGTCGCTTCAACGACATCACGCGGGAACTGCAGGCGCTGCTCGGGGCGCCCAGCTGGGATGCCGACGACAAGTCGGTGCTGAGGACCCGCATTCACAACCTGCTCGCCGCGCTCCCGCCGGGCGATCTTGGAGATGCCGAACATCTCGACGACGACCTCGACGCCGCCACCGAAAGCCAACTCTTTGCGATCCTCGATGAAGAACTCGGCCGCTGACACCCCACAAGGAGCAACGATGCCGGGCACCACGCAGCACGTCGACTACCTGAAACGCCTCACGGCGGATCTCAGGCGGACCCGGCGGCGCGTCGCGGAATTGGAGGGCCGGCTTTCCGAGCCCGTCGCGGTGGTGGGCATGGCGTGCCGCTACGCCGGTGGAGTCGAATCACCAGAAGACCTGTGGCAACTGGTGATCGAGGGGCGCGACACGGTGTCGGACTTCCCGGCCGATCGCGGCTGGGACGTCGAAGGGCTGTACGACCCCGACCCCGATGCCAAGGGAAAGATGTACACCCGGCAGGGCAGCTTCCTGCAGGACGCGGGTGAGTTCGACGCCGGATTCTTCGGCATCGGGCCCAGCGAGGCGCTGGCCATGGATCCCCAGCAACGGATGATGCTGGAGATCTGCTGGGAAGCGTTGGAACGGGCGGGCATTGACCCATTCGCGTTGCGCGGCTCGGCGACCGGAGTGTTCGCTGGGGTCATTCACGCCGGCTATGGCGGCGAGGTGAAGGGCGAGCTGGAGGGCTACGGCCTCACGGGCTCGACGCTGAGCGTGACCTCGGGCCGGGTGTCCTATGTGCTGGGCCTGGAAGGCCCGGCCGTGTCGGTGGATACCGCGTGTTCGTCGTCGTTGGTCTCCATGCATCTGGCCGCGCAGTCGTTGCGGTCGGGCGAATGTGATCTGGCGCTGGCAGGCGGTGTGACCGTCATGGCCACCCCCGCGGCCTTCGTCGAGTTCAGCCGCCAGCGTGCGCTGGCCCCCGACGGCCGGTGCAAGGTGTACGCCGGTGCGGCGGACGGGACTTCGTGGTCGGAGGGCGCGGGTGTGCTGGTGCTCGAGCGGCTGGCCGACGCGCGCCGCCTGGGGCATCCCGTCTTGGCGGTGCTGCGCGGCACGGCGGTGAATCAGGACGGCGCGTCGAACGGGTTGACCGCACCGAACGGGCCGTCGCAGCAGCGGGTGATCCGGGCGGCGTTGGCCAACGCCGGACTGGCGGCGGCCGACGTGGATGTGGTTGAGGGTCACGGCACCGGCACCACCCTCGGGGATCCCATCGAGGCCCAGGCGCTGTTGGCGACCTACGGTCAGGATCGCCCGGCGGACCGGCCGCTGTGGTTGGGCTCGATCAAATCGAACATCGGGCATACCTCGGCAGCGGCGGGGGTGGCCGGGGTGATCAAGATGGTGCAGGCGATTCGGCACGGCGTGCTGCCCAAGACGCTGCACGTGAATGAGCCGTCGCCGCACGTGGATTGGTCGGCCGGTGCGGTGTCGCTGTTGACCGAGCCGCGGCCATGGCCCGATCACGGCGGAATACGGCGGGCCGGCGTCTCGTCGTTCGGGATCAGCGGCACCAACGCGCACGTGATCGTCGAGCAGGCCCCCGCGCAACTCGACAGCGAACCCGAACGGGTAGCCGCGACGCCGAATCCGGTGGTTCCGTGGGTGGTTTCGGCCCGGTCTCCAGAGGCGCTGGCCGGTCAGGCGCAGCGACTGCTGGATCGGCTCAGTGCCGACGAGGGCGTGCGAGCGGCTGACGTGGGTTGGTCGCTGGCGACCACCCGGGCCGCCTTCGAGCACCGCGCGGTGCTGGTGGGTGCCGACCGCGAGGCGCTGACCGCGGGGTTGGCGGGGCTGGCGTCCGGTCGGCCGGACCCGGACGTGCTGGTCGGCCGGATCCGATCGGTGGGCAAGCGGGTATTCGTCTTCCCCGGACAGGGCTCGCAGTCGCTGGGCATGGGCGCCGAGCTGTACGAGCGGTTTCCCGTGTTTGCCCAGGCTTTCGACGAGGTTGTCGCGGCGGTCGACGCCCACGCTCGGTTGCCGTTGCGTGAGGTGATGTGGGGCGGCGACCCGGAGTTGTTGCAGAGCACGGAGTTTGCCCAGCCGGCGTTGTTCGTCTTGGAGATCGCGTTGGCCGCGTTGTGGCAGTCCTTCGGTGTGGAACCCGATGTGGTGATCGGCCATTCGGTGGGAGAGATCGCCGCTGCGTGTGTGGCGGGGGCGCTGTCGGTGCCCGATGCGGCGCGGCTCGTCGCGGCGCGCGGCCGGTTGATGGCCGGGTTGCCCGCCGGCGGGGTGATGGTCGCCGTGACCGCGACGGAAGCAGAGGTAACTCCCTTGCTCAGCGGTGCCGTGAGCATCGCGGCGGTCAACGGCCCGCAATCGCTGGTGCTCTCCGGCGAGCAGGGCGCGGTGGCCGCGGTCGCGGACCGGCTGGCGGACCACGGCGCCAGGGTGCACAGGCTGGCGGTCTCGCACGCGTTTCACTCGTCGTTGATGGAGCCGATGATGGGGGACTTCGCGACGGCGATCACTGATGTGTCGCCGGGTGAGCCGCGTGTTGCCCTGGTATCCAACCTGACCGGGCAACTGGCCGGACCCGACTACGGCACCGTCGGGTACTGGGTCGACCATGTGCGCAAGCCGGTGCGATTCATCGACGGTGTGCGGCTGGCCGAATCGCTGGGCGCCGGCGTGTTCCTGGAGGTGGGCCCGGGGGCGGCGTTGACGTCCGCGGTGGAGCAATCCTTGACGACTGACCGGGCGATCTCGGTGATGACAATGGCCAAGGGCCGCCCCGAAGTGGACTCGCTGCTGCGCGCTGCGGGACAGCTGTTCACGGCCGGGGCCGAGGTGCGGTGGGCCGCGGCCTTCGCCGAGACGGACGCCCGGCGTGTCGAGCTGCCGACGTATGCCTTTGCGCGGCGCCGGTTCTGGCTATCCAGCGATTCGGTCGGTTCGGCCAACATCGCCAGCCTGGGTCTGGCCGAGGCCGAGCATGCGCTATTGGGCGCGGTGGTCGACCGGCCGGATTCGGGTGGTGTGGTGTTGACGGGCCGGCTTTCGCTGGCGGCTCAGCCATGGCTGGCCGACCACGCGGTCGGCGGCACGGTGCTGTTCCCGGGGGCCGGCTTCGTGGAGCTGGCGTTGCGGGCCGGCGACGAGGTCGGCTGCTCGATGATCGAAGAGTTGACGCTGTCCGCACCGCTTACGGTGCCGGCGGCCGGGGTGGTGCACCTACAGGTGGTGGTCGCGGCGGCGGACGAGGCCAGAACCCGTTCGGTCGCAGTGTATTCGCGTGCCGCGCAATCAGATTGGGTGTTGCATGCCGAAGGCGTGCTGAGCGACGGTGCGGTCGCGCGGGGCACTGACCTGTCGGTGTGGCCGCCGCTGGGTGCGGACGCCGTACCCGTGGCGGGCGCGTACGACGGCCTGGCGGACCGGGGCTACGGATACGGACCGGCCTTTCAGGGGTTGCGGGCCGTCTGGCGCAGGGGGACTGAGACTTTCGCCGAGGTGGAGCTTCCGCAACAGGCCGGGGTATCGGCCGGTAACTTCGGCCTTCATCCGGTGGTCCTCGACGCGGCACTGCATGCGCTGGGAGTGGCCGACGAGCGCATCGAGACCGTCCTGCCGTTCTCGTGGCAGGGGGTGAGTCTGTACGCGGCCGGCGCATCGCGGGTCCGGGTGAGACTGGCGCCGGCCGGTGCCGGCGCCGTGTCGGTCGAGCTGGCCGACTCGTCGGGGCTGCCCGTCCTGTCGGTGCGCGAGCTGGTCACGCGTGCCGTCTCGGCCGATCAGTTGTCCGCGGCCGTGGCAGCACGTTCCGGCAGCGGTGAGCTGCTCGACGTGGTGTGGTCGCCGGTACCGCTGCCCGGCAACGACATCGGCGAGCACTTCACGGTCTGGGAGTCGCCGTGTGTGGACTCCAACGCGCTCACCACCGTCTATAGCGCGACCCACCAGGCGCTGGGTGCGCTGGGACCGTGGCTGACAGGGGACGCGGCCGGGGTCCTGGTGGTGCTGACCCGCGGAGCCGTGGGACTGGACGGCGAGGACGTCGCGGACCTGGCCGGTGCCGCCGTGTGGGGCCTGACGCGTTCGGCGCAGGCCGAGCACCCGGGCCGTGTGGTGCTGGTCGATACCGACGGAACACTCGACGTCGCAACGGTGATCGGCTGTGACGAGCCGCAATTGGTGGTGCGCGACGGTGTGGCGTACAGGCCCCGGCTGAAGCCGGCCGACCAGCGGACCATGCTGCAGCTGCCCGACCCGCCGTCGGCGTGGCGGCTGGCCGCCGGCGACGCCGGGACGCTCGAGGACCTGGCGGTGCAGGAGCACCCGCCGACGACACCGGAAACAGGTCAGGTGCGGGTGAGGGTGGCCGCGGCCGGCGTGAACTTCCGTGATGTGCTGGTGGCGCTGGGCATGTACCCCGGCGCCGCACAGCTAGGCGCCGAGGGCGCGGGAATCGTCACCGAACTCGGAGCCGGTGTAACGGATTTGGCGGCGGGGGACGCGGTCATGGGGATTTTCGGTTCGGCGGGCTCCGAGGCGGCCGTCGATCGCCGGTTGGTGACCCGGGTGCCGCCCGGGTGGTCTATGACGCAGGCCGCGGCCGTGCCGGTGGTGTTTTTGACGGCCTACTACGGGCTATCGGTGCTGGCGGCCTTGCGCGCCGGGGAGCGGGTGCTGGTGCACGCTGCCACCGGCGGCGTGGGCATGGCCGCGGTCCAGCTGGCCCGGCATTGGGGCGCGGAGGTGTTCGCAACCGCCAGCCGCGGCAAGTGGGACACCTTGCATGCCATGGGATTCGACGATGCGCACATCGCGGATTCCCGCACCCTGGATTTCGAGCGGAAATTCGCCGGTGGCGTGGACGTGGTACTCAACTCCCTGGCGGGGGAGTTCAACGACGCGTCAATGCGGCTGCTCGGGCCAGGCGGGCGCTTCATTGAAATGGGCAAGACCGACCTGCGGGACCCGGCTGCCGTCGCGGCGGCTCACCCCGGCGTGACGTATCGCGCGTTCGACCTGATGGAGGCCGGCCCCGACCGCATCGCCGACATGCTGGCGGAATTGATGCGGCTGTTCGCCGGAGGGGTGCTGACGCCGTTGCCGGTCAAGGCGTTCGACGCGCGCGCCGCCGCCGACGCCTACCGGTTTGTCAGCCAGGCCCGCCACATCGGCAAGGTCGTGCTCACCATGCCGGACGGTCCCGCCGGGCTGGCGGGCGGCACCGCGCTGATCACCGGTGGCACCGGAATGGCGGGTTCTGCGGTGGCGCGGCACCTTGTGGAGCGGCACCGGGTGCCCCATGTGCTGCTGGTCAGCCGCAGCGGTGAACGCGCCGACGGCATGGCGGAGCTGGCCGCCGAATTGCGCCAAAAGGGCGCATCGGTGTCCGTGGCGGCCTGCGATGTCGGCGACCGGGATGCCGTCGCGGCGGTGCTGGCGGGGGTGCCCGCGCAGTTCCCGTTGCGCTCGGTGTTCCACGCGGCGGGCGTACTCGACGACGCGGTGATCGCGTCGTTGACGCCCGCTCGCATCGACACGGTGCTGCGTGCCAAGGTTGACGGGGCCTGGCATCTGCACGAGTTGACCAAGGAGCTGGATCTGTCGGCGTTCGTGGCGTTTTCGTCGATGGCCGGCATCGTGGGTGCGCCGGGCCAGGGAAACTACGCCGCGGCCAACAGCTTCCTCGACGCGCTGGCCGCGCACCGCCGCGCCCACGGGCTGCCGGGTTTGTCGGTGGCCTGGGGGATGTGGGAGGAGATCTCGACGATGACGCGGGACCTCGGCGATCGTGACAAGGCCAGGATGAGCCGGGCCGGGTTGAGCGCGTTGTCCACCATGCAGGCACTGGAGCTGCTGGATGCCGCGTTGCTGACCGAGCACCCCATGGTGGTGGGCACCCGACTGGACAGGGCAGCGTTGGCGCACCACAGCGACACGCTGCCGCCGTTGCTCAGCCAGCTGGCCAGCCGCCCGGCCCGCCGGGTCCTGGAGCACACCGACATGGTGTCCCTGACGGGCCTGCGGGCGCGCCTGGAGGGCATGACCCCCGAACAGCGGCGTGCCGAACTAATCGAATTGGTCTGCACCAATGCGGCCACGGTATTGGGCCACAGCACCGCGGACGTCAACGCCGGGGACGCGTTTCAAGACCTCGGCTTCGATTCGCTGACCGCCGTCGAACTGCGCAACCGGCTGAAAATCGCGACGGGGCTCACCCTTTCGCCCACGCTGATCTTCGACCAGCCCACGCCAAGCGCACTTGCCGAACACCTCGACGCCCAGCTGACCACCAGCGCCCCCGAAGGGCAACCGCCCGATCGCGTGACCCGCTTCAACGGCATTGCCCGAGAGCTACAGGCCCTGCTCAACCAGCCCGATCTGAGTCCCGGCGACAGGGCGCAGCTCATCACCCGGCTGGAAAGTCTGTTGAGCAGCGTGACGGGCACATCGCCGGCCCCGCTGCTGCTGCACCCCGAGGACGCGTTCGACGACGACATCTCAACCGCCACCGAGAACCAGCTTTTCGCGATTCTCGACGACGAAGTCGGCCCCTGACCTTGCCGTCGACCGACGTAGCGATCATCGGGCTGGCATGCAGGTTTCCCGCCGCCGCCGACCCCGCCGCGTTCTGGCGCTTGATCCGCGAGGGACGTGAGGCCACTGAGTTCACCGGGGACGCGGGCGAATTCGACGCCGACTTCTTCAACCTGTCACCGCGTGAGGCGTGCGCCATGGATCCCCGGCAACGCCTGGCCCTCGAACTGACCTGGGAATTGTTCGAAGACGCCTACCTATTGCCGGAAACGCTTCGGGGAGAGCAAATTTCGGTTTACCTCGGGGCGATGACAGATGACTACGCCGCACTGACGCTGCGCGACCTTGCCGATAACCTGGACCACCACACCTTCGCCGGGATCAGCCGTGCGATGATCGCCAACCGCATCTCGTACGCCTTCGGATTGCATGGCCCGAGCATGACCGTCGATTCCGGCCAGTCGTCTTCTCTGGTGGCGGTGCACCTTGGCTGCGAAAGCGTGGCCACCGGCCAGTCGACGCTGGCGATCGCGGGCGGAGTCCATCTCAACCTGGCCAACGAAATCGCGGTGATGGAAAGGGAATTCGGCGCGGTATCGGCGTCGGGTCACACATATGCGTTCGATCGGCGCGCCGACGGCTACGTGCGCGGTGAAGGCGGCGGACTGGTGCTGCTCAAACCCTTACCGTCGGCACTGGATGACGGTGATCGCATCCGCGCGGTCATTCGCGGCAGCGCCGTCGCCAACGCCGGGCACAGCGCGACCGCTCAGACCGTGCCATCGGCGCGCAGCGAGGCGCACGTGATCCGGCGCGCGCTCGCCGATGCCGGCCTGCAGGGCAGCGACATCGATTACATCGAGGCCCACGGCACCGGGACGAAGGTCGGCGACGCGGTCGAAGCTCAGGCGCTGGGGGAGATCTTCGCCGAGCGCGCCCACGATCCGGTGCTGGTCGGATCGGTGAAGACCAACACCGGCCACGCCGGAGGCGCCGCGGGGATCGCGGGACTACTCAAAGCCGTACTGGCGATCGAACATGCCGCCATCCCGGCCAGCCTCAACCACACCGACCCTGACGGTGAGCTCAACAACCTTGGGCTGCAGGTCAACACCTCCCTGACGCCCTGGCCGTCGATGGATCGTCCGCGGCGGGCCGGGGTGTCCTCGTTCGGAATGGGCGGCACCAACGCGCACCTCATCGTCGAGCAACCACCCGCCCAGCGGGAAATCAGGCGACCCGAGACGCCAGGGGGCGAGGCATTGCCCTGGGTATTGTCGGCCCGCTCGGCACAGGCGTTGGCCAACCAGGCGCGACGCCTGTCGGCCTATATGGCCGACCGCCCCGACGTGAGCCCGCTCGACATGGCCTGGTCGTTGGTCAGCACCCGGACTGTCTTCGAGCACCGCGCGGTGCTGGTGTGCGGCGATCGTCCGTCACTGGCAAGGAATTTGGCGGGCCTCGCGGCGGGTGAGTCGACGCCGGAGGTGGCGGTGGGCCGGGCGATGCCATTGGGCAAGACGGTCTTTGTGTTTCCGGGCCAGGGGTCGCAATGGCTGGGCATGGGACGCCAACTCTACGCCCGGTTCGACGTGTTCGCCCGGGCCTACGACGAGGCCGCCGCGGCGGTGGACGCTCATCTGCGGCTGCCGCTGCGTGAGGTGATGTGGGGCGCCGACCCGGAGCTGCTGCGTAGCACCGAGTTCGCCCAACCGGCGTTGTTCGTGCTCGGGCTCGCGCTGGCGGCGCTGTGGCAGTCCTTCGGTGTGGCGCCGGATGTGGTGATGGGCCACTCGGTGGGCGAGATCGCGGCGGCCTGTGTGGCCGGGGTGCTCTCGCTCGCGGATGCGTCGCGCATTGTGACGGCGCGGGGACGATTGATGGCGGGGCTGCCTGCCGGCGGGGTGATGATGGCGGTCGGCGCCGGCGAGGCCGAGGTGGCCGGGTTGCTGAACGACGAGGTGAGCATCGCGGCGGTCAACGGCCCCAACGCTGTGGTGCTTTCCGGTGCGCGGGCGCCCGTTCAAGCCCTGGCGGACCGGCTGGCCCGGGAGGGCCGGCGCGTGCATCGCCTGGCGGTGTCGCACGCGTTTCATTCGCCGTTGATGCAGCCCATGATGGCGGAATTTTCCGCGGCGGTGGCCGGCATCGAGGTGAGGGCGCCGCGAATCGGGTTGGTGTCTAACGTGACCGGGCGGCTGGCCGGCGCCGGCTACGGATCGCCTCAGTACTGGACGGCGCATGTCGGTCAGCCGGTGCGCTTCTTCGAGGGCGTGCGCGCTGCCGAGGACGCCGGCGCCGAACTCTTCGTGGAACTGGGTCCGGGCGCCTCGCTGACCGCCGCGGTGGACCAATCGCTGAGCGACGAACGGGCCATATCGGTGCCCACCATGGTCAAGGATCGGCCCGAGACGGAATCGGTGCTGGGTGCGGTGGGCAGGTTGTTCACCCGTGGCCTCGACGCCGACTGGTCGGGCGTGTTCGCCGGGAGGAACGCGCGACGAGTCGAGTTGCCGACGTATGGCTTTGCGCGGCAGAGGTTTTGGCTGGGTGCCAGCGCGACTCAAACGCCGCCCGCCACGGCCACCCGAACGCCCGATTTGGCGCACCGGCTGCACGGACTGACGCCCGACGACCAGCATCGGGTACTGGTGGAGCTGGTCTGCGAGCATGCGGCCGCCGTGTCCGGGCATCCGGGTGGCCACACCATCGACCACGACCGCGCTTTCGGCGACCTCGGCTTTGACTCGATGACCGGGGTTGAGCTGCGTAACCGGCTCACCAGCCATACCGGCCTCGCTTTGTCCCGAACGCTGATCTTCGATTATCCGACGCCGGCGGCGCTGGCCGACCATCTTCGCCGACAGCTTCTGCATGACGAAGCGGGCGAATCGGAGGAGGAAAAAATTTGGTCGGCGCTGCGCAACATACCCATGCGCGAGCTTCGAAGAACGGGACTGCTCGAGAAACTTCTATTGCTCGCCGGCACGCCGGAAACATCAGTCTCCGATGCAAATGTCAATGCCGACGACATCGACTCGTTGACGCCCGAAGCGTTAATCGCGATGGCGCTCAGCTCGGCGGAAGAGGATGATGCCGAATGACGAATTCCGTGCTGGCGGATATGATTACGTGGACGTAAAGCCGACTTAATAAGACATGTGTTGAATACGCGAAATTTTTGCACCGCCAAGCGGAAGCGCATTAGTTCGCCGCATGTAAGGGGAGCGTATTTGTTAAGAAATCAAGAGGATAGAGCATGAGCGTCATCGCCGGTGTATTCGGCGCGTTGCCGCCGCATCGGTATAGCCAAAGCGAAATCACCGACGCGCTCGTCGACCTCCCCGCATTGAAGGAACACGAAGGCGTGGTCCGGCGCCTGCACGCCGCCGCCCGAGTCAACGGCCGCCACTTCGTGCTGCCCCTCGAGCGGTACCGCGAGCTGACCGATTTCGGCGCGACCAACGAGATCTTCATCGACAAAGCCGTGCAGCTGGGCTGCGACGCCGTGCTGGGCGCTCTCGACGAGGCCGGGCTGCAGCCGCAAGACATCGACATGATCGCCACCACAACGGTCACCGGCATCGCGGTCCCGTCGCTCGATGCCCGGCTCGTCGGGCGGCTCGGCCTGCGCCCGGACGTGCGCCGGGCTCCGCTTTTCGGACTGGGCTGCGCGGCCGGCGCGGCGGGCGTCGGACGCCTGCACGATTACCTTCGGGGCGCGCCCGACGGTGTCGCCGTCCTGGTGTCGGTCGAGTTGTGTTCGCTCACGTTCCCGACGGTCAGGCCGACCGTGTCAGGACTGGTCGGGACGGCCATGTTCGGTGACGGCGCCGGGGCCGTGATCGCCGTCGGCGACCGGCGGGCCGAGCGACTGAATTCCGCCGGACCCGACATCGTGGATTCGCGCAGCCGTCTGTACCCCGAATCGCTGCACATCATGGGCTGGAACATCGGTTCGGACGGCATGCAACTGGCGATGTCGCCAGAACTACCGAACGTCATCGACCGTTACCTGGCCGACGACGTGAACAGTTTCCTCGCCGAACATCGGCTGACCAAGGACGACATCGGCGCCTGGGTGACCCATCCCGGCGGCCCAAGGGTGATAAACACGATCGCCAAAAGCCTCGAATTGCCCCTGGAGGCACAGGAATTGACCTGGCGCTCGCTCGGCGAAGTCGCCAACCTCTCGTCCGCGTCGGTGCTGCACATCCTGCGCGACACCATCGCCAAACCGCCGCCCAGCGGCAGCCCCGGGCTGATGCTCGCAATGGGTCCCGGCTTCGGCTCCGAGCTGGTGTTGCTGCGCTGGCACTGATTTTGTGACCGCATCGCGAAATGTGTTGCGGCTCAGTACAGCGGTGTCGACCCGCCGGTGCGGCTTCGCCACGCTTGCGGTCGCCACAGGTTCGTCATTCCAGCAGCTCGGAGAGCTCCAGCCAGCGGCTCTCCGTCTCGGCGACCTCGTCTCGAAGCGCGCGCAACTCCTGGGTGAGCCGGGTGATGCCAATGTGGTCGGACTGGTCGTGCGCGGCGAGTTCGTTGTGCTTTTCCTCGATCCGATCCGCCAATCGCGCGAGCTGGCGATCGATGGAGGCCACCTCTTTTTCGGCCGCGCGGCGCCGGGCGCCCGACATCGCTCGCGATGCGGGGTCGCGGGGCCGCGGTGATCCGGCGGTCGTCTCGCCCCTCCGCCGCTCGGCCAGTTGCAGATACTCGTCGACACCGCCGGGCAGATGCCGCAACCGGCCGTCGAGCACCGCGTACTGCTGATCGGTGACGCGCTCCAGCAGGTAGCGGTCGTGCGAGACGACGATCAGAGTGCCCGCCCACGAGTCCAGGAGATCCTCCATCGCGGCCAGGGTGTCGGTGTCGACATCGTTGGTCGGCTCGTCGAGCAGCAACACGTTGGGCTCGGCCAACAACGTCAGCATCAGCTGCAACCGCCGCTGCTCACCGCCGGACAGATCCTCGACGCGGGCGGACAGCTGGCCCCGAGCGAATCCGAGGCGCTCCAGCAGCTGGGCCGGGGTGACCTCACGGCCATCGACCTGATAGCCGCCCTGCAGGTTGCCCAGCACATCGGCGATCCGGTCGCCGCCGACCGCGGCCAGCGCATCGCCCTGCTGGTCGAGCACCGCCAGCCGCACGGTCTTGCCGCGTTTGACCCGGCCCGTGTCCGGCGTGATGGTGCCGTCGATCAAGCCCAGCAGCGTTGACTTGCCGGCGCCGTTGGCACCGACGATGCCGGTGCGCTCGCCGGGGGCGATCCGCCACTCGACGTCGCGCAGCACCGCGCGGCCCCCGAACGAGACCGACACATCGAGCAGATCGATTACGTCCTTGCCCAGCCGTGCGGTTGCCAACTTGGCCAGCTCGACGGTGTTGCGCAGCGGCGGCACGTCGGCGATCAGCTGGTTGGCCGCCTCGATCCGGAACTTGGGCTTGGAGGTGCGCGCCGGCGCCCCGCGACGCAGCCACGCCAGCTCCTTGCGCATCAGGTTTTGCCGCTTGGCCTCGGCCGCGGCGGCCATTCGGTCCCGCTCGACGCGCTGCAGCACGTAGGCCGCGTATCCGCCGTCGAACGGTTCGACGATCCCGTCGTGCACCTCCCACGTGGTGGTGGCGACTTCGTCGAGGAACCAGCGGTCGTGGGTCACCAGCAACAGCCCGCCGCAGTTGCGTGCCCAGCGCTGGCGCAGATGGCCGGCCAGCCAGGTGATGCCCTCGATATCCAGATGGTTGGTGGGCTCGTCGAGTGCGATGACGTCCCAGTCGCCCACCAGCAACCTGGCCAGCTGCACCCGGCGGCGCTGGCCGCCGGACAGCGTGGCAACCTTTGCTTCCCAGGCGATGTCGCAGACCAGCCCGGCGACCACGTCACGAACGCGCGCGTCACCGGCCCACTGGTGTTCGGCCGCCTCGCCGACCAGCGTGTAACCGACGCTGCGGTCCGGATCCAGGGTGTCGGCCTGAGACAGTGCGCCGACCCGCAACCCGCTGCGCTGGGTGACCCGGCCGGAATCGGGCCGTTGCCGCCCGGTCAGCAGCCGCAGCAGGCTGGATTTGCCGTCACCGTTTCGTCCGACGATGCCGATGCGGGCGCCCTCGTTGACTCCGAGGGTGATCGATTCGAAGACCACCCGAGTCGGATATTCGAGGTGTACGGCCTCCGCTCCAAGTAGGTGCGCCACTGGGACGACCCTACTGTCGCCGCTAACCCAGGGTCAGCAGTGCCTGGTCCACCTGGCTTTGCGTTTCCGCCGACGCCTTGCTGGTAACGGCGTCCAGGAAGCGGCTGGCGACGTCGCGCAACTTGAGGTTCGTCTCCTGGGAACGCCAGACCAGAATGTCGAACGCGCGCCCGGCCGAGATGCCGTAGGCGGTCATCAGCACGCCCTTGGCCTGCTCGATACGCGCCCGGGCCTCGGAGACCGCCGACAGGACGTTGGTGATATCGGAGTGCAACGAGTCGGTGACGTCGACGTAGAAGCCGGACGTGCCGGCCAGCGCACCACGGTCGTCGAGCATCCGATCGCCGGCGACGACGACGCAGCGGGTCCGGCCGGCGGTATCGATGATCCGATGCCGGCTGCTGAACGGCTTTCCCTTCGTCACGCGGTCCAGTACGGTGGCCACCCGCTCGCGATCCTCGGGATGTTTGTGTCGAAGCAGCAGTTCCGTGGTGGGCTCGACCTGTCCCGGCTTGTAGCCGTGCATCCGCGCCACCGCGTCCGACCATTGCCAGCGATGGCCCTCGAGGTAGAACCAGAACCTGCCGACGCGCTGCGGCTCACCGAGGCCCAGTACCAGGTCGACCGCGCTCAGGTCGTTGTGCTTCACGACGTCGGACACCAGCGCCTCGCGGCGCTCAATAGTTTCGTCGTTGGAGTTCACCGTCATCGCGTTTCCCCAATTCTCGTTGTGAAAACCTTGGCGTATCAATTCCCGTTTTTGCCCGTGTCCATACCTGCCCGCAATGGGGTGTCGAGGACCTGCTTGACCGTCAGGCCTTGCGGTAGCGCTCGGCGTCTTGGCGTTTGAACTCCAGGCCGAACCCCGGGCGATGCTGATCGGGTCGCAACGCGCCGCCCTCGGGCGACAGCGCGCCGTCGAAAAGCATCTGTTCGATGCGGTGGTGGTCGTGGAAGTACTCCAAGTGCCGCAAATTGGGGATGGTGGTGGCGACGTGGGCGTGCAGGTTGGGAGCGCAGTGCCCGGAAACGTCCACGTTGTAGGAGGCGGCCACGGCCGCGGCGCGCACCCAGTCGCTGATGCCCCCGCAGCGCGTGACATCGATCTGCAGGCAGTCGACCGCCTCGGCGGCGAGCATCCGATTGAAGTAGGCCAGGTCGTAGCCATACTCGCCGGCCGTCACGTCCGGGCTGACCTGGTCGCGCACCTCCCGCAGTCCGTCCAGATCGTCGGAAGACACGGGTTCCTCGAACCACGTGACACCGTGGTCGGTCATTGCGTGGGCAACCCGGATCGCCTGTTTGCGGCGGTAGCCACCGTTGGCGTCCACGTACAGTTCGACGTCGGGGCCGATCACCTTGCGCGCCAGCGCAATCCGATCCAGGTCACGGCTGACGTCGGAGCCCCACGATTCGCCGATCTTGATTTTGACGCGTGGGATCTTCCATTCGTCGACCCAGCGCTCGAGTTGGCCGCGCGTGGTGGACTCGTCATAGGTGGTGAAACCGCCGCTGCCATAGATCGGCACTTCGGGGTGCGCCATGCCCAGCAGCCGGCATACCGGTAGCTCCAGCAACTTGCCCTTGAGGTCCCACAACGCGGTGTCGACCGCCGAGATGGCACACGAGGCCAATCCCGGCCGGCCGTTGTTACGCATCGCCGTGACCATCGACCCCCACCGCGCCGGGATGTCAAGCGGATCATGTCCGGTGAGCGCTCCGGCGAGCTTGCCGCCGATCAGCTTGCCGCAGGCCCCGTCGGCGTAGGTGTAGCCGATTCCGCGTCGGCCGCCGGCCACAACCTCGGCCAGTACCAGGGTGGTCGACGACCAGGACAGGGTGCCGTCGGCTTCGGGTGCGTCGGTGGGGATTTCGTAAACCTGCGCGGTGACCTCGTCGATCCGCGCGTCGGGCGTCATCGCGCCCACCGGCGGCCCGCCCGCGCCGCGAGCCAGGCGCCCACCCCGGCGGCGCTCAGCGCGCCGGTGCCGCTGACGACCGGGTGCTGGGACGCCCACAGTTGCGGGCTGTGCGCATGCGACTTGTCGTCGAACTGGCCATGCGCGCCGTGGTCGCTGCCCGGCTCCTGGTCCAGCGGCTGCCACAGGTTGTTGGGCCGGTCGGGGTCGACCCGCTCCTTGGTCTGTTGGGAGTCGTATCCGGTGCGGCCCAGGTAGCGGTCCAGCAGCGGCGCCACGAACTTCTGCCCCAGCAGCGTCACCATGGTGGAATCGCCGACCCAATATTGTTTGCGCCCTGGATGATCGGCGGCATACAGCACGCCCCGCGCCGCCACCTCGGGCTGGTAGATCGGCGGCACCGGCTGGGGATGGCGGGGGAGCCGAGACAGCACCCAGGCGAATTGCGGGGTATTCACCGCGGGCATCTGGACGACGGTGATCCGCACCTTCGAGCCCTCATGAAACAGCTCGCAGCGCACCGATTCGGTGAACCCGTTGACGGCGTGTTTGGCGCCGCAGTAGGCCGACTGCAATGGAATCGATCGCTGGCTTAGTGCCGAACCGACCTGCACGATGGTGCCGCGGTTGCGGGGGCGCATCTTGGCCAGCGCCGCCATGGTGCCGTGCACGTACCCGAGGTAGGACACCTCGGTCACGCGCTTGAACTCCTCGGCGCTGATCTCGCTGAACGGCGCGAACACCGACGTGAACGCGACGTTGACCCAGACGTCGATGGGGCCGAAGGCGGCTTCGGCCTGGTCGGCGGCCGCGACGACGGCCGAGTGATCGGCCACATCGGTCGGAATGGCCAGCGCCTTGCCGCCACCGGATTCCACATCACGAGCGGCGCCGTCGAGCCCCGCCGCGCCGCGGGCGAGCAGGACGACGTTGGCGCCGCGCTGTCCGAACTCCCTCGCGGTGGCGCGGCCGATGCCCGCGCTCGCTCCGGTGATCACCACGGTCTGTGTCATCGCAGAACTGCCTTTCGCTCGGTCCAGTAATCACTCATGGTGGGCCTCGTCGTCTTCGAGGGTTGCCGTGCATTCGAGCATCAGCGCGTGCGCGAACGCTTGCGGCAGGTTGCCGCGGAGCTGGCGCTGCCGCACGTCGTATTCCTCGCAGAACAGCCCGGGTGGGCCGCATGCGGCGCGGTTGCGTTCGAACCAGCGCATCGCACAATCGCCGTGGCCCAGTTGATCTTCGGCCAGCGCCATCATGAAACCGCAGAGCAGGAAGGCGCCTTCGGCGTCGCCGAGGTCGCGCTCGTCGTGGCGGAAGCGGTAGACGAACCCGTCGTCGGTGAGTTCCCGGCGGACGGCGTCCAGGGTGGCGCGGGTGCGGGGGTCGTCGGCGGGCACCGCACCGCGCACGGGTGGCAACAGCAATGATGCGTCGACGCCCGTGAGCCGGGGACTGCGCTGCCAATAGCCATGCGGGTGCAGGCTGCTCGACGCCGTGTCGGCCAGGATCGCATCGGCCAGTGAAGCGCACGCGGCCACCTCGGGACCGGCGCCGGCCAGTTTCGCGATGGCACGCAGCCCGGCGACGCACGCCAGGCGGGACTGCGTCCAGTGCTCGTTGTCGGTTTCCCAG
This sequence comes from Mycobacterium sp. E2479, assembly GCF_001667925.1. GTDB lineage: Bacteria > Actinomycetota > Actinomycetes > Mycobacteriales > Mycobacteriaceae > Mycobacterium. The sequence continues at coordinate 6,470 of NZ_LZJR01000085.1, read as the reverse complement.
ACCCCGGCATCCGGTTCGCGCCACCGCTTTTCGATGGCCCCGATTGCCGTCTGCGCGGCGCGCCAACCCTCGGCGTCGAGCCGGTCGGCGGCGCCCGCCTTGGCCAGCAGTTGCAGCGCCTCACCGAAGACATCGAGCTGGAATTGCCGGTTGACCCAGTTGCCGACCTTGTCGGTGCCGCCGGGGTAGCCGGGAAGGTCGAGCGTTTCTTCACTGGGCACCGCGCCGCCGGTGACGGTGTAGGCGGGTTTGAGGTCCGGGCCGTCGTCGAGCAGCCGGGCGCCGACGAATTCGACCGCCCGGTCCAGCAATTCGGTAGTTCCGACCGCGGCGGCCGCCATGCCGGCGTACACCTGGTCCCGGATCCAGGCGTACCGGTAGTCGTAGTTCTGATTGGTGTGCGCACGTTCGGGCAGGCTCATGGTGGCCGCGGCCACCATGCCGCCGCCGCTGCTGGTCAGCCCCCGCAGCACCGCATAGGAGTGGCGACCGTCGCGGGGAGCGATGGTGCAATCCAGCCGCGGCACGCTGCGGTGCCAGGCGGCCGCGGTGGCGTCCCAGGCCATGTCGGGGTCGGGAGGCTGGTCGGGAAGTGCGTGTTCGGAAAGCTCGAGCACCAGGTCGTGTTGGCGACCCTCCTCGAGGGCGATCTCGCAAACGAGCAACTCGCTGTTGTCGTGCGCGGCTTTGATGGTGCGCACGTCGCAGCCGGCCAGCCAACGCCAGCGCAACCGGCCCGACCGGCCGTTCCACACCCCGCCTTCGGAGGTCGGCTGGCCGAGGCCGTGCCGGCCGAAGCCCGCTGCCGGCGCCAGCAGCACTCGCACGCGGGCCGTGCCGCGGCACACCATGAGGCGCCGCAATAGCACCACCCGATCGGCCTCGCCCGGAAACGCCAGCGCCTCACGGCATTCCACGGTGGAGTCGCGAGTCGTCCAGCGGTTGCGCCAGATCAGCGTGCCCGGCTCGTAGTAACCGCCCCAGACATGACGGACGTCGATCGGGGTGATCGCGTAAACGCCACCGCCGCCAATGAGGTTGGAGAAGACGCCGTCGGAGTCCCAGTGCGGCGCGCACATCCACGCCAGGTCGCCCTGCGGCCCGATCAGCGCGCCGCGCTCGCCGTCGGCGAGCAACGCGTACTCCCGCAGCACCCGTGGTGCGAAAACCGTCTCGACGTCGATCGTTCGGTCAGCCACCGGCTTTCGCCTCCGACCTCCGTCCCGCGGTGGAATCGATCTTCCCACCGGCCAGCCGTTCGGCCAGCCGCGAGGCCAGCGCCATGATCGTCAGCGCCGGGTTCGCCGAGCCCTGGGTGGGACACACGGAGCCGTCGGCGAGGAACAGGTTCGGCACGCCCCACACCCGTTGATCGGAGTCGACGACCGAATTCTGCGGGTTGGTGCCCATGCGGGCGCCACCGATCAGGTGGGCGAAGCGCTCGATGGTGAGCACGTCCTGGGCGTCGGCGGCACGCAGGATGTCGCCGATCACCTTGGTGGAGTACGCCATGTTGGCCTTGTCGTTGTCGCACAGCGTGTAGTCGAATCGGGCTACCGGAATGCCGTACGGATCTTCCTCGTCGGCCAGCGTCACGCGATTGTCGGGCAGCGGCAACAGCTCGTTGAGCACGCCGACGGTCGCCCAATGGTTGTAGTCGCGCATGTACTCCCGCAAGGCGCGACCCCAGTGCCCGTCTGCCAGGACGTGTTCGGCCCAGCCGATCGGCATCGGCGACACGGTCTGGATGGCGAAGCCGCGGGCGAATCCACGCGAGGTATCGGTCTCGTAGAACTGTTCGGAGGTCACTTCCGGGGGAGGCGCCTTATACATCCGGACCTCCTCGGACCACCGGCCTGCGGACTGGGTGGCGCCCTGCACCATCACGTAGCGTCCGACCTGATCGTCGTTGTTGCCCAGCCCGTTCGGGAACCGGTCGCTGGACGAGTTCAACAGCAAACGCGGCGTCTCGATCGAGTAGCCGGCAATGGCAACGACTTTGGCGCGTTGCAGGCGCTCTTTGCCGCCGATCTCGTCGTAGTAGACCACGCCCCGGGCCGCGCCGCTCTCATCGAGCTCGACGCGTGAGGCCATGCAGTTGGCGCGGATCTCCACGGCATGGGCCAGAGCGTCGGGCAGGTGCGTGACGTACGGGCTGGCCTTGGCGTTGACCTTGCAGCCCTGCAGGCAGTAGCCGCGGTAGATGCAGTGCGGACGGTTGCCGAACGTGCCGTTGACGATGCCGACGGGACCGACCCGCATCTCGATGCCCAGCTTGAGGGCTCCCCCCCAGATCTTGGCGGCCGCGCCCGAGATAGGGTGCGGTGCAAAGGGATAGCGATGCGGATCGCCCCAGGGCCAGTTCTGGCCGGCGACCGGCAGCTCGAGCTCCACCTGCTCGTAGTGGCGGCGAATATCCTCGTAGCGGATGGGCCAGTCCGCCCCTACCCCGTCCCGGGTGTAGGTCTCGAAGTCGCTGGGGTGAAACCGCGGGGTGTACCCCGCGTAGTGCACCATGGAGCCGCCGACTCCGCGCCCGGAGTTGTTCTTGCCCAACTCGATTGGGTCGTCGCCGCCGATGATGCGTTTCTGTGTCCAATACAGCGCGTGCGAACCGGCCTCGTCGGACACCCAATCCTCGTCGGGGTGCCAGAACGGGCCGGCCTCGAGGATCACGACCCGCCAACCCTGGCGTGCCAGCCGCTGCGCCAGGACGGAGCCGCCTGCCCCGGCGCCGACGACAACCAGGTCGACCTCGTCGTCGTCGTCGTAGCGGCGCATGGTTTTCTCGCCGGGCAGGTCGCGCGAGTGCACGTCGAGCAGGAATCGCGAATCGTTGTCCTTCGGTTCGACCGCTCCCTTGAACAGGCCCCGCAAGAAGTCGCCCATCACAGCTCCCCGTTGTTCACGATTTCCACCGGATCCTCGTCGGTGGCGCCGGGGGTCTCGTACGGTTCGCGCGCGGCGGCCGGTCCGGTTGCACCACCGAGGCGCATGAACCCGCGCGGGTAGGCCGGCCCCCCGAATCCGATCTCGTTCCACGCCCAGGGGTGAGAGTAGAAGCCGGACAACGTCGCTCGCATGCACACCGACCACGCGCGCTTGACGTTCAGGCTCTCCCACGCCCCGCCCTGCAGATCCCCCTGCGAAAACCTATCGATGATCGCTTCGCGGGTGGCGGGATCGGCGTCCGCGAACGAGGACTTGCCGTAGTTGGTCGATGCCGTCTCGTCGAGCCCGCGCAATACCAGTCGCCAGGTGTCCCGGTCGTCGGGCATGTCGGCGTACTGATAGCCATCAAGGCGCCCGTCGGCGAGCTTGGAGTCGACGGATTCGGCCGCCGGCACGCGCGGCTCGACGTCCTGCGCCAGCACCGTGTCGCAGAACGCGCGCAGGCACGGCTCTTCATCCGGGGTGAAAAACCGCAGCGGGCCCGGAGGTTCGAGCCTGGCCAGCACCACCTTCCTGGTGGCCTCGTCCCACTTGTCGGCGGTTTCCAGCACGTCGTAATCGGGGTAGCGCCCGATCATTTGCGGTGTGGTGCCGCGGCGTTGCTTGGGCAGCCAGGACGGGTGCGGTGGCTTGCCGTCGGGGCGCAGGTTGGGCAGGTGGTCGGGGCGTGAGGTGTTGGCCATCTGAGGAGTCCCTGCGCTCCTAGTCCCGGAACCGTTCGCGGCGCAGGATCGACGCCAGTAACCCCATTCCGCCGACCATGCACATCAGGCCCGGCGCTGCGATGGGCGGCCCCATCGGCACGTTGTAAGAGGCGTTCTTCCATCCGCCCGGCTTGCGGGCGACCCCGCGCGCGTGTAGGTATTCGCCCATCAGCCCGTTGGCCGTGTAGATGCCCGCGGTGATGGGGAGCCAGAGTTTGGCCCACCGCCGCGAGAACACCCCACCGATTCCGGCGACGACCACCGGCGGGGTCACCACGATCGGGCTCCACATCCACTTGTTGCCGAAGCTGGCTTTGTAGTGCTCGAAGTAGATTTCGGCCGTCGTGACGAGTGCCGCCACGGCGGTGAGCCCAGAGAGCGACCGCTCGAAACGGCCGTGCGCGACGTCGTACAAAGCTCGCCCGGCCAGGTGCTGGACCTCGCCGAGTCCGTCGCCGCCGGCGGTGCGGTCTTTTAGCCGTCCGCCATTGCCCAGCAACAACATTTATCTCCCTTTCTCGCGCGCTTGCCCGCGCCGGCGGTTACCGGCTGGCTGTGATGTCGTCGACGAAGGCGTCCTTCGGCACGCCGGTGACACCGTTGCCCGGTGTCCCACTGGATGCGCCGGCGACTTGAGGGGATGGCTCGTGGAGTGAATCCGTCGCTGTCGTGCCCATAGGCCGCCTCGCCTCCGCGTTGGAAGAACACGATCTGGCAGGCTTCGGTCCCGACACTGTCTGTGCAGTGACGGTCGCCAAAGCCGTCCAGAAAACTGGAAAGCGCCCAGCTGTGTCTTTCAACCGAGGTGGTCTCGACGACGCGTCGCGACCGAAGCGCACGGCCTGTGTACCCGGCGTCATGTTGAGCAAACGGGTTTGCAGCCGGTTCTCAGCCACCTTTCAGGAGCGCCGGTTACGGGTTTTTCGACGGTTGAGCCGGATTAGCGGGGTGCTGAAGTCGGTAGCACGGGATTACCGTCGGCTGGCCGACCTGCCGAGGCGGCTGTTATCGGCGATTTATGTTGCACTGGAATCTATTTCGCGCAATCGCTGGAGCGTGCGACGGGCGGCGCGCGTCGAAATGGAAGGCGTGAAACGGTCCAGCGTCGGGATCGTCGGCGAGGGCGAGATCCGCGACTTCACCGCGATCCGTGACGTCGTGAACACCGCGTCGCGCCTCCAAAGCGTTGCGGCCGCCGGCGAAGTCGTCATGCCAAAGGCCACCGCGCATGGCTGCCGTCGACGGGGGCGAGGTCGTCATGCTCGACCTCAAGGGCAAAGCCGAACCCGTGACGGCACGCCGGATCACCGTCGCGAGCTGGCCGCTTCTTCATCCGCGGCGGGGCCGGGGCGGGCCATCCCGCGGGGGCAGTCGGGCGAAAGACTTAATCAAGGGCTCACAGCGCGTGGGCTATGACGGCGATCGGGCCACCCCCTTGAAGGTGGCCCGATCGATCGTTGCGCCGCACTAGACGTCGATCGTCTGGCTGACGTAGTTCTCCCAGGTGGCGATCTGGCCTGCATCAATCAGCAGCCCCTGGTAATCCGGGTCGGAACTGAGGCTCTGCTGGACCCGGCCGTAGGCGGCCCAGTCCTCGGCGGTCGTCAGGAAGCCGACGGCGTTGGTTCCCTGACCCCCGACCATGGTGACGAGCACAGTGACGTTCTCCGCGCCATGCTTGCGGGCAAGTTCGCTCGCGCGCTTCAGCTGCTTTTGAACGTCGTCCCAGGCCACGCCGGGATTCGGATGGACGATAGTGGTTGCGAGGATTGTCATCGTGGGCACCTTTCACTAGAGGGGACCCAGACAGCCTCTGGCGTGGCAAACTGCGAGCCTAGAGTAGCCGGCTACTTCAATCTTCCGCAGATCTCCGAGCGCCCGTTGCGGGCGAGCAGGTTTGCGCGGCGGACGCGGCACCCGACAACTTGGGCAGAGCGTGAATCGCCAGGGGGTGGGGTTGATTACGCGCCCCACCGGGGTTTAACCGGCCGCATTTGGGGAATGGTCATTGGTTAGCCCGAACGGGCGGTAGCTGCGAATGCTAGTGATTCACGAGCTGCCAAGCCCGTCCCACCGGATGGGTTGTTAAGCCACCAGCAAACCCTGAATAAAACCAGAATATACTATTGACCAGGGAAGTCTATTGAAATGTTGTCTAACGGAGCTCGTGACTCAGCGAACAAATTCATACAAAAGCAAAGATTAATGAATTCGGACTGGAATCCGAATCATAAATACATTCAACAATGCCCTGAATGCGAAGGCATACACGAAACACAAAGGCAGAACGACGAATATTGCATTCGATGCAAAGACAATAAAATGACCGCCTAGACGGCCTCGGAGGCCCGGGGCGCGCGAGCAGGCCCCGACGCGGCAACTAGTTTGCTAGCCAATGCACTTTGGCACTAGCGCGCGGCGGCATTCGGGTGTTTGCTTACCTTGTGGCTAACCGCCACGAGGTACAGGAGGCACCATCATGACCATCGTCACGTACGTAGTTATCCACCCAAACCCGGGCGTCCAGTGGGACGAGGTGCAGAAGCAACTCAAGAAGACAACAGACCTCGCTCGCAAGCACGGCGCCGAGAACGTCACCGTGCTGGCGACCATGATCGGGGGCCCGGCGACCAACGCCATCGGCCTGCTTTCCACAGCCGAGGATTGGACGCGGTACGGCCAGGTCCAGGAGGCGCTCTTCGGCGACCCCGAGATGCAGGCCGCCATGGTAGAGGCTGGCCAGATCGCCACCTGGGAGACATACGTCAGCCAGACGATCGACGTGTAACGCGCCACGTCGGAAGTAATCAAAAC
>NZ_LZJR01000084.1 GCF_001667925.1 Mycobacterium sp. E2479 | reverse complement strand
GGGGCAGGCGGTGCAACGCGTCCGGTGACGCGGCGGCCGCGGCCGGGGCGCGACTGGCCGCCATCGCCGGCCCGATCGTCGGCGCCTACGCCGAGTCGCTCACGCACGTGTTCGGATGGGCGGTTCCGGTCGCGCTGGTTGGGTTCGTGCTGGCATTGTTCCTGCGGGAGGTTCCACTCCGGGAAATGCACGACAGCGCAATCGATCTCGGCGACGCCTTCGGCATGCCCAACACCCAGACACCCGACCAGATGCTGGAGAACGCAATCGAGCGTGTGTTGCGCGGCGTTCCCGGCATGCGACTCCGCAGCATTGCGATGCGGCCCGATTGCCGGCTCGACGTGGCCGGGTTGTGGGGGGTGCTGCGCATCAACCGGTATGCGCGAATGTATGGGACGGCTCGGTTGACCGACATGGCCGACTACTTGCGCATCCCATTCGAGGTTTTGGAGCCGACGTTCGCGCGCCTGGTCTCCACGGGCTACGCCCAGCGAGACGGCGAGCAGATGTGGCTGACCCAGGCAGGGGGACAACAAGTCGCCTACGTGCACTCACTGTTATTGGCCTGGCTCGTCGACAAGCTCGCCCGGTCACCGGATTTCGACGGTCGCCCGGATCGCCGCACGGTGCAAGCGGCGCTGGATCGCGTCGCGCATCGAGTTCTGGCGCAACGTGATTGGGACGACGAGCAACCGACCATGGCGATCCCGTCGGCCGCTCGCTAACCGGTGGCGATGCCCCGTTCGCCGGCATTCCCCACTCAGGGTTATGCCGCGGGCGTACCATCACGCCATGAGCCGAATCGGAACATTTGCAGACGACGACGTCTACAGCTGGGCCACGAAGTCGCCTGATCTCGGTGGCGCGATCGCCAAGTTCAGCCAGGCGGTCTACACCAAGAACCGACTGCCGATCCGGACGCGCGAACTAGCGCGCGCGGTGATCGCCCACCACAACGAATGCACCGTTTGCCTCAACACCCGCGACGCCGACGGGCCCGCCGCCGGCGTCGACGAGCAGTTGTACTACCACGCAACGGAATGGCGCACTTGGCCGGGTTACAGCGAACAGGAGCGCTTGGCCGCGGAATTCGCGCACCGCTTCGCCACCGAGCACACCAAGCTGCGCTACGACGAGGACTTCTGGAGCCGGTGCCGCGAGCACTTCTCCGAGGAGCTGCTCGCCGATCTGGCGCTGTCTTGTGCCCTGTGGCTGGGCATGGGGCGGATGCTGCGGACACTGGACATCGGCCAGGCCTGCATGCTGACCTTGCCCGGCCGCGCATAGTCAGCAGACGTTCGCGGGCACAAACGGCGCCACCGCCGTGTTGCGATACGTACGCAACGACGGGCATGGAGGATGAAGCCGTGAAGATTCGGTTCGGCGTCGGACTCGGTGCGGACACCGCCCCGGATCAGCTGGCCGCCATCGTCGATCACCTCGAGGCCGGCGGGGTCGACTCGCTGTGGTTCTCCGAGCTGGTGTATTCCCCGGCCGTCGATCCGGTCGTCGGCATGGCGTACGCACTCGCGCGCACGATGCGGTTGAAGGTGGGCACATCGGTCGCCGTGTTGCCAGGGCGGCATCCAGTGCTGGTGGCAAAGCAGTTGGCGTCGCTGGCCGCCGTCGCGCCGAAACGGGTGCTCCCCGTCTTCGGTCTGCGCTCGGCGATACCGGCCGAACGCGAGCTCTTCGTAGTGCCCGACGGCGAACGCGCGGCGGTGTTCGACGAGTCTTTGCAGTTGCTGCGCGCGACGCTGGTCGAGGAGTCGGCGACGTTCACCGGCCGGTATTTCCGCGTCACCGATGTGGCCGTCGCCCCGAGACCGACACCGCCGCTCGACATCTGGGTCGGCGGTTCGGCGCCGGCGGCGTTTCGACGCATCGGCGCGTTGGGCGACGGCTGGCTGGGCAGCTTCCTCACCCCGGCCGAGGCGCGGGCCGGGCGTGAAGCGATCGAACGGGCGGCTGCGCAAGCCGGTCGCAGCATCGAGCCCGACCACTACGGCATCTCATTAGCCGTCGTCGACGACAAGGAATTGCCCGCGGAAACGGCCGCGGCGGTACGACGGCGCCGCCCCGACCGTGACCCCGCCGAGCTGATCGCCGCCGGGTGGGATCAGCTGCACCGGCAACTCGACGCCTACATCGAGGCGGGATTGACGAAGTTCGTCATCCGGCCGGTAGGTGAAGCGCCGGTGGATGACTTCCTCGATCGGTTCGTCGCCGAACTCGTCGGCCGGCAGAACTGACCGGCACGGGTGACGCCGTTCGCCGCACCGGAGCGGTTCGAGGTTGGGAGAATGGCTGCCATGACCGGCACACCGCTTGCCGCAGCGGCCATCGCCCAGCTGGAGGCCGAGGGCGTAGACACGGTGATCGGCACCGTGGTGAATCCCGCCGGGCTGACCTTGGCCAAGACGGTTCCGATCCGGCGAACGAACACGTTCGCCGATCCCGGCCTGGGGGCCAGCCCTTCATGGCACGCGTTCGCCATCGATCAGACCGGCATCGCCTTCACCGCAGAGGTGGGCGTGGTGGGCGACCAACGCCTTCGCATCGACCTGTCCGCGTTGCGCATCGTCGGTGACGGCCTGGCTTGGGCGCCCGCTGCTTTTTTCGAGCAGGACGGAACGCCGGTTCCCACGTGTAGCCGGGGCACATTGCGGCGGATCGAGTCCGCGCTCACCGAATCCGGCATCGAGGCCGCGATCGGGCACGAAATCGAATTCCTGTTGGTCGGCCCGGACGGCGACCCGCTGCCGTCGACCTTGTGGGCGCAGTACGGCCTGGCGGGCGTGCTGGAGCACGAGGCGTTCATGCGAGACGTGATCGGATCGGCGACAGGAGCCGGCATTTCGATCGAACAGTTCCACCCGGAGTACGGCGCCAACCAGTTCGAGATTTCGCTGTCGCCGCAGCCCCCGGTTGCCGCGGCCGATCAATTGATACTGATGCGGCTCATTATCGGCCGCGCGGCCCGCCGCCACGGGCTGCGCATCAGCCTGTCACCTGCACCCTTCGCCGACGGCGTCGGATCCGGTGCACATCAACACTTTTCACTGACAAAGGCCGAGGTCCCGTTGTTCTCCGACGGCCCCGAATCCCGGGGGATGACGACGATGGGGCAGAGCGCGATAGCGGGAGTTGTCCGCGGCTTGCCGGAGGCCCAGGGCGTGTTGAGCGGATCGATCGTCTCCGGCTTGCGGATGCGGCCCGGCAACTGGGCCGGCGCCTACGCGTGCTGGGGCACCGAAAACCGCGAGGCCGCAGTGCGATTCGTCAGCGGCGGACCGGGAAGCCCGCGTGGCGGCAATGTCGAGGTGAAAATCGTCGACCCATCCGCGAACCCGTACCTGGCGTCGGCGGCCATCCTCGGCCTGGCCCTGGACGGGATCAAGTGCCAGTCGACACTGCCGCCCGAGATCACCATCGACCCGGCCGTGCTGTCCGATTCCGACCGTGAGCGCGACGGTGTCGTGCGCCTGCCCGATTCGCAGACCGAAGCGATCGCGGCACTTGACCGTTCGGAGGCAATGCGCCGCATCCTGGGCGATCCGGTGGTCGACATGGTGGTGGCGGTTCGCCGCCTCGAGCAGCAGCGCTACGGGAAGCTGGCTCCCGAGCAGCTGGCGGACAAGTTCCGCATGGCCTGGAGTCTGTGACGGCGTCGACAATGATCTCCGACAACGCGCTGGCCCAACACATCGGTGACGTGGCGCTGATCGATCAGCATGTCCACGGCTGCTGGCTGGCGCCCGCAGACCGGCAGCGATTCGAGAATGCGCTCAACGAGGGCGACACCGAGCCCATCCGGTACCCGGGTTTCGACTCACAACTGGGGTTCGCCGTACGAGCCCATTGCGCCCCCGTCCTGGGTCTGCCCAAACACTGTGATCCACAGTCTTATTGGGAGCGTCGAAGCCAATGCGACGAAGACGAACTGGCCCGACTGTTCTTGCCGGTCGCCGGCGTGAGTGACTGGCTGGTGGACACCGGCATCGGCGGCGGTGGAGTCGCCGGGGTGACCGAGGTGGCTGGGCTGTCCGGGAACCACGCGCACGAGATCGTTCGTCTCGAGGAGGTGGCCGAGCAGGCGGCACAAGGGCCGGGTGATTATGCGACGGCCTTCGAGGAGGTCTTGCGTCGGCGCGCGGGCAGCGCCGTCGCCACCAAATCGATACTGGCCTACCGCGGGGGATTCGACGGAGATCTGAGTGAGCCGTCGAAGACGGAGGTCACCGAGGCAGCCAACAGGTGGCGCGAGCGCGGCGCCACCCGGCTGCAAGATCGGATTTTGCTGCGGTTCGGCCTATACCAGGCGCTGCGATTGGGCAAGCCGCTGCAATTCCACGTCGGATTCGGTGACCGCGATTGCGATCTGCTCAAGGCCAATCCGCTTCTCCTGATTGACTTTCTGCGACAGACGGCGGAAGTACCGATTGTGCTGCTGCACTGCTATCCCTACGAGCGCGAGGCAGGCTACCTGGCGCAGGCGTTCAACAACGTGTATCTCGACGGCGGCTTGAGCGTGAACCATCTGGGGGCGCGGGCGCCGGCCTTCCTCGCGCGACTGCTGGAGATGGCACCGTTTTCCAAGATTCTCTACTCGTCGGACGGATTCGGCCCCCCGGAACTGCACTTTCTCGGTGCAGTCTTGTGGCGCAGGGGTATTGATCGCGTGCTACAGGAATTTGTGGATCGCGGTGATTGGAGCGAGGCCGACGCCATCCGGGTCGTCGATCTCATCGCCCGGGACAACGCCAAGCGCATCTACCGCGTTTGACCCCCGGTGGCGCGGGGGTATACCTGCGGTTATGGCGACCGCGAGGGACGTCTTAGGTTGGGCCCGCGACAAGGTCGTGTCGTGGGTGCCCAAAGCCGACCTCGACCAGCGGGATCCGGATTACATCCGCGACCAGCTTCCGGGTACCTGGCTGCTGGCGTCGCTGTACTTCAGGGCCGACGTGCGGGGCCTGGACCGGATTCCGCCCGAGGGCCCGGTGCTGCTGGTCGGCAACCACAGCGGCGGCAACGTGCCTCCGGACACGTTCGTCTTCACACTCGCGTTTTGCTCCTACTTCGGCGTCGAGCGGCCCTTCTACCAGTTGGCGCACGACCTCGTCGTCTCCGCACCGCCGCTCGGCTCGCTCCGCAAGTTCGGGACCGTCGCCGCCAACCCCGAAAACGCCCGCCTCGCACTGGAATCCGGGGCGGCCCTGCTGGTCTATCCCGGTGGCGACTACGAGGTGTTCCGGCCCTCGTGGGAACGCCACAAGGTCGACTTCGACGGGCGCATGGGCTACGTAAAGCTGGCCCGCGAAACCGGCGTGCCGATCGTCCCCGTCGCCAGTGTGGGCGGCCAGGAAAGCGCGCTGTTCCTCAACCGGGGCCAGTGGCTGGCCAAGCTGCTGATGGCGGACAAGTTGCTACGGCTCAAGAGCATCCCGATTTCGCTGGCGCTGCCGTGGGGCCTCAATATCAGCGACCTGGCGGGGCATATTCCGCTGCCGACGAAGATCGTCATCGAAGTGCAGGAGCCGATCGAGGTCGACGGCGATGACCAGGCCGTGCACGACAAGGTGATGGCCAGCCTCCAGGGCGGGGTGGACCGCCTGGCTGCCGAACGTCGATTCCCGGTGATCGGCTGATGCGCGTCGAACGCCGCTGCGTCATCAACGCCGACCGCGACGCGGTCTGGAAAATCGTCAGCAACCCGGATTGCTACCCGTCGTTCATGGCGAACCTCGAGCGGTGGGAGTCGTCGAACGAGATCCCCGCCGGTATCGGCGCCCGCTACACCGTGCACTGGAAGATCGGCTCGGTGCCGGTGGGCGGGCTGATCGAGGTAGTCGAATTCGACGACGGCCGCGATATCGCCTGGGTGGGTATCACCGGGGTGACGCTGCGCGGCAGGATCAGGCTTCGTGATGCCACCGAGGGCAAAACGAAGGTGACGTTCCGGCTGTCTTACCAGGCGCCAGGGGGGTTGCTCGGCTACATCGCCGACCGCATCGCAGTGCGCCAAGTCGGGCGCACGCTGTCCGAAACCCTGAAGTCCCTCAAGCGGTTGGCCGAGTCCTAGCCACAGAGTTGCCTTTCACCGCCGCGGGCGACCGAAGGTCCGCGTCTCCTGAAAAGGGCTTCGTCAGACCAGCGCTGAGGCGTCGAACACCCAGCTGGTATCCCCAGTTGCCAAAGCCTCGAAGTGGTTCGGGGGAGCGAAGGCCACCAGGCTGTTGAAGTCCCAATAGTCTTTCCAGACAGTGATTTTGCCGTCGAGGACTTTGTGGACCGTCACGAATCGGAGTACGCCCTGCTCGCCCGTGGCGAACGTCCATGTCTCGGAGTGCTCGTAGAGCACGTCGGAGCCGTTGGACACCAGCACGCCGGTGTGGTTCTCGTAGCCGGCCAACTGCTCGAGCCCCACCTTTAGGCGTTTGACGATGTCGTCTGGGCCGCGGGCCGCCAAAGCGGGGACGGGCATGTCGACGTAGAGGCAGTCGTCGGACAGGAAGGTCTTGATCGCCTCCCAATCCCGTCGCGAAAGGGCCTGCCACAGCCCGCGTACGACCTCCTCGACCGCGATCATAGACACCTCTGTCATAGCGGCAAATAAAACTCTGTCGCAGCCCGGCTGTCAACCAGGTTCCGCGCGCCTGGGCCCATGACGGGGCCCAGATTCACGCCGCGCGAGGCTTCAGCCGTCCACCGCGGCCATCGAACGGGCCGGCCCCAGGTTCACCGGCAACGACACCCATCCCCGCAACACGCGCGTTTCGCGCCTGCATCCGGCCCCCGCGGCGCGCACCTCGGGGAAGCGGTCGAAAAAAGTCCGTAATCCGACTTCGCCTTCGGCACGGGCAAGGGCCGCACCCAGGCAGAAGTGCCGGCCACCGGAGAAGGCGAGATGTCTTCCGGCGTTGTGTCTTTCGATATCGAAGCGATGCGGGTCGGGAAACACCGCAGGGTCGCGGTTGGCGGCGGCCAGGTATACCAGCACCAGATCGCCACGCTGTAATTGCCGACCGGCGATCTCGACGTCGTTCAGCGCGATCCTCGCGGTCAGCTGCACCGGCGATTCCAGCCGCAGAATCTCTTCGACGGCGTTGGGCCACAGCTCGGGACGCTGTCGCAAGGCGTCCAGGTGCTGGGGCGCGTCCAAAAGCATGCGAATCCCGTTGCCGAGCAGATTCACTGTGGTCTCGAAACCCGCGGCCAATACCAGTCCGGCGATCGCTTGTAACTCGTTGTCGTTGAGATATGTTTCCGCAGAGCCACTTTCGGCGGTCTGGATCAGCTGGCTCATCAAGTTGTCGCTGGGGGAAAGCCGCAATTGGCGCATATGTCCGTCGAGCCAGGAGCTGAAACCGGCGATCCCCTCCTGCACGGTGCGGTACTGCCGCCAAGGCAATCCGATGTCAAGGCTCGGCGCGGCCAGTTCGCCGAATTCCAGCACGCGCGGTCGCTCCGACTCGGGCACGCCGAGGATCTCGCTGATGATCGAGACCGGAAGCTGCGAGCAGTACCGCCCGACGATGTCCACCACACCCGATTCGCCGGCCAGTCGATCCAACAGCTCGGCAGCAGTCTGCTCTACGCGATCTTGCAGCGCGGCAACGGCTCTCGGGGTGAACACCGCCGACACGGATTTGCGGTAACGAGTGTGGTCGGGCGGCTCGACCGCCAGCAGCGACGGCGCACGCAGTGGATGTAGGAGCTCGTCGCGGGTGCGGCGCTCGAGCCACCGCAACGGCGCCGGCAGGTTCGATCCGAAGATCAGCACCCGGAAGTCATCGGACCGCAGCAGCTCATGGGCCAGTGCGTGATCGGCCGTCAGGTAGGCGACGCGGCCCTTCACCAGCTTGCCGCGGGCACGCACTTCGTCGTAGTACCGCACCGGGTCGGCGGCCACCGCCGGATCGGCGATCAATCTGGCCTGGACGTCGCCCCGTCGAGCCCCGAGCGATGCGGCGCCCCGGATGAAACCATGCATCGCGAACCAGTGCAATCGTTCCTTCACTGGTCCTCCCTCGCTCAGGTGTGGTTCGAGCCTAGGCCGCGATCACCTCGAGAGTCAGCACTGCGCGACGATTTTGAAGTCCGTGGTCACCACTTTGTTGGGGTTGCTGCTGTTGATGCCATACGCGCTGCCCGCGATGGTGTACGCGTCGTTGGCGAGATCAACGTGGGCGTCTCCCACGCCCCCTTGCCAGAAGCTGCCGGTGAAGCCGTCGACATTGCGAATCTTCACCCACTGCGGCATCGCCCGGTAACCGCTGAGCAGCACCACCGCTTCGACCCCGCCATCGTGGTCGGGGATGTCGATGGTCCGATACATCTGGTCTTGGCGGCATGCCGGGGGACGCGTGGTATGGGTCGCGCCGTCGATTGTCAGACGGGCCGCTCGACGAGGCGTCGTCTGCGACGAACTGCACCCCGCGGCACTGACGACGGCAGTCGCCATGACCAACGCGGCTGTGAGCCAGCGATTGTGCATCAGCCGAGAACTCCTTGCTGCCGCTTCGGAACTAGCGCCGGTAGAGACTTGACGATGCCGCGTCGCACGAATTCCGGACTCAGACCCTTGAACAAGTCAATCAAGCGAATGCTCTTCGGTACATACCAATGCAACCGCTTTTGATTGTGGTAAGCATGCCACGCCGTCTCGGCCACGCTGTTTGCCGGCATCAACCGGAACATGCCCTTCTTGGGCGCGCTGGCATGCAGTTGCTCAGCCGTCATCGGCGCGCCGCCGTCGTCGGAGTGGTTGGTCGTCGTCGTGAGGATGGCGGTGTCGATCAGTCCGGGGAGCACGTCGGCCACGCGCACCCCGTGTCGCTGCCACTCCACGCTGAGCGCCTCGGTCAGACCTTTGACCGCGTGTTTGGTGGACGAATAGACCGCCAGACGGGGCATGCCATAGGTCGCCGAGGACGACGACGTCGAGAACATCAGACTGCCGGGGGTCTTCTTCAGGTACTGCAGTGAGGCGTATGCGCCGGTCAGCACTGCTTTGAAGTTGACGTCGACGACGCGCATCGCGGCGTCATAGGGCACGTCTTCGAACCAACCGGATTCGCCGATTCCGGCGTTGTTCCACATCATGTCGAGTCCGCCATCGCTGTTGCCGGTACAGAAATCCGCCAGTGCGGTCTCGAGGGCCGCCTTGTCCGTCACGTCGACCGCCCGGGTCCACAGTCGATCGCCACCGAGTTCTTCGCTCAGCGTCGTCAGGCCGGCATCGTTGCGGTCAACCGCGCCAACACGCCAACCCTTGCCGTGGAACAGCTTTGCTCCCTCGCGACCCATGCCGCTGCCCGCGCCGGTGATGAAGATCGATTTCACCAGCGTCAGCCCGCCTCGACCACGTCTTTGATGCGGTTGAGCGTCTTGGTCATGTCGCGGACGTTGCGGCGCTTGCGCAGAAAGCCGCCGAACAACCAATACACGCCCAGCCATGGCGCGGGGTTGAGCCGAAAGGACTCGGTGACGTCGGTCCCGCCACCGCTGGGCGCCAAGCGATAATGCCAGTTGTTGACCTCCCGGTCACCGAGGAGCACCGCAAAGCCGAATTCGCGCCCCGGTTCACAAGCGGTGACCTTGCAAGTCGTCCAGTACACCGGCCCCACTTCGTTGCGCTTGACGTGACCGCGGAATTTTGCACCGAGGGCCGGGCCGCTCGAATCGCCCACCCACTCGGCTTCGAATACTTCCGGGGAAAATTTCCCCGTGTTGCGGACGTCTGCGATGAGATCCCAAATTTTGGCCGCAGGCGCCGCCATGTGAACAGTCGCCGAACCTTCCATGCGCTGATCCAAACACAGCCTTGCGCTGGGTCATAGACCGCGGGCGCGTTTCATCAGTGCGGGACGGCCGCCTGGATCAGTCCGTTGATGATCTGTTTGATGCCCTGGGCCGGATGGGAGTACAAACCGATCGGCAGGCCCGAGTTGGCGCCGCACTTTGGCCAGGGCTCCACGCCCTCTTCGGCGAAAACACGGTTGGCCACAGCGATTTGCTGCTCCCTGGATGCGGCCGCGGGATTGCCGACGCCACCGTAGCGGGCCCAGGTGGCCGGTTTGAATTGCAGTCCACCGTATTCGCCGTTGCCTGTGTTGGCGTGCCAGTTGCCCCCGGATTCGCATTGCGCGATCGCGTCCCAGTTGGGGGTGGTCGCCGCGTTCGCCACGCCCGTGGACGAAGTCATCGATGCTGCAACGAACCCGCCGACCATTACGGCCTTAGCGAGAGGTTTGCAGAGATTTCTCATGCCCAGGATTTCGGCACGTGTGGCCAAAGCGTTACCTATTCGAAAATTGCGCGAGATATGCCGCCTATCTGCGTAAATCGCCTTTTCGGCAGGCAGAATAGGACCGTTAGAAATTGGTGAGGAAAAATTAAACTCTCACTGGCAATATGACCGGGTCGCCGATGACAGGGCCTGTCGGTAGAGGTCGTCGAATTGACGGGCCCGACCGACGCCGTCCCTCGCGGCGTCCAGCTGCGCGGCACAGTCCGGCGAGTGCAGCAACTCCCAGCCGGCCGAAATCTGGGTCAGCATCGTCTGGTTGAGCGTGTCGATCGCTGATCGCGACGCCGACAACTCCGGTGAGTCAGCCGGAGCGCTTGCCGGATGCAACTTCCAATTCGCGAACCGGCTGTACTCGACGGCCTCGGTGGCACTGATCTGATCATCGAAGACCCGGGTGACGTAATCGCGGTCGACCCGTTCGACGACGGCGTCGGCGCCCAGCTTCGCCAACTCCTGCTGGACACGGGCCGGGTCCTCCACGGCGCCATGCTTGTTCCATTTATAGGCGGCGACCGCCTCGGCAACCTGCAGCCGTTGCGCGGCGGCGTCCACCAGAGCGGTTAACGGACTCGTGGGGTCGGCCCGAGCCGGCGTAACCAGCATCGCCAGGCTGGCGGCCACGACACAGGAGCGCATGACCAACGGCAGACGGGGCGAGCAGACCCTGCGGTGCATGACGACGATTCTGGCGTGTTCGTGGCCCCGCGTCGGCCGAGACGCTCTGACGAGATGCCGCCACGGCATCACTCGTCGCCGAACGACGAAACCACCGGGCACCCCTTAACGCACTACTGCGCCCGACGGAGGCGTCTGGCGCAGTAGTGGACGAGCCGGGCGAGGGTTTATCCGCCGCCGCCCTGGGTGGCGCCGAGGGCGCCCTGCAGGTCGGGCTTCATGGCGTTGAGCTGGGCTCCCCAGTACTCCCAGCTGTGAGTCCCGTTGGCGTCGAAGTTGAACACGGCGTTGTGGCCACCGGCCGCGTTGTAGGCATCCCGGAACTTCAGGTTGCTGCTGCGCACGAAGTTCTCCAGGAACTCGGCGGGCATGTTCGCCCCACCCAACTCAGACGGCGTCCCGTTACCGCAGTAGATCCAGAGGCGGGTGTTGTTAGCGGCCAGCGCCCCCACCTGAAGGGTCGGGTCGTTGCGCTGCCACGCCGGGTCGCTCGACGGCCCCCACATGGCGTCGGGCTTGTAACCACCGGCATCGCCCATGGCGAGACCGATCAGGGAGGGCCCCATCCCCTGGGAGGGGTCCATCAGGGCCGACAGCGAGCCGGCGTAGATGAACTGTCCCGGGTGGTTCACGGCCAAGATCAGCGCTGAGGAGCCGGACATCGAGATACCGACCGCGGCGCTGCCGTTGGACTTGACGCTCTTGTTGGAGGCCAGATACCCGGGCAGTTCGCTGGTCAGGAAGGTCTCCCACTTGTAGGTCGAGCAACCGGCCTTGCCGCACGCCGGACCGTACCAGTCGGCGTAGAAGCTGGACTGGCCGCCGACCGGCATGACGATCGACAGGCCCGACTTGTAGTACCACTCGAACGCTGGTGTGTTGATGTCCCAGCCGTTGTAGTCGTCTTGGGCCCGCAGACCGTCCAGCAGATAGACCGCGGGAGAACCGTTGCCGCCGCTTTGGAACTGGACCTTGATGTCGCGGCCCATGCCCGCGGACGGCACCTGCAGGTATTCGACGGGCAGACCCGGCCGCGAAAATGCATTCGCTGTCGGCGCACCGCCGGCAAGACCGATCAGGCCCGGCAGCGTGGCCGCCGCCGCTGTGCCGACCAAAAGCCGGCGCCTCCAGGCCCGGATCTTCTCGCTGAGATCTCTCATACCTGCCCCTTGTCGATGTGGTCAGTGTGATCGTGGTCTCACAGGAATTTACCGTGAGACTCTGTCAAATGTCGATTAGGACGCGAACGCGTCTCGTTTCGGCATCACTTTTTCACTTCATAAGTTCGCCACCCGACACAGCCGGGCGACGACGGGCCCGGTGTACCCGCTCCGCGGAGGACCCAACCCGCCGGCCGCAAAAGACCAGGCAGCACCGACTCTTGGTACGTGAGGCACCAAGGACCCATGCGATACGCCATTTATCGAAAACCACCCAGAACCGGCTTGGACGCGGATTGCGGCGGGTATCGCCCCCATACCAACTAGGCGTCGCATGTTTGACCCGTTGAACGCCATCGGCGCACCGCGACACCGGCAATTATTTCCCGGCCGATAAAGGTGGCGTGGCATCCGTGGCCGAAGGACCACCGCCCAAATCGGTGGCCCCGTGGCATCGGCTGCGGCACCCGCTGGACGGGCGGCGGTGACGGACCCGCCGCCTCGTCCGGGTCATCGGCGCCACCGTGTTCATCTGGCGATTCCCCGGCGATGCCCGACCGGGGCGGCCGGACTTTCACCGACGGCGTAGGCTCTCCCGGAGCAAGCCGATGAAGACCACGCTATCCCGGGTCTGTTCCGGCCCTCACGAATCACCGCACCTGCGGCCTCATGGTGCGCGTCGGTGTGGCTGAGGGCGTCGGAGGCGCGGGGCCGATTGGGGCATAGATTTGGACACGGTTCTTGGCCTGTCAATAACGCCATCCACTGTTGGCTGGGTCCTCGCTGAAGGACATGGCGCAGACGGCACCATCCTGGACCACCGGGAGCTGTCGCTACGCGCAGGTCCCGGCACGCGCGGTGCGGCCAGCGCCGAACAGGTCGTGGAAGAGCTACTGCGGGTCGACACGGCGGCGGCGGCAAGCGAGCACCGTGTGCGTGTCATCGGAATGACGTGGAACGACGAAGCATCCGCCCAGGCGGCCCTGGTATTGGAGGCGTTGACCGACGCGGGATTCGATAACGTCGTTCCGATCCGGTTTCTGCAGGCCATCGAGACGTTGGCTCAGGCCATCGGCCCCGTCATCGGCTATGAGCAGACGGCGGTCTGCATTCTCGACCATGACTGGGCGACCGTCGTCATGGTCGACACGTGCGACGAGGAAGCCCAGATTGCGACCAAGCGCGTGCGCGGCGGTTTCGACGGTCTGACCCGCTGGCTGGTCGGCATGTTCGAGCGCAATGGATGGCAGCCGGGTGGCGTTGTGGTGGTAGGCGAAGACGACGACATCGACGGACTTTCCTGGCAACTCGAAAGTACATTGCCGGTACCGGTTTTCGTGCAATCGATGGCCCAAGTGACCATCGCGCGCGGCGCGGCGCTGTCCGCGGCCCGCAGCACCGAGTTCACCGACGAGCAGCTGGTGGAGCACGTCGGCGAACCGGTTCCAGCACCCCCCCACAAGCGACAGTTGCCCTACGCCGGGGCCGTGAGCGCGCTGGCGGCCGGCGCCATCACCTTCGTCGGCTCGGTCTCACTAGCGATCGGGATCCACGTTGGCCCGGCCAGCGCGGGCGCCACGTCGAAGCACGGTACGCACCCGCCCACGCCTCAAGTCGCCGAGGCGGCCACGGCCGTCGCCCCGCTTCCGGCGGCCCCACAGCCCAAGCCGGTGGTTCCGCAGACCAAACCACCTGTCGGCGAACCTGTTTCGGAGCCGAGCGCTTCGGAGGAACTACCGGAGGCCGGCGACGGACAGCCGTCGGATGCCAGCAGCCGGCAACCCTACCTGACCAGGGTACTGGAGCACATCCCCGGTGACACAGGCGATCTGGCCCTTGATTCCGCCCCGCGTGCCACGACCGACCCGCAGCCGTGATTGTCTGACGATGCCCGGGCAGTGACGCTCAATCGCTGTGGGCGCGAACCGCCGAGAAAGTCAGCGACACCTCGTCTGCGACCTGGACCGAACCCATCAGCAGTGAGTAGGGCTTGATGCCGTAGTCGGATTGACGGATGGTGGATTCTACCGACATGCGCCACGAGTCCTCGATGTCTTGTGTGTGAACGTCGATTACGTGGCCGCGGGAATGTCCGCGGATTTGGAGCGCGCCGGTCAATCGGTACCCGTCGTTGGTCTCCTCGATGGTGTCTGCAGCATAGCGAATCTGCCGAAATCGATTGGCAGACAACGACTTCAGGGCGTTGGACCGCACCAGTGCCTTCTCGGCCGCGGACAGCCCCTTGACGCCGCCGTCACCGCGCAGCACTTCGAACGAATCGGTCTCGACCGCGAGTTCCGCGCGGACGGGCCGACAGTCGGCCCAGTTTACGGTCGCGCGCCAGCGTGTCATCGCGATGGTGAGACGATGGCCCATCCGCGCCGCCCTGCCGGCAACACCGGTGTGCAGCAACAACTCACCGTCGGCCGGGCCGATGGTCCACACGGACTCTTTCTCGGAAGTCACGCACCGACTGTGTCACATGGTCAAAACGGTGCGGTAGTGCGCCCGACCCTCTTCCAGCGCCGCGTAGCCCTCTGCGGCCTGCGCCAGCGGCAGTTCCTCGACCCACGCCCGCACGCCGGTCAGGACAGCGAACTGCATCGTGTCTTCGACTTCCTTCGCCGTGCCGGAGGGATGGCCGACGATACTGACGCCCGGCGTGATCAGTTGCACCGGGCTGATCGGCAGCGGCTCGGGCGTGACCCCGATCGTGACCAATTCACCTTGGGGGGCAATGCCGCCGACCGTGGCCGCCATGGCTTTCGAATTGCCCGCGGTGGCCAGGACAACCGTCGCACCGCCAAGATCCTTCAGCGCCTCGGCGGGGTCGTTGGCGCTGGAGTCGATGTAGTGATGGGCGCCCAATTTCCGGGCATCCTCGGCCTTGCCGGTACCGCGGTTGATCGCGATCGTCTCGAAGCCCATGGCCCGCGCGAACTGCACGCCGAGGTGGCCCAGTCCGCCGACACCGAAAATCGCCACGCGATCGCCGGGCAGTGCCTTGGTGTGTCTCAAGGCGTTATATGTCGTCACGCCAGCACACCCCATCGGGGCGGCTTCCGCGTCGGAGAGCTCGTCCGGGATTCGGGCCAGCGCGCTCACCGGCACCGTCGCCGATTCCGCGTAGCCGCCGGGATACTGCCAACTCGGCACCTTGCCCTTCTCGCAGTGAATGAACTGGCCTTTGCGGCATTGCGCGCAGTGGTAGCAGCATCCGCCGAACCAGCCGACCGCGACGCGGTCGCCGACTCCGAAACCCTGTACGCCGTCGCCGACTTCGGCGATTCTGCCGGCGATCTCGTGTCCGGGAGTCAGCGGCCACGTCATCCCGGGAAACCCGCCGTTGACGAAGCGCGCGTCGGTTCCGCAGATGCCGCACGCGGCAACCGTCAGGCGTACCTCGTCGCGGCCCGGTGGTTTGGTTTCGGTGTCGACCAGCTCCAAAGCTGCACCTGCGGACGGGACATGGACGGCTCGATGAGTGGGCATGTCCCTAGCTTGTCACCCCTGGGCCTGATGCGCGACAGGGCATTGGTCGGCGCCGTTGGTGTGGTAGTCGACCTGCCAGTGCTTGATTCCGTTGAGCCAGCCCGATCGGAGCCGTTCGGGCTTGCCGACCGACTCGAGATCGGGCATGGCATCGGCGATCGCATTGAACATCAGGTCTATGGTCATCCGCGCCAGGTTGGCCCCGATGCAGTAGTGCGCGCCGGTGCCGCCAAACCCCACGTGGGGGTTGGGATCACGCAGGATGTTGAAGGTGAACGGATCGTCGAACACTTCCTCATCGAAATTGGCTGAGCGGTAGACCATTACGACTCGCTGGCCCTTTTTTATCTGAACGCCGGAGAGCTCGTAGTCCTCCAGCGCGGTCCGCTGGAACGAGGTGACCGGGGTGGCCCACCGGACGATCTCGTCGGCCGTCGTAACCGGACGCTCGCGCTTGTAGAGCTCCCATTGATCGGGGAAGTCGGTGAAGGCCATCATGCCCTGCGTGATCGAGTTGCGCGTGGTCTCGTTGCCGGCCACGGCCAACAGGATGACGAAGAAACCGAACTCGTCGTCGGAGAGCTTGTGGCCGTCGATGTCCGCCTGGACCAGCTTGGTGACGAGGTCTTCCGTCGGATTCTTCGCCCGATCCGCGGCCATCTGCATGCCGTACATGATGAGTTCGACGGACGCGGTGATGGCGTCGTTGTTGGCGAACTCGGGATCCTGGTCGCCGACCATCTCGTTGGACCAGTGGAAGAGTTTCTTGCGATCTTCCTGCGGCACGCCCATCAGCCCGGCGATGGCCTGCAATGGCAGTTCGCACGAGACCTGCTCGACGAAATCACCGCGACCCTCCGCCGCGGCTTGCGCGACGATGTTGCGGGCGCGCTCCGCGAGGTCCGCGTGCAGGCGCTCGATCGCCCGAGGGGTGAAGGCGCGAGAAATGATCTTGCGCAGCCGGGTGTGTTGCGGCGCATCCATGTTGAGCAGGACGAACTTGCCGCGTTCGATCTGCTCGCCGACCGTGCCGTCTTTGTAACGCGGCAAAGCGGTCTTCTGCAGGCTGGAGAATACGTCGCTGCGCAGCGAGACCTCTTTGACGTCCTTGTGCTTGGACACCACCCAGAAGCCGCCGTCGTCGAACCCGCCCACGCCGTTCGGCTGTTCGTTCCACCAGATCGGTGCGGTCCGGCGCAGCTCGGCCAGTTCTTCCACCGGCAGCCGTTCAGCGTGGATGTCCGGGTCGGTGAAATCGAAGCCGGGCGGCAGATCGGGGACCGGCTTGGCAGATGGCTCGACGGTTGGCATGGCCCGCTCCTCGATGACGAAGTGGTCTAGTCGTCCTTGTGCAAGGAAACCACTGCCGCACCTTGGTTGGGAAGCGTTGACACAAGATCGACGGGTGCGAATTGGAACGTGTTCTTCACCCGCGGTTAGTCGCCAAGCGATGGGCTTACGCCTGCCATCGCGACCGCAAGCCGAAACGGTCTTGTGGCCTGCGGTCCTACCGATATGCTTTGGTGCAGGTCACCGGCGACAAACTTGCGGGGTAGAACATGATTCGGGAACTGCTCAGCGCCGCTTCGATTGCGGGCATCACGATCGGCTTGGCACCGTGCGCGGCCGCCGGCTACGACGGCGACGTACCGGGCATGAACTATCAAGCCACGCTGGGCGCACCGTGCGACAACTATGAGCGCTTCATCTTCGGGCGCGGGCCCAGCGGCCAGGCCGAGGCCTGTCACTTCCCGCCCCCGAATCAGTTCCCTGCGGCTACCACCGGATACTGGGTGATTTCGTACCCGCTGTACGGAGTCCAGCAGACCGGTGCGAAATGCCCGGGCTCGCAGGCTGCGGCGCAAACACCCGACGGACTTCCCATGTTGTGCCTCGGGGCGCAGGGGTGGCAGCCCGGATGGTTCACCGGGGCAGGATTCTTCCCGCCCGAAGGATGATCGGGTAAGCCGTGAACCGCAGTCAGCCCGTCGAACCGGTCGTGCCGCGTTGGCTGCGTTTCGTGCTGGCCTCAGATCGCGCCGGGTCGGCGTGGTACATCGGCACCGGATTTTTCTTCGCACCGGTGCTCGCCGTTCTCTCGCCCTGGCCCGCCGTCACCGCGGCGCTGTGGGGTGTCATCGCACTCGCCGGGCTGTGGCTAGGACTGCTGGGCATCGCGATGGCCATCGGGCTGGCCCGAATAATGCGTTCCGGAGCCGAGATTCCCGAAGACTACTGGCGCACATTGGTGCACTACTAACGCGCAACGCCGGCGAGAAGTGGCGCCGGACCCCGTCTAGAGTCGTAGCAACCGTCCTGCGATAAAGGAGACTCGAGATGGCCTTCAATCCCAAAGATGCAGTCGACGCGGCGAGGGACATCGCGACCAACGCCGTCGAGAAAGCCTCCGACATCGTCGAACACGCCGGCGACATCATTCGCGGCGACGTCGCCGGCGGTGCCAGCGGCATCGTCCGCAATTCCATCGACATCGGCGCCTACGCGCTGGACCGGACAAAGGAAGTGTTCACCGGCCACGACGAAGTCGACGACGTCTAGGCGCGAGGCCTCGCTAAACGGAGGCGGCCTCGTTGAGCTCGTCGAGCCGATTGGTGGCTTCCAGGTACTCCTGCACCCACCTCTCGATGACGGTCGACGTCTTCTCCACCTTGGTGAATTGCCCCACCACCTGACCGACCGGGTTGAACGCGACGTCGACGGATTCGTTCGGGTACCGGTTGGTGGCGCGCACCGCCATGCCGGAAACCATGTACTGCAACGGCATACCGAGTGGCTTCGGGTTGTCCGGCTGCTCCCATGCCTCGGTCCAATCGTTGCGCAGCATCCGGGCCGGCTTGCCCGTGAACGAGCGGCTCCGGACGGTGTCGCGGCTCCCGGCCTTGACGTACGCCTGCTGCTGCACGGGGGTGTTGGAGGATTCCTCGACCATCAGCCACTGCGAACCGGTCCAGGCGCCTTGCGCACCGAGAGCCAGCGCGGCCGCGATCTGCTGACCGCTGCCGATGCCGCCGGCGGCCAACACCGGAACCGGGGCGACCTCCTTGACGACCTGAGGCCATAGCACGATCGAGCCGACCTCGCCGCAGTGCCCGCCGGCCTCGCCGCCCTGGGCGATGATGATGTCCACGCCCGCGTCGGCATGTTTGCGAGCCTGCGAAGGTGAACCGCACAGCGCCGCCACCTTGAGCCCGGCCTCGTGAATGTGCTTGATCATGTCGGCCGGCGGGGTGCCGAGCGCATTGGCGATCATCTTCACTTTCGGGTGCTTGAGGGCAACCTCGACCTGGGGCGTCGCCGTCGCCTCGGTCCAACCGAGGAGCTGAAGGCTGTCGCTGTCGCTGTCCTCGACCGGTACACCATGGTCGGCGAGGATCTTCTTTCCGAAGTCGAGGTGCTCCTGCGGCACCATCTTGCGCAGCGTCTCGGCCAGCTCCTCCGCGGACAGGTGGGAGTCCATGCCTTCGTATTTGTTCGGAATCACGATGTCGACGCCGTATGGGTGGTCGCCGATGTTCTCGTCAATCCAGTTGAGTTCGATCTCCAGCTGCTCGGGCGTGAAACCGACCGCTCCGAGCACGCCGAACCCCCCGGCCTTGCTGACCGCTACGACGACGTCGCGGCAGTGGGTGAAGGCGAAAATCGGGAACTCGATCCCGAGTTCGTCGCAGATAGGGGTGTGCATTACAACTCCTGGGAGCTCGCCGAATTGGAACGTGTTCTAGTTTAGTACGTGGCGCACTGACGTGGCCAGCGGGTCCTGACCTGCGCCTTATCACTACGACCCGTCACTGCCGTCAGGCGGCGATGCTGTTCGCCACCCACAGGATGAGGAACACGAGCATGCAGGCGGCGCACAGCAGATGGTCTCGGCAGACCGATCGAGCCAGGCGCGTCTGCTCGGAGGGACTGTCGGCGCGATGTCCAAGTCGTACGGCATCGGGAACTGTATGCGTCAAAGCCAACATGGTCGGGATGCCGGCGAGCGGGGCCGAGGTCACCAGTAGCCAGCCCGGGTCGTGCCCGCGCGCTGCCTGCACCACCAGCGTTACCAACAACGTGAGCATGACGAGCGCGATCAAACGGCTCATTGGCCGAGACGTCGTGGTCGCGCGGTGGTAGTAGGCCGCGATGGAAGCGAGCACGTCCTCGGGCAGTTCGGTCGTGACCTTCCGGTAGGGCAGAACTTGGACATCGAAAATCAAGTCCATCCATAAGACGGCGAACAGGAACCCGCCGCAGGCCATGAGCAACGAGGCCATGGCTCTCACCCACCTCTGATCCATCCCGGGCACCGCGGCACCGCGCAGTCGCCACTTGGACCCATTGTTCTCGACAGCGCAAGAGCACGGAGCCCCTGACCGTTCGCGGCCGAGTTCCGCCGATGTGCGAGGTAGGCGCGCGTCTGTTGTGAGATTCTGCAAAGGTGTCCGCCGCTGCGGCTGCCGCCCCTGAGGGGGTGGTGACGTTTTTGTTCACCGACGTGGAGGGTTCGACGCGTCGGTGGGAGGCCGACGCCGACGCGATGCGGGCGGCGCTGGTGGCACACGACGAGGCAGTCCGTACGGCGATCGAGGCGCACGGCGGCTTCTTGTTCAAGCACACCGGGGACGGTGTGTGCGCGGCGTTCGCATCACCGAGAGCGGCGGTGGACGCCGCCGTGGCCGCCCAGCGGGCCCTCGAGCTGCCGGTGCGGATGGGCCTGGCGACCGGCGAAGCCGAACTGCGTCACGGCGATTACTTCGGCACCGCGCTCAACCGCGCGGCACGGGTGATGGCCGCCGGTCATGGGGGTCAGATCCTGCTGATCGAGTCGACGGCGAGCCTGCTCACCGGGGTAAAACTCATCGATCTGGGGCCGCGCCGGCTACGGGATCTGCCCACTCCGATCGGGGTATTCCAGGTGCGAGCGCCGGGGTTGCGGGTCGACTTTCCACCACTGAGGGCACTCGACGTGACGCCGGGGAACCTCCGTCCCGCGGTCACCAGCCTCATCGGGCGCGAATCCGAGGTCGACGATGTGGCATGGGCGCTCCGCGAACACCGGCTGGTGACATTGACCGGTGTGGGCGGTGTGGGTAAAACCCGCCTGGCATTGGAGGTCGCTTCGCGTCTGGGTGATGAATTCCCGGATGGGGTCTGGGTTTTCGAATTGGCCTCGGTGGCGGATCCGACGTCGGTGCCCGACGCCGTCGCGGCGGTACTGGGCATCACCCAACAGCCTGGCAAGAGCGTGGCAGACAGTGTCGCAGCCGCACAGGAGGGCAGGGTGCGGCTGCTGGTGTTCGACAACTGCGAGCACCTACGCGACGCCGCCGCCGATTTGATCGAGGCGATCTTGGCACAGTCAACGAGCGTCGCTGTCCTGTCCACCAGCCGCGAGGGACTGGGAGTCACCGACGAGCAGTTGTGGGCGGTGCCGCCGCTGGACGTCGACGCGGGGGCCGACTCCGCCGGGGTGACGTTGTTCGTCGAACGCGCACGCAATGTGGCGCAACGATTCTCATTGTCTCGGGCCGACGATGCGGCGGCCGTCGTGGATATTTGTCGGCGACTCGACGGCATTCCGTTGGCCATCGAGCTGGCGGCCTCGCGGATGGCGTCAATGACCCCGGGCGAGGTGCGCGACCGTCTCGGCCAGCGGTTCCGGCTGCTGGTCGGGTCCGGGCGCGGGCTGGCACGCCACCAGACGCTGCGCCACGCGGTGGCATGGTCCTACGACCACCTCGACGACGTTGAAAAGACCTTGTTGGAAAGGTGTTCGGTGTTCGCCGGCGGGTTCGATCTCCAAAGTGCCTGTGCGGTAGCCGGATTCGAAGATATCGACGATTATGTCGTCTTGGATCTGCTCGACGCCCTCGTGCGCAAATCCTTGCTCGTGGCCGACCGGTCGTCCGGACGAACCCGGTTTTCGATGCTGGAAACGATCCGCCAATTCGCCGAGGAGCAACTCGTCGCCCGCGGAGCGGCCACCGAAACGAGCGAGGCACACAAGCGCTACTTTGCCGGGCGCG
Source organism: Mycobacterium sp. E2479 (assembly GCF_001667925.1). GTDB lineage: Bacteria > Actinomycetota > Actinomycetes > Mycobacteriales > Mycobacteriaceae > Mycobacterium. The sequence continues at coordinate 107,598 of NZ_LZJR01000084.1, read as the reverse complement.
AGGCCGACGTCTTCGCCCTCTGGGACAGCCCCCGGCAGCGCGACGCGTACGACTGGTTCACCGTCGAACTGCCCAACCTGCGCACCGCATTCCGCTGGGCCACCGACCACGGCGACCTGGATGCGGCCGCCACCATCGCCACGTACGCGACCTTCCTCGGCTTTATCATCGAAAACTACGAACCCATCGCGTGGGCGGAAGAACTCTTCGAGCCCGCCTGCGCCCTGGACCACCCCCGGCTCGCGGCCCTCTGCGTAATGGCATCGCTGTGCTGGATGCCGGGGCGCGTCGAAGAATCCCTCCGCTACAGCGACGCCGCCTGGACAATCGTCGGCTCCGACGCCGGAGAAGTGCCGTTCGGTGCGGAGGGCTGGATGGGGAGCGGATACATGACCGTTGGCCAGACTGAGCGATGGGTGCAATGGTGTCGCGCCGCCTACCTCGAACGGGGGCGGGACACGCACACCATCACCTGGTCGAGCCTCGTGTTCGCACTCGCGACTGGCGGGTCCGTCGACGAGGCGATGGCCTGCGCAAAGGGCCTCGTCGAGGCCGCCGAAGCAACCCGCAATCCGTACGCACTGTCGTTCGCTCTCACCGCCGACGGGTTCGCGTTCCGCAACAGCGATCCCCACCGCGCGCTAGACGTTATGCGCCGGGCGTTAGCGATCGCTCGTGAGAGCGGCAACAGCTTCAACGAGTCGAACGCGGCCCAGAATCTCGCCTACATCGAGGCCCAGCACGGCGACCCCATCGCCGCGTTGGACTACTGGATCCTGGCGATCCGCCATCACCACGACTCGGGCAGCACCGGGCTTCTCGGGCAGCCGCTGACCGCCTTGGCCGTGTTCCTCGATCGGCTCGGGCGCTACGAACCTGCGGCCACCATCGCCGGGTTCGCCGCCAGCCCACTTTCGGCGACGGCTTACCCGGACTTCGACACGACCGTCGCACACTTACGCGAGGTGCTAGGCGAGAAGACCTACGAATCCTTCGCGCGTTTCGGGAAGAACATGACCACCGCCGCCGTGGCGACATACGCCTACGACCAAATCGACCAGGCCCGAGCAGAGCTCGAACAATACGGGGGTTCCGTGGGGAACGCCGGCGATCGAGGTTAGAGCTGTGGCCGTCACTCCTGCGTCCCCTCCGATGGGGGTGGTGACATTTTTGTTCACCGACGTCGAGGGTTCGACGCGTCGGTGGGAAGCTGACGCGGACGCCATGCGCGAGGCGTTGGCCGCACACGACGCGGTGTTGCGGACGGCGATCGAGGCGCATGGCGGCTTTTTGTTCAAGCACACCGGTGATGGCGTATGCGCGGCATTCGCATCGCCGAGATCGGCTGTGGATGCCGCGGTGGCCGCCCAGCGGGCGCTCGATTTGCCGGTGCGCATGGGGATGGCGACCGGCGAAGCCGAACTGCGTGACGGCGACTACTTCGGGCCGGCATTGAATCGTGCCGCCCGCGTGATGACCGCCGGCCACGGCGAACAGATCCTCCTGGCCGACTCGACAGCGGGTCTGGTCAGCGGCATCGACCTCATCGATCTCGGAGCGCGTCGGTTTCGGGATCTGGCGACCCCGGTTCAGGTGTTCCAGGTTCGAGCGGAGGGCCTGCGCACCGATTTTCCGCCGCTTACGGCATTGGACGTGAGCCCGGGCAATCTGCGCGCCGCGCCCACCAGCCTGATCGGGCGGGAGGTCGAGGCCGGCGAGGTGCAAGCGGCGGTCAAGGCTCATCGGCTGGTCACGCTTACCGGGGTGGGCGGGGTCGGCAAGACCCGGCTGGCACTGGAAGTGGCCGGGCGGCTCGTCGACGAATTCCCGGACGGCATTTGGTTTTTCGAGCTTGCCGCGGTAACCGATCCCGCCGCGGTGGCCGACGCGGTCGCCGCCGTCCTGGGCATCACCCAACAACTCGGCCGCAGCGTGGCCCAGAGCGTGGCGGCCGCTCTGGAGGGCCGAGTCCGACTGCTGGTGTTCGACAACTGCGAACACCTGCTCGACGCGGCCGCCGATCTTATCGAGGCCATCCTGGCGGCCTCGGCAACGATCAAGGTCGTGGCCACCAGCCGCGAAGGGCTTGGAATCGCGGACGAGCAGTTGTGGCCGGTGCCGCCGCTGAATATTGGCGCAGGCGTCGACTCGGCTGCGGTGGCCTTGTTCGTCGAACGCGCACAGAATGCTTCGCCGCGCTTCACAGCGGGTGACGACGCCGAGGCGGCCGCGGTGGTGGAAATCTGCCGGCGCTTGGACGGAATTCCGCTGGCCATCGAACTGGCCGCCTCGCGCATGGCGACCATGACCGCCGGCGAGGTGCGCGATCGGCTCGATCAGCGGTTTCGGCTGCTGGTGGGCTCGCGCCGCGGTCTGGAGCGCCACCACACCTTGCGCCACGCCGTCGCGTGGTCCTACGACCTGCTCGACGACACGGAAAAGGCGGTGCTGGACCGGTGTTCGGTGTTCGCCGGCGGATTCGACCTGCAAAGCGTCTGCGCCGTAGCGGGCTTGGCGGATGCCCCGGATGACCTCACCACCCTGGATCTGCTGGACACGCTGGTGCGCAAGTCGCTGCTGGTCGCCGACCGGTCAGCGGGGCGAACCCGGTATTCGATGCTGGAAACGATCCGCCAGTTCGCCGAGCAAAAATTGGCCGACCGCAGTGAAGCCTCCGGCGTTCGCGCCGCGCACGCGCGCTATTTCGCCGGACGGGAAGCCGACATCATGGCGCTGTGGGACAGCCCCCGCCAGCGCGAGGCACACGACTGGTTCATCTCCGAACTGACGAATCTGCGCACCGCATTCCGCTGGGCCGCCGATCAATGCGATTTGGATGTTGCCGTCCCGATCGCAATATATGCGGCATGGCTCGGCTATCTGACCGAGAACTACGAACCGTTCGCGTGGGCCGAAGAGCTCATCGAGCCGGCACGCGCGATCGACCATCCCCGGCTCGCGGCCCTGTATTTGATGGCATCGAATTGCTATATGGCCGGGCGAATCGACCCGGCGATTCGGTACACCGAGGCCGTCCAGAGGGTGATCGGCGATCGCAGCGGCCACTTCGCGTACGGCGTCGAAGGACTCGTCGGCGCCCCCTACGTCGCCGTCGGCCAGCCGGAACGGTGGGCTCGGTGCTGCCGCGATCGCCTCGCACGCGGTCCGACCAAGGACCCCTACACCAGGGCCTGCCTGGTCATGGCACTGGATGCGACCGGTTCCTATGATGCGGCGATCGAGGCCGGCAACGGTCTGGTCGATGCCGCCGAAACCACCGGCAACCCGTATGTGATCGCGTCTGCGCTGCATTCCTACGGTTGGGCCATCCACGACGCCGATCCCGCGAGCTCGCTCGCCGCTCTGGGTCGTGGGCTGGCGATCGCGCAGGACAGTGGAAACCGCGCCACCGTCACACACCTTTCGGCCAACATCTGCCTGGTTGAGGCGGAGCATGGTGACACGCTGGCCTTCTTCGATTACTGCACCGTGGCAATCCGCAACTATCACGACTCGGGCAACACATACATGATCCGCAGCCCCTTCGGTTTGCTTGCCGCGGTTTTCTACCGGCTCGGGCGATACGAGCCGGCGGCCACCTTTGCCGGGTTCGCCGCAGCATTCCCCGTCCCCATCGCCGTGGCGCGATTCGACACTGAGATCGCACAACTTCGCGATCGACTCGGTGAGGCGACCTACGAATCGCTTGCCCGCAGGGGAGAGGCGATGACCATCGCTGAGATGGCGACCTACGCCTACGACCAAATCGACCAGGCCCGAGCAGAACTCGAGCAACTCAGCTGAATGGCCCCTTCGAACCCTCGAACTAGCGCGGGCCCGACGACGACGCCTCGAGCTATAGCGCCGGATCCCTTGATCCGGCGCCGAGCGAGCGGGTAGCGTAGGGCTGCCAATTACGGAACGATGCGTAGCGTAATTTGGCGCTCGAACCACGGAAGGGATCGGCTTGATGCGCAGCCGCTACGCGGGCGATGCCTTCACCACGTCGACACCCGAAATCGCAGCCGCGCTAGCAGACGTCAGCATCCCCACGCTGTTGCTCTCGCTCGTCCACATCACCGGCGACCCACGGTTCATCCGCGACTTCAAACAGATGGGCATTTTCCTCAACGAGATCCAGGGATTCATGTCGGAGGAGGACAAGGCGCGGGCCCGCAGCGAAGCCGTGTCGGTGATCGCCGAATATCGGGACCGCGGTTGCCCCGAACCGCAGCCGCTGAGCCCCCAGCTCATCCGGGAAATGATCGATTGGGCGGCGTGCGAGCACGTACCGGACGACTATCTATCGCTGGTATCCGAGGAACTCGACCTCGACGGCGTCGACCCCCGGCGCCCCGCCGCATTGCCGACGGAGCGCGCCGCCGAGCTTCCGGTCCTGGTCGTCGGGTGCGGCGAATCCGGCATCCTGGCCGGCGTCCGCCTCAAGCAGGCCAACATTCCGTTCACCATCGTGGAGAAGAACGCAGGCCCCGGCGGAACATGGTGGGAGAACACGTATCCGGGCGCACGGGTGGATGTGGCCAACCATTTCTATTGCTACAGCTTCGAACCCAACAACGACTGGACACACTACTTCGCCGAGCAATACGAGCTGCAGGACTATTTCACCAAGGTCATCGGCAAACACGGCCTGGCCGAGAACATCCGTTGGCGAACCGAGGTTCTCGCGGCCGAATGGAACGACAATGACGGTACCTGGAGATGTTCGCTGCGCTCGGCCGACGGACAGACGACCACCATGCACGCACGTGCGCTCATCACTGCGGTGGGCCAACTGAACCGTCCCAACCTTCCCCGCTTTGACGGAGCGGATACCTTCCGGGGACCGTCATTTCACTCGGCAGCCTGGGATCACTCGGTGGATCTGAAAGGCAAGCGGGTCGCGCTTGTCGGCGCGGGCGCCAGCGGTTTCCAGATCGCCCCGGCGATCGCCGAGGACGTCGAACACCTCACGGTGTTCCAGAGGACCGCCCAGTGGATGTTCCCCAACCCGATGTATCACGACGAGGTCGGCGACGGTGTGCGCTGGGCGATGCGCCATCTCCCGTTCTATGGCAGGTGGTACCGCTTCCTGGTGCTGTGGCCCGGCTCGGACAAGGGTCTGGATGCCGCCGAGGCCGACCCAAACTACGCCGACCAGGAGCACGCCGTCAGCGACATCAATGCCGCCGCGCACATGATGTTCTCGCAATGGATCACCAGCCAAGTCGGCGAAGATACCGACCTCGTGGCCAAGGTGATGCCCGACTATCCCGCGTGCGGCAAACGGACGCTGCAGGACAACGGAAGCTGGCTCCGAACGCTGCAGCGCGACAACGTCGAATTGGTGCGCACGGCGATCGACAAGATCACGCCGCAGGGCATCGTCACCGATGACGGCGCGCCTCATGACGTCGACGTCATCGTGTACGCCACCGGGTTTCGGCACACCGACGTGCTGTGGCCGCTGAAGGTCACCGGCCGAAACCGCACCGACCTGCACAAGATGTGGGGGAGCAGGCCGTACGCTTACCTCGGGATCACCGTCCCGGAATTTCCGAACTTCTTCATTGTCTACGGGCCGGGAACACACCTGGCCCACGGCGGCAGCCTCATCTTCCAGTCCGAACTGCAGATGCGCTACATCGACCAGTGCTTGGCGCGGCTGGCCGAAACCAACGTGCTCTCCATCGAACCGAAACCGCAAGCCGCCACCGATTGGCACCGGCGGACACAGACACAGATCAAGAAAATGGTGTGGTCACATCCTGCCGTCAAGCACTCCTATTTCAAGACTGCTGACGGGGAAATCCACACCGTCAGCCCATGGCGTCTCAACGAATACTGGTCCGCGGTGCGCGAGCCCGATTGGTCACAGTTTCTCGTGAGAACGAAAGGTCGAGCGCGACAGGGAAAGTGAGCATGCCGATATGCGCACCGTAGTGGTCGATGGGCCCCGCAGCATCCGGGTGGAGACCCGCCCCGATCCAGCGCTTCCCGGGCCTGACGGAGCGATCGTCGAGGTGACCGCCGCCGGGATCTGCGGATCCGATCTGCACTTCTACGAGGCCGACTTTCCGATGCCCGACCCGATCGCGCTCGGTCACGAAGCCATCGGCACCGTGGTCGAATCCGGACCAGAGGTGCGCAACGTCAAAGTCGGCGACCAGGTCATGGTGTCGTCGGTGACCGGCTGCGGTGCGTGCGCCGGATGCGCGACCCGCGATCCGGTGATGTGCCACTCCGGTTTTCAGATTTTCGGCGGCGGCGTGCTCGGCGGTGCGCAGGCCGACCTGCTCGCGGTGCCCGCCGCGGATTTTCAGCTTTTGAAGATGCCCGAGGGCATCAGCACCGAGCAGGCGCTGCTGCTCACCGACAACCTGGCTACCGGCTGGGCCGCGGCGCAGCGAGCCGACATCCCATTCGGTGGCACGGTGGCGGTGATCGGCCTGGGCGCGGTCGGCCTGTGCTCACTGCGCAGCGCGCTGTTTCAAGGCGCGGCAACGGTTTTCGCGGTCGATCAGGTTGATGGCCGACTGGAGCGTGCCGCACAGTGGGGTGCGACGCCCCTGAAAGCTCCGGCGCTCGAGGCCATCCTGGCCGCCACCGGTGGCCGCGGCGCCGACGCGGTGATCGACGCCGTCGCCACGGATGCATCCCTGACCGATGCGCTCAACGCGGTGCGGCCCGGCGGCACCGTGTCCGTCGTGGGGGTGCACGACATGAACCCGTTTCCGCTCAACGCCTTGGGCTGCCTGATTCGCAGCATTACCTTGCGCATGACCACCGCGCCGGTGCAGCGCACCTGGCCGGAATTGATCCCGCTACTGCAGTCGGGCCGGCTCGATGTCGACGGCATCTTCACCACCGCGATGCCTTTGGACGACGCGGCCAAGGGCTACGCCACCGCCGAGTCGCGACCGGGCGATGACGTGAAGATCCTGTTGAAGCCTTAGCTAGTTGTGGCAGCATGACCATCATGCGCTGTGCCGCAATTCAGCTGGAGGCCGTGCCGGCAGACGTCGATGCCAACCTGGCCACCACCGAACGTCTGGTCGAACGGGCGGTGGCCGCGGGTGCGGATACCGTCGCGTTGCCGGAGTTCTTCACCACCGGAATCGGCTTCTGGCCCGAACTCGCCGATGCCGCACTACCGCCCGACGGCAAGGCCACCGAGCTTCTGCTGGGCCTTGCGCAGCGCCACAGCGTCATGATCGGCGGCTCGTTGCTGATCCGAGATGCTGACGGAAACATCCGCAATGCCTACCTTCTCGTCACCCCGGGGGGCGTCGCCGGCCGCCACGATAAAGACCTCCCGACGATGTGGGAGAACGCGTTCTACGTGGGCGGCCATGACGACGGGGTGATCGAGACGGGTACGTTGACCGTGGGTGCCGCGGTCTGCTGGGAGTTGATGCGTACCCAAACGGTGCACCGCCTGCGTGGACGCATCGATCTCGCGATGACCGGTTCGGGCTGGTGGTCGATCCCCGACTGGTGGCCGAGGGCGAGTTTCCGCCGGATGGAGGCACGTAACGCGGCGACCGCCAGCCGAGCCGCATCCTCGTTCGCGGGCTACGTCGGGGCCCCGGTGCTGCACGCGGCGCACGCGGGCGGGCTGCACTGCCGCATGCCGTGGCTACCTTTGGACTACGCCGGCCGATTCGAGGGCGGCACCATGATCGTCGGCGCCGACGGTACGGTGTTGGCCTCCCGAGACCGGGCCGACGGCGAAGGCATCGTCGTCGCCGAAGTCGAGGTTGGGCGCCGGCCCCCGATTACCCACGCACCCAAGGGTTTCTGGCTGCACCGTCGCGGGGCGCTGGCCGCGATGACATGGCACTTCCAACGTCTGCACGGCCGGCGGTACTACCGTCGCCACGTCGCGCGATCCGCGTCCTGAATGGTCACCGGGTGGCCGTGATGTACTGGGACCGCATGAAACTGTCGATCTTCACATCGACCTCCGGCGGGGTCATGCCGTAGCCGGCTTGTAGATCGAGCGTGTTGCGGACGGGTTCGACGGCCCACCCATGTGCCGCGAGCCACTCCGCGGGGTCCGACTGGGGCTCATAGGTCAACGCCGAAAAGTCCACGTTGCCCGACAGATTGACCCCTGGGTGATTCGTCTCCAGAGCGTTGAGCTGGTCGTGGTCCAGTCGTGATCCGAGCGCACCGATGGCGATCCGGCTGCCCGGTGCGCTGAGCCCGCTGATGCGCGTGAAGAGCGCGTGCTGCGCCTCATCGGTCAGGTAGGGCAGTAGCCCCTCCACCGACCAGGCGCTCGGACTCTCCACGTCAAACCCGGCCGCTTCCAACGGCCGTGACCAGTCGGTGCGCAGGTCGGCACCGACCTCGATCCGGCGGGCCTTGGGGGTGGCACCCTGTTCTGCGAGAACTCGAGCCTTGAATTCAAGGACCTTCGGCAGATCAACCTCGAAGACCCGCGTGCCTTCCGGCCATGAAAGCCGATATGCCCGCGAATCCAGCCCGGCGGCGACGATTACCGCTTGCCGGATGCCCGCCGCAGCGGCGGTGTCGAAGAAGTCGTCGAAGAACCGGGTCTGCACGCCGTACAGGCGCGGAAAGGCCGTCTCGTCGTCGGAGGTACCCGGATTAGCAAGTACGCCAGCCAAATACGGGTCCCGCGACGCCTCGATGAAGACTCTCGCGTATTCGTCGCGCACCAATGGCTGCGGGCTCATGGCATGCAGCGCACGCCATCCCGCGACCAGCAGCGCGGTATACCCGACGCTGCTGACGATGTCCCAGTTGTCGTCATCGGAACGGAGCGACCCGAATTCGGGTGTCGTGCTCATGGTTGCCTCTCCCGTGGACGCCGGCCATGGAAGGCCGACGGTCCCACGGTACCCGCCGCAGTTGCCTCAGAGCTCCAAAAGCACCGTTACCGGACCGTCGTTGACCAATTCGACCTGCATATTCGCGCCGAAGACCCCGGTCTGCACTTCGGCGCCGAGTCGCCGCAACGCCTCGGCGAACTCCCCCACCAGCGGCTCGGCGAGCGCCCCGGGAGCGGCCGCATTCCATGACGGGCGGCGACCTTTGGCGGTTTCGGCGTACAACGTGAACTGACTGACGACCAGAACGGGGGCGTTGGCATCGGACGCCGAGCGCTCGTCAGCGAGAATCCTTAACTGCCAGAGCTTCTCGGCGAGCCGTCGCGCCTTGTCGCGATCGTCGCTATGGGTGACACCGACGAATGCCAATAGGCCCTGGCCATCGGGGCGGATGGCCCCGACCACTGCGCCCTCGACCATGACCGTTGCCGACGAGACCCGTTGCACCAACACCCGCATGGGCCTCGATGGTGCCAGATCGGCCTTGTACAGGTTGGGTACGCTCGTTGGGTGTCTGTGCTTGTCGCGTTTTCCGTCACTCCGATGGGGGTGGGCGAGGGGGTCGGCGAGATCGTCGCCGACGCGGTCCGGGTGGTTCGCGAGTCCGGTCTGCCCAACAAAACCGATGCGATGTTCACCGTGATCGAAGGCGAAACCTGGGCGGAGGTTATGGCCGTGGTGCAGCGCGCGGTCGAGGCCGTGGCCGCCCGGGCGCCCAGGGTCAGCACGGTGATCAAGGCCGACTGGCGCGCCGGGGCCAGTGACGCGATGGCGCAGAAGGTCGCCTCGATCGAGCGTTACCTCTCCGACGGCTAGCCCCGCACCGCCGCCCGAAACGCTTGCTCGGCCGCGTCACCGTGCACCGCGAACATCACCTTTTGCAGCGAACTCGGCCGGTGCCGCCGGACGGCGTCGACCATCAACCGGGCCGCCTCGTCAAGCGGGAAACCGCCGACACCGGTGCCGAAGGCGACCAGCCCGAGCGAGCGGCAGCCGAGTTCGTCGGCCTTGCGCAGCGTCGAGGCCGTGGCGGCGGCGATGATGTCGGCCGACGTCGGGCCGCCGAGCTCCATCGTTGCGGCGTGGATGATGTAGCGCGCCGGCATGTCGCCGGCGGTGGTCTCGACCGCCTCGCCCAGTCCGATCGGCGCTTTCTCGGTCGATTCACGTTGCACGTCGGGCCCGCCTGCGCGCGCGATGGCCGCGGCGACACCGCCACCGTGGCGCAGCTGTGTATTGGCCGCGTTGGTGATCGCGTCGAGTTCGAGCTTGGTTACGTCGGCCTGGATCACCTCTAACTCGATCATGGGCTCATTGTCCTCTGAATGAGCGTCCAATGAACCGATGCGTAGGCTCGGGGCGGTGAGTGCACGCGCAGGAATCGTTGTCACCGGAACCGAGGTCCTCACCGGACGGGTCCAGGATGCGAACGGCCCCTGGATCGCCGACCGTCTCCTGGAGCTGGGCGTCGAGCTGGCCCACATCACCATCTGCGGCGACCGCCCCGCGGATATCGACGCGCAACTTCGCTTCCTCGCCGATCAAGGCGTGGACGTGATCATCACCAGCGGCGGCCTAGGACCGACGGCCGACGATCTGACCGTCGAGGTGGTGGCCAGGTTCTGCGAACGCGAATTGGTGTTGGACGCCGAGGTCGAGGAGAAGATCGCCAACATCCTCAAGAAGTTGATGGCGCGCAACCCCGCGTTTCAATCCGCCCTGGATCCCGGCACTTTCGAGTCGCTGCGGGCGGCTAATCGAAAGCAGGCCATGGTGCCCACCGGTGCGCAGGTGCTCGACCCGGTCGGGACCGCGCCCGGCATCGTCGTGCCCGGCAAGCCGACGGTGATCGTGTTGCCGGGTCCGCCGCGCGAGTTGCAGCCCATGTGGCATACGGCCATCGAGACGCCCGCGGCGCGGGACGCGATCGCCGGCCGGACCATTTACCGGCAGGAAATGCTGCGGATGTTCGGGCTACCGGAGTCGGGTCTGGCCGAAACACTGCGCGAGGCGGAACAGGCCGTGCCCGGCTTCGGGCAACTCGAGATCACCACCTGCCTGCGGCGCGGTGAGATCGAGATGGTCACCCGTTATGAGCCGGAGGCCGGCGACGCCTACGCGCGGCTGATAAAGCTGCTGCGGGACAGGCACGGGCATCAGCTGTACTCCGAGGACGGCGCCCGCGTCGACGATCTGGTCGCACAGCTTCTGGCCGGCCACCGGATTGCGACGGCGGAGTCGTGCACGGCGGGTCTGCTGGCGGCGCGGCTGACCGACCGGCCCGGCTCGTCGGATTATGTGGCCGGCGGCGTCGTGTCTTATTCGAACGAGGCGAAGGTCGAGCTGTTGGGGGTGGACCCGGCGCTGATCGAAACGCACGGCGCGGTGTCCGAACCGGTAGCCGAGGCGATGGCAGCCGGCGCGCTGCAGCGCTTCGGGGCCGACACCGCGGTCGCGATCACCGGGATCGCCGGCCCGGGTGGGGGAACGGAGGAAAAGCCGGTGGGCACAGTCTGTTTCAGCGTAACGGCCGATGGCCGCGGCGACACCCGCACGCTGCGGCTTCCCGGCAACCGCTCGGACATCCGGGAGCGCTCTACCACGGTCGCGATGCACCTGCTGCGGCGCATACTGAGCGACGACGAATAGCGTCAGGTCACTTCGCTTGCAACAAAGGCGCTTTCGCTTGTGCCGAACCGGACCCCGGTGGCGTCCTTGCCGATCAGCGTCAGCACCGCGACCGTGATGAGCACCGGTACGATTGTCGCCGCCAGCGCAAACGGGTAGCCGTGTGATTCGGCGAGGCGTTCCTGAATCGGCAGATTGAACGCCGCCAGCAAGTTCCCGAGTTGGTAGGTCACGCCGGGGTAGAGGCCGCGGATGGCATCCGGGGACATCTCGGTGAGATGGGCGGGAATCACACCCCACGCGCCCTGCACGAGCAGCTGCATGAGAAACGAACCCAGGCACAGCATTGCCGCACCGCGCGAATATGCGAACAACGGGACGATTGGCAGCGCCAGGATCGCGCAGAAGACGACGGTGTAGCGGCGGCTGAATCGCTGCGACAGCGCGCCGAAGACGAGGCCCCCGATGATGGCGCCGACGTTGTACACCACCACGATCCATTTGACCGTGGTGCTGGAGAGATTGGCGCCCTGGTTGGCGTGCGCACCCAGAAAGGTGGGGTAGACATCCTGCGTGCCATGGCTCATCCAGTTGAAGGCCGTCATCAGCAACGCCAGGTAGATGAACCGCCGAATGATCGCGCCGTGGCGCAGCACATCGCGGATTCGGGTGCTGGTGAGCCTCATCTGGTCCTGCGCGGCTTCCCACACCTCGGACTCCTCCACCCGATAGCGGATGACCAGGCTGATTAGGGCGGGCACGATGCTCAAGCCGAATAACCACCGCCACGACAGCCCCACCCAGTCGATGACCACCAGCGACGCGACACTCGCCAGCAGGTAGCCGAATGCGTAACCCTCCTGCAGTAGCCCGGAGAAGAACCCGCGCCGCTGTACCGGCACCTTTTCCATGGCCAGCGCGGCGCCCAGCCCCCACTCGCCGCCCATGCCGATGCCGTACAGCAGCCGCAAGATGACGAGCACGGTGAAGTTGGGCGCGAAGGCGCACAAGAAGCCCACCACGGAATAGAACATGACGTCGACCATCAGCGGCAGCCGCCTGCCCACGCGGTCGGCCCACAGCCCGAAGAGCAGTGCGCCGACGGGACGCATCATCAGGGTGGCGGTGGTGACGAACGCAACCTCGGCCTTGCTGTGGTGGAACGTCTTGGCGATGTCGGCGTAGACGAGCACCACGATGAAGTAGTCGAAAGCGTCCATCGTCCAGCCCAGCAGCGCCGCGATGAAGGAGTTTCGCTGATCTGCGGTCAACCGCTGCGTGGTCACGACAGCATCGTGGCTTACCCAGCGCGCCGGCGCGACTTGTTTCACCATGCGTACGCCGAGAGTAAGTTCCGGATACATGCGGATCATCGACGCCGACGGGCATGTAGCGGAGAATTCCTCGCTGGCAATCGAAGCGATCAAACGATGGCCGCAGCACGTCAAGCTCGCTACGGACGGCCGGCCGGGGTTGACGCTCGAGGGGCGCAACTACCCCGAGGACACTGGCCCGGGCGCGGGTTGCCCACCCGAGCATGGGATCAGTAAGGCTCCCGACATCAATTGCCGTTCACCCGAGGGCGTGCTGGGCGACGCGGATCGCGACTACATCGACACGATGGTGCTCTACCCGAGCATGGGGCTCTGCGCACCCAGTCTCGAGGATCCGGACTTCGCCGCGGGATTCTCGCGGCTGTACAACCAGTGGATCGCAGATTACTGCGCCTCGTCGGGCGGCCGGTTGCGCGGCGTCGCGGTGACACCGATCGAGCACGGCCGGGCGGCTATCGACGTCATGACCGAAGCCAAAGAGCTTGGCCTGATTGCGACGTTGGTGCCGCCGGCGCTCAAGAGCCGCAACCTCGACCATCCCGACCTCGACCCGTTCTATGCCGCCGCCGTCGACCTGGGCATGCCGTTGGGTGTGCATGGCGCGCCGGGCATCCACCTGCCCAAGATCGGTGTGGACCGGTTCACGAACTACATCCAGGTGCACTGCATCAGCTTTCCGTTCGATCAGATGACCGCCATGACCGCGATGGTCTCCGGCGGCGTCTTCGAGCGACACCCCGAGTTGCGGGTCGCGTTCCTCGAGGCGGGCGCGGGCTGGGTGCCGTTCTTCATGGATCGGCTGCACGAGCATTACGAGAAGCGCGGCGACTGGGTGGAACGCGGCTGGCGTCGCGATCCGCACGACTATCTGGCTGCGGGCAACATCTGGGTGACGTGCGAGCCGGAGGAACCGATCCTGCCCGGCGTGATCGACGTGCTGGGCGACGATTTCATCATGTTTGCCAGCGACTACCCGCACTGGGACGGGGAGTGGCCGGAGAGCACCAAGCACCTGCGCACCCGAAGCGACATCAGCGACGGCTCCCGCGAAAAGATCGGTGGCCTGAACGCGCAGCGCTTCTACCACCTGAACTGAGCGGCCCTACCCGGGTTCAGCCTTCGGGTCAAACTCGACTTGGTGAATGCTCAGACTCGGGCGCCGTTGAGGTAATGTTCTCCGCGCAGTTGGTTTGCCGGGGCCACTTGACCCCGGCATCGAGCGGGGGCGCCGGTATGGGCCCATCGTGAGAGGGAACCCGGTGTGAATCCGGGACTGTCCCGCAGCGGTATGCAGGAACGACCGCCGTCATCGGCACTGGTCCAAAGACTGGGAAGCGACGGCCATTAGGAACACCGTTCTCGGTGTGTGCCTGCGAGTCCGAAGACCTGCCAGTTGTGCCGGACGCGCCGCGTCCGGCGTGCGCGTCGCCTCGTGGATTGGGCAGATGGCCGTTGGCAGGACAGCTGCGATGCCGATCTATCGCTGCGCTGATCGAGTCTGCGGCTGAACGTCTTTGGAGCGACGAGCAACCCCCGTCGTATCGAAGGACGATTGATGAAACAGCCGCCGTTCACCCTCACCATCCTTGCCGCACCCGGCTCGACCGACCACGGACTCGGGACTGACCGGACGAGGCGTCAGTCATGACCGCATTGGTGGATTTTGGCCTGTTGCCGCCCGAAATCAACTCTGGGCGCATGTATTCCGGAGCGGGTTCGGGCCCGCTGATGGCCGCCGCGGTGGCCTGGAAAGGGCTCGCCGCGGAGCTGCGGTCGATGGCACTGTCCCAGAGCTCGGTGATCGCGCGGCTCATCGATCAGTGGCACGGTTCGGCGTCGGCATCGATGGCTGCCGCGGCCACGCCCTTTACAGCGTGGATGAGCGACACCGCCGCCCGGGCCGAGCAGACTGCCGCGCAGGCCACCGCGGCGGCGGTCGCGTTTGAAACCGCATTCGCCGCGACGGTGCCTCCTGCGGTGATCGCGGCCAACCGATCCCTGCTGATGTCGCTGATTGCGACCAACTTCGTGGGCCAGAACACCGCAGCCATCGCGGCCACGGAAGCCGCCTACGGTGAAATGTGGGCCCAGGACGCCGCCAGCATGTACGGCTACGCCGCCGATTCGGCACTCGCCTCAACGGTTACACCGTTCACCCCGCCAACGCCGTCCACCACTGCTGCAGGGCGGGCCGCGCAGGCCGACGCGGTCACCAAGGCCATCGCCTCCTCGGCGGCGGCGAACACGCAGACGGAACTAGCGCAACTGCAGACGGCGGTGCCGACGACGCTCCAGAGCCTCGCGACACCCAACTCGTTGGCGTCGTCGTTCACACCCGGAATGAGCGACTGGTTGGGAATGGGCGCATCCGACTTCTCGACCCCGAGCGGGATCCTGAGTTTCCTGGCCGGAACCGATGGCTCTCCGTTGGGGGCTTTCCTCAACAGCAACCTGGTGAACAGCGTCTTCTCGTCAGGGTTCTACATGCCGGGCAACTACCTCGGCACCATGACCGACTTCGCCGGCATGGCGGGCTCCGCCGGCATGGCGGGCTCCGCCGGCGCCGCGAGCGCCGGCGAGGTCGCGGCCGAAGGCGCAGCGGCGGGAGCGGAATCGCTCGAAGCGGGGCTCGCCACCGCAGTCAGCCCACTGGGCTCAACCAGCCTGGGTGGCGCGGTCTCGGCGGGGCTGAACCAGGCGTCGTCGGTCGGGGCACTATCCGTCCCCTACGGATGGACCACCACCGCGCCGGAGATCGCGCTTGCCACCCAGGCGTTGCCGAGTAGCAGCCTGCTTGCCGCCCCTGCCGCGGCAGGGGCCGAGGAAGGTCTGCTCAGCGAAATGGCCCTGGCGGGCATGGCGGGACGCGGATTGACCGGAATGAGCGTGGGAGGGCGCTCCATGGGCGTCACCACTCCAGCGAACCGACCGTTGCCCATCGTGATCGTGAAACCACCCGCGTCCGCCGCCGACTGAGCGAGACGCGGCACGGTCATTGAGTGACGCGCTTCTCAATCATGTTGGGCGGCAACGTTCTCGGCGCGTCGCTCGGGAAACACCGGGGGTTTGGCCACGAAACCGCGCGGCTCCCCGGTTCCGCGTCCCGGGCAGCGCTGCATCGGTCGCGCCGATTTGCGCTTACCCTTTGGGCGCCCGGCTGGCAGGATGCGTTGCATGGGCCCTTTTCTGTTGCGCGCCGCGTTGACCGGACTCGCGTTGTGGATCGTCACCCTGTTCGTGCATGGCCTGAGCTTCGTGGGCGGCGATACGAAGCCGGAGCGAGTCGGCATCATCTTCGTTGTCGCGGTGATCTTCGGTCTGGTCAACGCGTTCATCAAGCCGATCGTCCAGATCTTGTCGATCCCGCTGTACATCCTGACGCTCGGCCTGTTCCATGTTGTCGTCAACGCGCTGATGCTGTGGATCACTGCACGGATCACCGAACACACCACGCACTGGGGGCTGCACATCGATCACTTTTGGTGGACCGCGATCTGGGCCGCGATCGTATTGTCCATCGTTAGTTGGTTGCTGTCCTTGGTGATTCGGCGCGCCGGCGCCTGACGGCTCAGTGGGCCTGCCACCGCGGTGCCCGCTTCTCGGCGAACGCGCGCGGTCCTTCTTTCGCGTCCTCGGTCTCGAAAACGCGGTCGCTGTGCCTGGTTTCGTTGTCGTAGGCCGACGTGAGGTCGAGCGCCAGGCCTTCGACGGCTGACTGCTTCGTGGCGAACACCGCGAGCGGCGCGTTGACCGCGATGCGCGCGGCGAAGTCGTACGCGGTGTCCATCAGTTTGTCCGCCGGGACCACCCGATTGATCAGTCCCATGGCAAGGGCTCGTTCCGCGTCCACCATGTCGGCCGTCAAGAGCAGCTCCATGGCCAATGGGTAGGGCATCTGCCTCGGCAGCCGTACGGTGCTTCCGCCGCCGGCGAAGAGACCGCGCTTGGGCTCCATCACCGCGAAGCGCGCGTCGGGGACGGCAACTCGCACGTCCGTGGACGTCAGCATCTCGAAACCGCCCGCGACGCACGTCCCGTTCACGGCGGCGACGATCGGCTTGTACACCGGGAACCGATGCAGGACGGCGTGGATGGCGTCGTCCTTGTTCCACCCCGGGGGCTTGGGGAGGTCACCGGTGAGTTCCGGGATGAATTTCTTGAGGTCGGCTCCCGTGCAGAAGTCGCGCCCGACCCCCGTGATCACGGCGACCCAGGCCCGATCGTCGTCGCGGAACGCCGCCCACGCGTGGGCCAAGTCGCGAAAATGCGCCATGTCCAATGAGTTTCGCGTCTCGGGACGATTGATCGTGATGGTGGCGATGTGCTCGTCCAGCCGGTAATCGATGCTCACCCGGCTACTCCATCGACCAGGCGCACCACGTCGCGCGCGCAACCCCAGGACAACGTGACGCCGTTGCCGCCGTGACCGTAGTTGTGGATGCACCGCGCCCGCCCCAGCGGCTCGGCTTCCACGCGCACCGAAGGACGGTCGGGGCGCAGTCCAGTGATGACCTCGACCACGTCGGCGTCATTGAGTCGCGGCTCTACGCGGCGGCAGCGCTGCAGGATTCGTTCGGTCACCTCGGGGTCGGCCGTGGCGTCCCAGCGGCCCGGGACGCTGATGCCGCCGCAGACCACCCGCTGCGGATGGGGAAAGTAACAGGTCCATTCCGGACCGCTGTTGAGTTCCAAGAACAATTGCCGCAGACCGGGATTGGTGAGCACCACATGTTGGCCGAACAGCGGCCGCACGGTGTCGTCACCGGTGAGCGCGCCCGCAGCGAGGCCGGCACAGTTGACGACCATTCCGGCGGCGTCGGCGGCCTCGGACAGCGACCGCACGGGATGCTCCTCGACTTCGCAGCCGGCCGCCGCGAGCCGCCGAGTCAGGTAGTCGAGGTAACGGGGCATGTCGATCATCGGCACGGTCGCACGAAATCCGCTACCGAAGCCCTCGGGAATGTCGGCCGGATCGGCCGGTCGCAGATCGGGGATCAGCGGGGCCGCCGACGACATCGCTTCGCCCGCGGTCAGCTCACCGACGGCCAGCGCGGGTGCCAGCTGGACACCGGAGTCGGGGTCCCCGGCGAGATCGGTGAACACTCGCAGCGAGTGCTCGGTCCATCTGAGCGTCTCGGCGGCGCGTTCGGCCGGTCGTGGGGGAGCCCAGACGGCGCCGGCTACCGCCGAGGTCGTCTGCTTCAGCGTCGTCGCGGCCCATACCCGTACCGGCCGGCCGGCCTCGGCCAGACAGATGGCCGACGTCAATCCGCTGACGCCGGCACCGACGACGACAATCCCTTGCGTATGCGCCACGGCGCCACGGTAGCGAAAACAGGGCCGCCGCGGGTCGCGGCGACTTCACATCGGCCGCTACCGAGGACGATCAGGAATGTGCGACTTGAGGGGGCGCCGACGTCGCCGGAGCAAGCGGCGCCTGCGGAGCCCGTGACGCGGCCGGCGCCTGGGGAGCTGGGGCTACGGCCGGCGCCTGCGGAGCCGGAGCCACGGCCGGCGCCTGCGGGGCCGGAGCAGCCGATGGCGCCCGCTGGGCGCCCCCACCCAGCAGGCTGTTGAGGATGCCAAGCGTGCCCTGCACCCCAGCGGGCGGCGTCGAGGGGGGCAAAGCAGCGCCCGGCGTCAGCTGCCAGGGCTGGCAGCCGGAAGTCTTGAACGCTTTGTCGCCCGGATCGATCTGGACTACCTGCGGCTTTTTGGACATCGCGTTGTCGATGATGCCGCCGTCCGGGTTGGTCCGCTTCCAGTAGCAGGCGGTATCGCCGGCGGGGCCGCCCGAGCTGTAGATGCCCGGTGCGATGTCGGTCCCCACGGCGTAGATGCCGTCCTTGTCGATGGACGTTTTCGGCGCTGCCGGCGCGGGCGGGGCCCCCGGTGACGGCGCAGCGGCCGGTGCAGGTCCGGGCGCCGGTGCGTCGGTCTCGTCCGGGTCGGCGCTGGCGACGACCGTGGAAGCGGCCCAGCCCGCGACCATCAGGCTCGCAGCAAGCAACCTCGCCACGGTAGGTACTCCATCCATAGAGGTCGAGGGTACCGGGGTCAAGCACCGAATTCATGTCGTTGCGACTCGGCGAGGCGACAAAGAAAGCCTAAACGAGCCGCCGCACCCGGCCCGCGTAACTGAGCGCGCGCTCGTAGGTCTCGAGATTGTCGCGGGAAATCTTGGCGTGGACAGGCCGTTCGAGAAAGAAGCGCAGCACCGGGTTATAGGCGTGATAGGTCTCGTGGAACGTCAGCACGGTGGTGCCATCGGGCTGCTCTTCGAGTTGGTGATAGCCCTCGGCGCGTGACCATAGCGGGGCACCGACCGCGGTGTAGCGCGACAGCTTGTTCAGCTCGGCCTCGGTCACGGTCTCCCACGAGCGCGCCCTTCCGCCGGTCAGCAGATACTTCGGCACTTTGTAGACGCAGGTGCGGACCAGACCTTCGCCGGCCTCGTTGCCCTCGTTGAGGATTTTCATGCTGCCGGTGGGCCATTTGAGAACCCGCGGCCGGGGCGCGTCCGGCGGCACCGGTGGATGCAGCACTCGCCAGACTTTCTTCGGCGGGGCATCGACGTGGAATCGCACGGTGTAGGACTGCATCAGCTTTCTCCGTCAGCCGGTATCCAACTGTTCCAGAACGTGATGGTCTCCGCGGGTGGCCGCTTGGCCGGCCGGAAGTCGGTGCCGACCGTGTAGGCGACGGGGAACAGCGCGGCCTGCGTGACTGTGGGCGGAATGTCGAGCAGTTCGGCGACCTCTTGCTCCTTGAACAGATGCATCGTCGTCCACACCGATCCCAGACCGCGAGAGCGCAGCGCCAGCAGAAAGCTCCAGCCGGCGGGGATGATCGACGCCCAGGCCGCCGCGGCGATGCCCGGTTCCGCGGTGTCGATGCGCTGATTGAGGCAGGGAATGACGTGCACAGGCACGTCGGCCAGCGTCTCGGTCAGGGTCATGGCGCTCTGGTACACCCGCCTTGTTTGCGCGTCGCTCGCGTTGTCGGCGGCGTACGCCAGGTACTGCGCGCCGATGCTCCGGTAGATCTCGGCGATGGCGGCACGCTTGTCGGCATCGGTGACGACCACCCAGCGCCAATCCTGCGTGTTGCTGGCCGTGGGAGCTTGCATCGCCAGCTGGATGCACTCCAGGATCACCTCGCGACCCACCGGGCGGGTCAGGTCGAGGCGTTTACGAACCGACCGCGTCGTGCTCAAAAGTTCGTCGACGGTGGCGATGTCCATTGGTTCCTTCCGGATGAGTGATCAGAGATCGATGGCGCAAGACTGGTCGACGCCCAGCACGCTCAACGAGCGCCCCAGGCCGAGGAAGACCGCAACGCACAGCGTGAGATCCAGGATCTCCTCATCGGAGAACTCGACCCGAAGTCGTTGGAAGAAATCGTCATCGAGCGAGGCGTGGTCGGTGGCGAAGCGTTCGGCGTACTCGATGCAAAGGCGTTGGCGCGGTGTGTATCCCGAGTAGATGGCATACGCGGCGACGTTGTCGTAGAGCTCCGGCGTGACGCCGGCATCCAACACCGACTGAGCTCGGAAGTCCGAACACGCAACGCAATCGTTGATCTGCGCGATGCGCATCCTGGCCAACTCCCGCTCGTCCGCTGGCAGAATGCTCTGCTGATACGCGCCGCGGATCATGCGTTCGACCATCTCACCGAGTTGCGGCCGTAGCGTCCAGATCATGGCGGCTTCGCCGCCGGGGCCGGCCGGCACGTTGAGACGGGCCATCATCGAACTCCTGCCCGGTGAAGTGAAGTACTGAGCTGAGCAAACCAGATCCTGATCGCCGAGGCCAGGCATAGACCAGACAAACGGTTTGGGGTTACCGTCTCGGCGTGCTGTTCATGCACGAGGTGCATAAGGTGCGCGGCCGCTTCGAAGACGACTTCGAGGCCGCGTTTCGGCACGGCTGGATGCCCATGCTCGCCGCGGGCGACGACGCACGGCTCCTGTGGTATGCCGACCACGCCCAAGGCAGTGGCCCGTCCTATACCGTCGTCACCGTCACCGCCGTCAGGGACGGGGCGGCATGGGAGCGCCTTGCACTCCGGGTGCAAGGCGGCGATCTGCAGACATGGATGCGACGACTGGACGAACTGCGGCACGAGGTCGAAGCCAAACTGCTGGTAGCACTCCCATGGTCGCCGCTGCGGAACGTGGCGTTGCACGAGGTACCGGTCGACGGGCGAGAGCACGAACTGAGCCTCTACATGGAAGACACCATGTGGCCCTACCAAGACAAGTTCGAGGAGTACATCGATCGCTGCAGCGAGGTGTATGCCCCAGGCCTCGAAGGGCCCTCCGCAATGCTGGCGATCCAGGCGGCTTTCCAGCCCGCTCTGGGTAGCCACGTTCGCCGCGAGGTCGTCTTGATGCAGCGCATACAGCGGCCCGAGCAACTCCTCGGCCTGCTCCGGACCCGGATTCCCGAGGAATACCGGGCGCCGGGAACCTGGATGCACGACGCTCTGGACCTGCGCGACCAGTGGAACAGCCGGCTGTTGCGCACCTCCGCGTGGTCACCCTTGTACTGAACGGCACGCATGAATATCGGGACGATCCTCGACACGGCCGCGACCCGCGATCCCGACCGGACGGCGCTGATCATCGATGGACAACCCATCGGCTACGGCGAAGTGGCGCATACGGTTCGCCGGTGCGCCGCCGGCCTGGCCGCCGGCGGCGTGCGGGCCGGCCAGCGCGTCGCTGTCCTCGACGGCGGAAGCCTGGTGTCCATCGCGACCCTGCTCGCGGCGCCCCGCATCGGCGCCGCGGCTGCGTTGATGAACCCCGCGTTGACCCCAGCGGAGATCCGCAAGCTCCTCGAAAACGCCGGTTGCGCCGGGGTGGCTGTGGCGGGGGTACCGTATGCCGACCGGCTCCGCGAAGCCGGCGTACCAACGGTGTTGACCCTCGCTGATCTCGTCACGCTCACGGGTAGGGACGGCGGCGAAGCCGTCGACGCCAACGGCGACCGGGACGCCCTCATCCTATTCACCAGCGGCACAACCGGCCTGCCCAAGGCCGTGGGTATCACCAACGCTCAGCTCACCAGACGGATCAAGGGAATGGCGGCGCCATTTCGCGCGCCGACCAAGCCGGCGGTGGGGATGATGTGCGTCCCGTTCTTCCATGTCGGGGGCGCGCTGGGAACGCTTGGCAGCTTGTACTCCGGCAACACGACGGTTATACAGCAGCGATTTGACGCCGGCGAGTGGCTACGCCTGGTGTCAGAGCACCGCGTGACAACCACCTTCATGGTGCCGACCATGCTGCAGCGCATTCTCGACCATCCCGACTTCGCCGGCACGGATTTGACCTCGCTGGTCGCCATCGCCTACGGCGCCGCCGCCGCGCCTGTCAGTTTGGTGCGCAAAGCGATGACCGCGCTTCCACATGTGGCCTTCGCCAACGTATTCGGTCAGACGGAGACACTCGGTGCATACACGACGCTGATGCCGAACGACCACAGCGATCCCGCTCGCGCGGGCTCAGTTGGGCGACCGCTACCCGGAGTCGATGTGCGCGTTGTGGATCCGGACACGGGAAGCGATGTCGAAATCGGAACGGTCGGCGAGTTGTGGGTCAGCACCACCCAGAACGTCACCGCGGGGTGGCTGCGCACCGGCGATCTTGCCCGCCAAGATTCCGACGGCTACATCTTCCCCAGCGGACGGCTCAGCGACACCATCAACCGCGGGGGAGAGAAGTTCGGTCCCATCGAGGTCGAGGAAGCGCTGCGTTCCCACGCCGCAGTGCGCGATGTCGCAGTTGTCGGCATCGCCGACGAGGAACTCGGCCAACGGGTAGGGGCCGCGGTCGTGGTCTGCGCCCCAGTCACCGCCGAGGAGCTGCACGCGCACTGTCGCGGGTTGATCGCTTACTTCAAGTTGCCCGAGCGGATGGCGATCGTCGACGAGATCCCCTACACCTCTACCGGAAAGATCAACCGCCGCGAGCTCGCCGCGCTCATAGTGAATCATTCCTGAAACCTGGGAGTTCGAATGCTTTTCCTGCACGAGACCCACAAAGTGGTCGGCGCGCGCCAAGACGATTTCGAGGCCGCGTACCGCGAGGGCTGGATGCCGACATTGGCCGAGGAGGATGACGCTCGACTGCTCTGGTACACCAACCACGCTCACGGGTCCGGGCTGTCGTACAACGTGGTCACGATCACCGGAATCGTCGACGGCGCGGCCTGGGAGAGACTTGCCCACCGGGCGCACAGCGGTGACCTTCGGTACTGGATGCGCGAGCTGGACAACCTGCGCCACGAAGTGAGCGGCAAGATCCTGTTGCCGGTCTCGTGGTCACCGCTTCAAACCGTCGACCTGGCGACCGTGCCCACCGATGGCTCCACTCACCCTCTGACGCTGTTCATGGAAGACACCGGGTGGCCTTACGCGCCGCTCGACGACTACATCCGCTCCTGGGACGAGATCTACTATCGGCCGCTGTCTCGGGCACCCGCGCGAATGCGAATCCTTGATATTCAGGCCTGCTTCCAAGTCGCCCACGGCAGCTATCGACGGCGAGAAGCCATGCTGTGGCAGAAGATTGACGATTCCAACAACTACGCGGCGCTCGTCCACCTGCTCACCAAGGAGGTGCCGCCCGAGCACCGGGCGCCGGGTAGTTACATGCTCGAGGCTCTGAAGTTTCGAGATCAATGGGAAAGCCGGTTGTTACGCACCTCGGACTGGTCACCACTCTACTGAGGCGAATGTCCCACCCGATTCAGGATACGGGCCGCTTCGGTGACCATGTCGGCGACGATGTCAGCGGCGGGACGGACTTCGTGGATGACCCCCACCCCTTCACCGACAAGTATGGGTGCGGTATCGAAATCGCCTGCAGCTACCGCCCTTTCGTAGGTTGCGACAGTTCGGGGTAGCTGCGCCGAGAGCTCGGCCTCGTTGCCGTGCCAGGTCTTAAGGAAAGCGTTAACCAGCGCCCGCGCGTCGTATCCGGCGGGCCAATCTAGCCGGCGGACAAGGTCGTACACGCGCGTGCGCACGGTGTCGTCCCCGCCTGCGGCCACCGCGCGTTCCTGGGCGCGCCGCGATACCAGCGCCTCCGGCGTCGCCCAGAACCGGGTTCCCACGAGCGCACCATCGGCACCCAGCGCCATCGCGGCCGCCAACCCGCGACCATCGCCGACGCCGCCGGCGGCCACCACCACCGTCTCGGGCGAGCGGTCCGCCACGAAATCGACGACCTCGGGCACCAAGGTGAAAGTCGATCGCGCGCTCATGCCGTGCCCGCCGGCCTCGCCACCTTGAGCGACGACGACTTGTGCCCCGGCGTCCAGGGCGCGGTTCGTCTGGTCCAGGTTTTGCACCTGCGCGATCAGCGGAACGTCGGCGGCGTGGATGCGACCGGCGAAAGGCCGTAAGTCGCCGAACGACAGCATCACGGCCGCCGGCTGCTGGGCCAGAGCGATGTCGAGGACTCCCGGGTTTTGGGCGAGGCTCCAGGTGATGAAACCGTATCCGACTCGGGTACCTTCGGCCCGGTCGATCTGGGATCGCAGCCATTCCGCGTCGGGATAGCCTCCGCCGACAAGGCCCAGGCCGCCCGCCTGCGTTACCGCCGCCGCGAGTCGCCCCCCGGAGATCAAGGCCATCGGCGCGAGCAGTATCGGCTGCTCGATCCCGAACAGCTCGGTGAGGCGTGTGGTCAAATTCGCGCTGGCGCTCACGTGAGCTCACCGGTGAGGAACTGCGCCCGACCGTGGCCGAAAGACCAGTCCTCGTCGTCGTTTTCGGTGACCGAAACGATCAGGTCGGCAGGGTCGAGCCGGCACCGGTCGGCGAGGCGGGATGCCAGCAGCTCATAAAACTTCTGTTTGAGCTCGCGCGGACGCCGCCGGCTCACCACGTGCACGATCACCTGGCTAGCTGAGCGCTCGATGCCGAGGCCCGTGTCCAGCGTGACGATCTCGTGGCCCGGGTGGGTGCGCACCACCTGGTAGCGATCCCGCTGCGGAACTCCGAACGCTTCGACAACGGTCTCGTGGATCGCGTCCAAAAGTGCCCGGGTCTGGGCGGGTGTACGACCCTCGATGACGTCGATATACAACAACGGCATTGTTCCTCCTGCATAAAGCGCGCGTTGCGCCTTCCTTGCAACCGACGTTAGGGCCGCGGGAATCCCGCGTGAAATGCCGCCTGTAGGGTATCTATGCTCGTCAGGCATGGACGTGCTCCAGGCCGGCCGAGTCGAGTTACGCCATCTCCGCGCATTCGAAGCGGTGGCGCGCCTCGCATCATTTACGCGGGCCGCCCAGGAACTCAACATCACACAGCCCGCGCTGAGTCGCACCATCCAGCAGCTCGAGGACGCGCTCGAAGCGACATTGCTGGATCGGAGCTCGCGGCAGGTAGCGGCCACCCAGGCCGGGCGGGTTTTCCTCGATCACGTCGAACGGGTCCTCGCCGAGTTGGGCCGCGGTGTCGACGCCGTGCGGCACCAGGCGAGTATCCGCCTCGGGTTCAGCTGGCTGTTGCCCGATCCGTGGGCGCAGGACACCGTCGCGCGATTCGAACGGGCCGCCCGGACCGCCGTCAACCTGGTCCGCACCGATGATGCGCTCGATGCGGTCCAGCAGCGCAGGGTTGACGTCGCCGTGGTGCGCGGGCACGTGACGTCGACCGCCGTTCGAATCGTGCACCTTTTCGACGAGCCGCGAGTGGCGGTGTGTTCGGTGCATTCGCCCCTGGCAGAGCGGGCCGAGCTCGACTGGGCCGAGGTGCCACGATGGCCGCTCGTGGTCAACACTGCCAGTGGCACCACCGGGCCCTGGTCGTGGCCCGCGGGCGCGGGTCCCGAAACCGTGGTCGAGACAACAAATTTCGATGAGTGGATCGAATCTGTCGCGGCCGACCGGGGGGTCGGGGTCATCCCCGACGTCGCCATCAGACGCAACATTCACCCGGGCGTGCGGTTCATCGCGCTGCGGGGTGCTCCCGACATTCCCGTCGTCCTGGCGTTTCCGAAGCGGGCCAACAGCCCCGTACTTCGCCGCTTCATCGAGGCAGCCGTCGACGCCGCGCGGTGACCGATTCGCCGAGTCGCCAGCTCAGGCAAGTGCAGCCAGGCCTGAGCGCACCAGCTTCAGGCTCGCGGTCACGTCTGCGCCGAGGTCGCCGGCACAACCGCTGCGGCCCCAATTCTCCACTGCCGCAACGAGAGCCGCGGCGAGCACGGAGCCTGCGACCTCGGCGGCCAGATCGATGTTCGCCAGACCCGGATTCCGCTCTCTGACGAAATCGGTGAGCACCCGGGCGAACGAGGACTGCACGACCCGCAGATGACCGGCAATCCGCTCGGCGCTGATCAGCTCCGCACGAGCGGTCGCGGCTTGGCGCACCACTTCGAGGTCGTGTGGGAAGGCGGCGACGCTGGCCAAAACCGCGTCGAACAGCGATTCCGTGGGCGGCCGCTGGGCAAGCGCTTCGGCCAGCCACTCCAGCTGGGTCTCGTAGTCCTGAAAAAGCACGGCTTCCTTGGTCGGAAAATGCCGGAAGAAGGTGCGTTCGGTGACACCGGCTGCGCGGGCCAGCTCGGTGACGGTGACATTCGCAAACCCCTTGTGGGCGAAGCTCTTCAACGCCGCTTGGCGAAGTGCCTCGTGCGTCGATCGTCGTCGTTGTTGATGACGGTTGCCCGGGGGGGTCATATCAGCGGTGATCGTATCCCAGGCGAGCGGGCACGACTGACATCTTCCAATTATGTCAGTACTGACATAACCTTAGGCAGCGGTTCCCGATCGAGACGAGGTCAAGGTCATGACCAATACCGATTACGACGCAATCGTGGTGGGCGCCGGGCACAACGGGCTAACCGCGGCGGCGATCTTGCAACGCGCGGGCCTGCGCACCATATGCCTGGAAGCCAACACCTACGCGGGCGGCATGGCCGCTACGGTCGAGTTGATCGATGGTTTCCGGTACGAGATCGCCGGTTCGGTGCAGTTTCCAATGGCGAGCGAACTTACCAAGGACCTCGGACTGGACACGCTGCCGGCGGTGGAGCCCGACGTGATGTCAACCAACATCGGCGAGCACGGCGAAGAGCCCATGATCTTCTACCGGGACCCAATGCGGCTGATGACCCATCTGGGCGAGAAGCATGGGATGGAAGCGGTCACCGGCATGGCCGAACTGATCGGCTGGAGTCAGGGCCCGGCGAAAGCGCTGGGCCGCTTCGACGTCCGGCGACCGCCGAAGAGTCTCGACGAGATGTACGCCTGTGCGGCCAACGAGGCCGAACGCCGGGCGATTCACGACATGTTGTTCGGCTCGGCCATGGACGTGATCGACCGTTACCTGCCCGACAAACACAAGCACGCGGTCATGCGTGGGATGCTGGCTTTCCTGGCCGTAAACTCGACCTACCGCGGCCCGTACACACCGGGCAGCGCAACCTGTTTGGCCTTTGCATTAGCTGTGCCCCAAGACGACGCGACGAGCACTGCGATGATGACCAAGCTGAAGGGTGGCATCGGCGCCCTCACCGAACACCTGCGTGAGCTCTTCATTGCCCACGGCGGCGAGATGCGGTTGCGCACCAAGGCCGAGCAAATCCTGATCGACCAAGACAAAGTGACCGGCGTGCGGCTGCGAGACGGGTCGACGGTCTCGGCGCCGATCGTGGTGTCCAACCTGTCGCCCGATATCACCCTCACCCAATTGATCACACCCGAACACGTTCCGGCACAGCTGCTCTCGCGCGTCTCCGGCCGCGATCACCGGGCGTCATTCATCCAGATCCACTTCGCCCTCGACGGGCTGCCCGAGTTCGCCCCGCCGTACGATTTCCTCAACGCCGACGGCATGCAACAGTCGGTCGGAATCTTCGGGTCACCCGAATCCCAACAGCTGCACTGGGAGAACTGCCGGCGGGGCATCGTTCCGGACAACCCGTCGATGGGAATGCAGATCCCATCGGTGCACGATCCCGCCATGGCGCCGCCCGGCAAGCACGCGGCGAGCGTATTCGCCTACGCCTTCCCGGTCGAAGTCAGCCGCGACCAACACGGGCGTCTCAAAAACGAGATGGCGCAACGCGTCATCGACAAAATCACTCGACTCGCGCCGAATTTCGAGGATATCGTGATTCGCCACATTACGTTTGCGCCCTACCACATGAACACCATGTTCGGCGCGCCCTCGGGCGACTTCTGTCACGGGCTGCTGCACCCCGACCTGATGGGGCCAAACCGGCCGGGCCCGAAAGGCTTCCTCGATATGCCCATCGGGATCCACGGCCTGTATCTCGCCGGCGCCGGATGCCATGGCGGACCGGGCATCACCTTCACTCCCGGTTATAACGCCGCCTATCAGGCGCTCGACGACATGGCCTGACCTGTCAGGGTTTGCAGGCGGCTTCCAGGGGAAGCACGGGACCACCGGATTGCAGGGACAGCAGGTACAGGTAGGTCGCGAGCGAATGTTCGCAGGACACTGTGTACTTGACGAGAGCCTTGGGCGGCAGTGGCAACCATCTGATCGGGTTCAGCTCGATCGGATTGAGCACGTGCTCATAGCCGATGGGCGGGGGCAGGTCGGGGATGATGTCCAGCCGGTTTGCGATGCGATAGGAGTTCTTGACCACCTGGTCGTAGGTGCCCGCAAACAACGAATCGCCGGTGCGCGGACTGCCGTAGCTGTAAACGGCCGGGTCGGTAAACGTTGTGTTCGCGGCCATGTCAAGGGCGAGCAGTGTCGCCAGTGCCCCTCCCAGGCTGTACCCGCAGATTGTCACGGACCCGACGGGTTGAGGGAACGCAAGTTTCGCCAGCGCGTTCACCACCGTCGGCGAACCCGGCGCGACTGCCGTCCTCAGCGACTCGTACATGTCGGTGAAGCCGTCTTCTGTATGGCCGGCGCCGGCCAGAAATGGGCACGGCACTTGGAGAAAGTCAACGTCGTGGATCCACTCCAGCCATCCTTCGGTGCCGCGGATCGCGATCGCGACGTCGCCCGTTTTGTTCTCCTGGCAGATCAGCCCGATCGATACTTCGTCGTCAGCTCGACTCGAATCCATGTCGGTTGCCAGATCGTTGGCGTAGATCGTGGTGACCACGGTGTAGTCAACGCCGCCAGCGCTCAGTGCCTGGCCCGCCTTGTTCGTCAGATCGCCGGGCGGCGTCGCGTACGTCGCGTTGACGAGCTGGGCGAATTGTATTGCCTTCGTGACGTTTAACGGCGATTGCGTTGGCATGGCTGACCCGCTCCGGTTCAGCCACCGAAGATTCCGGTGAGCTGGGCCTGCGAGGTTGCGGCGCCAGCGATCGTCTGCGCCGCCTGCACGCCGGCCAGGCCGCCGGGCAGCTGGTAGTCCTTGGGCAGCTGGTAGAGGGTGAACCGGTAATGGTGTGTCCCGGTTCCCGCCGGGGGACAGGGGCCCTGATACCCCGGCTGGCCGGCCGTGTTGGGCAAGGCGGTCGCCCCCGCCGGAGTCTGCCCGTCTGCGGTGCTCCCGGAGCCGGGGGCGATTCCGATGACCACCCAGTGCACATACAGGCCGTTGACGGCATCGGGGTCGTCGACGACGAGGGCGCCACCCAGGGGCGCCGACCAGGCCAACGGCGGTGCGACGTCGGAACCTTTGCAGGTGTATTGCACCGGGATCGCCGCGCCGTCTGCAAAAGCCGGGCTGCTGATGCTCAACGGCCTGTCCGCGGGCGCGTTCGGCGCCGTGCGCCCAAGCGTCGTGACCTTCGGCGTCGAGGAATTCGTCGGGTGGCTATCACCGTGTCCGGAGCAGCCGGCCAGCCCCGGCGCGATCGCCAGTGCTCCGATGATTGCCGCGCATCGGTGAAGCGTGCCCGCCCGCGTCGATTCCATAGACAACAGTGTGACTCGCGCGCCCGCAGTCGGGAAGGAGCCGATTTCGCCGCTGGGTGCGTTGAACCTACTTGCCGCGCTTCTTGACTTCGAGCACCCGCTTGCGCAGTCCCTCGGTGGCGGTGTCCATCAGACTCTTGGCCCCCTTCTTGACGAGGAATCCGGGCACGGGCGCTACCAGGTCGACCGTCAGCTCGAAGTGAACCTTGGTGGAGTCCCCGTCCGGTGTCAGCGTGTACCGACCCTCCTGGGCGCGTTGCTGTTTGGAGCTGACGAGCGTCCAGCCGACACCGTCGGCGTGGACGGTGTACGCCAACTCCTGCTCGTCGCTGACGCCGACCAGCTTGACGACCTGTCTGGATCGGGTCGGGTGATTCTGATCGTCCCGCTCGAGCACTTCGACCTTCTTATGCGACGACGACCACTCGGTCAATGACTCGAGGTCGAACAACACATCCATGATTTCGTCTGGCGTCGCCTCGATGACGACATCGCGGGAATCGGTGATAGCCATGTCCGGGAGATAGCCGGTGCCGTGCGAGTCGAAACGTCGCACGTCGGTCAAGCGCGTGGTCGAGCGCCAAGCGTGGCGAGCCGGGGGAGGACGACGTCGCGCCATCCCGGCCTCATGCGCTCGAACGCCTGCACCATGCGGTTGTCATCGAGGTCAAACCCGATGTGTTCCAAGAACACTCGCGTACCATCTCCTTCGGCTTCCAGTCGCCAGGTCAATATCCAGGCGGCTGTGAACGTGTAGGCGAACAGATGCGGCGGGTCGACCTCGAGCACCGTGCAGGGCTGCTTTCCATAGCCCGGCATGTCGAGAGTGAACTGGTGGCCCACCACCGCGGCCACCTGACCCTCGGCCCACCACAGCTTCAGCAGGGCGGGCTCGGTCAGGAGTCGCCACACCGTGGCCGGTGGCGCCGCCACGAATTGCTCCACCCGGATGGTGGCGAAGCGTGACGTCGCGGTCATTTCAACTCCTCTGCTGTTTCGGCGAGCTTGGCCAGTCGGGCGCGCCAGAACTTCTCGAAGGGATGCAGCCACTCCCCGAGTTCCGCCAGTGGCTCCGCGGTCAAGCGGTAGATGCGATGACGTCCGTGCGGCTGGTCGGCCACCAGACCGGCGTCGCGCAGCACCTTGAGGTGCTCGGCGACCGCCGGCCGGCTGAGCTCGAACCGGTCGCTGAGGTCCCCCGCCGAGAGCGGTTGGTCGAACAGAATTTCCAGCAATTCGCGCCGGACCGGGTTGGCCAAGGCGAGAAAGACGCGATCGATGCTGGCCACACCCAGGAACTTATGTCGGATATTCCCGACATGTCAACTATTTCCGACGTAATGTCGCCGCTGAAATGTGCGCTGGCCGGAGGCCGGGCGGCTACCTTCCGGGTGTGCACTTCAGCTGGGAACGGCTGACCGGCAGCGTGCACCGCTGTCGGCTCCCATTCTGCGACGTAACCATCGGGCTGGTGCGGGGCTACACCGGCGCCTTGCTCGTCGACACCGGAACCACGCTGCGCGAGGCCGCCGCGATCGACGCCGACGTCCGGCTGCTCGCCAGGTGTCCGGTGAGCGATATCGTGTTGACGCACAAGCACTTCGACCACGTGCTGGGTTCGTCGTTGTTCGCCGGGGCGCAAGTGCACTGCGCGCCCGAGGTGGCCGAACACCTGTCCTCGGCGACCGCTGAACTCCGCGAGGACGCGCTGCGTCATGGTGCCGACCCCGCCGAGGTGGACGCGGCGATCGCCGCCCTGCGGCCCCCGCGCGGCGGCACTTACCACGACGTCGTCGA
Organism: Mycobacterium sp. E2479; assembly: GCF_001667925.1. Taxonomy (GTDB): domain Bacteria; phylum Actinomycetota; class Actinomycetes; order Mycobacteriales; family Mycobacteriaceae; genus Mycobacterium. Next base: position 76,109 of record NZ_LZJR01000084.1, on the reverse strand, counting down.
CCTAGGCGGCCGGGCGGTGACGATCGCCCACCTCGGCCGTGGCCACACCGCTTCCGACCTGGTGGTGATCGCCCCCGGGATGGAGGAGGGCGAGCGGATCGTGGTGTTCACCGGTGACTTGGTGGAGGAGTCCGCCGATCCCGCCATCGACGGCGATTCCGACGTCGCGGCTTGGCCCGCGACGCTGGACCGGTTGCTCGCGGTCGGCGGCCCCGAGGCGATCTACGTCCCCGGCCATGGCAGCGTCGTCGACGCGGGGTTCATCCGTCGCCAGCGGAACTGGCTGGCCCGTCGAACGCCCGCCCCGTGATCGACACCGCATCGAAAAGTATTGTCTCGCAAGGCTTTGACGCCGTATGACGGCGCCAGGCCCGGGCAGGCGAGCGTCGTGACCAAAGAACGCTGCGCGCCGATCACCAACCCGCCGCCAAAAAGCTCTCGCAAGTACCGGATGCGCCAACAGTTTTGGCTTAAGTCCTTGACCCCTGAGTGAACTACCGTTCCCAGGGATAGACTCACGTGCAGTGGGATCGTGCTGAAGAGGAGCGTAGACATGGCGATCATAGAGAAGGACACCCAAGTCCGGCCGTCGTTTGACGACGAGGTCGCTGCCACGCAGCAGTACTTCGACGACCCGCGCTTTTCCCGCATCACGCGCCTCTACACGGCTCGCCAGGTAGCAGAGCAGCGCGGCACCATCCCCACCGACTACACCGTCGCCCGTAACGCGGCAGCCGCGTTCTACGAGCGGCTGCGCGAGTTGTTCGCCGAGAAGAAGAGCATCACCACGTTCGGCCCCTACTCGCCGGGCCAGGCCGTCGCGATGAAGCGCATGGGCATCGAGGGCATCTATCTAGGGGGTTGGGCGACGTCGGCCAAGGGATCCACCACCGAGGACCCGGGACCCGATCTCGCCAGCTACCCACTTAGCCAGGTGCCCGATGATGCCGCGGTGCTGGTGCGCGCGCTGCTGACAGCCGACCGCAACCAGCAGTACCAGCGCCTGAACATGAGTGAGCAGCAACGGGCGACCGCTACGGAGTACGACTATCGGCCGTTCATCATCGCCGACGCTGACACCGGCCACGGTGGTGACCCGCACGTACGCAACCTGATCCGCCGATTCGTCGAGGTCGGCGTGCCTGGGTACCACATCGAGGACCAGCGCCCCGGCACCAAGAAGTGTGGCCACCAGGGCGGCAAGGTGCTGGTGCCGTCGGACGAGCAAATCAAGCGGCTCAACGCCGCGCGCTTCCAGCTCGACATCATGAAGGTGCCGGGCATCATCGTCGCCCGTACGGATGCCGAGGCGGCCAACCTGCTCGACAGCCGGGCCGATGAGCGAGACCAGCCGTTCCTGCTGGGCGCCACCAACCTCGACATTCCGTCGTACAAGTCGTGCTTCTTGGCGATGGTGCGCCGCTTTTACGAGCTGGGCGTCAAAGACCTCAACGGTCACCTTCTCTACGCGCTGCCCGAAGGGGAGTACGCCGAGGCGGGGGCCTGGCTTGAGCGGCAGGGCATCGAGAGCGTGATCTCCGACGCGGTCAATAGCTGGCGCGAGAACGGGCAACAGTCGATCGATGACCTGTTCGACCAGGTCGAGTCGCGGTTCGTGGCGGCTTGGGAGGAGGACGCCGGGTTGATGACCTACGGCGAGGCCGTGGCCGAGGTGCTCGAATTCGACGCAAGCGAGGGCGAGCCGGCCGACATGAGCGTCGAGGAGTGGCGCGCATTCGCGGCGCGCGCGTCCCTGTACTCCGCCAAGACCAAGGCGAAGCAACTGGGCGTCGACCCGGGTTGGGACTGCGAGCTGTCGAAGACTCCCGAGGGCTACTACCAGATACGCGGCGGCATCCCGTACGCGATCGCCAAATCACTGGCGGCCGCGCCGTTCGCCGACATCCTCTGGATGGAGACCAAAACCGCCGACCTGGCCGACGCCAAGCAGTTCGCCGACGCCATCCACGCCGAGTTTCCCGACCAGATGCTGGCCTACAACCTGTCGCCGTCGTTCAACTGGGACACCACGGGCATGACCGATGAGCAGATGAAACAGTTCCCCGAGGAACTGGGCAAGATGGGCTTCGTCTTCAACTTCATCACCTACGGCGGACACCAGATCGACGGCGTCGCGGCCGAGGAGTTCGCGACCTCCCTGCAGCAGGACGGCATGCTCGCGCTGGCCCGCCTGCAGCGCAAGATGCGCCTGGTCGAATCGCCGTATCGCACACCGCAAACCCTGGTGGGCGGGCCGCGGAGCGATGCTGCCCTGACCGCCTCTTCGGGTCGCACCGCGACCACGAAGGCGATGGGCGAGGGCTCGACCCAGCATCAGCACCTGGTGCAGACCGAGGTGCCGAAGAAGCTGCTCGAGGAATGGCTGGCGATGTGGAGCGAGAACTACAACCTCGACGAGAAACTCCGCGTGCAACTGCGGCCCCGCCGCGCCGGCTCGGACGTTCTCGAACTCGGCATCCACGGCAACGATGACGAGCAGCTGGCGAACGTCGTTGTCGACCCGATCAAGGACCGGCACGGCCGCAGCATCCTCCAGGTGCGCGACCAGAACACCTTCGCCGAGAAGCTACGCCAGAAGCGGCTGATGACGTTGATCCACCTCTGGCTGGTGCACCGGTTCAAGGCCGACGCGGTGATCTATGTGACGCCGACCGAGGACAACCAATATCAGACCGCGAAGATGAAATCGCACGGCATCTTCAGCGAGGTTTATCAAGAGGTCGGCGAGATCATCGTCGCTGAGGTCAATCGGCCCCGCATAGCCGAACTGCTGCAGCCGGACCGGGTCGCGCTGCGCAAGTTGATCACCAAAGAAGATTAGCCAGCGCCTTATCGACGCGACACCGCCGCGCGTCGGCATGCGCCCAGCACGGCGGCGCCCGGGGTTCACATCGTTATGCTCACCGGCTGCGTTCTGGAACCGATTTGCTGGCCAACCCACGTTTCGTAATAGCCCATCGCACCGTGCGGTGGGCCATCTTGTTCGAGTCCAAACTCGGCGCCGGAATCTGTTTGCGCAATCGCCGCGCGGGGTAAGAAAAAATGGGCGGCACGACGTGGCGCATGTGCAGATTGGGGGATCTGATGAGATCAGGACCGAGGACGACGATCGCTCTGTTCGGCGGTGCGGCGGTGCTCGTGCTGTCGGTCGCCTGCGGCGGTGGCAACAAAGGCGGCCCGAGCAGCACCTCAACCACCACTCCAACGACCACCCCGTCGTCAAGCGTCGCGCCCTCCACTGCGCCCGGCGGCGGCGGTGGTGGTGAACCCGGCGGTCCGAACGGCGGGGGCGGACCCAACGGCGGCGGCGGCAGCGTGCCCGGCGGGCCGACCGGAGGCGGCGGCCCCGGTGGCGGCGGCGGCAGCGTACCCGGCGGGCCGACCGGAGGCGGCGGGCCCGGTGGCGGCGGCGGCAGCATTCCCGGCGTCGGCGGTGGCGGCGGTGGACCAGGCGGCGGCGGCGGATGCGTCGGCAACGTCTGCGGCGGTTACTGATCGCCCGAATCGCGTTCCCTAAAACGCAACCTAAAAGACCTGTTCCCTAGCCGGTGGGGCCGGGACTACCTGGCCCCATCGGCTGAACTTCGCTTGCGGCCTAGGGCCGACCGGTTATCCGAGTTATGGTTCTCCGCAACTCGGATGCAAGGGGACGTCAATGTCGAAGCTCAGATTCGGATACTTCATCGCCCCGTTCCACCGCTCGGGTACCAACCCAACGCTGGCGTTGCAGCGGGATCTGCGATTCATCGAGCACCTCGACGCCCTCGGATTCGACGAAGTCTGGCTGGGTGAACATCACTCGGCCGGCAGCGAAATCATCAGTTCCCCAGAAATTTTCATAGCCGCCGCCGCCGAACGGGCAAAGCGTATCCGGTTCGGCACCGGCGTCATTTCGCTTTCGTATCACAACCCGCTCTGGGTCGCTGACCGGCTGATGCTGCTGGATCACCTGACACATGGCCGCATCATCGGCGGTGTGGGACCAGGCTCGCTGCCCAGCGACTCGTCCATGATCGGACTCACCCCGACCGATACCCGAGAGCTGCTGGAAACCAACCTCGACATCGTCGTCCGGCTGCTGGCGGGCGAGACGGTCAGCGCCAAAACCGCCACCCACCAGCTCTTCGATGCCAAGTTGCAGCTCGCCCCTTATTCCGACGGCGGGATCCCGCTGTCCGTCGCCGCAGTCGCATCACCGACGGGTGCGCGGCTGGCCGGCATGCACGGCATCGGCCTGCTGTCCATCGGGGCGACCCTGACCGTCGAGGGTTTCGATGCGCTGTCCTACCACTGGGGCATCGTCGAGGAGCGCGCCGCCGCGTTCGGCACGCAGGTCGACCGCAAGAACTGGAGTCTGGTCGGTTTGTTCCACCTCGCCGAGACCGAGAAGCAGGCCCGGGAAGAGGTCAAGTTCGGCATCGAGCCGTGGTTCCGGTACTTCCAGAAGGTGGCGGCCTTCCCGCAGATGACGATGCCGGGGGAGCAGCTCGACGAGATGATCGACGTCATCAACGACAACGGGGCGGGCGTCATCGGCACGCCCGAGCGGGCGCGCGAACAGGTGCAGCGGTTGTGGGATCAGTCCGGCGGTTTCGGCTGCATGCTCCAGATGGGCCACGAGTGGGCCAACCCGGCGGCCACCCGACGGTCCGCCGAACTGTTCGCCGCCGAAGTCATGCCGCATTTCCAGGGGCAGGCGCAGCCGACGCTAGATGCCGCCGCGCGTGCCGGCCAGGCCCGGGAGACCTTGGCGCAGTCGCAGTTAGACGCCGTGGCGCACATGACCCAGAAGTATGAGAGCGAAAAACGTCCTCCTAGCGAAGCGTGATCTGGTGTTTCGCCGAGCGCAGCCCGCCATGGTCAACGCGCTCGGCGACCGCCTGTGCTCGGCGGCCCGTTTCATGACGGATCAGCATCGGTCGTTGAGTCAAGGCCGAAGAGGTGCACCGCGGACGACTTGCCCTTGAGGGCGTGAAGCCCTCGGCCTGTGAGGGCGGCCGGGTGATGATCGAGGGCATCGAAGCACTGGCCGGTAAGGAGGATCGCGTCGCCAGTGGTCTTGGTGAGCTGCTCGACGCGGGCAGCGACGTTGACAGTGTCGCCGATCAGCGTGAACTCGAGCTTGCTTCCGCCGCCGATGGTGCCTGCGATCACCTTACCGGTGTTGATGCCGATGCCGATGTGAAGCTCGCCGCCGAATCGCTCCGTGACGAGGCGCTGAATCAGAACAGCCGCTCTTAGCGCGGCGTCTGCATGGTCCGCAAGGTCGTTGGGGGCGCCGAACACGGCCAGTGCTCCGTCGCCGAGGAACTTGTTGACGTGCCCCCCGGCGTCCACGACGGCAGGCACGACGAGCTCAAACAAGGCGTTGAGCCGGGCGACGGTGTCCTCGGCGCTGTTCGCCTCGGCGAACGGCGTGAAGTCGCGGATGTCGACGAACATCACCGTCACCTCGCGGCGCTCGCCGGTGAAGACATCGTCACCCTGCTCAAGTAGGCGCGCGGCTAGGGCGGGGTCGACGTAGGTGCCGAACGCCGCCTGAAGTCGTTGCCGCTCAGCCAAACCCGCCTGCATGCGGTTGAACGATCCCGCCAGCGCACCCAGGTCATCGTCTTGAACCACCGGCAGACGTTGGGTGTAGTCGCCGGCCGCAACCCGTTCGGTTCCCTCGGCGAGGTCGCGTATCGGTCCCAGGGACGGGGAGACGACCGCGCCGACGGTGATGGGCACCGCGATACTGAGCGTCAAACCGCACCCGATGACCAGGGCAAGGGCGGGGACCGCGAGTGCGTCGTGCAGCAGAGCCCCCAGCATCACGCCCAGAACGGCGAATGTGAACAAGCTGGCGAGCATCGCGAGGTCGAGCCATGCGGCAAAAGTCGGGTGGGAACGTGGCAGGGAGTCACCGATGGCGGTGTCACCTGCCAAGGCCACTCTGACTGGCCGCAGCGCCGCCTCGCAATAGGCATGCACCGCGACCAACGCAGTGGCGACGCCGATGAACGCGCCCAGCACCCCGTATTCGGCTAGTCGCCACCCGCTCGCTCCGCCGACCGCACCGACAAGCACTGTAAGCAGCGCCGCCCAAACGCCGGGGAACCACAGCCCTCGTACGACTGCTGCGCGCGCCCAGCTGTAGGTATCGCCCAGCGCCCCTGCACGATTGACCTCATGGCCCGCCGCCCAACGCTCCGCAGGCCGGAATCGTTGGCTACCAGGCAGGACCATTCCGTATGTCGCCGCACCCACAGCGACGACAGTGACACCCACCGCCTGAAGGTAATGGTCAGACGCTTCGGAACTAACCACGATCAACGACCAGAAAAGGTACACCGGTAGTAGCAAAAGGTACGTCAGTGCGCACATCGCCCAGGAGTACCTCGGCCCATAACGATTCCACGCCCACTGCCAAATGCGATCCATGCCAGGGAGACTAGAGCGGTTAGCTACCTAGGCGCGGCTCTTCGTCGCTGCGCGGCTGACGTCGTCGCCTATGTCGTCGAGACCGCCGCTGACCCGTTGAACGTATGTGTTACAAGTTGCTGGATCAGGGGAACCCGTAGTCGAAGTAGGGGCCCACCCGGGGCGCCGTGACGACAGGAGTTGCAGCAATGATCGGGTCAATAATCCTCGCCATTGTTGTGGGTGCGCTCATCGGTTTGATTGCGCGTCTGCTCATGCCAGGAAAACAAGACATCGGCATGATTATGACCATCGCGCTAGGCGCCCTCGGTGGCTTGATCGGCTCATGGGTAGCCGCCAAGTTCGGCTATGAGAATGCCAATGGCGGAATCGCCTGGGTCCCATTCCTCATTGGAATCGGTGCTGCCGTCGTGCTGATTGCAATCTGGGAGACCGTGCGGGGTCGCCGTACCCGCCGTGCCGGGTTGCTTCGCCGGTAACTGGTGTCCCGAGCCCGACGGAACGCCGATCAGACGCCCGGTGGCCGCTGCTCTTTCCAGTGCAGCGGTGCCGGGCGCATCGGTCTGGGCGGAATCGATGTCCTCAGGGCGCCCGACCTTTGGTTTGCCCTGATTGAGCCATCCACAGACGTTGCGGATGCTTCGCCTGGTCACCCCCCGAGCACCCAATGCGGTCCGGCTGGGAATCGCTACAGCAAGTACCAGCATGAGACGCAGCAAGCCGGCTCGGGATTGAAAGCCGCGGTTGGACATTTACAATTCAGGCGCGAGTGACCGCAGAGCTCCAGATCGGCCGCGACGATGGGTAGTCCGTTCCGGCTTCATATCGGAGCGACAGCCGCGTCTCAGGGGCCAGCTAAAAACTCGGCGCATACCTAGAGGATGACCACCACCACTCACCCGGCGATCTCCGGCGGATGCCGTCGGCCCCTAGTGCGCGTGATTCTCACGAGCGCCGCGACCGTGACCCTCCTGGCCTTATCCGACGCGGCGCAGCCCCAGGCCAGCGGAATGACGCTGGGGCCCGCAGCGATCCGGCTGGCGGACACGGAATTCTCACCCCAGGCGCCACCAGGTCTCACCGGCGGCTTCGCAGCCGATGACGACGATCAAGCCCAGCTGCAGCAGCAGTTGCAGCAATCCATGCAGCAGGCCCAAGAACAAAACGACCAGGCCGAGCAGCAGTTCAACCAGGACATGCAGCAGCAACAGACCTACGAGAACCAGTTCAACAACCCGTAAATGGTGAATCGAAGCTCGGCGGCAGCTTTGGCGGCCGTCATCGGCCGCGCCGGAAAGCTACCGCCCGCCGATTTCGCGCTCGGACGCCTTGACCAGCCGGCCCGCGAAAAACCGGACAGCTCCGCCCATGACGGCGCGCATCAGCGGGCCCGTCCCGCGAACACCTTCGGTGAACGATCCGGTCCAGCGGATATCGGTTCCCCCCGCGGCATTCGGCGTGAGGACCACTTCGCCGGCGTAGTCCTTGGCCGGGGTGGAAGGCCCCACCAGCTTGTACGCGTGGCGACGGTCTTGCTCATATACGACCGTTTCCTCCTGCACATAGACCGGCCACATGCCCACCTTGCGGATGGCTCCGATGCCGCCGGGGGCGGGGTCGCCCTGGCGGGCCCAGCTCGAGTGCACGACGATCGGCTTGGCCCACCGCGACCAGTTCGCTCCGTCGGCCACCAGCCGGAACACCGTCGCGGCAGGCGCACTGCTGGTGCGGGTGACTTCGAAGGAATAGTTCCGGCCCGGCATGACGACTCCTGGTGGTAGCAAACGCACGGCACTGAACGCCGCTCGCCGGTAGGCTACCGCCCGCGCTGGGCGTCGGCCGGCTCGGGTTGATCGTTCCCGTCGACCCGCTGATCGAACGTCTGGCGGAATCGGCGAATGCGGTGGCCGCCCTTGGCGTTTGCCGATTCACCGCCGGGGAACCGGCGCATCGGCCCCCTAGACTGCTCTTATGGCACGCGATTCCCGGCAAGAGGGCCCAGGTGGCCTACTTCGGATCGAGGACTGCCTGGACGCGGCGGGCGCTGTCGTGCTGCCGCCCGGGGTCAACCTGATATCGCTCATCGACCGCAACATCGCGAATGTCGGTGCCACTGTGGCGTATCGCTATCTCGATTACAGCCGTTCCGCCGACGGGGATGCCGACGAGGTGACGTGGAGCCGGTTCGGTGTCCGGCTGCAAGCCGTAGGCGCGCGCATCCAGCAAGCCGCTAGTCGCGGTGAGCGCGTCGCGGTCCTCGCACCCCAGGGCATCGACTACATCACCGGCTTCTACGCGGCGGTCAAGGCCGGGACCATCGCCGTCCCGTTATTCGCCCCGGAACTGCCAGGGCACGCCGAACGGCTTGATACCGCACTGCGCGATTCCGAGCCCACCGTCGTACTCACGACGACACCCGCGCAAGACGCAGTGTTGAAGTTTCTGGCTAGCCACCCGCACCTGCCCCGGCCGCAAGTGATCGCGATCGACCAGATCCCCGACTCGGCGGGGGAGTCGTTCGTGCCAACCGAACTCGGCATGGATGACGTGTCGCACCTGCAGTACACGTCCGGCGCGACCCGGCCGCCGGTCGGTGTCGAGATCACCCACCGAGCGGTGGGCACCAACCTGGTGCAGATGATTCTGTCGATCGACCTGCTGGACCGAAACACCCACGGCGTCAGCTGGTTACCGCTGTACCACGACATGGGTTTGTCGATGATCGGGTTTCCGGCCGTCTACGGCGGCCACTCCACGTTGATGTCGCCGACCGCATTCGTCCGCCGGCCCCAACGATGGATCCAGGCCCTCTCCGATGGGTCGCGGCGGGGCAACGTCGTCACCGCCGCGCCGAACTTCGCTTACGAGTGGGCCGCGCAGCGCGGCCTGCCCGCCGGCGGTGCGGACATCGACCTGCGCAACGTGGTGATGATCATCGGCTCCGAACCCGTCAGCATCGACGCGATCAGGACTTTCAATAAGGCGTTTGCGCCATATGGGTTGCCCCGGACGGCGTTCAAGCCGTCCTACGGGATCGCCGAGGCAACGTTGTTCGTCGCAACCATCGCGCCCGCCGCCGAGGCGACGGCGGTCTACTTCGACCGAGAACGGCTGGGCGCTGGGCACGCGGTGCGGGTCGCCGCGGATTCTCCCGACGCGGTCCCGCAGGTGTCGTGCGGCCAGGTCGCACGCAGCGAGTGGGCCGTCATCGTCGACCGCGCCAACGGATCCGAGTTGCCCGACGGCCGGGTGGGAGAAATCTGGTTGCAGGGCAACAACGTCGGACGCGGCTACTGGGGGCTGCCGGACGAAACACGGTGGGCATTCGGCGCGGACCTGCGATCGACGCTTGCCGACGGCAGCCATGCGGCGGGCGCCGATCCGGACCGCCCCTGGCTCCGCACCGGCGACTTGGGCCTGTATCTCGACGGTGAGCTGTATGTGACCGGCCGGATCGCCGACCTGGTGACGATCGACGGCCGCAACCACTACCCACAACACATCGAGACCACCGTCGCCGAAGCGTCCGAAATCGTGCGGCGCGGATACGTGGCGGCCTTTGCTGTGCCGGGCGGCGACGCTCGGGATGGCGCCCGGCTCGTAGTCGTCGCCGAACGCGCCGCGGGCACCAGCCGTCAAGATCCGCGGCCGGCAGTCGAGTCGATCCGAGCAGCGGTTGCGCGGCGGCACGGGCTGAACGTCTCGGACGTGCGCCTCCTGCCGGCCGGTGCCATCCCGCGGACCACCAGCGGCAAGCTGGCCCGCAGGGCCTGCCGGGCGGATTACCTCGACGGCACCCTGGGCGTGCGCTGACGAACTGGTCTTGTGGCAGGCATGTTCGCGACGTCCTCGGGGTGCGCCCGCAGAGTTGACCGAACGCCCGCCGTTCCGGTGGCATCCTGGCCATGTGGGTTTGCTATTCCGGTTGGCGGAGCTGTTGATCGTGATCCTGCCGCTGACGGGAGCGATCGTCGCTGCCGTCCGCGCCTTCGGCCGACGGCGCACCGACGCGCAATCACAGGATACGGGCCGGACGCGACCACCCGCCCCGCCCACCACCGACCGCTCCAGCATGAATCAAGCGACCCGGTGGCGCGCGGTCCGGCGCGTACTCGACGAGCACGGCCGCACGGATGCGCGCTGGCTCGAGTATGAACTCGACGTCGCCAAGCTGCTGGACTTTCCACTGATGACCGACATGCGCGACGCGCACACGATCGCGTTCCACAAAGCCAAGCTGCGGGCCGACTTCCTTCGCCCCACCAAGGCGGAGGATCTGCTCGACGACCGCGACGGTGCCGCGCAGTACATGGCCGCCGTCGAGGACTACGTCACGGCGTTCAACGCCGCCGAGGCCGAAGCGATCCGCAGACGCCGCAACGACTTCTCCCGGGCGGATCAGCAGCGAATCGCCCGGGCGCAGAGCCTATTACGAGTCGCTGCCGACCCCGCGGCGGCCGCGCATGAACGCCAGCGGGCATACGATGTGGCCCGCAACGAACTCGACGGCCTGCTGGTGCTGCCATCAGCGACACAGGCGAAGCTCGAGCGCGGGATCTCCGGCGAGCTCGAGCGATAGGGCCAACGTCGGATGACCGAGACTTCCGGCCCGTTGGCCGCCGACCCCGATGGACCGCACGCTGGGTATCCGCTCACCCCGCCGCCGCTTGCCGGGCCGGTGACGTTCGATCAGCGTTGGCGCGATCTGACCTTCATCCATTGGCCCGTGCGTCCAGAAAGCGTCGAACCAATGTACCCGGCCGGCACCCGTCCCGACATATTCGCCGACGGGCTGACCTACGTCGGGCTGGTCCCGTTCGTCATGTCCGCCACGAAAGTTGGCTCTACACTTCCGCTTCCGTATTTCGGTAGCTTCCTCGAGACCAACGTCCGTCTCTATTCGATCGACGCCACCGGTCGCCACGGTGTCCTTTTCCGGTCGCTGGAGACGGCGCGCTTGGCCGTCGTCCCAGTCACCCGCATCGGCCTTGGCGTCCCGTACACCTGGGCCAGGATGCGGATCCGGCGCGACGGCTGCCGCGTCGTGTATCACAGCGTGCGCCGATGGCCTCGCCGCGGCTTGCACAGCCGGCTCGAGATCGTCGTCGGTGATGTGGTCGAACCGACGCCCCTGGAGATGTGGCTTACCGCCCGTTGGGGTGCACATACCCGCAAGGCGGGGCGGACGTGGTGGATACCGAACGAGCACGACCCCTGGCCGCTTCGCGCGGCCGAGATTGTCCAGCTGGACAGCGAACTAGTGCAGGCTGCCGGGGTGCGGCCAGCCGGTGAGCGATTGCGCGCGCTGTATTCCTGGGGTGTCCGAACGCGCTTCGGCCGCCCCCAGCTGGTCGGGTGATCTACGGACAGCTGTATCCGCCGTCGATCACGACGTCCGAACCGGTCATATAGCTGGACGCCTCGCTGGCCAAATAGACGTACAGACCGGTGAGCTCTTCGGGGCGGCCGATGCGGCCGAGCGGTATCTTCGGCTCCCATTGGCGGTGATACTCCGTCAACGGCTCGACGAGCTCGGTCAGGATGTAACCGGGGCTGACACTGTTGACCCGAATGTTGTGCGGCGCGAATTCGACTGCCATCGCCTTGGTCATGTGGATGACGGCCGCCTTGGAGGTGCAGTAGTGGCCGACCTGCTGTGGGACGTTGATGATGCTGCCCGACATCGAGGCGGTGTTGATGATGACGCCGCCACACCCTTGGGCCACCATCGCCCGGGCCGCCGCCTGCGCGGTCAGGAAGACGCCGGTCACATTGGTGTCCTGGATGCGCTGGAATTCATCGGGCGACATCTCCAGCATCGGGACGACGGTGATGATGCCGGCGTTGCAGACCGCGATGTCGATGCCGCCCAGCTCGGCCATCACCCGGTCCACCATGCTGTTCACCTGTTCGGGACGGGTCACGTCGCATCGGATCGGCACCACCTTGCCGCCGCCGTCCGCCGCCAGCTCGTCGGCGACGCTCTGTAGGGCCTCGACATTCCGGGCGGCGATGGCCACGTCGGCGCCGACTTGCGCGTAGGCCTGGGCCACCTTCCTGCCGATGCCGCTGGACGCCCCGGTGATTAACGCCCTCTTGCCGCGTAGGCCAAACAAGTCCATCACGTTGTTCATCCGAGATCCCCATTCATACGAGCGCCCCGAAACCGGAACACGTTCTAGTGTGTCCGCTATGGGCAAATTCAGCAGGGCAGAAATCGATACCGCCGTCGACAACTACACCAAAGTCGTCGAAGGGTGCAGCGCTTCGGGCGATTGGCGGCCGTTTGCGGACCTGTTCACCGAGGACGTCGTCTACACCGAGCATCACTACGGGGTCTTTCACGGGCGCGAAGCGGTCCGCGACTGGATCGTTGCGGTAATGGCGCCGTTCCCGCACATGCGTTTTCCCAATGGTTGGGTCGCCCATGACGACGACAATGACGCCGTCGTCCTCATGATCAAGAACCTGCTGGACCACCCGACCGATCCGGAAGGCGAACCGTTTTGGTTCCCGAACTGGACGCGGCTGGTCTACGCCGGAGACGGCCTGTTCTCCAGCGAGGAAGACATCTACAACCCCGACCGTGACGCTCCCGGCGTGGTCGCGGCCTGGATGCGGGCCGGCGGCCAGCTCGCAACGACCGAGATCCTGCAGCCCGGCGCTTGACGCCTGAAGGCCATAGACTCCGAAAATGTTGATTGGTAAGGCATTTCGGAATGCTGACGCCAATCGGAGTCCTCGTTCACGGTGCCGCGGTGAAGTGCCGGCTCGGACCAGCGTCGCATCTGCACCCTGGTCCAACCGATTTGCAGGTCCGCTGCAGGTGGAAACCTCAGCGATTCAGCGCGGCAACCGCGAGGCCGGGTCGCTACGCATCGTCGGCGATCGCGCCCTAGTCCAAAGGTTCTGGCGCCTATTTCCCTTGCCGGTCACCGCCGAACCTGCGGCAGATGCGTGATGCTCGCGGCTCGCAGTCGGCGGCCCTAGGCGGGGGAACGATCCGGCTGGCGCCTTTGTCGCCGCGACCGGACCTTGCTCAGCGCCTGCTCCCAGGCGAGCAACGTCGTCGCCTTCACGTTGGCGGGCTTCACGCTGTCCTTGGATAGCAACGCGGTGGCCGCGGCCTTGGTGGTCGCCGACGCCTTGGACATGTGGCCCGAGTCGAACGGTGGCTGCGGGTCGTATTCGAGCGCGAGTTGGATTGCCTTGGCTCGACTTTCGCCGCCGATCTGTCCGGCCAGCCACAGCGCGAGGTCGAGGCCGGCCGACACGCCGGCGCTGGTGACGACGTCGTCCTGATGCACGATTCGTTCGTCGGCCACGGGGACGGCGCCGAACGCCTTGAGCGCGGGAACGGTCAGCCAGTGCGACGTCGCGCGCCGGCCCTCGAGCAGCCCGGCGGCCGCCAGAATCACCGAGCCGGAACACACCGAGGTCGTCCAGCGCGCGCTCTGGTGGGCCCGGCGCAACCAGTCGAGCAGCGCTTCGTCCCGCGCGTGGACGGGCGTCGAGGGGCCTCCGGGGACGAGAATCACGTCGGGAGAGGGAGTTTCGGCCAGCGAGTGCGTGGCGCCGATCACCAACACGCCGGAGTCCGCGGTGATCGGCCCGGCTTCGTGCCACACGAAGCGCACCTCGGCGTCCGGCAGGTTGCGCAGCACCTCGTACGGACCGATCATGTCCAGCGCGGTGAACCCCGGATAGGCCACGATGGCGATTTGGGTCATAGTTTCGTCCTTTCGGTATCAGGCGAAGGCCTTGCGGTATTGGTCGGGCGAAATACCAACGCGACGAAGGAAATTGCGCCGCATGGTTTCCGCCGTGCCGAAGCCACACCGGGCGGCGATCGCGACGACGGTGTCGTCGGTCTCCTCTAATTGCCGGCGCGCGGCTTCGGTGCGGATGCGTTCGACGTATTGGCCCGGCGCCTCACCGATTTCGGCGGTGAACACCCTCGTGAAGTGGCGCGGGCTCATCGCGGCCCGGCGAGCCAGATCATCGATACTGTGCGGGCCGCCCGGCTCGGCCTCGATCGTCTCCTGCACCTCGCGGATCGAGTCCCTCCTCGCCCGCGGCATCCACACCGGCGCCGCGAACTGCGTCTGCCCACCCGGTCGGCGCAGATACAGCACGAGCCAGCGCGCGACCGTCTGGGCGAGTTCGGTGCCGTGGTCGTCCTCGATCAACGCGAGCGTGAGATCAATGCCGGCGGTGACACCCGCGGCGGTCCATACGGTGTCCGAGCTCCGCACGAAGATCGGGTCGGCATCGACGTCGATGGCGGGGAATTCATCGGCCAACCGCTCGGCGAAGGCCCAATGGGTGGTCACCCGTTGCCCGTCCAGCAGTCCCGCCTCGGCCGCGAGAAACGCGCCGGTGCACACCGTCACGATGCGCCGCGCACGTGTGGCGACGGACTTGATCCAGGCGAGAAGCTCGGCGTCGGAACGGGCGGCGTCGACGCCGGCGCCGCCGGGCAGCACGACCGTGTCGATCGGGTCATCCGGGTCCGGTAACGGGGTCGCCACGAACGCCAGCCCGGTCGCCGTCGGCACCGGCTGCCCACCCGCCGAGGCCATCGCGACGTCATAACCGCCGCCCGTCAACAGCGATGCGCCGGTGAACACGTCATAAGGGCCCACCACATCGAGCGCCTGCACGCCGGGGAAACCGACGATCACCACCTTGCGAGGCATGGATCAAGTGTTAGACACGCCGGGGTGTGTCGTCTACGCCATGTATCCCACTAATCAGGACATGGGGACCTGCCCCATGACGGCCACGGCGGCCTTGGCAGACTGTTGCCCATGGCACAGATAACGTTGCGTGGAAACCCGATCAATACTGTCGGCGAGCTGCCTGCCGTCGGATCCAAAGCCCCGGCCTTCAGTCTGACCGGCGGCGATCTGGCCGCAGTCAGCAGCGAGCAATTCAGCGGTAAGCCCTTGGTGCTCAACATCTTTCCATCCATCGACACGCCGGTGTGCGCGGCCAGCGTGCGGACCTTCAACGAGCGCGCCGCCGCGAGCGGTGCGTCGGTGTTGTGCGTGTCAAAAGATCTGCCGTTCGCGCAGGCGCGATTCTGTGGCGCCGAGGGCATCGAGAACGTCAAGAGCGCGTCGGCGTTCCGCGACAACTTCGGCGATGACTACGGGGTCACAATCGCTGACGGCCCAATGGCCGGACTGCTCGCCCGGGCCATCGTGGTGATCGGCACCGACGGCAACGTCGCCTACACCGAACTGGTGCCCGAGATCGCGCAGGAGCCCAACTACGACGCGGCGCTGGCGGCGGCGGGCTGATTTCTTTCCGTCGGGCGGCTTGGTGCGCGTTTGCAGCGCACCAGGTTTGCCAACCTTGATCTGTGGTTTCGTCGCCGTGCCGTGTTAGCCCGTGGTGGGTACCACCGGCTACCTGGCAGCGGGCATGCTGCTCTTGGTCACCGTCGCGCCGACCGCCTGTAGCAGCAAGACGACCATCAAGGCAAAGGGCGCGGCACAGTCGGTCGTCGACGTCGATGCCAGGCAGACCGGCTTCCGACACGCCGAAGTGCACTGTCCGTCCGGGGTGGAAGCCAACCCGAGCTAGGGCTCGCCCACTTGCTTCGACGTGGCAGCCAGCACCGCGCGGCAGCCTCGCCACGTCTCCTTGATGATGTCGGCGGCGGGCGGCAAGTCCTGTATACGGCCCGCCACCTGACCGGTGTTGGCGACGCTGGCGCCCAGGTCGCCGTCGAAGTACAGCCGTTGCACGCGTTGTAGTGCCGCGGCCCCATCTTCGGCAGACATCGCGGTGTCGAGGCGCTCGGCGGCAGGGGTGCGGATGACGCGCATCATTCGGGTGCCGTCCAGGGGGAGCATCACTGTGCCGGTCTCGTCGGCGTCGACGACCGCTTGCTTGAGGTTGCCGTGCACCGGCGAGTCCGCGGACGCAAGCAGCCGGGTGCCCATCTGCACCGCTTCCGCGCCCAGAACGAAAGCGGCCGCCATGGAGCGCGCGTCGCAGATCCCACCGGCGGCCACGATCGGGATGTCCACGTGGGCCGCCACCAACGGCAGCAGCACCATGGTGGACGCGCCAAACCGATTCTTGAATCCGCCTCCTTCGACGCCCTCGACCACCAGCCCATCCACGCCGGCGTCGACGGCCTTTTTGGCCGCGGCCAGGGTGCCCACCACATGGAACACCGTGATGCCCGCGTCGTGCAGACGTTCGGTGAACACCGACGGGCTCCCGGCCGAAGTGGTCACGAACCGAACGTTGTTGGCGACAAGCAATTCCAACATCGCCGGGTCACGGTTGAACAGCAACGCGATGTTCGCCCCGACGGCGCCGCCGGTCAGCTCGCGCACCCGTCGCAGGTCGGCTCGGCCCTGGTCCGAGGTGGTCTCGATGATTCCCAGCCCACCGGCATTCGACACCGCGGCGGCCAGCTGAGCGCCGGCGATGTAAGTCATCGGCGCCTGGATGATCGGGATGTCGATGTGCGCAAGGGCGCAGACCCGGTTGGGCGCGGCGCTCGGGTTGCCGGTGGTCATCGGTGCCGCGGATCGATCAGGTCGCGGAAACTTTCCGAGCGCTGGACGGATGCCCCGAGGCTTCGCACTCGCTCGGTCAACGCCCTGTCGGATGTCACGACCCGAATGTCGTGCGGGGCAGGGTCGCCCGCGACAAGCCGGACGATCTCGTCGTCGGCCGAATTCGCGGCCGCCCTGGGTGGGTGCGCGACCTCAACCACCGATGAAGTGACGGCCGCCGACGGCGGTCGTTCAAAAACCACTGTCACCGTTTCTCCTTGACCCAACGCCCATCGATCCAGTCCTTTTACCAATCTGACCATTGCACCGTCGCGATCTTTCCACCAGCCATCGGGACGACTTCCGATGACATTCATGGCGTCGACGATCCACCGCACAACCACACCGTAAACGACATGGCACGACGCGTGATTTCCATTCTTCAAGCCCTCAGTGGTTGATACGGTCACCCTCATGACCTCGATCGCCGACACAGCAGACCGGGTTGTCGCACTGGCTCGCGGTATGCGCGACCTGGTGCGCGCCGAAGCCGCCGAATCCGAGCGGATGCGCACCCTCACCCCGGCAATCGTCGACGCGATGTGGGCCAGTGGGCTGATGTCGGCATTCAACCCGGTCGTTGCCGGCGGTATCGAGCCGTCCTTCACCGAAATGATCGAGACCTGGATCGAAATGGCTTGGCAAGACGGGTCATTCGGTTGGGTAGGTATTGCCAATCTGCCATCGTCCTTCGCCGCGGCGGTGTACTTACCCGACGAAGGCTTCGCCGAAGTGTTTACCGCGCATGACAACCGGGTCGCCATGGGAGGTCAGTTCTTTCCCAACGGACAAGGCGCCGCCGTCGACGGCGGCTACCGGGTGACCGGCGCATGGAACTTCGGTTCGGGCATCGGGCACTCGGAATACGTTGCGGCCGGCTTCCTGCCGATGGATGACGGCGAGATGCGTTGGATCAGTGAGGGTTTGCCCGAAATGCGAGTGGCCCTGATTCCGCGGGCGGAGATCAGTTTCAACGACGGCTGGTTCGTGCAAGGGCTGAAGGGAACCGGTTCCTACGACTACAGCGCTCAGGACGTGTTCGTTCCCGAGAGCCGCACGTTCGAACTGTTCGTGCGTCAGCCCTATCGTGGGACATCGCCGGCAACCCGGATGGGACTGATGCCGGTGACCGCCGCCGGGCACGCGTCTTGGGCGCTGGGGGTGGCCAAGAGCATGCTCGACGATGTCCAAGAGCTGGCCGCGACCAAGTTTCGGATGAGCGACATGGCGTCGCTGGCCAGCCGCCCCACCTTCCAGAAGGGCCTGGCGCATCACCGCGCGGCCTGGCGTGCGGCCCGCCTCTTGGTCCTCGACGCGTTCACCAGCGCCGAGGCGGCGGTCGGGTCCGGGGAGGACCTGACACCGGCGCTACGCGCCGACATGCGGGTGGCCGCCGTCTACGCCACCGACACGGCCCGTAGCTGTGCCGAATGGGCGCATTTGGTCGCCGGGACCAGCTCGATCCGTGAGGGCAGCCGGCTCGAGCGCGCCTTCCGTGACATCTACACCGGAACCCAGCACGCCTTCATCAGCGAGAAAGTCGCCATCGACGTGGCGCAGATCTGGCTGGGCATCATCGAAGATCAGCCCGGGCTCTAAATCGCTAATGCCGGTCAGCCACCCGGCGCCATTGGTGCGGCGTCGTATCTAGGTACGGTGACAGGTCCTCGCTACCATTGCGCGCATGCGCGGCTCAAAAATTCTGATCACCGGTCCAACTGGTCAAATTGCCACCCCCATCGCCCGGGCCCTTGCCGCCGATAACGAGGTTTGGGGAATCGCCCGATTCAACGATCCCGCCGCGCGAGAAAGCCTCGAGAAGTCTGGGATTCATTGCGAGAAGGTGAATCTGGCGGTCGGTGACTTCACTGCTCTGCCAACAGATTTCGACTATGTCCTCAACTTGGCGGTGGCCAAGAGCGGAAGCTGGGACAAAGATTTGGCGGCCAACGCGGAGTCGGTCGGCCTGCTGATGGCCCACTGCCGCAACGCGAAGGCCTTTCTGCACTGCTCCTCAGCCGCCGTATATGACCCGCCGGACGACGACCCCCGCAGCGAGCGGTCCGCCCTCGGCGACAACCACAAGCCGCTGTTTCCGACCTATTCCATTTCCAAGATCGCCGGGGAGGTGGTCGCCCGATCAGTGGCGCGCATCGTTGGCATGCCCACCACGATCGCCCGCCTCAACGTCCCGTACGGCGACAACGGCGGATGGCCGTTCTATCACATGGAGATGATGCTGGGCGGCATCCCGATTCCCGTCCCACCCGGTGAGCCCGCCCGCTACAACCCGATTCACGAGGACGACATCATCGCGACCATTCCCAAGCTCCTCGAGGTCGCGTCGATCCCGGCGACCACGGTCAACTGGTGCGGCGACCAGACGGTGAGCCTGCAGGAGTGGTGCGACTACCTCGGCTCGCTCGTCGGCACGGAGCCGATCTTCGAGCCGAGCGAACAAGCGCTGCGCGGCAATCCCACCACGGTCGACCGGATGCACGAACTCATCGGCGGCACCTCGGTCGACTGGCGCGACGGAATTCGGCGCATGGCGGCGAAATTCCACCCGGAGCTCGTCGGCGTGTAGGGGCGGCATCCGAGGTGACCCGCACATCCGAGTCGGCGGCGCAGCGTCTGCACACGCTGGCCCTGTTGCGCCGCGTGCGGGACCGCATCGACCGGGACTACACCCAGCCGTTGGACGTCGCAGCCCTCGCGCGTGGCGTGCACATGTCCGCCGGCCACCTCAGCCGCGAATTCCGGCGCGCCTACGGCGAATCGCCGTATTCCTATCTGATGACGCGACGCATCGAGCGCGCGATGGCCCTGCTGCGGCGCGACGACCTGAGCGTCACCGAGGTGTGCTTCGCGGTCGGGTGTTCGTCGTTGGGCACCTTCAGCACCCGATTCACCGAATTGGTCGGGGTGCCGCCCAGCGTGTACCGCCGATCGCCGGACGCGCTGGCGGGAATGCCGCCATGCGTGGCCAAACACGTGACGAGACCGATCAGAAATCGAGAAGCGTCTGCCTCGGACCACACCTAGCCTGACCGCATGGACATCACCATTCACTCGAGCTTCCTTCCCCACGAGGACCCGGAATCTTCGCTTGCCTTTTACCGCGACGTCCTCGGGTTCGAAGTTCGTCTCGACATCGGCAAGGGGACGATGCGCTGGATCACGGTCGGCCCGCCGAACCAGCCGGACACATCCATCGTCTTGAACCCGCCGGCCGCCAACCCGGGCATCACCGACGATGAGCGTCGCACCATCGCCGAGATGATGGCCAAGGGCAGCTACGCCACGCTGCTGCTGGCCACCAAGGACCTCGATGGCACCTTCGAACGGCTGCAGGCCGGCGATGTCGACATCGTCCAGGAGCCGACCGACCAGCCGTACGGGCTCCGCGACTGCGCAGTCCGCGATCCCGCGGGAAATCTCATTCGCATCCAAGAACTGCGCTAAGCGGATGATGCTTGACCAGCCGTGTGCACAATGCTAAGCAAGTGCTCAGCACTGAGCGCATCAGGCGCCCGGCGTCACGACTGGCGATACGAAAGGGATCAGATGACGGTGCAGGCGGTATTGGACGACCTTCGCAAGCGTCCCGGAACGGGTGACGTCATCTCGGTCATCGATCCCGCGACCGAGGAGACGATCACCGAATTCACCGACTGCGGGCAAGAGGCGGTCAACGACGCCGTAACACGGGCGAAGGAGGCTTTCGAGTCGGGCGTCTGGTCAGAGCTTCCGGGCCGTGAACGGGCCAAGATTTTGTGGCGAATCGGGGAGCTGATCGACGAACACGCCGAGGAGTTCGCTCAGCTCGACTCACTCAACACGGGAATGCCGTTGCTGCAGGCCCAATTACAGATGTCGACCTGTTCGGAGTTCTTCCGTTACTACGCCGGTTGGTGTTCGAAGATCAATGGTGTTGCGTACGACGTGAAGACCGACGGAATCGCGACCGACAAGTACGTCAACATGCACGCCTACACCCTCAAAGAGCCGTACGGCGTGGTGGGCCTGATCTTTCCGTGGAACGGCCCGATCTTCAACGCCAGCGCCAAGCTCGCGCCGGCCCTGGCCGCCGGCGGCAGCCTGCTCGTCAAGCCGGCCGAGGAGACGCCGCTTTCGGCGCTGCTGTTGGACAGGCTCGTCCACGAGGCCGGCGTGCCCGAGGGCGTCGTCAACCTGCTGACCGGTTACGGCCACACCGCGGGCGCCGCGATCACCGCGCACCCCGATGTCCAGAAGGTCGCCTTCACCGGCTCGACCGAGGTGGGCAAGGAGATCGTCCGGGCATCGGCGGACAACCTGAAGAAGGTCACGTTGGAACTCGGCGGGAAATCCCCGGTGCTGATCTTCGACGACGCCAACCTGGACAACGCCATCATGATGGCGTCGCTGGGCATCTTCGTGCATTCCGGCCAGGGCTGCGTGTGCGGGTCGCGCATCTTCGCCCAGCGAGGCGTCTACGACCGGGTCGTGGAAGGCATTGCGATGATGGCGAATTCGTTCAAGCTGGGCGCCCCCAGCGAGGAGGGCTGCGTCAGTGGGCCGCTGATCAGCGAGAAGCAGCTGACCCGGGTCATGGGCTTCATCGACGAGGGCAAGAAGGACGGTGTCGAGGTGGTCACCGGCGGCCACCGCCTGGACCGCAAGGGCTACTTCGTGCACCCGACGGTGCTCACCAACGTCGACACCAGCATGCGGCTGTACCAGCAGGAGATCTTCGGGCCGGTGGTCACCATCCTGCCGTTCGACGACGAGGACGAGGCCGTGGCCCTGGCCAACGACACCAGCTACGGCCTGGCGGCCACGGCGTGGACGGAGAACCTCGGCCGGGCCCACCGGATCATGAGGCGACTGCAGGCCGGCAGCGTCCAGGTCAACTGCCAGCTGGTCTTCGACCACGATGTGCCGTTCGGCGGCTACAAGCAGTCCGGTTGGGGCCACGAGTTCGGCAAAGAGGGCCTCGAGATCTACCTCAAGACGAAGTCGGTCTGGGCTCAGCTGTGAGCTTTCTCGGTGCGGCCTAGGGTCAATCCATCGCGCCGAATAACCAGCCGAACGTCATCCCGATGTAGAGGATCCAGATCAGCCGGAAAAGCTGCAGACCGCAAGCAGGCCGGTGCTGATCCCGATGTACCGGCTTCGTTGCCTATCGACGCGGTTGATCTGTTCTTGGATGCTGGTCGGCACGATGTTCATTGCTGTCTTCCTTTCGTGGGGCGCCGCCACGCTGGCGTCGTTGTTGGCTAAGTACAGGCGCGCGAACCGGCTACCGATCCCAACACCGCGGCGCGACGACAGATTGCGCAACCCCGGTTTCGCAGCGGAAGACAAGGGTCGGGTGACACCGATATCAGGGAATGGCCTCCCTTGCGGCACTAGGACGCGGGTGGGTCAATTCACATGACCGATCCCGTCGCGGGCCTTGGACCGCAGCATCTTGCGGGTATCCGCTCTGGCGTGTACCCCCGCTGCCGTTGGTGGGCCGCGTCCGGCCGCTTGACTCGAGGAAGGGGCCCATCATGAATCCGATCAGGTTCGCCGAGCAGGTTGCCGAGTCCGTCCTGGCGGTGGGCGGCATCCGGGTGGGCACCGAGGAGCCCGAGTACACCTGCCGTCGCCTCACCGACACCGTCGAGATCCGCCGCTACGGTCCGCGGATCGCCGCCGAGACGGTTGTCGACGCCGACGAGAACCGCGCCCGCAACGAAGGGTTCCGGCGATTGGCGGGATACATTTTCGGCGGTAATCGGCGCGATCAATCAATCTCGATGACGGCACCGGTCAGCCAGCAGTCCAGCCGGGGCGGCGAGCGGATAGCGATGACCGCACCCGTCGCCCAATCCGCCGGTGCCGAGAGCGGTTGGGCAATCCGGTTTTTCATGCCCGCCGAGTGGACGATGGAGACCCTTCCTGCGCCCAACGATGACCGAGTCCGTCTGGTCACTGTGTCGGCCGCGACCGTGGCGGTGCTGCGATTCAGCGGCGACCGCAGCCCCAAGGCCGTCACCGCTCGCACGGGCCAGCTGTTGAACATATTGCGGGACAGGGGGATTCAACCGTGCGGAGATCCCGAAGCCTGGTTCTACGACCCACCGTGGACGGTACCGATGCGGCGCCGCAACGAGATCAGCGTCGCCGTCGATCCGGCGTCCGTGCCCGACTAGCCGGCACGGCCGGGCTACGTTTGGCGAGATGAATCCTCGAGAGGACCCGCGCGTGGATGCCGGGCAGCTGACCGGTGTGTCGGAAACGGCGCTGCTCACCCTCTACGGAAGGGCATACCAGGCCGGGCACCCGGACCCGATCATCGACGACCCGATGGCGATCAGGCTCGTCGAGTCCATCGACTTCGACTTCGAAAAGTTCGGACGCAAGGGCCAGGAGATGGCGCTGCGCTCGCTGGCCGTGGACCGATGCGCGATCGACTACCTCACCGCGCACCCCCGGGCAACCGTCGTCGCGCTCGCCGAAGGCTTCCAGACGTCCTTTTGGCGACTGGACCGCGCACTGCCCGACCCGGAATTCACCTGGGTCTCGGTCGACTTGCCTCCGGTCGTCAAAATTCGGCAGCACCTGCTGCCGCGTTCCGGGCGCATCACCCATCTCGCACAATCTGCCCTCGACTACGGCTGGATCGACAAGGTCGACGCCGGCAACGGTATGTTCATCACCGCCGAAGGCCTGTTGATGTACCTGCAGCCCCACGAGGCGCTGGGACTGATCGCCCGGTGCGCCGAAGCCTTTCCCGGCGGCCAGATGTTTTTCGACCTACCGCCGACGATCGTCAAGCGCATCGCGCGAAGGGGGCTGCGTTCGTCCAAGCGCTACCGGGTGCCGCCGATGCCGTTCAGCCTCTCGGTGCGGCAATTGGCGAAGTGGGCGCACACCACGCCCGGAATCCGCGCCGTGCACGATGTGCCGATGCCTCCGGGGCGGGGCGTGTTCTTCGGAACGCTGTACCCCGCGCTGTGGCGGTTCCCGCCGCTGAAGCCCTACCGCGGGATCTATGCGCTACTCGAATTCGGTTGAGCGTCAGTAGATCTTGACCACCAGCGGGCCGACGTTCTTGCCGTCGAACAGCATGATCCACATGCGGTTGGTGGGGTCGAGCGAAATCCGGTCGACGCGCACGAGCGCCTCGCCGTCGCCGAGATCGGGGATCGCCTCCCTAACTCAGTTCGAAAGTGCCCTGGCCGATGCGTCCGGTAGGTCGTTCCGCGAAGCAGGAAGCGACGGTTTCGTCCGGTCAATTAGCGCACCGTACCCCCAGCACGCGCGGGCGTTCTACCCTGCACAAAGGGGGCCCGCTCGACCGGAGGTGCGCTCGATGAAGACGTCGCGGCATGTTCTCGTATTGATTCCCATGATCGCGGTGGCCGCTTTCCTGCAGCGCGGAACCGCGTTCGCCAATCCACCGGCCACCGACGTGATTACCGTAATGGCCGTCGGGCCCGGCGGCGAAGCGATCAACGGCTACAAAGTGGCATCCGGGCCGGGCACCGTAGCGCAGGCCAGCGACTGCTCGGAACCGTCGCCGTCGGCGGTTGCCGACAACGTCTACTACTGTTCGCCGAGCGCGGCCGGAGCCGGCACCTGCTGGCCCTCGACGCCGGGATCCCTTCTGTGCGTGGACAATCCGTGGGACCTGCAGATGCACCGGGTGCTCTTAGATCGCCAGCTTCCGCCCGTGCACGCGACCGCCGAGCCGGACCCGTTCGCGCTCGCCCTTGACGACGGGACGCGCTGCCTGCTGCGCAACGGCGGCGCGTGGGGCGGGCGTGCCGACGGGTATGTCGGCGTCTACGGATGCGGCCGCGGCGGCGGGAGCGACCCGGCCGTGTTGTGGCTGCCCAGCCAGGGCGCGGGAACCTGCATCGACCGCTCATCGCCGGTGTGGACTGTCAAAGTCGGCCGCCTGGGCGCACCGGATGCCGTCCTTCCACCGCCTGCGACCCGCACCGTGGCGGAGGCCTGGTTCGCGGGAGGCAGGGCCGGTCAGTAAGGCGGCGGCGGTGCTGCTATAACCCAACGTATGTCTAGCCCAGGGCACACGATCACCCATGTTTCCGATACGGCTCGGTGGACGGCGCTACACCGCGCGACCGAGTCGGCCCGGCCCGACGCGCTGTTCCGTGACCCACTCGCGGAACGCCTCGCCGGTGAACAGGGCCGAGCGATCGTCGAAAAAGTTCCGTGGACGGATCGCAGTGGTTGGTGGCTGGTCGCACGCACCAAGAAAATCGACGACGCGATCGCCGACGCGCTCGCGCACGGCTGTGACCGCGTTCTGAATCTGGCCGCCGGCCTGGATGCCCGGCCGTATCGCCTGGACCTTCCGTCCGATCTCACCTGGTTCGAGGCCGACCTACCCAAGCTGCTCGCGGAGAAGACGGAAGTACTTGCCGATCAGACCCCGCGCTGCCGGCTAACTCGCAAAGCGGTCGACCTCGCCGACCAGCACGCCCGAGACGCCTTCCTCAACGAAGCGCTTGACGGCGCGACAAAGGCCTTCGTGCTGACCGAGGGGCTGTCGATGTACCTGGAGCCCTCCGACGTCGCGGCGCTTTCGGACGCGATCAAACGTCCCGAGGTCGCGTGGTGGATGCTCGATTTCGCCTTTCCGGGCCTGAAGAAGAGGATCAACAAGAACGTCGCCGGAATCTCAGAAAACGCGCCATTCAAGTTCGCACCCGACAACGGGCTGGCCTTCTTCGAAGACCTGGGCTGGCGAGCGGCCGACGTGGAATCGCTATTGGTTGCCGCCAACCGGCTCCACCGCTTACCCATCTGGATGCGCCCACTTGCCTGGCTGCCCGTGGATTTGCGCCGTCCGGGCGGCATACCCACGTCTGCGGTTGCTCTGCTTACCCCCTAGACGCTCGCGCGCTCACCTACCAGACGCGTATCCAGTCGATGAGCATGTCGGCGGGGTAACTTCCTGCCCCGGGGTCGCCGCCACCGGAACCGGCCACCGCGAGGTTGAACACGGGATACACCGTGTAGCCCGCTCCGTTGAACGGCCAATCCGGCAGCGAACTCGCCGGCACGTCGAAGTACGGCTGTGCACCGTCGGAGTAGTCCTTCCAGAAGCGGATACCCGCCTCATCCCACTGGCAGCGCCAGGTGTGCCAGGCGCTGTCCACCGCGATGTTGTGGGTCTTCCACTCGCCACCGTTGGCTTTGGCGTGCACGGTGGTGGCCGACGGCCAGTTGCCGTTGCCGTACCACTCCATGACGTCGATCTCACCCTGGTCGTCGTTGCCCAGCCAGTAAGCAGGCCATGCGCCGGCGGTGAGGCAGTTCAGCTTGATCCGGGATTCCCAGGTATGGCCTACGCCGCCGCGCCACAGGCTCTGCACCTTGCCGCTGAAATAGGTGGGCCCATCCTTGGCGGCGCGCAGGACGAGGTTGGAATTGCCATCGACGAACACATTGCGGCGATCGTCGCGGTACTGCCCGATGTGCTCGGGCAGCTCCCAATACGTCGGATCCTTGATCGTCTCGCGGGCTTTTGCGACCGCCCACTTGGAAGCATCGGGGGCCGAGCCGGCCGGACCGTCGAATTCATCGGCGAAGATGTAGTGACCGGACTGGCCGCTGGGCGCCGCGGGCGGCGGTATCCGCCCGGCAGGCTCATCCTGTCGGGACGGGTAGGCCCAGGCTGTCGGGGTTGGCAGCGCGGCTGCCAGCACGCCTATCCCGGTTGTCAAAATCATGCGGCGGCGATCGATCTCCGGCATAAGCAAGGAACCCTAGCAGCCAACCGTGCAGATGGTTAAAACGGCGATTTGTCGGCGGCTGCCGCTATCGTTCAGATCGCGGTCGGACAAGCACGGACGACAGCACGGCAGTGGCAACGGATTACGCTCGCAAATTCACGGCCAATTCTCATCTTGGCAGGTGGTTTGGTCTCAGGATTCGACGGGCATTCTGGAATCACGATCCGATAACCACTGTTGTAGCTTTGCGGGTGGTCTGAGAGGAGTGACGATCGTGGCGAACAAATCAGAAGGCACGGTTATTTTCCTTCAGTCCCATCCGCTGTGGAAAGCAGCTCAGCGACGTGAGCGCGAGCGCAATGACGCAGTTCGTCGCCATCCCTCTTTCCGTGCCCGCCAGCGCGCCGCCGCATCGGGCAACCCGGTCACTGCGATGGTCCGCGACTTCAAGTCGTACTCGGGCACCAATACTCCGGCCTGAATTGGCCGGCGGAATTTGTGCTGATCTCTATCACACCAGGCGCCGATAAACCGTAGCGCCGCCAATCACCTGCCGGCCGCGAGGGCCGGGTGAGTTCTGATTCAGTACATTTTTCCGGTGCTACCGCTTGCCGAGTAACTTTAGTGCGCAGCCGCCGACGTCCAAGGGCATCGCGTCTGTGTGCACGCGCAGCTCAGGCCGGACCACAGGCGGCGGCTCCGAGTCGCCGTCCGTCTCGCCGACGTCAGTCCCGCCCGGACGTCGCGGCGCCGATGTCGAGGACACCGCCGCCGTCGGGATCGTCAACCTCGACGATCGGGTCGTCGACGTCGTCGAATTCCAGCCGTAATGCTCGGGACATGATTGCATGCATCACGTACATGGTGGTGGTGTAGGTGAATTCGAGGATCTCGGTATCGGTGAAGATTTCCCGCAACTGATTGAACAACTGCTCGGGCACCCGACCATGTTGGCCCGCAAGGCAATCCGCGTAGGCCAGCAACAGCCGTTCGGTGCGATCGAAACAGTCGGCGGTCTCCCAGGACGGTATGGCCGCTATTTTCTCCTCGGATAATCCCGCCGACCGGCACGCCTTGCAGTGTTGCGAGAAGACGAACTGGCTGCCGACCACCCAGCCCGCCCGGATCTGGCCCAACTCGCGGTGATCGGCCCGGATGGAGACCTCTTCGCGGTAGAGGCGGAAGCCACGCACGGCATGGCGCAGGGCGGCGGGCGAGTGCGCCATCACTGTCCACCAGTTGCCGGGAGTACCACCGATAGTGCCCGGGTCGGCCACCGGATCACGATCGCCGAACATGAAGTCGTACATCTTTCGCGTGAATTCGTCGCTGACCTCATCCCGCGGGATCGGCTTCAGACGCGGCATTACGACTCCTCTCGGCTGGCGGCACGATGACAATGCAGATTGCTTCGATCGTAAGATCTCCCGCTGCGGCGCCGTGTTCGCTGCAGTGACCGGCCGCCGACCATTTTCCGCCCAGCGAACTCGCTAGCGCATGCGCTAGCCGTTTGCAGGCTTACCTATTGGCCGGAGGGAAGCACCGCCCGTGCGCCAGCCAAGTAGCGCGACCGCGGCGACGTGGGTCAGAGCCTGCTGGCGACGAAGTCCGCCGCCTGGTTGGCCATGCCAGCGTCGATGTAGGCGCCCGCGAGGTGTTGTGGCCAATTCTGCTTCCAGGTGTTCGGGTCGGCGGGGTTGCAGATGGGATCGGCGCCATGGCACAAGTCGATGGTCCGGTCGTTGTAGGTCGGGTTGAAGTTGGTGATCGGACCCACCCATTGGCTTCCGTTGCCGAACAATGCGACGGCGGCGATGTGCTGATCGACGCCGGGCGGTAGCGGGCTGTCGAATCCGAACGCGCCGATGGGCGCTGCCAGGACGACGTCGGTGACCGCCGCGCCCAGCGAGTAGCCGCCCAGCACCAGGCGGGTGTCAGGGCAGTTGTTGACCATGTCCTGGACGTGGTGGCTCATGTCGTTGGCGCCCTGGGCGACCTCGGTATCGGCCGGGTATCGCACGGCGTAGACGCCGACTGTCCTGTTCACCTTGCTGCGCACATCGCTGATGAACGCGTTACCCAGCACACCCGGCCCGGGCGATTCGTTACGGCCGCGGGCGAACACGATCTGTATCGGCGGGCAGTTCGCCGCCGCCGCGGAAGGTACCGCCCCCGGCGTCCCCGGGGGGAACGCCGCGGCGGGCAGCATCAAGGCGGCCGCGGCCATGACCGCGGCGAGGCCGACACCAGCAAATTTGCGGATAAGCAAGGCGCGCACACGATGATGGTAAAACGAACCCGCTCCCCGCGCTGGCCAGCCGGTATACCGATGGCGGGTGATCGCTGAGCGCGAACGCCGACCACCGTGCCGGCGGCGTCGAGCGAGGCGATAGGTTCGGCTGATGAGCCACGTCGACGCGACTGCTCCCGAGCGCTTGTTCGCGCTGGCCGAACAGGTACAAGGTTTCATGCCGTCCGACGAAGGGCGGGCGCTGTACGACGCCGCCCTGCGGTATCTCGGCGGCGGAGTCGGCGTCGAGATCGGCACGTACTGCGGCAAATCCACCCTGCTGCTGGGCGCGGCGGCGCAACAAACCGGCGGCGTGCTCTTCACGATCGACCACCACCACGGTTCCGAGGAGCACCAGCCCGGGTGGGAATATCACGACGCGTCGATGGTGGATGAGGTCACCGGGTTGTTCGACACGCTGCCCACGTTTCGTCGTGCACTCGATACCGCCCAATTGGGCGACCATGTCGTCGCGATCGTCGGCAAGTCACCGCTCGTGGCGCGGGCGTGGCGCGCGCCGCTGCAGTTCCTGTTCATCGATGGCGGCCACAGCGAAGCGGCCGCCAACCAGGACTTCGATGGCTGGGCCAAGTGGGTCGACACCGGTGGGGCGCTGGCCATCCACGACGTGTTTCCGGACCCGAAGGACGGCGGGCGGCCACCGTATTACATCTACTGTCGCGCACTCGATTCCGGACAGTTCCAGGAGGTATCAGCGACCGGATCGCTGAGGCTGCTCGAACGTGTCAGCGGCCGGCCGGGGGGACAGATCTAGCGAGGGTCAGCGGCCCGAGCCGGTGGCGACGCATTCGCAATCGAAATCGGTTTGCAGGCCCAATGGCAGGTCGTGGCATCGGAAGATTCCCGCGCCAGCGGTGGTGTTCGACAGGGCGTCCGCCGCCAGGATCATCGCCGCGCCCGTCCAAGTGGTGCGCTCCTCAGGCCAGCGCTTACCGTCAGCGAAAACCAGTCCCGTCCAATATGATCCGTCGTCTTCGCGAAGATGCTGCATCGCGGCGAACTGCCGGTGAGCATCTGCGTGGTGCCCGATGGCGTCCAGCGCCATCACCAGCTCGCAAGTTTCGGCGCCGGTCACCCACGGACGATCGTCGACACACCGGATACCCAAACCGTCGACCACGAAGGCATCCCAACGTTGTTTGATGCGCGTGGACGCCGCCGGACCGCGCAGGGCGCTGCCGAGAATGGGGTAGTACCAGTCCATCGAGTAGCGGTCCTTTTCGGTGAACGCCTCGGGGTGCGCGGAGAGGGCGTGCCCCAGGCGGCCCAGCGCCAATTCCCACTCCGGCTGCGGGTCGTCGACCAAAGCTGCCAGGGCGAGCGCACACCGTATGCTGTGAAAGATGCTCGAGCACCCGGTCACCAGCGCTTCCGGCAACACACCGGCTTCACTTCGCGCCCAACCGATCTCGCCATAGCCGACTTGCATGTCGATGACGAAGTCGATCGCCTTGTGCACCACCTGCCACATCTCCGCCGCAAACGACTCATCGCCGGTAACCAGCACATGGTGCCACACGCCGGCGCCGATGTAGGCGCAGAAGTTACTGTCGCTGTTGGCGTCTTCGATGACGCCCGCGCGAAACTGGATGGGCCAGGAGCCATCGGGTCGCTGGGTGTGGCGGCTCCAATCGAACGCCGCCCGCGCCGGCTCCAGCAGTCCCGCAGTGGTGAGTGCCATCGCGCACTCGATGTGGTCCCAGGGATCGGTGTGCCCGCCTTCGAACCAGGGGATGGCACCCGATGGTTCCTGTGCGGCGGCGATGGAGAGCGCGGTCTGTCGGCATTGGTCGTGAGTCAGGACCCCCGGAACGCCGGGCGGGTTAGACCGATGCAACTGAATACCTCTCAGTGCCTCGGCTTTTCGCCTCCTGGGGTTTGACGAAGTACATGGCTATGCTTTTCCCCACCAGCGGGTTGAGCAGCGACTCCGCCAGCTTGGTGATCTTTGGCCGCTGCATCAGGTCCCACACCAGCAGCCTGTGGTAGGTGGTCACCGCACGGTGGTCGGTGTTCTGCACGCCTACAGCGCATTTGAGCCACCAAAAGGGAGAGTGCAGTGCGTGGGCGTGATGGGTGTGGGTCAGTTTCATTCCGCCGCCCAGGATCTTGCCGCGCAATTCGCTTGCCCGGTAGATGCGGACGTGGCCGCCCTCGTTGCTGTGGTACTCGTCGGATAGCAACCAGCACAGCTGCTCGGGCAGCCACCGCGGCACGCTGACCGCGAGCGTGCCACCCACTTTGAGCACCCTGATGAGCTCGGCGATCGCCGCGTCGTCGTGGGGAATGTGCTCCAGGATCTCCGACGCGATGACGCAGTCGAACGTCTGGTCGGCGTAGGGCAACTTCAGCGCGTCACCGACAACGACCTTGGCTGACGCCTCGGCGGGCGCCTCGCCCGTTTCGGCCATCGCGCGCAGGATCGTGTCCACCGAACGCAATTCGGCCTCATCGCGGTCGAAGGCGACGACGTCGGCGCCGCGACGATACGCTTCGAACGCATGCCGGCCGGCCCCGCATCCGACGTCGATGACCTTGGTCGAAGGCCCAACCCCGAGCCGGTCGAAATCGACTGTCAGCATGGCGCTCCGCTCTGCGCGTTGCGTGCGATCGCACGCTCGTAGACCCGCACGGTCTGAGCCGCCACGGCTTCCCAGCTGAAGACGTTGACGGCACGGGTGCGGCCCGCCTTGCCAAGGCTGCGGCGCTTTTCCGGAGAGTCCAGGAGCTCACCGAGCGCGCTGGTCAGCGCATCCACATCCGCGGGCGGCACCAGCTCGGCGCAAGCACCGTCCGTCCCAAGGACTTCCGGCAGCGCGCCGACCCGGCTGGCGACGATGGGGGTGCCGCTGGCCATGGCTTCCACCGCAGGCAGCGAAAACCCTTCGTAGAGCGAGGGAATGCAGGCGACCTCGGCGGAGGCGAACAAGGCGGCCAGCTCGGCGTCGGACAGCCCGCTGGTGATGTGGACGATGTCGGAGATCCCGAGTTCGGCGATGAGCTTGTGGGTCGGGCCATTCGGTTCGACCTTGGCGACCAACCGCAACTCCAGGTCCCGGACGGTGCGCAGTCGCGCGACCGCTTGCAGCAGGGTGCGGACGCCCTTCAGCGGTGTATCGGCGCTGGCGATCGCGATGATGCGGCCGGGCTCGCGTGGGCCGGTTCCCGGTTTGAACAGCTCGGTGTTGACCCCCAGCGGCACCACATGAAGTTGCTCCGGTGCGACGCCGAAGTCGGCGATGATGTCCGACGCCGACGATGACGACACCGTCAACAGGTCGGGGATGTGCCGGGCCACCTCTTGCTGCATCTCCAAGAACCCATACCAACGGCGCACCAACGGCTTTCGCCACCATCGCGCGGCGGCCAGGTCCAACACCCGATCGCGGGTGATCGGGTGGTGCACGGTGGCCACGACGGGAAGTCCTGCCTCGGCGATACTGAGCAGTCCGGCGCCCAGGCTCTGGTTGTCGTGGACGACGTCGAAATCCGTTGTCCGCTGGGCGAGTAACCGCGCCGTCCGCATCGTGAACGTCCGTGGTTCGGGAAAGCCCGCGGTCCAGGTGGTGAGCAGTTCCAAGAGGTCGATGGAGTCTCGAATTTCGCTGGGCCGCGGTACCCGGAATGGGTCCGGTTCCCGATAGAGATCAAGGCTGGGCACCTCGGTGAGCCGGACTCGCGGATCGAGCAGATCGGGATACGGCTGTCCGGAGAACACCTCAACGTCGTGGCCGAGTTCCACCAAGCCGTGGCTGAGATGGCGCACGTAGACGCCCTGTCCGCCGCAATGGGTCTTACTACGGTAGGACAGCAGGGCAATTCGCATACTCAACTCTTCTTTGCTGGAAATTGACCGCGGAATGGCGCCGAATCCATCGCGGTCAACGGGCTCCCGAACTCCGTGACAGCAAATTGGACATGTGTCCAGACTATAGTTCGATCACCTAATCGAGCGCAACGAGCCGGAAATCCGCCGCTCCACGCAGAAGCGATTGCCCGAATGTCCGACACGCGAAGATCATGCCACTGGCCGGTGGCCGCTGACTTCTCGACCGGCGATTCCGATGCGCGGCGCCCGGCGTTACCGGAGATAACCGGCAAGGATCGGCCGAAGGAGCCACGGGCTTTTGTTACCATCGCGCGGTGCGGGATGCGGCCGGACGGGGTGGACGCGGTGATCAGCGATCGCCTTCTCGGCGCGACGTCCTCAAGTACACCGGCGCCTATGCCTTGGCGCCGGGCCTGCTGAGCCTGGGTGCGCTGGCCCCGATTCCCGGGATCCCCAAAGCGTCGGCCGCCGGCCTGAAGCTGATCGATTTCGCCGAACGCAGGATCGCCCCCGACGAGATCAAGTCGGCCGGCTATGACGGCGTGGTGAATTACGTATCGCAGTCACGGCCGGGCGCCAACTTCGAGGCCAAACCGCTGACAAAGGACTACGCCGACGCGCTGCGCGCGGCCGGGCTGCACATCGTCAGCAACTTCCAATACGGCAAGCCCGGCTGGCCGGATCCCTCGGACCTCACGCGCGGCTATGACGGCGGCGTGGCCGACGCTCGTACCGCCATGCAGCTGCACTCCGCGGCGGGAGGCCCCAACTCGGCTCCCATCTTTTTCAGCGTCGACGACGACATCGACGCCAATACGTGGAATAGCCTTGCAGTGCAATGGTTCCGGGGGATCAACTCTGTGTTGGGCGTGGGCCGCACCGGCATCTACGGGGATGCCCAGGTGTGCGGGTGGGCGATCAGAGACGGCGTCGTCGGGCCCTCCACCAGCGCCGGACACCGGTGGGTGTGGCAGACGAGGTCCTGGTCGCACGGCGATCGCAAACCCGCGGCGGTGCTCTACCAGACAATAGTCAACAGCGCGGGAAATCCGGGACCGCTACTAGGCGGCATCAATGTCGATGTCGACGATGTCCTCGCCGCCGACTTCGGGCAATGGGATCTCGACCGCTGACCCGGGCGCGAAGCCCTCTCCGCTGCACCGAGACATAAACCAGTGCGCCCGCTTGCGGGGCATTGTCAAATGCGTGGTTTATGTGTCGAGCAACGACGAGCGGTCCAAACAAGACGGCGCCCCGCGAGCCGATGGCCCGCGGGACGCCGCTTCCTATCCGAACGTCATTTGAGGTCGAACCGGTCGGCGTTCATCACCTTGACCCACGCCGCGACGAAGTCCTCGACGAACTTGCCGTGCGCATCGTCCTGGGCATAGACCTCGGCCAATGCGCGCAGCACCGAGTTCGACCCGAAGACAAGGTCGTTCGCGGTCGCGGTCCACTTCACCGCGCCGGAGGCCCGGTCGTGGCCCTCGTAGACGTTCTCGGCCGTCTCCGACGCCTTCCACTCGGTGCCCATGTCGAGCAGGTTGACGAAGAAGTCGTTGGTCAACGCGCCCGGCCGGTCGGTGAACACGCCGTGCTTGCTGCCGCCGTGGTTAGCTCCGAGGGCGCGCAGACCACCCACCAGCACGGTCATCTCCGGGCCCGACACCCCCAGCAGGTAGGCCCGCTCCTGCAGCAACTGCTCGAGCGGTGCCTTCTCGCCGGGACGGATGTAGTTGCGGAACCCATCGGCCCGCGGTTCGAGCACCGCGAACGACTCCACGTCGGTGTTCTCCTGCGTGGCGTCGGTTCGGCCGGGCGCAAAGTGCACCGAGATCTCGTAGCCGGCGTCCTTGGCCGCCTTCTCGACCGCCGCCGAGCCGGCCAGCACGATCAGGTCGGCCAGCGAGATCTTCTTGCCGCCGGAAGCCGAGGCGTTGAAGTCCTGCTGGATCTTCTCCAGCACGGGCAGCACCTTGTCCAGCTCGGAAGGCTCGTTGACCTCCCAGCTGCGCTGCGGCTCGAGACGCACCCGCGCCCCGTTCGCCCCACCTCGTTTGTCAGTGCGCCGGTAGCTGGATGCCGCCGACCATGCCGTCTTGACCAACTGCGGGACGGACAGCCCCGATCCGAGCACCTTGCTCTTCAGCGCGGCGATGTCGTTCTCATCGACCAGTTCGTGGTCGACGGCCGGGACGGGGTCCTGCCACAGCTGCGGTTCGGCAACCCACGGCCCGAGGTAGCGGGTGATGGGGCCCATGTCGCGGTGCAGCAGCTTGTACCAGGCCTTGGCGAAGGCATCGGCCAGCTCCTCGGGGTGGTCCAGCCAGCGCCGCGTGATGTCGTGGTAGATCGGCGACTCGCGCAACGAGATGTCGGTTACCAGCATCGTCGGAGCACGCCCCGGCCCGTCGAACGGATCCGGGATGGTGCCCGCACCGGCGCCGTCTTTGGCGGTGTACTGCCAGGCCCCGGCCGGGCTCTTGGTCAGCTCCCACTCGTAGCCGTACAGCGTCTCCAGGAACGTGTTGTCCCACTTCGTCGGCGTCGGCGTCCAGACGACCTCCAGGCCGCTGGTGATCGCGTCCTTGCCTTTGCCGGTGCCATACGAGCTCTTCCACCCAAGCCCCTGCTGTTCGATCGGCGCGGCCTCCGGCTCGGGACCCACCAGCTCGGCGTCGCCGGCGCCGTGGGTCTTGCCGAAGCTGTGGCCCCCGACGATGAGCGCGGCCGTTTCCTCGTCATTCATCGCCATCCGGCCGAAAGTCTCGCGGATGTCGATCGCGGCAGCGACAGGATCCGGTTTGCCTTCGGGTCCTTCGGGGTTGACGTAGATCAGACCCATGGTGGTCGCACCATAGGGCTGGGCGAGGTCGCGCTCACCGGAGTAGCGCTTGTCGGTGCCCAACCAGGTGTCCTCCTCACCCCAAAGGATCTCCTCGGGCGCCCACACGTCCTCACGGCCGAAGCCGAACCCAAACGTCTTGAACCCCATCGACTCCAGGGCACAGTTGCCGGCGAAGATGATCAGGTCCGCCCAGGAGATCTTGTTGCCGTATTTCTTCTTGACCGGCCAGAGCAACCGGCGTGCCTTGTCCAGGCTCGCGTTGTCCGGCCAGCTGTTGAGCGGGGCGAAGCGCTGCAGGCCCTGCCCGCCACCGCCGCGACCATCGAAGATGCGGTAGGTACCAGCGGCGTGCCAGCTCATGCGGATGAACAGGCCGCCGTAATGGCCGTAGTCGGCGGGCCACCAGTCCTGTGAGGTGGTCATCACCGAGAACAGGTCGCGCTTGAGCGCCTCGACGTCGAGCTTGGCGAACTCCTCGGCGTAGTCGAAGTCTTGGCCGAACGGGCTCGCCTGAGGATTGTTCGGGTGCAGCGTCGATATGTCGATCTGGTCGGGCCACCAGTCGCGGTTGGTAAGGGGCGCATGCCCTTTCGGCTCCGGCGATGGGATCGCCGGGTTTTCGCTTTCGCTGGCACTAGCCGTCTTGCTGTCGTCGTGCGGCGGACGGCCTTGGGAGATATCGGAGGACACAGCATTCCTTTCCAGATGGAGGGTTGGTTGGGCTGCGATTAGGAACCTGCAGTCGAACAGTCGGGGCACAGGCCCCAGTAGATGACCTCGGCCTCGTCGAGAACGAAGCCATCTAGAACGTTGTTGTCGTCGGACGGGGTGAGGCAGGGCGCGTCACCGACGGCACAGTCGACGTCGGCGATGATCCCGCAGGACCGGCACACGACGTGGTGATGGTTGTCACCGACGCGCGATTCGTAACGGGCGACCATGCCCAACGGCTGGATGCGCCGAACCAGACCCGCGGTGGTCAGCGCATTGAGCACGTCATACACGGCTTGGCGCGAAACGTCTGGCAGGCCGACCCGCACGGCCGAGAAGATCGTCTCGGTGTCGGCGTGCGGATTGGCGGCGACGGCTTCGAGCACGGCAACCCTGGGCCGGGTCACCCGCAGATCGGCCATCCTCAACCTGTCCGCGTAATCGGCCGTCGATGACACGCCACCAATATGGCGCACTTATCTGGAACCAGTCAAGACTTTGTTGTGAAGTGGCGCACAACCGTGGGGGCGAATGAGCCGGGACACGCGAGCTCAGGTGGGCTTCAGCGCGCTGCCTCTTCGCCACTGGTCCCAGCTGAGGGTCCAGTCGCCATTCTGCGCCAAGGTCAGTG
Source organism: Mycobacterium sp. E2479 (assembly GCF_001667925.1). Classification (GTDB taxonomy): domain Bacteria; phylum Actinomycetota; class Actinomycetes; order Mycobacteriales; family Mycobacteriaceae; genus Mycobacterium. Next base: position 39,018 of record NZ_LZJR01000084.1, on the reverse strand, counting down.
GCGGCCCGCCGCTGTTGCGGACCTCGACGACGTCGCCAGGCACCGAAAAATCGTAGAACCACTTCGCGTTGTCGGCATTGAGGTTCAAGCAACCATGCGATGTGTCGCGGTGCCCCTGGGCCCATACCGTCGCCTCGAGTTCGTGCAGATATATGCCGTCGCTGCTGATCTTGGTGGCCCAGTTGATGGTCTCGCGGTAGCCGAGCCTGGAGTTCTTGGGCAGCCCGAATGTCGAGGAGTCCATGATGACGGGGTTGCCCTTGTCGAGCACGGTGTAGACCCCTGAGGGGGTCCAGAGGGAGATGGTTTTCCCGCCGACGTTCTCGGTGCCGCCCATTCCCATACTCGTGGGCATCGTGCGCACCAGGGCTCCGTTGTCGAAGACGCTGACCTGGTGGGTGGCGTCATCTGCGATCGATACGTGTGCATCGCCGACGCGGAAGGACACCTTGGTGTCATCTTGCCCGAACAGACCGTCGCCCAAGGCTATTCCGTAGATCTTGGCCTCTGCGGTCACGTTCGTACCCGGCGCGTAGTAGCGCTCGGGCCGCCAATGCGCGTTCTGATCGTCGACCCAATACCACGAGCCCTCGACTTTCGGGTTGGTGGTCACCGACAGCTGCCGTTCGGCGGCGGCACGATCGGCGATCTTCTCGTCGAAGTGCGCCACGATCACCGTTCCGACACCGTAGGTGCCGCCGTCGCGCAACGTGGACTCAGACGTCGTGGTGAACGACACCTTGGTCTGGTTTGACGGCTTCAGCGTGGAGAACGACGAAACCTGCTTGGCCGCAACGCCACTGACACCGTTGCTGGTGACCGTCAACGTGTAGGTGCGCCCGTAGCCCAGCGGGACGGTGGGCTTCCACGCGGTGTTGTCCGGGGTCATGACACCCTCGACCGGTTTGCCGCTCTCGTTGACCATGTCGACGCCCGTCAACGTCCCTTTCTCGGCTTTGACCATGACAGGGGTGAGGGGGTCGACATCATGGGCGTCGGGACCGGGAGTGATCGCTATTTGAGCCGGGCCAGCGACTTTCGCGGGAGCGCTGCGCTGACCACAGCCATGGCCCGGACAGTGCGAGGGGGACACAACGTATATCGCGCCGACCGTGGCGACGATCGCGCACACCGCGAGCAAGACCTGACGAGGGCGGGTAGTCCGGAGGATCCGGCCGACGAGCTGATCACTGTTCTTGGACGTCATCAAGCTGCCGAATCCCTACTTCCTGCCGCTCGCACATTGCAAATGTTGTAGATGAGATATCCCGCGACGTGCGGTTCTTAAACCGCCGGGCGCTTCGGCTTCGGCAGTCGAAGCCGCGACCGATAGACCGCGAGAGATCATGGCTACATGGCCGATGAGGAACTTGACAGCCTCTACGAGGTGCCGCCGAAGGAGTTCACCGCGCAACGCGCCAGCTTGGCCGCCGCGGCCAGGCAGCGCGGCGATGACGCAGCCGCCAAACGGATTTCCGCCACCACCAAACCGGCTACGGCGGCATGGGTCATCAACCGGCTGGTACTCCGGCATGCCGACACCCACGAGCGGCTGACAGACCTCGGTGCGCGATTGCGCGCCGCTCACGCGGCGATGGATGGCGCGCGCATCCGAGAGCTATCGGCCGAGCAACACAAACTCATCGACGAGCTCACCCGCAAGGCGCTCGAGGCGGCCGACCTGAGGCAACCGTCGGCGAGCGTGCGCGAAGACGTGACCAGCACGCTGCAGGCCGCCGTCGCCGACCCACAAATCGGGGCGCGTTTGGGCCGGTTGACCAGGCCCGAGCAGTGGTCGGGTTTTGGCGCCTTCGGCGATGCGCCGCCAGAATCGGTGACAGCTTCCAGCGGACCGGCGAAGCGGCAGAGCACCCGCGCGCGGAAACGACCCGCGACGAGGCAGGCGACGGACGATAGGGCGCAGCAGCGGCGCGAGAAACTGAGCGCGGCCGTCGACACCGCGGCGCGGGCCAAAACCGAGGCCGACGAGGTGTTGGCGCAGCGGCAAGGCCAACGAGATGCCGCCCGAAAGCGCCGTGACGATGCGGCGCGGGCCCTGCGGGCGGCCGAACGGGACCTCAGCGGCGCCGAAAAAGACTACGACGAGGCCCGGCAACTGAGCCGGGCCGCAGCGGATTCAGTGAAGCAGGCAAAGGCACGGTTGAAACGGGCGTGAGGCTGCGGGCGCGTTTCCGTGGTCCGGGCCGGGGTATCAGCAAAGCCGTGACTTCTTTGTGGATGACGGAACGAACCCAACAACCCTGGACTGCCAGCCAGCTGGACCAGGGCTCCTCGACCGCCGATGTCATCGTCGTAGGCGCCGGTATCACCGGCCTGATGACGGCGGTCCTGCTGGCCCGCGCGGGTAAGGACGTGTTGGTGCTGGAGGCGCGCACGGTGGGGGCGTGCGCGACCGGAAACACCACCGCCAAAATCAGCCTGCTGCAGGGCAGCCAGCTCTCCAAGGTGCTGCCGCGACACGGCAAGGATCTGGCGCGCGCATACGTCGACGGCAATCGTGAAGGACAGCAGTGGGTGCTCGACCACTGCGCCGCCAACGGCGTGGCGGTGCAGCGCGAAGACGCCTACACATACGCCCAGTCCGTGCGCGGAGTCCCGTCCGCGCGAGCCGAACTCGCGGCCTGTCAAGCGGTCGGCCTGCCGGCTGTTTGGGACGACGACGCCGACGTGCCGTTCGCCTACCACGGCGGTGTGCGGCTCGCCGATCAAGCGCAGTTCGATCCGATGCCATTCCTCGACTCGTTGGTCGTCGAGCTGCTGGGCCGTGGAGGGCGGCTGGTCGAGCACACCCGGGTGCGACGGGTCTCCTGGCGCGGCAGCAAGGTGCGCGTGCATGTCAACGACGCCGCCCAGCAGGATGTCCAACTTCAGGCCGGCCAGCTGGTGCTTGCCACGGGCATCCCGATCCTGGATCGCGGCGGCTATTTCGCACGGGTGAAACCCAGCCGCTCCTACTGCTTGGCCTTCAAGGTTCCGGGCAACATCACCCGGCCCATGATGATCTCCACCGACTCGCCGACGCGTTCGGTGCGCTACGCGCCGGTCGCCGACGGGGAGCGGCTGATCGTGGGCGGGGCGGGCCACACCGTGGGCCGTGAGAAGAGTCCGTCCCAAGCGCTGAACGAGCTGTCGACGTGGACGCGCAAGCACTACCCGGGTGCCGTGCAGACCCACTTCTGGTCGGCGCAGGACTACACGCCCATCGACCATCTGCCCTACGTGGGCCCGATTCTGCCGAACACCGAAAGCATCTTTGTCGCAACGGGTTTCAATAAATGGGGGATGACCAACGGTCCCGCTGCGGCGTTGGCGCTGTCGAGCCGCATCCTGGGCGGGCGGATGGATTGGGCCCGCGCGTTCGCCAGCTGGAGTCCGCACGAGCTGACGGGACTGACGACAGCGTTGCAGGCCAACCTCGAGGTCGGCTTCAACCTGACGAAGGGCTGGATCACCCCGGCAATACGCACTCACCGCCGCAGCCCCGTCGACGGCGAGGGCGGCGTGGTCAGTGGTCCGCCGTGGCATCTGGAGGCCCGCTGCCGCGTCGACGGGACCGAGCACCGTGTCTCACCGGTATGCCCGCACCTGGGCGGAATCGTGAACTGGAACGATGCCGACAACGCGTGGGAATGTCCGCTGCACGGGTCGCGCTTCGCGCCCGACGGCACCCTTTTGGAAGGGCCGGCCACCCGCGACCTGACCGCCTAGCACCGATACTCAGCCGGCTTTCCGAAACACGAGCCAGCGCAACTCAATTGGGGAATCGTCACGCTCGACGTCGAACACGTCGAGGCCGCCGGCCCAACCCTCGAACCAGCCCGTCGGCGGCCACGCCTCCGACGGTAACCGCGTCTTTTCGTACTCGTAGGCGGCGTCGTCGGCGATCAGCTCCAGTGGCAATCCGCCCGCCGCGGCGGCCATCTCGTCGCGAGTGAAGATCATGCTGTTGCACTGCTGACTCAGCTGCACCGCGACGTCGTCGGGAACATAGCCGTCACGGGCCAGGAAAGTGTTGAAGACCAGACGCCCGCCGGGCGCCAGGCAGTCGGCGGCTAGTTCGAACATGCCGCGCAACTCGTGTGTCGTCCGGAAGTCGGACACCACCTCAGAAAGCACCATCAACTGGTACGCCTCGCGCACGTCCTCCATCGCGGTGAAGACGTCCCTTTGAATGACGTTCACGCGCAACGATTCAGCGGCGGCTTCGGAAACGATCGCCTCGGCGAACTTTGCGGTGATCTCGACCGCATCGACCGGATGTCCACGCCGCGCCAGGGCCAGCGCGTTACGCCCGGTTCCCGCACCCACATCGAGCACCCGATAGGTGGACGGATCGTCCGCCTCGGCGGCCAGGGCCAACACCCGTGCGTCCGCCTCTGTGCCGAACAGCGGCGGCGGGCGGATGGCCATCCACTGTTGGTAGTCGGCCTCGACGGTGCGCCACTCGGCCTGCACGCGGAAATTCACGCCCTCCCCGAAGGGAGCCTGGTACGAGATGAGCACGTCCGAACGAGGGGAGGCTTTGAAGGCCTTGGCCAACTCGACTTCCAGCGCGGCGCGCAGGTGTGCGGACTGTTCGGGGGTGTACCAGACGCCCAGGGTGGCGCAGACGTTGCCGCACAACAAGACGTACTCGTCGATCAGCCCCGGCACGGCCGGCACCCTGATCTGGCCCTCGGCCGACAACCGGCGATACAGCCGCCTGATCATCGCTTCGCGCAGCATCGACGGATCGAATGACCGATTCGGCGGATCCTGCACCAGAACCTTCTACACGACCAGCGGGCTTTGCACCACCGATGCGCAGACGGGCAGTGCCGATCAAACCGAACGTGCCGGGCGAGCGAACTCTTCGAGTAGATCGGCGGCGCGGGCAACACTTTCGGCGGGTTTGCTCATCTGGGCGGCCACTTCACGGGCCCGAGCAGCGCATTGCGGGGCGAGGACCGTGCGTAGGTCGGCGACCAGCGAGTCCAGGGTGCTGTCGGAAAAGGCACGCCCGGCGCCGACTTGCAGTTGTTCGACGGCAGTTGCCCACATCGGCTGGTCCCATACCGTCCACAGGATGAGTGTGGGGACCCCGGCGCGCAGGCCTGCGGCCGTGGTGCCCGAGCCACCGTGATGGACCACGGCCCGGCAGGCCGGGAAGACGGCCGCGTAATTCATCGCCCTTACCATCTTGACGTGATCGAACCGCGGGACGCCGGTGAAGTCGTTCGCGCCGCTGCAGATCAATGCGCGCTCACCCAATTGCCCGCAGGCCGCGCTGATCACCGCGACGGTCTCGGCGGGAGAACTGACGGGCGTGCTGCCAAACCCGAAGTAAATAGGTGGCGTTCCGTCCGCGATCCAGGACAAGATCTCGTCGTCATTGCCCGTCGGCAATTCCAGGGTCAACGAACCGACGAAAGGACGCTGGTGGCCCGGTTCCAGCCATTCGGCGGCGGGCCCGGGCAGGCACAGCTCGTCGTAAGTCTGGATTTCCAAAAGCTCGCCCGGCGGCCCGGCCGCCAATTCGGTTACCTCGGGCAAGCCGAGCGCACGGCGTTGGACGACTTCGGCATCCTTGGTCATGCCCGAATACAGCGGGCTCGATGGCATGATCCGCGCCGGGAACACGTGCAACGCGGCGAGCGGAATGCCGTGATGTTCGGCGATATTGGTGGCCAGGGCCTGATCGTTCATGTGCGCCACCACCAGATCGGCACTAGAGGCCAGCAACATCAGCGTCGCGCTTTTGTCCATCCAGATCCGCGTAACGCGCTCGACCACGTGGGACAGCCCGCGGGTCCCATATTGGAGTGAACCGAGCAATTCCTGCGCCGCGTTCATTCCACTTTGCGTATCCGGGCCGTACCCGCTGGCAGCAAGGCCTGTCGACTCGACGAAGCCGGTCATGTTGGGCGGGACCGCCAGGCGCACCTCGTGGCCTCGGTGCATCAGCTCGCGACCAAGGGCAGCGCACGGTTCGACGTCGCCGCGGCCGCCGTAGGCGACCAGCACTAGTTTCATTCAGCAGACCTCTCGTGGGGACGTCACAAATCCAAGCAGAACCCGGCGCCGCCAGACCCGCGGGACGTTTGCCGACCCGCTTGAACTGGGCCTTTGGAGGCGTCAGGCGAGTGAATGCCGGGCAGGGTTAGGCGAACCAGACGTTTTGCGCGCCGTCGAGCGCGGGCTGAGAGGGATTTGCGCAGTACGCGCCGAACCCTTGCGAGTTTGGGGCGTCACGTGCAGGTAACCTATCGTTAACCCACAGCAACAATTTCGCTGTATTGGTTGACGTGGGAGCACCTGCAAACGCGTGAGATCGGCCCTTAGCACTAGGGACGGACTGATTGGCCGTCTTCGTTCGCGGCACTGGCAGCACCGGAGGGGATTCGATTTGTTTGCTGCTCGGTTGGCTACCCCCATACGACGTGCATCGGGATCGTCGATGCCCTCGCGGCCCTGAAAGCGATCGGAGGAGAACGGCATGGACTTCGCAGTACTACCGCCGGAGGTCAACTCCGCGCGGATGTACGCCGGTCCGGGGTCGGGACCGATGCTGGCCGCCGCGATGGCCTGGGACGAACTGGCCGCCGCGTTGCAATCGACCGCGAACTCATATCAGGCCGAAATCACGGCCTTGACGTCCGGTCCGTGGGTTGGCCCGTCATCCGCCTCCATGGTCGCAGCGATCACCCCTTACTTGGCGTGGATGAGGACCACCGGCGCCCAGGCCGAAGAAACCGCCAACCAGGCCAGAGCAGCGGCCTTCGCCTACGAGACCGCGTTCGCCGAGACGGTGCCGCCACCGGTGGTCGCAGCCAACCGCACCCTGCTGGCGACGCTCGTCGCCACCAACGTCCTCGGGCAGAACACACCCGCGATAGCGACCACGGAGAGTGAGTACGCCGAGATGTGGGCGCGAGACAGCGCGGCCATGTTCGGCTACGCCGGTTCGACGGCGTCGGCGACCCGGTTGACGCCGTTCGCCCAGCCCGACCAGACGACGAGCTCCGACGCCGGTCAATCCGAATCGGTGGCCCAGGCCACCGCTACCGCCGCCGGGAGCACACGCAACGCCGTGACCCAGCAGTCTTTCTCCGCGGTGCCCAACTTGTTGAGCAGTGCGGCGGCGGGTCCGGCTGCCGCCGCCGATCCGACGTCAGTGACGGACTTGCTGGGGCTGGGGAGCGATCTCACCACGTTCTTTCTCGACGCGCCGGCCAGCGTGGCCGGGCTAAGCATCGACACGCCGGGTACGTTGATCGCTCTTCCCTTCGACGTGGCCGGCACGCTAACCGGTTTCCACACAGACGACATCGTCAGCGGTTGGGCCGGAGTGCAGTCGTGGCCCGGGATGGGCGCGGTGCCGCCCTCGCCATTCCCGGTCATCACAAACCCGGCGGGCGGATTCGGATCGCTGATGTCTGCAGGGCTGGGCCAGGCGAACACCGTCGGTGGCTTATCGGTGCCGCCAGGATGGACAGCGGCCGCCCCGGCGATCCGCCCGGCCGCCTTGGCGCTGCCGGCCACCAGCGCTGGGGCCGGTGCCGAGGCCGCCGCCGCGGCCGCGGCCGCGGCTCCCACCGGCTCGGGAAGTTTGTTCGGCGAGATGGCCGTGGCGAGCATGGCCGGGCGCGCGATGGCCGGCACGGGTGGCGCCCTCGGTCGCGAGCGTGCCCGGGCCGGCGAGCCCGAGAAGGCCACGCGCAAAGCGCCGAAGGAGCCGACGAAAGAGCCGGCGGCCCCTCCGCCGGTTGCCGCGGGTGGGCCGATCACCAGTATCGCGGCCGAGCTGCGGGAGCTGGCGTCGCTGCGCGATGCGGGGATTCTGACGCAACAAGAATTCGAAGAGCAGAAAAAGCGCCTGCTGCCAAGCTGATCCGTGCCCGGACGTGGTCCGTTCGTCAGTTGGGCGCAGAATGTAGAAATACTCAGTGAAGGCGCCCCATGGACAACCCGATCGCCCATACTTCTGATGCCGTGCCGATGCGGGTGCAGGCGTTGCTTCGCTATCCGGTGAAGTCGATGCTCGGCGAGACCCTCGATCGACTGCTGGTCGACGAGCGCGGCGCCGACGGCGACCGGCGGCTCGCGCTTGTCGACGGTGAGACCGGGCACGTGGCCAGCGCCAAAAATCCCCGACTGTGGCGCAATCTCCTGACGTGCACCGCGCATGCTGGCGCTCAGGGTGTGCGCATCAGCATGCCCGACGGAACCGACGTCGCGGCCGATGATCCCGGTGTCGATGAGCTGATCTCGCAACTGACCGGACGGCGGGTCCGGTTGGTCACTCAACGCCCCGAGGGCGCCACACTGGTGCGTCCCGATCCGGAGAAATTGCTGGAATACGGCCTCGACGCCCAGGTGGAGGGCCGAATTCTGCGGATCGCCGCGGCCACCCCGGGCGACTCGTTCACCGACGAAGCGCCTTTGCATGCGATCACGACGGCCACCCTGGAGCACATCGGCGTGGAGGCGCTGCGGTACCGGCCGAATCTGGTGATCACAACGCCGGCGGACTACCGGCCATACACTGAAAATGACTGGGTGGGCGGCGAACTCGTCATTGGGGAGACTCGGCTACGCGTGCTCACCGCGACTTCACGCTGCGTGGTCCCCACCCTCGAGCACGGGACATTGCCGCGAGCTCCGCAGGCACTGAAAATACCGGCGGCCGAAAACCGGTTGAAGACGGGCGGTCATAACGCCCAGCCGTGCGCGGGTGCCTACCTCGCGGTGGTGAGCAAAGGCGTCATCCAGGTCGGTGACCAAGTAACCATCGCGCCGTAACGCCTGCGCGGCAACGCTTCTGGTATCGATCATCCACCCAGGTTGCGCACCGCCGTGTCGAGTTCTTCGGCCTGCTCGGTCAACTCCCGGTCGGATAGCTCCGCGTGTCCGATTCGCTGCACCAATTCCTGGCGAGTCGCAATCTGTAGAGTCCTTCGATATTCAAGGGATTCCAAATCAGCCGGCGAGACGACCGTGGCACGTCCCTGGACCACCACGAGCGTTGCGTTCGTGTCCGGGCTGTCGAGCAACCGCCGCGCATCCTCGGCTCCGATCGTCATGAGTCACCACGCCCGGTTAGTTGTTGCAGCTCGTCGATCAGGCTGGACGCCTGGGCCTTCGTCAGATTTTCCGGGATGTCTCGGCCCGCTTCTTGCGCCAGGGTGTTCAGGTAGCTGCGCTGCGGCCCGGTCATGGGCTCGTCGCCGGTCACCCACTGCGACTGGTCCTTCTCCCGGCGCCTGCGCGGCATCGTCGATCATGTATGTTGCTATGCCCACTACTGAGTTGCATAATCGCCAAGTGCCGTAAATGGTTTCGCATGTTAGCCGCCCACCCCGACTATCTTCATCACCAGTAGCACCGCCACCGCGAGGAACGCAACGGCGAAAATGCACACCGCGATGACGGTGAGCGCGGAACTTGGAGCGAACCGCCGGGTATTCGGTGGTTGCGGTTCAGACACACCGGACGTTTGGGGCGCAGCCGGCGGGGTGGTGCCCGGTGCGGCGCCCCCTCCCGCCTCCAGCCCAGGAGTTTGGGTGGGGTCAGGATCGGGGGGTTGCGCGGTCATGGTGGACACCAGCCCTTTCGTCCGGACGACGGCGGAAGCATTCGGCCGCATCGCCACCGGATGCGCGAGCTCCCTCCGGAGTGTGGCGGTACCCACCCACACGCCACCCAAACGGCAGGTGCGACGGAGATTCGCGACGCCATCCGCGTATCGGGACCGTCAACCCCCGGTGTTCGAGAAAGTTTTCTAGGCGACGTACGTGTGCATCGTCGAAAGTGCTGCCTACCAACGGGTTTCGGCTCGACGCCGTTTTAGCGGCGCCGTTAGCTCTCCGAGTTCGGCGTGGGACTCTGCGCAGATTCCCACTTCGCCTCGAGCGACCGTTTCACCCTGGTGCCTGCCGCCAGATCGAGTTGAAAGGTTTCACCGGCGTCGGTTTCGAATGTGATGAGATACCCCGTGTCGCTGGCGTCCTTGAAGACTACTTTGTAGGGCCGTTCACCCGAGCCGCGGTCCACCGCGATGATGTCGCCAGGGGTGACGTCGTCGATCAGGTCGTTGCCGGAGACTTTGGCCATACGGTCGACGTTAGCCGAAGAAACAGGGGAGCGTCCGGCGCGGTGACCGGCCCCCCCGCGCTGCAGGAAGGCCTTGATGGCGCGTCGCTCATCCATGGCCCGGTAAGCCTCGGCGACCCGCTCCAGGGGCAGGTGCACGTCAAACACCTTGCCGGGGTTGATTCTTCCGCTGAGCACCAAGTCGATCAGGGACGGCAAAAAAAATGCCGCACGGGCGCGGGTCCGCCGCGCAGGCCGACGCTTAGGCCGCGGTCAGGAAGGCGCAGGCCGACGCCAAGCTCAAAAGCGCCCGGGACGAGGCCATCCAGGTACGCGAGGAAGCGCAAGCGGTGACCCAACAGGAAGTCAAAGAGACACGCATCGGCGCCGAGTGACGCAAGCGCGAAGCGGCACAGTCCGCGCTGCAGCAAAGCGCCGCGGCGAAGCAGCGCGCCGACGAGACCGCTTCCCAGCGGAGGCAGACGGTCGAGTCAGCCGGGCGCCAGGTGGAAGACCGCACTCAAGCCGCCGAGAAGCGGCAACGGCAAGAGCAGGGGGCGAACGACTGACGCTGGCTGTCAGACGCGCGGCGCAGCCTGGTTGACCTTGTTGGCCGCGAACGTCGCGGCCTGGGCTGTCATCCCGTCCTCGATGTAGGAGACGTGCGCAATGATGTTGCCGCCGCCTGAGCAGATCGGGTCGTCAGGTGCACACAGGCTGGTGACCTTGGAGCCATAAGCCGGGTTGATCGTCGGTAGCGGTTGGCCGCCCCACAGCATGCTGGAGAACTGGCTGGTCGGCTCGCCGAACAGGGCGACGGCGGCGACATGATCGGCGACCGAGGGCGGCATCGCGTTGGTGGCCAGGTCGATCACCGTCGAGCCCTGGGAGTAGCCGCCGAGCACGATCCTCGAGTTCGGGCAGTTGGCCACGACGTCTTGAATGTGTGCGCTCGCGTCGGCGGACCCGGCGTTGGCGCTGTTGTGGTAGTCGTCGTTGGCGGGGTAGTTCACCGCGTAGACGTCGACGGACTTACCACCGAGCTGCGACGTGAGCGAGTCGACGAACGCCTGTCCAATGTTGCCGAGGCCAGGCTCCTGATGGGTGCCGCGGGCGAAGACTACCGAGACGTCCGAGCACCCATCGGCAACGGCGGTGGGGGTGCCCAAGGGTGCACTGGCCAGCGCCCACGTCGTCACAACCGCCATACCGAACCCGCGAGCAAATCTGCGTGCACTCATGCCGAGATCCTGTCATATCGTCGGCCAAGGGGGTCCCGGCGGTTGGTGCAAGGGCGGGGAGAAACGTTCGAGCAGACGAATATCGTTGCGCAACAGACTAGTTCAAGGCCGCGCGGTTCGGATGCGGATGGGGCCGGACCATTCGCCGTCGGGGTCGACGACCTTGCCCCGTTGCGTGATCTTCACGTCTCCCGATCTGGCGAGCCGCCGGGCGGCCTCCCGCGCCTCGTCCATCAGCCCGCGCCAATTATCGCCGCCCACCGCACGGGCCGCATCCGACGGGCAGATACTGCTCCGCGGGCCCCGATGCTCGGCCAGGGCTCGGATCGACGACTCGAGCCGCTGTCTCAGCGGCCCGTCCCCGAGGGCGATCCCGGCATCGTCGGCGCCGCGCCCGCCACCGCTGGACACCCGCCCGAGTTCGGCACGCAATCGCTCGACCACCCCACCAGTGAAGGCCACGGCGCCGCTCGTTCGCCACTTCGGTTGGAACCACGCCCCGCGCGCAGGCGTTGAAACGACATGCCGCCCACGCTCGAAAAAGACACCCATCCGCACCGAGTGCCGGCTGACCTCGCGGATCGGCTCCTCGACATCAAGCGGATCTACCACGAGCCCGACATCGACCGGTTTTTCCGCGCGCGTCAGGTGCTGAACCGATTCCCCGACGCCGAGCGCATCCAGGTCGCCTCACACCAGGCCATTCCGGGCCTGTACGGCAACGAGGGCAACGTCGAGGACTGGGTTCGTATCAAACGAGAAGTGCTCGTCCTGGGTGAGAAGAAGAGCCTGTCGGCACGGCGCAACGAGCGATCCAGCGATTGGATCGCGCCGTCGACGGCCAACGGCTGCGCGATGGCCTGCTCTTACTGCTATGTGCCGCGCCGTAAGGGCTACGCCAACCCCATCACGGTGTTCGCCAACATCGAGAAGATCACCGGGTATCTCGAACGCCACGCCGCCCGCCACGGGGTCAAGCCCGCGCCCAACCAGTGCGACCCGGTCGACTGGGTCTACGACATCGGTGAGAACAGCGATTGTTCGGTCGATGCGATGGTGTCCGACAACGTGCGCGACCTCGTCGAGCTGTTCGCACGGATCCCCAATGCCAAAGCCAGCTTCGCGACCAAGCTCGTCAACCGCGACCTGCTGACCTACAACCCAAAGGGCGGGACGCGGGTCCGGTTCAGCTTGATGCCGACGGAGGCGTCGCGTCTGGTCGACATCCGCACCGCCAAGGTCGCCGACCGCATCGCGGCCATCGACGATTTCGTCGAGGCCGGCTACGAAGTCCATCTGAACCTCAGCCCGGTCATTGTCTACGAGGGCTGGTTGGACGACTGGGCCCAGCTGTTGCAACAGGTGGCCGACAACACCAGCGAACGAACTCGCAGGCAACTCGCCGCCGAGGTCATCTTCCTGACACACAACCAAGGCCTGCACGACGTCAATCTCGGCTGGCACCCGAAGGGCGAGGAGTTGTTGTGGCGGCCGGACTTGCAGCAACCCAAGCGCAGCCAAAGCGGCCAGTGGAACGTGCGCTACAAGAGCCCGTGGAAGAGGCGCTGGGTGCAGGACCTGACCGACCTGCTCGCGGTCAAGCTGCCATCCTGCCGGCTGCGCTACGCGTTCTGACGGCTAGCGGCCGCGCCACTGGGGCTTGCGCTTCTCGGCCCACGCGCGAAGCCCCTCCGCGACGTCCTCTGTCGCCCCGGCGACTTTGCGCATGGTCTCGCCGAAGCGGACCGACTCGATCCAGCCCATGTCCGCGGTTCGCCACGCCACCTCCTTGGTCGCTCGTTGGGCCAGGGGAGCGGCCTCGGTGAGGGTGCGGGCCCACGCTTGGGCTTCGGCCTGCAGTTGGTCGGGCTCGACCAGCTTCCAGACCAGCCCGATTTCCTTGGCCCGCTCGGCGCTCATGGGCTTGCCGGTCAAGAGCAACTCCATGGCGTTGGCCCAGCCCACCCGGCTCGGGAGGCGAATGGCCCCGACGATGGTGGGGACCCCGATCGACACCTCGGGGAAGCAAAACGTGGCCTCGGTGCTGGCGATGACGAAATCGCAGAACAGCACCCCGGTCACGCCGTAGCCGATACAGGGACCATGCACGGCGGCGATGGTCGGTTTGAACAATTCCATGCCGGATTCGAACGAGTTGATGGTCGGCTTTTCCCAGAAGGTGCCGCCGAAGGTGCCGACCGAGCCTTCGCCGTCCTTGAGGTCGCCGCCGGCACAGAAGACGCTGCCGTTGGCCGTCAGGATCCCGACCCACGCGTCCAGGTCGTCGCGGAAGCGATCCCAGGCGGCGTTGAGGTCTTGGCGAAGCGCGCCGTTGATGGCGTTGCGCGCCTCGGGGCGGTTCAGGGTGATGGTGGCAACATGGTCGTGCAGCTCATAGGTGACCAGACTCATGACTGCAGACTATTGCGCCGCGCCCACGTGCCGGCGATAAGCCGGTAACAAACCTGATGTCATGGTGTGCGCGGACGGCGGAAATCATGGAGAAATCCAGATCGCCCAACGGCTTTCGCGGGCAGGCGTTTGACATCGTCAAAATGCACATGTACCCGCTCGAACGCTTTGACCCGCTCCGCTTTGACCTTCTTGGTGTAGGTGCGCCGATCCGCAATCGTCAGATCCGCGTCGTCGCTGAAGGCGCCCAGCAGCGCACGCGGGTAGAGCCGCTCCACCAACACGACATTGACCTCGGCGCACATCACCAGCGCCACCGACGCCAAGAACAGAAAGGCCAGCGCGCCCAACACCAGCGCGAACACACTGTTGGTGGCGCTGGCCCTTTTCACGGTGTGCGCCACGTAGCCGGCCCCGAACCACTGCAGCATCTGCCAAATGAACGCTGCGGCAACCGCTCCCGGCAGTACTTCGCGGTATGTCAGTGCGCGCGCGGTCGTCACGCGAAAAGCCACCAGGCAGATCATTGCGTTGATGGCCACCGCGGCCAGCGCGAGGCCGATCTTGCTGACGATGCCGAGCGCTCCGGTGGCGTGGCCCGCCGCGGCCAATACAGTGGCCGCGATGGCGGCCGACCCGAGTACCAACAGCAACAGCAGGCTCCGCAAACGGGATCGAATCGGGTTGGGGCGCTTGTGCTTCGGCACCGCCCACACCGTGTCCATCGCGTTCTGCAGCGCCTGTCCCACACCTAGACCGCCGTAGAGCGCGCCGAGGAGGCCCACGACGACGCCCACCGTTCCGCCGCTGAGCCCCTGGGGGTGGTGCAGCTGGTCACCGAGTACCGGGAACTGACTCAAAGTGCTGTGCAGCACCTGTGCCTGCAAATCGGGCCGGCCGGCCAGCACCACGCCCAGGCCGGTGGTCAACAGCAGCAGTAGCGGAAACAGGGACACCAGTCCGTAGTAGGTGATGAGGGCGGCGAGGTAACCGCCCTGATCGTCGTTGTACTTGTAGACCACCCCGACGATCACGCCGACGGCTCGATTCCGTCGCTGCAGCCTCTCCAGCCAACCGACCATCGCCGATCACTTCCCCCGCAAAGCCGGCAAACAATTCATGCACTCGCCCGGTGATACCCGCATTCGGCTGCCACCAACCCGGCCCGGCGATCGACGCGCTGAGGTTACGGCCACGCGGGTGCCTATTTTGTGCGGGGTGGCCGAACCATCGGCTGCGCAGTTGCGCAAACAGCTCGATGGAGTGACGCTGCGCGATGCCGCCCGGATCGGCGGTGCCTGAAGAACCTGCGCGGCGCCCCGCCCGAGACATTGCGGCAGCTGGGCGACCAGATCGCCGCGGCGCGGGCGGTGATCGCTACCCGGCAAGCCGCCCTGCCGACGATCACTTACTCCGACCTGCCCGGCAGCGAACGGCGGCAGGAACTCGCCGCGGCGATACGAGCGCATCAGGTGGTGGTGATCGCTGGGGAAACCCGGTCAGCGAGCATCGCATCTACCGCGGGATCGCCACGGTGCGCGACCGTTGGTGATTTCTTTCCCCGCCACTTTCAACCTATAGCGGATGTGGGGGCTTGCCGCAAGGCCCGGGTGATGATGCAAAATCGCTGTGCTTGAGCGGAATTCGAGCGAATTGGGGTGGCGAAGTGGCGGTTTCGTGGTCATCGCAGCAGTCGCCCGGCGGCATGGAGCATGCGGTGCTCATCGCGGGGGGCGGCCCGACTGGGTTGATGCTGGCGGGCGAATTGGCTTTGGCTGGGGTCGACGCCGCCATCGTCGAGCGGCGCCCCAGCCAGGATCTGATCGGGGCACGGGCCGGCGGTCTGCATTCGCGCACCATCGAAGTTCTCGATCAGCGCGGCATCGCCGACCGGTTTCTGTCCCGTGGCCAGGTCGCGCAGGTCGCTGGTTTCGCCCAGATCCGACTGGACATCAGTGACTTTCCCACCCGGCATCCGTACGGACTCGCGCTGTGGCAGAACGAGATCGAACGCATCCTGTCCGACTGGGTCGACGAGCTCGGCGTGCCGATCTACCGCGGCCGAACGGTAACGACCTTCACCCAGGACGGCAACGGCGTCGACGTCGGCCTCTCCGATGGCCGGATGATACGCGGGCAGTACCTCGTCGGGTGCGACGGAGGACGCAGCGTCATCCGCAAAGCGGCCGGCATCGAGTTTCCGGGATGGGAAGCGACGACGAGCTATCTGCTCGCCGAGGTCGAGATTAATTTCGGAACCGGGCAATCTCCGCAATGGGGCGTCCGCCACGACGCGCTCGGCGTCCATGCCCTGTCCACCGCGCAGGAATGTGGGCCGGTTCGGGTCATGGTCACCGAGGCCGACCTTGGACCGGCGACCGAACCCACGCTGCGCGACTTGAGCGAGGCACTGGTGGCCGTGTACGGCACCGACTATGGGATCCACAGCCCCACTTGGCTTTCGCGCTTCACCGATGCGGCGCGGCAGGCCGCCACCTATCGCCGGGGGCGAGTCTTGCTGGCCGGCGACGCCGCACACATCCACCACCCGGTGGGCGGCCAGGGCCTCAACACCGGTGTGCAGGATGCGGTGAATCTGGGCTGGAAGCTGGGCCAGGTGGTCAGCGGGACATCACCCGCCAGCCTCCTGGACAGCTACCACGCCGAACGCCACCCGGTTGCCCAACGCGTGTTGCGCAACGCGCTGGCGCAGATGGCGCTCCTTCGCCCCGACGAACGCACCAAGGCACTGCGCGATACCGTGGCCGACCTTCTCGGCATGGACGAACCGCGCGCACGCTTCGCCGCGATGATGTCCGGTTTGGACGTCCGGTACGACCTGGGCGGAGAGCACCCGCTGGTCGGCCGCCGGATGCCCGACCTGGATGTGGTCACCGCCGACGGGCCGCTGCGCGTGTTCGACCTGCTGCGAGACGCCCGCCCGCTGCTGGTGAATTTCGGAGGTGCCGACGACATCGACATCGGATCCTGGGCGGACCGGGTCCGGGTAGTCCACGCGACACATGTTGCTCAGTGCGTACTTCCGGTGCTGGGCGCGGTGAGCGAGCCGCCCGCAGTGTTGATCCGGCCGGACGGATACGTCGCCTGGGTCGGCGCCGAAACCGACCGGGCGCTACGCGACGCCCTCGAAACCTGGTTCGGTCCGCCCGCCGCTGCGGACGGACGATTCCCGCAGGGAAAACGGTGACTTGTTTCGGCTCACGCACGGTGTAACGTGCGTGAGCCGTTCGAGAGCAGGAAGTACCTGGACATGGCAACCGACCAACCGCCGACTCCGCCCATGGACTGGGCCGACGCCCGACCCTTGCTAAGGCCGGTGCTGCGCCCGCAAAGCTGCTACCGGGCGGACGAATGGCCGACGGTCGAGACGTTGACGACGCTGAGGGCACACGCCATCGACCTACCGGCCGGATGACGATGTTCACGATGACGGGCTGGCCTGTGCCCCGCTAGTCCGGCGGCTCGCTGGTGGTGCCGTGGGCAGCCGCTTGTTCCCGGTCGCTGCGATTGCCGGGTACACCTTCGGCTTCGCTTTCCTCGGTAACCTTCTCCTCGAGCTCATCAACGATGTTTTCCAGCTCCTGAGTGCGGCTCAGCGGGTCTTTGTCGGGTTTGGTCATATCGCTTTCCATAGGCCTGGGTGGGGTAGGGCTCCGGCGCCGGGAACCCGCCGCTATCCATACCCGATCACGCCATCGTTAACCAGCCCCCGAGCCGACAAGACACAAGACACAACGCCGCGGCGATGGAAGTATCGCAAGAGTGGCTACCGAGAAACCTCAGACCATTGCTTACCCCGCTGCCGGCGGTCGCCCGCGGCGCCAGCACTCCGACCCGCTCGATCCGCACGTCATCGTCCTTTTCGGTGCAACGGGCGACCTGGCGAAACGAAAATTGCTCCCCGGTCTGGCCTACCTGGACCAGTCCGAATTGGCACCCGATATTCAGATCGTCGCCACGTCGCTGGAAGACCTGAGTCAGGACGAATTCCGCGAACTCGCGAAGGAGGCGATCGATTCCTTCGGCACGCACAAGCTAACGCCCGAACAATGGTCGAACTTCGCCAAGATCGTCACCTACGTGCCGCAGGGAGCCGGACCCGAGGCACTGGCCGAGGCGGTTGCGCGGGCGGAGGACAACCTGGGGTCCCACGTTCGGCGACTGCACTACCTGTCGGTGCCGCCGAAAGCGGCGCGTGCCGTGATCACCATGCTCCGCGACGCCAAGCTGGTCGAGCGTTCGCGCGTGGTGATGGAGAAACCGTTTGGCACCGATCTGGCCAGTGCGGTGGCGCTCAACGACTTTGTGCACGAAACCTTCGAAGAATCCCAGATTTTCCGCATCGACCACTTCCTGGGCAAGGAAGCCGCGCAGAACATCTTGGCGTTCCGCTTCGCCAACGGCCTATTCGAGCCGATCTGGAACCGCAACTTCATCGACCACATTCAAATCGACATCCCCGAAGCCAAGGGCCTGGATCAGCGGGCGAACTTTTACGAAGAGACCGGCGCCTACAAGGACATGGTGGTGACCCACCTGTTCCAGGTGATGGCGTTCGTGGTGATGGAGCCGCCGACGGCGCTCGAGCCGTTCGCCATCAGCGAGGAAAAGAACAAGGTGTTCCGTTCGATGCTGCCGGTCAAGCCGGGCAACGTGGTTCGCGGCCAGTACAACGGCTACCGCGACGAGGACGGCGTGGCAGAAGATTCCGACACTGAGACGTTCATCGCCCTCAAGGTCGGCATCGACAACTGGCGATGGGCCGGCGTGCCCATCTACTTGCGCACCGGCAAGAAGATGGCCGAGGGCATCCGCATCATCTCGATCGCGTTCAAGGAAGCCCCGCGAACCATGTTCCCGCCCGGATCCGGGGTGGGCACCCAGGGGCCCGATCACCTCACGTTCGACCTCGCCGACAACTCGAAGGTGTCGCTGTCCTTTTATGGCAAGCGGCCCGGTCCCGGCATGAAGCTGGACAAGCTGTCCATGCAGTTTTCTTCACAGGAGATCGAGACGGTTGTGGACGTGCTGGAGGCCTACGAACGGCTGATTCTCGATGCAATGCGGGGCGACCACACGCTGTTCAATACCGCGGAGGGCATCGAATCATTGTGGGAGCGCTCGGAAGATCTGCTTACCGACCCGCCGCCCGCCAAGATGTATCAGCCGGGCACGTGGGGCCCGAATGCAATTCACCAATTGATCGCCCCCAACGCGTGGCGGCTGCCGTTCGAGCGGGAGTGGCGCGAAGCCAGGCAGTAGCCGAAGCGCTACCAGCCGGCCTCAGCTCAATTCGGCGCTGAGGTAACTGATCGCGTGACGGAATTCCTTGAGGATTTCGTTGTCGGGCAGCACGAATCCATAGTCGGCATAGACCTGTTCGGTGGGATGGCGGGTGACGTTCCAACCCGTGGCGCCCAGGTGCTCAGCGGCGGGGCGGCGCTCGCCGAGCCAAACCAACTCGGCGACGTCGATGTCCAGTCCGTGCTTGCGCCAGGTGCTGCGCATCGCCCGGGCCCGTTCGTCTGTGAAGACGCTCATGTCGGTGATGTTCTCGGTTGCCAGCCGGCTGCCCGGGGCGCTGAGCGCGGTGATGTTGTCCAACAATCGGTCCTGGGCTTCGGGCGGTAGATAGGGCAGCAAGCCTTCGGCGATCCAGGCGGTGGGGGAGTTGGGGTCAAAGCCGCTGTCGCGCAGGGCTGTTGGCCAATCGTCGCGAAGATCGATAGCGACGGTCCGGCGCTCGGCGGTCGGTTCGGCGCCGATCTGGACGAGTGTGCCGGTCTTGAAGGCGATGACGTCTGGCTGATCGACCTCGAAGACCACGGTGCCTGTGGGCCAAGGCAACCGATATGCCCGCGCGTCGAGCCCGGCGGCCAAGATGACGGCCTGCCGGATACCGGCGGCGGTGGCGGCGCCGAAGAAGTCGTCGAAAAATCTGGTCCGCACCGTCATCTGCTCGCGCCGCTGCTGCAGCGTCATCGGCATGTCGTCGGTGTCAAGCGGGATCTGGTCGTCCAGCATGCGGGTGAAGAAGGGGTGCCCGACCGCACGCACCAACGGCTCGGCGAACCGGTCGTCAAGTAGCGGATCCGGCTCGCGGGACGCCAGTGCCCGGGAGGCCGCCACCATCGTCGCGGTCGCCCCGACGCTGGAGGCCAAGTCCCAGCTGTCGCCCTCGCTACGCGCCGAGCCATATGATGACATTCGCTTCCCCTTCCGCAATCCACCCGTCGCGTGGGCCAATTCGCCTTCGACGCCGCTGACCACTGCCGACTGCACCACCGGTACCGAAGGGTACTTTCTGGCTATGCCGCGCGCACCACGCACCTGCCGCGCAGGCATTTGACTCTTGCACCGCTGGACGACGACGCCGAAAGTGAATCACGCCATGGCACCGACCCTGCGCCCGCGCCGATCCGCCCTGTACCTGCCCGGCAACAAGCCCCGCGCGCTGCAGAAAGGCAGATCGCTTCCGGCGGACGTGCTGATATTCGACCTCGAGGATGCGGTGGGACCCGACGCGAAAGCCGAGTCGAGGACGACGGTGTGCGATGCGATCTCGTCGGAGGGCTACCGGCCGCGCGAGGTGGTGGTGCGTATTAACGGGTTGGACACCGATTGGCACGACGACGACCTGGCCGCCGTGGCCGCGTCGACGGCCGACGGCGTGCTGGTGCCGAAAGTCGAGACGGGTCAACAGGTTCAAGCGCTGGCCGACGCGCTCGACACGTTGGGAGCGCCGAAGTCGCTGCAGCTGTGGGTGATGATCGAGACACCCCGGGCCTTCCTGCGGGCCGAGGAGGTCGCGTCAGCCAGCGATCGCCTGGCCGGGTTGGTGGTGGGCACCAACGACCTCGTGAACGAGCTGCACGGCCTGCACGTCTCCGGGCGCGCACCCGCGGTGCCCGCCCTAGGCCTGGCTTTGTTGGGGGCGAGGGCGGCCGGAAAGGTCATCTTGGACGGGGTGTTCAACGACATCACCGACGTGGGCGCATTCCGGGCCGAGGCCCAGCAGGGCCGCGAGATGGGATTCGACGGCAAGACCCTGATCCACCCGTCGCAGATCGCCCCCGCCAACGAGCTGTTCGGCCCATCACGCAGGGAGCTGGACGACGCCCGCAAGATCGTCTCGGCCTACGAGCAGGCGCAGGCCGCCGGAGCCAGCGTGATCACGGTGGATGGCCGCATGATCGAGAGCCTGCACGTCCGCGACGCCCAGCGCATCCTCACCCTGGCGGAGCTGATCGCTGAGATGCAATCCGGCTCCTAGGGGCGGTGCACATGCCGGGTGCGTCGCTACGGGTGCGTGACGGCAGCCCGCAACGGGAGTCCGGTGCCCGCCACACGGTAGGTTGAACGCGTTCCGACGACTCGAGAGGAGATGACGTGGGCCAGACCGTGGCCATGGCCGAGGCCGACCGCGCGTGGATGATCGACACGCTGCTCGCGCTCCTGCAGACTCCGAGCCCGTCGGGACGCACGGATGCGGTGATGCAGCTGATCGGCGACATCTTCGACGACTTCGGGGTGCCGTTCACGCTGACCCGGCGCGGCGCGCTGACCGCCGAACTCCCGGGTGAGTCCGCGACCATCGACCGGGCCGTGGTGGTTCACTCCGACACCATCGGCTGCATGGTCCGCGAGCTCAAGGACAACGGCCGCCTCGAACTGGTTCCGGTGGGCACCTTTTCGGCACGGTTCGCCGCGGGCGCCCGGGTGCGCATTTTCATCGACGACCCCGACGAGTTCATCACCGGAACGGTCATGCCGCTCAAGGCCAGTGGGCACGCGTTCGGTGACGAGATCGATACGCAACCCACGAACTGGGAGCACGTCGAGGTCCGCATCGACCGCAAGGTGTCCACGCGGGAAGACCTTGTTCGGCTCGGCCTGCAGATCGGTGACTTCGTGGCGTTGATCACGAGCCCCGAGCTCACCGCCGACGGTTTCATCGTCTCCCGTCACCTGGACGGGAAGGCGGGTGTCGCGATCGCGCTCGCGCTGGCCAAGAACTTCTCCGAGAACAAGGTGGTGTTGCCGCACCGCACCACGATCCTGGTCACCATCACCGAAGAGGTCGGCCACGGAGCAAGCCACGGCCTGCCCGCGGATGTCGCCGAGTTGGTCTCGGTGGACAACGCGGTGTGTGCGCCCGGCCAGCACTCCCTCGAGGACGGCGTGACAATCCCGATGGCCGACATGCACGGCCCGTTCGACTATCACTTGACGCGGAAGCTCTGCCGGCTCGCACAGGAGCGGGGAATACCGTTCGCCCGCGACGTTTTTCGCTACTATCGGTCCGACGCAGCGGCGGCCATCGAGGCCGGGGCCAACACCCGCGCCGCCTTGGTCGGCTTCGGCCTCGACGGCAGCCATGGCTGGGAGCGCACCCACATCGATTCGCTGGAAGCGGCCTACCACCTGCTGCACGCCTGGCTGCAGACGCCGTTGACGTTCGCCAAGTGGGACGCCCAGCCGACCGGCAGTCTGCGCGACTTTCCGTCATCAGAGCAGCCCGCACCCAGCGAGCGGTGGGTGCCGCTGTCCCGCGGCGATCACGAGAGACCGGGCGAAGCGTCGCCCGGGACGCACTGGCCGCCGGAGGGACCCCAGGCCTGAGGCTGTTAGATCTGCGCCCAGACGATCGTCGTCTGGTCTCGATACCGGCGTTGCCGGACTCGTGGCCCCAGCCGAACTGCTTGTAGCCGCCGAACGGCATAGAGTGGTGCGGCAGAAGTTACGCGCTTAACCCCTTGCTGTCTTCGACATTCGGAAGAATCGGGCGCCAGTGCTTACCTGTCGCGGGCGATCCGGTCGGCGCGCCAGCATCGGGACTGCATGGGGACGTCGATCGCGTCGGCGCCCGGGAAACGCTCGGCCAGGAGGGCTCGGGCGTGGTCGAGCCGCCGCGCGCGGTCATCCGACGAGGCGATGATCAGCCGGCTGTACGTGCCGACCATCGCGACGACATCTTCGATGGCCATAGTCCGCACGAATGCGAACGTCTCACGGGCGACGTCGTGGAAGATGTGCGGATCGGGGAGGACGACGTCCTGGTGCCGGCGGCGGAAGCGATCCGGCGCATCCGCCTCGGTCGTGTCGTCACCGGGGAGCCGGTCGAGGTCGCGAACCCAGTCCACGTCGCGGTCGCGACTCGTCCAGATCAGCCCGAACCGCCCGCCGTCGCGCAACACGCGACCGATCTCCGGAACGGCCCGTTCGGGATCCATCCAAT
Source organism: Mycobacterium sp. E2479 (assembly GCF_001667925.1). Classification (GTDB taxonomy): domain Bacteria; phylum Actinomycetota; class Actinomycetes; order Mycobacteriales; family Mycobacteriaceae; genus Mycobacterium. The sequence continues at coordinate 16,014 of NZ_LZJR01000084.1, read as the reverse complement.
GCCATGCCGACGAGACGAACAGCGCATCGGCAGAATGGTCGGGGAGGGGGATCGCCTCACCGGTGCCCGCCACGACGCGCACCTCCGGAGAGCGCTCGGCCAGCACAGCGCGCATCCGCGCATCCGGCTCGACGGCGACGACTTGCGCCGCCCGGCCGACGAGCGTGCGGGTGAACAGTCCGGTGCCCGCGCCCACGTCGACGGCCACCTCACACTCGGACGGCAACAACCAGTCCACGGCCTGGCGCGGAGGGTGCGGCCGAAGCCCGTCGTAGTCCTCGGCGATCGAACCGAAGGACATCGCGCGTTCTTGACGATCGATCACAGCGACAACGTAATCCAGCTCGCTGTGCAAGACATGAGAAGTCACGGCCCGTCACCAGAGCGCGCTGTGATTGACGAGCGCATCGGCAATGAGCCCGATTCCGAAAACCAGGAACAACAGCCGCACCGACATCGGGCCGTAGCGAGTGAGCGCACGCACAATCGCACGCTGAATCCGCTTGGCTGGCATGGTCTTTCTCATCGAGAGGGCCAGTATCAACAGCGGCGGCGAGAGAGCGATAACCCAGTAGGCGATGATGACCGATGGCCAGAACGGCGGTCGAGGGCGCAGCGCGGCGAGCATCGCCAATCCGGTGAGGTAGGGCACAGCCGTCGGGGCTTGGCCACTGCCCACCGCCAGCCCCAGAAACCCCAGCAGCCACGGACGTTGCCGCATCGCCGCCAGCGCCCAACCCGGCGCCGATGATTGCGCGGTGAGCGGGAAGTAAGCCAAACCGATCAGCACGATCCCCAGCAGCAGTTCGCCTCGGAAGCGAATCGCCGGTGTCAGACGAAAGTCGAGCACGTCGGTGATGAAGCTGATGCCCAGCACGGTGCACACGCCAAAGGTGGTCGTCACCGCAAACACACCCGCGATGTAGCTCAGGGCGCCGGGAATCGGTGACCGACGACCCAGCCGGCTGTCGAAGATGACGGCTGAGACCACGCCCAGGTTGAGCACATTCAGCGAGTCGAGAAACGCCAGTCCGGCAAGCGCCAGTGCCAGGGCCACGCTTGTGTACCGGCTCTAGTGTGCGGGTTCCGCTGCTGCCCGCAGCGGACTGCGCACTGACCACGGCGGCAGGATCAAAGCGGCGATCATGCTGCAGACATTAGTTCGGGAGGAACGGGTCGGTTGAGGCTGCCCGTTGTCACCGGCTCTCACCACGGCTGACGGTGGAGGCGATGGCGGCAACGCAAGTTATGCGCGGAATTGCCGAAGTGTTGGCGGCGGGCGGGTTTGATGCCGCGGTTGAGGCGGCCACGCGGGTGGCAGCGCATGATCGCTTGCAGCTCGGCCCCATCGAGTCGTGCTCATCAGAGGCAGATTCCCCAACGGATGCCTGATCTGACAGACGCGAAGCCGACCAAATGGTTTGGCGTGCAATTAAACTAATCGGGCTTGGATGAGCGGACACAGCGCGGCGCGCCGACCTCAGGAGAACTGAATGGGATTGCTCGACCATAAGATCGCGGTCATCACCGGCGCCAACTCGGGCATCGGGCTGGCCACCGCGCAGCGGTTTCTCGCCGAAGGCGTCGACCGGGTGTTCATCACCGGTCGACGCAGGCCCGAACTCGATGACGCGGCAACGCAATTAGGGCCGCGCGCCGCAGCCGTAGGTGGCGACGTCGGAGTGCCGGGTGATCTCGATCGGCTGTACTCGGAGGTCGCGGCTGCGGGCAAGGGCCTCGACATCGTGATGGCCAACGCCGGATCGACGAGGGTGGCGCGGCTGGGTCAGATCACCGACGAGGACCTCGACGCGCTGCTGACCACCAACGTCAAGGGAGTCGTCCACACCGTGCAGAAAGCGCTGCCGCTGCTCAACGATGGCGCCTCGATTATCCTCACCGGCTCCACCACCGCCGACCGTGGACGCCAGGGACTGAGTATCTACGCCGCCACCAAGGCGGCCGTCCGATCATTGGCCCGCGCCTGGGCCAACGAGCTCGCCGACCGCAACATCCGGGTCAACGTCCTCGTGGCCGGTTCCACGGCCACTCCCGGAAGCGACACGCTGGCAGCGCAAACCGATCCCCAAGCGTCGATCGAAGAGTTCCGCGCCGGTCGCATCGCCACGATCCCGCTGGGCCGCTTCGCCGACCCGATCGAGATCGCCAATGCCGCAGTATTTTTGGCCAGTGATCTGTCCAGCTTCACCACCGGATCCACGGTGACCGCCGACGGCGGATTCAACCAAGTCTGACACGTCCGTTGGGGGCCTCGCGGGCGTGGTTCAGCGCTGACGGTCCACAAGGTCGTCGGCCAATTCATCGAAGAGGGCCTGGTTGAGGCCGAAGGCGAATTTCACCTCGCAGACGATGCGATCGATCTCCACGGCGTCGGCGCTCAGGGCGTCGAGGCGAGCCCGGTACGCGTCCTTGTACGGTTTGGGCCGCACGGGGAATTCGTAGAAGGAAAGGCCGACACCGCGCAGGGCAAACGTGCGGTCCAGGATTTTGCCGATGCCCCGCCCTCCGGACAGGTCGCCGAGATAACGGGTGTAGTGGTGGGCCACCAGCGCGCCGCCCCACGTGGAAGCGCGCAGCCGCTCGGCATAGGCCGCCGCGGCGGGGGAGTCGACTTCCCGTTCGGCACCCCGGGGCTGCCAGTATTCGAGGTCGGCGTCGATAGCCGTCAGTCGCTCCAACGCGGGGTCATACACAGCGGCGACCATGGCATCGTCACGGCGCGCCCGCACGGCTTCCTCCAGGGCGGCGTACACGATCCGCAACCGCAGCAAGTAGGCGGCGTAGCCCGCCGCGCCAATCCGGCCGGCGAGCAGTTCGGACATGAATGGGCTCTGCTCGGCGGCATCGTGTTCGGCCGCCGAGCCCTCTTTCATCGCGACCGACAGACGGCGGCTTGTTGGAACGGCGATCGAGCGCATGACCTGCTCACATTACATTGATGATCGCGGCGGGCGGTTGCTGCAGCGGATGCAGGCAGAGCCGAAAGCCCGAGTGTTGCTGTCGGGAGAAATTATTGTGAGCGCGCGGGCCACAGTGCCGGCCAACGGGGCGACACGCATTGATAGCTTGGAGGTCTGGCTGCTAACCCTCACCAATCCGATGAAGCCGCTCGCGTGACCAGCGACGAGCGGCTCGTTCGCCCATCGGTGCCCACGCATCAGCCGATCGACGATCTCGTGCCGGTAGGCACCCCCATCGACCTGGACAACTGTGCGCGTGAGCCGATCCACATCCCCGGCAGCATCCAGCCGCGTGGTGTGCTCGCGGTGGTACGCGAGCCCGCGTTCGAGGTGCGTCAGGTCAGCGCCAACGTCACCGACCTGCTCGGGCGTCCCGTGGAGGCCGTCCTGGGCCGGCATCTGTCCGCACTCATCGGTTCCGAGCAGGCCGCCCGCGTCGAGCAGGCCGCTGCGACCTTCGGCAGTCTGCGCCAGAACAACCCTTTCGAGTTCACCATCGAGGTCGCCGGCGAGTCGCGCGCCTTCGACGCGATCCTGCACCGTGAGCCGGGCGGCGTCGTGTTGGTCGAGCTCGAGATCGCTTATGGGGTACGGCCGTTCTCATTTCCGAACACCTATCAGGCGGTCCGCGGTGCGGTGGAGGAATTGAACCGGGCGGCCACGCTGACCGAGCTGTATGCCACCGCCGCGCGCGCCGTCCGGGACCTGACCGGCTTCGACCGGGTGATGGTGTACCGCTACGACGAGGAATACAACGGCGAGGTCGTTGCCGAGTCCAAGCGCGACGACCTCAACTCCTTCCTCGGCCTGCACTACCCCTCGACCGACATCCCGGCCCAGGCGCGCGCGCTGTACGAGAAGAATTGGATTCGGCTGATTTCCGACGTCGACTACACGCCAGCACCGCTGATCCCGAGCATCGACCCGGTGAGCACTACGCCGCTGGACCTGACGTATGCCACGCTGCGCAGCGTTTCGCCCATCCACATCGAGTACCTGCAGAACATGGGCGTGCACGCATCGATGTCGATCTCGTTGCTGCGGCAGGGACGGCTGTGGGGACTGATCGCCTGCCACCACTACGCCGGTCCACACCTGCCACCCTTCGGCACCCGGGCGGCGGCCGAGTTCCTCGGCGCGACCCTGTCGTTGCGACTGGTCGACCGATTCGAGGACGAACAACTGCATAAGCGGTTGGCCGCCCAGGCCATACTGGGCAAGCTCACCGCCGCCACGCTCGATGACGCCGAGCCGCTGTCGCAGGCGCTGCTCGGCGCGCCCGACCTGCTCGACCTCGTGCCCGCCGACGGCGTGGTCATCAACATCGGGGGCGACACCCGTCTACGCGGCTCGGTTCCGCCGCCGGAAGTCGTCTCCGCCGTCGCCGACTGGGCGCGTGACATGGACGACGACATCGCAAGCAGCGAGTGCCTGTCCCGGGCGTTGCCCGAGCTCGAGCTCGACCCGCAGCTGGCCGCCGGCGCGCTCGTGCTCAACCTGCCTGACGGGCAATTCGCCGTTTGGTTCCGGCGGGAGGTGCTGCGTTCGGTGGACTGGGGCGGCGACCCGTACAACAAGGCGATCGCCGTCAGTGAGGGCGACCACCTTCGGCTCAGTCCGCGCAAATCGTTTGACCGGTGGCGCGAGATCGTCCATCGACGCAGTGAACCGTGGTCGTCGAGCGAGATCGAATCCGCGGGGTTGTTGCGGCGCCACCTGGTCGAGTCGCTGTACCGCCGGACGCGCGGAGCATTGCGCTTGGCTGAGACGCTACAGCGCAGCCTGCTGCCCGAGTCGATCCCGGACCTCGAAAGCTGGGAGCTGTCAGCCCATTACGAGCCCGCCGCGGGGGACAATGTCGGCGGCGACTGGTATGACGCGTTCGAGCTCCGCGACGGCCGGCTGATCGTGTTGATCGGCGACGTCGCCGGGCATGGCATCGCCGCGGCCGGCACCATGGCGGCGCTACGCAACGCGCTGCGTGCTCAGTTGTTCGCCGGCGCCACACCGGCTGAAGCCCTGGAGCAGCTCAACGACTTCTGTGTGCACATGCTGCGCGGCGCGTTCGCCACCGTCATCGCAGCGCGGGTCGATCTTCGCTCAGGCCAGGTGGAGGCGGCCTCGGCGGGCCATTTGATGCCGTACCTGACGAACTCGACAGCGATCCCGGCACCGATCAAGCTGTCGCCGCCGATCGGCGTCAAGGGTGTCAGATATGTACCCAGCACCTTCAGTATCGAACCCGGGCACGGCATGGTCCTGTTCTCCGACGGCTTGGTGGAACGCCGGGGTGGGTCCATCGACGATGGACTCGATCTTCTGGCCGAAACCCTTGGTCAGGCAGGGGACTCGGCGGCGACCCGGATCTGGACGGTGATGGCATCGGACCATACCGACGACGACGTCACCATCATCACGTTGCGCCGTCCCTGAACCCTCGTTAAGCGATTCGTATATCAGCGCCGAATTCGGTCGCGGCCATCCACAGTCCGAAAGGTAGCGAACTGCAATCACCAAGGACGGCGAGATGGCGAAAAGTGTTGCGACCAAGAACGACAACGAAAAGCTCGTCGTCGATTTCATACATGCCGCTTACGGCCAGCGCATGGACATCGACGCCATGACCGCACTCATGGCCGACGACTTCGTCTGGCAACTCCACGTGCCGCTCTCCCCGGTGGTGCGCGGACGAGACGCCGCGAGAGCCGAACTCGAAAAGCACAACACCCTGTCGACGGGCATGATCGAGGGCAGTGAGATCCGCACGATCGTGTCCGACGACGACACCGTCGTCGTCGAGCGGGTCGACGTGAACGAGATGAACGGCGTCGCCGTAACGTTCTACGTCACAGCACTCTTCGAGGTCCGCGACGGTGCGATCACGCACTGGCGTGAATATTGGGACACCACTCACGTCGCTCGACAACTCGGGATAGACCCCACGCTCATGTTCGCCCCCTTGAGTGATTGACCTGGGGCACAGGCGATTTAGCGGGCGCTATCCCGTCGCGTTGAGGATCTTGATCGCAAAGACGAGCGAGTCGCCGGGCCGGATCCCGGCGCTGGGCTGACCTTCGGGGTAGCCATCCGCGGGGACCATCGCGACGGCAACCGTAGATCCGACTTTTTGCCCGGCGATGGCCTTCTGGAAGCCGGGCACAACTCCGGTAAGCCGAAAGTCGACCGGTTCGCCGCGCTGATAGCTGCTGTCGAAGATGGACCCGTCACGGCCGTTGACGCCCATGTAGCAGACGGAGACCCTGGCGGTGCTCGAGACCACCGGTCCTTCTCCGGCGTGCAGCGTGTGCACCTGGGTCTGGCTCACGCTGAACGGTGCGGTGATGTTCACCAGCGGAGCGGTCGTATCCGTTGACCCGGTGACCGCGACGCTGCCGGTGGTGCCGCTCAGAGTCCAGTCGGGTGTTCCGCCGTTCTGCGGTGCTGCGGTGGGGCATGAGCCGGCCGCGGTGGCCGTGCCCGCGCCGGCGAGCGTCAGGGCGGTGGTTGCGACCGAAGCCGCAAGCGCGAGGGAACAGTACATCCGGGACTCCACGGCCGACACGCTACAGCCAGTCCTGGCGTTGCCTACCGGTAGGCCTGCACCGAGTGGTGCAGTTGTGATCTGGTAGCGGACCGGAAAGTGCCGCCGCCGGCACCCGGTTTCCCGTGGCCCTGACAGTTAGGTGCAAAGGCTAGGGGCGTCGCACACGTTGCCGGGACAATAAATCGAGTGGGCGGCGTTCACGAGGCTTCCCACGTCTAGCAATGTCACGCCCTTCGTGTCCAAACGGGCGTGCAGGTCGTCGGCGATTGTTGCGGCGTCCAACCCCAGGTGAGGTCGTAGCACACGTCGTGCGCCTCCGCGATCAGCGCCTCTTCCGTCTTTGGTGGCCATGTTAGGCCGACAGCGTGCAATTGCGCGAGGTACGCGTCATCTTGGGGGGTCGCAGCCGCAATGCCGCGGCCGCTCGCAACTGCGGCGGCAACCATTATCGGGGCAGTGATGGTGGCCAGCGGTCGGGGTGAGGACATTTGATTCCCTTCCAAACAAAGCAAGGCAGCATCACGATAGCCAGTGTTCATAAGAGCGGCCCGTCGAAATGCTCAGCGTGTGCCGGCGAGCTATCAAGTGATCTAAGCCAATTCGCGTGCCACCGCATCGAAAGCGCGCAACGTGTCAAGCATGTGCGGCTCGTGGGAGTTCATTTGGGTGGATAATTTGGCGGCGACCAGCTCCACGCTGCGATTGACGTAGATCATCTGACCGCACATGCCCTGGCACAGCACGACGTCATCGCCGGGATAAGGGAACCACATCTGGTTGCGATACATCCCGCCGGGCATTTCGTTGTCATCGGGGCTGGCGGCGAACGCCTGACGTGAGTCGGGCCCGCCGCCGAGGGTGTCCGCGATCCACGCCGCCGGCACCACTTGTTGGCCGGTCAATGAGACACCGTCGCGCAATAACAGGGAGCCGAATCGGAGCATGTCGGTGAGACAAGCACTGACGCCGCCGTTGAAAAACCCCGTGCCGCAAGCGTCTACACCGATCGTGGCGTCGCATCGGGCCCCGATGCGGCTCCACAACAGTTGTGACATCAACTCGGGCATCCGTCGGCCGCCGGCGACCTCGCAGATCCAGCCCAGCACATCGGTTTCACACGAGCGATATTCGAACGGGCCACCGTGAGCGGACTTCTGCCGTAAGTTCAACAGGAACTCTTGCAGCGTGGCGGGAGCGCCCGGACTGCTCCTGGGCGCCCACCCCATCGCCTGATCGAGAAGATGTATCTCCGCGGCCGGATCTTCATAATTTTCCGAAAAGTCAATGCCAGATCTCATATCCAGCAGATGGCGCACCGTCGCACCTGCGTAGCCGCAGTTCGCCAGTGCGGGAACGTAATCCGTCACCGGCGCATCGAGCGCGATCGCGCCGACCCCATGCAACGCCCCGACGACGGTCGCCACCAGCGACTTGCTCACCGAAAACAGCAGATGGCGGGTTCGGGGCCCAAAACCGCCGAGGTACTCCTCGGCCACCATCGACCCCCGGTGGGCGATGGCCCAACCGTCGGTGGCGGTGGTAACCATCACCTCGCGAACGGTGGTAGCGATCTCGCCGGAGTTGACCAGAGGTATCTCGGCCAGGGGAGAAGTGGCTGGAGGCAACGCCGCAACCGGCCCGGTCCCGCGCGAGATCACGACCGTCGGCACCACGTCGTCGACGTGCTGGAATGACCAGTGCGCGTAGGGCGTCGAGAGCCAGTTGTCCAGGGACAGACCTGCCGGGGCGCTCACGCGCGCGCGACGAGCCGTGAGACGATCGGCGCGGCCGGCGTCAGGGGCGTTGAGGTGAACTTCGCCTTCATGCCCTTGACCCAGCGCTGGCAGCGCTCGCTGAGCTGATAATCGTCGGTTTGCAGGTGTGAGCGAGTAACCAGCACGCCGAGTTGCGCACCCTCGGAACGTAAGTCCCCAGGCGCCGCGACACGCATGTAAAAGGCCTCGGAGCCGTCGAGCAGCGTGGCCCAGTCGTTGGCGGTCCGCGAAAAGGACACCCGGCCGTCGTCGTCGATACGCCATACCCCGGTGCGTGGCGTCGCGGTGAACAGCTCGACGTCCGGCGAGGTCTCCGTGATGATCACTTGGCCCCAGACCTCGTCCTCGCCGTAGCCGCACTCCCAGCGCGAGTTGATCTCGTCGATGTCGAGCTCGTACTCCACGTCCATGTACTCGAGCAGGTGAAAAAGGAACAGCGGCATGTCGGCGTAGGCCTCGGTGGTCAGGTTCGTCATCGGGCTGGCGCCGCTCAGCCGCGGGTTCACCTCGCCCAGGTAGAGCTCGTTGGAGTCGAGGTCATGCAGAAGGTCCACCTCGAAGTAGCCGAGGTAACCCTCGCGGCGCATGACGTCGCCCAACTTTCCCACCATTTCTCGCGCGGCGTGGGTCTGGGCGGGCGGCAGCACCTCGCGCCAGATGTCATTGCCACACCAGCTGCCCCGGCTCGGCGTCAGCTCCGAATAACCGACCAGACTCGTCATCGCGGGGCCGACCACGGTGCCGTGGCGGGTCACGGCACCCTCGAGGCACACTTCCACGTTGCGGATGCGCTTCATCACTTTGACTTCTTGCTGCGAGGTCAGGTCACCGGCATACTCGTCCCAGTCGCGCTGACCGTGCACAAAGAACGTCCCGCTGCCGGCGTTGCCATAGGCGACCGAGATGACCAGGTCGTCTCCCAATCCGGCGCTTTCTGCGAGCGTCAGCAGTTCTTCATAAGAACCGGCCCGCCCGATCGCGTGTGGCACGCTCGGTATACCCGCCTCGTTGGCCAGGCGCGTCATCACGATTTTGGAGCCCAGGCGCTGGCGCAGCTCGATCGGCGGATGCATGACCTTGAGCCCTGCCGACCGCGCGAGGGCCTGAATTTCCTCGTTCAGCATCACAAAGCAGCACTTGCCACCTGGACCTTTACCCGCGATGAACTCGAGCGTCTCGGGATCGGACAGGAGGTGGCTGCACACTTCGTCCATGGACTCAAAATCACGGCGGTCGCGGCGCCGGGGAACGAACACGCGCGAATGGGTGCCCTCGAAAGAGTCAAAGTAGGTCAGGTAGAAGAAGTTTCGTATCCATCGATCGACCCCGAGCAGGTTGAACGGGGTCGGCGAGATGAAAAAGAGCGGCACCTTGTTGGTGTGAAAGAACGCGCGTATGTCTGAGAGGCCGCTCAGTGCGCGCCGCGGCTCGGTACCCATCAGTTCGGCCGCGGTGCTCTCGGGGCGCGATGCCGGCGAGCGGATTGAGCCACGGCGATGAAAAGACATACCTCCATTCGGCAATTGTGCGCTTTGTCCGCGCCCGTGTCGAAGGTGAAGAATCCGAAATGCCGAAAGGCGAGCGGCCAGTTCACCTTGGGTCAAGGACTGCGGCCGTCACTTATATCTGTGAGCCGCAAAGGATTTGATGGGTTGGTGGCTGGTTCGGAATGACTGGTCAGCTCGCGAGCGAGCGCTGCAGCTCGGCCAGCGACGCGACGAGGTAATCCTCGCCGAAGATAGGCATCTCGCCGACGCGGTCCCGAAACGTCTGCGGCGTGCCGCTCCAGTCGTACGTGAGGGTGACGTCGGTGCGATCACCTTTCGGGGCCAGGTCGTAGCGCCAGAACCAGCCGCCCGCGGAGTGGTTGCCCGCGTCGTCGAGCACTCCCGGCATCCAGCCGATGGTGCGATCCTGCTCGAACACATAAACCAGGTTGTGCGTGATGTAGTCGCCGCCCGCTTGAGTCAGGTACATGTTCATCGCGAAGGTCTGGCCCGCGCCGGTGATCGGAGCGGCCTCCACCGAGTCGCGGACCCAATCGGTTGGCTCGATGTTCCGGTGGCGGGATGGGTCGGCGAGGACGGCGAAAATCTCGGCCGGGGTGGCGGCGATGGTGCGGGTGACGACGTAGCGTTCGGCGTTGGCGCTCATGGGTTGACCTCACTCGTCGTTGGTCCGTAAGCCGCGGCGATACCGGGGGAGTCGAGCCACCCCGAGTAGGTGGACCGCGAGGGCCAGCCTTCTGGCGAATCGAGCCACTCCTCTTGGCGGCCCCACGGCAGGATGTCGATCAGCCCAAACGAGTGACTGAGTTGCTCGGTGCCCCGCCCGTTCGTATGCCAGGTGCGGTACACCGTCTCGCCGTCGCGCAGGAATACGTTGACCCCGAAACCACCGCCCGGCGGCGCGTCCATGTCGGTGGCGAACGTGCTCTGCGATGACGAATACCAGTCCATCCGATTGCCGACCTTATGTTTGTAGGCGAGGGCTTCCTCGATCGGTCCGTTGGTGACGATGACGAACCGGACATCGTAGTTGTCGAGGAATTCCAGTCGAGTGAATTGCGATGTGAATCCGGTGCAACCGCCGCACTGCCACTCCGCGCCGTCGGACCACATGTGGTGGTAGACGATCAGTTGCGATCGGCCGTCGAAGACGTCGGGCAGACGAATCGGACCGTCGGGCCCGACCAGGGTGTAATCGCCCAATTCGACCATCGGCAATCGCCGCCGCTGGGCGGCGATCGCATCCAATTCGCGGGTGGCGGCCTTCTCGCGTTTGCGCAGATCGTCTAGCGCGGCCCGCCAGGATTGCTGATCGACGACCGGTGGCAAGGCCGTGATTTGGGAGGACATGATTCCACCTTTGCTCTCGATTGGTCCGTTTGGAAGGTCTGACTGCTCGACCGCTCGAAACTAATCGGCATGGTGGTCATTGCCCGAACCCCGATTTGCTGTTGACCCCTATGGCCCGGCTCGGTTCGATTAATGAACAGTCACGACGGGAGGCTCTAATGAGGGCATTCATTCGCCACCTTGTCGTCATCGTCATGATGGCGTTCGCGTCGATGGCGACCGTGGCGATCACGACGCCGGCCGTGAGTAAGGCCGACTGCGATCCGGGGCAGTGGTGGGACCCGTCCGGCAAGGTCTGCCGACCGCTCGGGGTCGGTCCGCAACCGTTGGCATGCGACCCGGGCCAATGGTGGGATCCGACGGCCAATGTGTGCCGACCCCTCGGTGTCGGGCCGCAGCCCCTCGCTTGCGACAACGGTTGGTGGTGGGATCCTGGCGCAAACGAATGTCGTCCGCCCGCAGGCTGATACAAATACGGCTCTCGGTGCGGGGGAGACCCTTTCAGCGTGTGGCGCGTTCCACCAATTCCGTTGGGATGAAGGCCTTTCGCCGCCCGGCCGTTAGGTTATGGGGTTCCTGAACACATGAACGGAAACCCGCACCACGGCTTCTGCAATGCCTCCGGCGGCGGCGGGCCACCCTCCCAGATTCCGGGGGCCACGTTCCCATGCCCCCAGTAGACGCCGTACCAGGTGTGGCACTGACTCGCGTCCCAGTTGACGTCCGTCCCCGGACATCCGCGACCGGTCTGGGGGTGAAGCCCGCTCTTTTGATCCTCCGGGCAACAGGTGTATGGCCCGCTTGCGCCGGGGGGTACCGGCCCGTCTTCTGGTGCAAAGCCATGCGTCCAAGGCGTCGGGCCGGGCTGGGCTTCGGCGCTACCTACGGCGAACCACATTCCGGGCACGGCGAAGCCGCCCGACAACACCGCCGCGGCGACTACTCTCTTCAGCGTTCGGGTCGTATCCACAGCATTGTCCTTTCCGCTCTCGTATTTAACGCCGAAAGCATGCGCAATTTCGCGTTTTCACCTGGCTACCGATCCCAACATCGCATTCGGGGCAGCTATGTCGGTCCTAGCGGATGACCTCACACGACAAAGACATTCGCTTCTGGGTTTTTCCAGCGTGACCTGCGGCGCCCTCACACTGACTTAGTGTGCAGGCGCCACGCCGTCGTGCAGCCCGTGCGGAAACGTCTACGCCGCACCGTATCTCGACATATATCGCGGTCCGCCCACCGCCGATTCCCGCCGCCTGCAACGGCCTACGATCGACCCATTGACGGCGTCGCTGCGCCGTGCGCGTTGGCAACTAGCCCCAGTAGGCGAAGTTACATGTGGGCCGCGGTTCACTTTTCAACGCAACGACCTTGTCGCCATCCATGATGATCGTGCAAATGAGCGGGACGTCCCCGCCGTCGGCCGTGACCTGCGACTCCAGTTCGTTGTAGACAGAGTAATGCTTTTCCCAGGGCAGCGGAACGTTTGCCTCAGTCTGCTCAGGGCCTCCGTTGATCCGGTAACTGATCGTCACCGGGCCGCCGCCGCCACTGACCTTCATTACCGCCGTGCCGACTGGCTGACCGGTCGGCGCCACTGACGTCGGCCCCGACGGCCCTGCCGTAGTGATTTGGAAGGTGCCCGCACCGCTAGTGGCATGAGTCGCGTGTCCGGTGGTGCTTTTGCTGCATGCGGTCGCGGCAACGCCCGCCGCGACGACGCAGGTGATCACCCCGACGGCATAACGATCCGAACGCATGCGCAAAGCCTACGATGACCGGCACGCCGTGTGGCCCACTAAAGGCGCTGCGCAGCGAAATCCGCGCCCTGGTCGACCATGCCGTTCGCCGCGTACAAAGTGTGAGCGATCCCAGGCGGCCCCGGAGGTGCGCCGTCACAGATGTTGTCATCGGCGGCGCACAGCCGATCGGTCTTGCTCGCGTACAGGGGGCCGATCACAATGGGCGGCGCGCCGCCACCGCGGAGGAACTCATTGGAAGGCGTCCCGAAAAGCACCACGGCGGCAACGTGATCCGCGACCGCTCGCGGCAGCGGTTGAGGTACATAGGACGCGAACTCCTGCGGCACTTCCTTGGGCACGGAAGCCGAAGTGACGAAGCCGGCCACGGCGGCGCCTTGGGAATATCCGCCAAGCACCACTTTGGTGTTCGGGCAGTTCGACGCCGTGGACTCGATATGTGCGCCGGCGTCCCTGATGCCGTCCACAACGGTTCGGGCGAAAGCAAGGCCGCCGTTGAAGTCGCTACTCGCCTCGTAATTAACCGGATAGACGCCCACGGACTTGCCGCCGACCCGTGACCTGAGCGCATCGACGAACGCCTGCCCGGTACCGCCGACCCCAGGCGGCTCGGCGGTACCGCGGGCAAACACCACTTCGACGTTGGGACACGGCTCGGCGGTCGTCTTCGGCGCGTGGGCGCAGGTCAGCCCCGCGCCGGCCGTTACCGCCGCAGTAGCGAGAAACCAGATGGATCGTAGCGAACTCATGCCTGCGATTGCCCACACGCCATTCCGCCTAAACCAGGGCCTGCCTGGCGACAGCGGACCGAGACCACCTGAATTGACGCGATTAGTTTCCCCAGGGCGTCCAGTCTGTATCCCCAACACGCCATCACCGCACTCGAGGAGACCATCAATGACTGCCACCTATACCTTCGACGTCTTTTCCAGCCTCGACGGCTTCGCCGGCGTCAGCGGCGGCGATTGGGGCGGTTATTGGGGCAAGCAAGGCCCCGAACTGCTCGACCACCGCCTCGGCGTGTATGGCGGGAAGCAGCGAATGGTTCTCGGCGCCAACACATATCGGCTATTCGCAGAAATGCTGTCCGAGAGCTCCGAGGATTCCGACGTGCGCGACCCGTGGGTCACGCGGATGCGGCACCTGCCGGCGACGGTGGTGTCCACCACCCTGGATGGACCTCTGGACTGGCCTGACGCGACCGTCGTGAGCGGCGACGCCGTCGATGCCGTCGCCCGACTCAAGTCGGAGTCCGAGGTGCCATTGCGCTCGCACGGCAGCCTGTCGATGAACCGAGCGCTGATGGCCGTCGGCCTGGTCGACCGGGTCCAGGTGACGATCTTTCCCGTGATCACCGGTCAGACCGGAGATGCTCCGATCTTTCGGGGTGCGGCCGACTTCGACCTCGAGCTGATGGAAAGCCGGACGCTGGACGGCGATATCCAAGAGCTCATCTACCGGCCCACCCTGCACGGCTGAGCGTATCCGTGCACGCCAGCCAAGCGTATGTTGCGTCTCCGGCAAGTTCTGTCAAGGACGCACTGGCTGCGGGGCTGACGTCACATATCGGCAACGCATTCCGTCAAGCGACTAAGGAAAAAACAGGGCTCCGTGGGAAGGGCGGCATGATGTATCGATGGAATAGGCTAGCGCGGCTGTACGTGGTCGCGGTGACATCGGGTGTGGGGGTAGCCACCGCTGGGATCGGGGTCTGGTGCCTGATCGACCCGCCTTCATTCGCCGATGCGGTCGGATTTGGCGAACACCGGCACTTCTTGCATGACGTCGGCGCGTTCCAGCTAGGTCTGGGCGTCATCCTGCTGCTGGCGCTGATCTGGGCCGATGCGTTGGCCACCGCGTTGGCCGGCTTCATTGTGGCCAACACTGTGCACACGGTGAACCACGTTGTGGACCTCGACGAGGGTGGTTCGGCCTCGCAAGCCTGGGTTCTCGGAGCGATGTCAGTTGCGCTGGCACTGGCCCTGGTGCTGCGGTTACGCCAACTCGGCTATGTTGTGGGCGCGGTTGGCACGGCAACCAATTCGGCGTTGGCGCCGTTCGTGCGGCAAAAGACCATCAGCCTCACGACCTTTCGGAAGGACGGAACGCCAGGTTCTAGCCCGGTCAGCATCGTGGTAAACGGAGACCGGGCCTACTTTCGGAGTTTTGAGCGGGCGGTCAAAGTGCGCCGAATGCGGCGCAACCCCACGGTCGAATTCGGCCCAGCCACAGCGTCGGGCAAACCGACGGGATCAACGCAATCGGGTAGCGTGCGCCTGTTGGAGGGGGATGAATATCTGAAAGCCAGTCGTCTGCTGCGGCAGAAGTATCCCTTTTTGCATGGCGTATTGGTGCCGTCGGCACATCGGCTTATGCGGTCCAAATTCGGTCGCACCATACACGCCGAATTGATTCCGCTACCCGAAGCGCGGGGCGAACAGGGACTGATGCGTCGGATGCGCGAAGACGCACCATCCGCCTGAACGTTCGGGCCGGCGGCATCGCTGCCGCACCTGAAACCGGATGCTAGCGGGCAGATCTGCGACAAGCGTTGCCGCGGTCGCTCATTCGACTGCGAACAGATGCGCGCTGAATTCTGCAGCAGCACTGGATAATTGCGATCGATCGCGATAGCACAGCAGAAGATTGCGGTGCGCCCACGCGTTTGTCAGGTCGATGGTGCGAAGGTCTCGAATCTGCCGCTGTGCTGCGGCCAAAGCTGGAACCACGGCGATGCCGACTCCGGCTGCCACCGCGGCACAGATTGCGTCAGTATTGGGCAGATGCGCGCGGTAGCGGGGGCGAAGGCCGAGAGGCTGGGTTTGGCCACTCAGGTGTTCCTGCAGCGGATTTCCCTGGGTGAATCCCAGGAAGGGGTAATCCAGACAGGCGCTGAACGCGACTTGGTCGCGGTCGGCGAGTGGATGGCCGGCCGGCACGATTACGACGAGCCGGTCCGGACGCAGCGTCGAGCACTCCAGTCGACCCGAGTCCACCGTGTCGGCGATTATTCCAAGCTCCGCGCGCCCCTCGGTGACAGCCGCGACGGTCTCATGGCTCGGGCGCTCCGCCAGCTCGATGTCGATGTCGGAATGT